>NZ_JBIBVX010000007.1:0-420923 GCF_043080745.1 Streptomyces sp. NPDC014995
GGCACCGGCGAATGCCCTGCCAAGGGACTCCTCCCTAGCCCTGCTGTGCTCGAAACTCATCCGTTGTGCCCCTCTCTGAGCATGTCGGGCACCCACGCCTCACCTTGTACATACGGGGAAGACAGACGGGCGGTCAACCGCGTTCGCGCCCTTCGGACCAACGGCTCCAGCACGGCCCACTGCTCGTCCGTGAGATCTCCCTACCGTCCGAACCGCGATCACCCACAGTGCAAGATCCGCTTTCGATACACGGCCTAGGTGGGGGTCGGTCCGCGGACTGCACACGGTCGCCAGTCGCCCGGTAGCCGGTCTGCGGATCGCATACGGTCGTCACCGGTCACGCGGTCGCTCGGACACCGCATACAGTCGCCAACGGCAATACGGTCGCCCGGAGACCGCATACAGCCGTCGGCGACCATACGGTCGCTCGTAGATCGCATACCGCCGTCACCGGCCGAAAGCCCCGCCGTCACCGGCCGAAAGCCCCGCCGTTCGAGGGCGTCCCCGGGCCGGTTCGGGTCGCCGGCCGCGCCTCGCCCACCGGCGGAGTCCCTCAGTACGGCCGGATCGGCTCAGTGCCCGCAGGGGCCTCCCACTCCGCCCGGCCCCAGACGAGTCCGGCGCCGCAGACGCCCCCGCGGGCCTGATTCTCCCGATCGCCGCCCCCACCTGGCGCCGGACGAGAAACCGATCTCACCTTGCGTCCGCATCCGAAGCAGGCCTTTGTCCTGTGAGTGGAGAAAGTTCACAGCAATTGGTGCATGACTTCTTCCCAGTCCCGGCGACCGCTGCTACGTTCCCCTCGAAAGCCCGACAGCAGGCGGCCGATTGAGGCGGGGAGGGGCTCGTGAGACGCATGACGGCACGACCCGCGAACGCGCATCAGGCCCGGCTGCTCAAGCTGCTGCGCGACGGCGGCCCCAACTCCCGTGCCCAACTGGGCGACCAGGTCGACCTCTCACGGTCCAAGCTGGCCGTGGAGGTCGACCGGCTGCTGGAGACGGGACTGGTGGTGGCCGACGGACTCGCCGCCTCGCGCGGCGGCCGCCGCTCCCACAACGTCCGGCTCAACCCCCAACTGCGTTTTCTCGGCGTCGACATCGGCGCGACCTCGGTCGACGTCGCGGTCACCAACGCCGAACTGGAGACGCTCGGGCACCTCAACCAGCCCCTCGACGTGCGTGAGGGACCGGTCGCGGTCTTCGAGCAGGTACTGGCCATGGCCGCGAAGTTGAAGGCGACGGGACTCGCCGAAGGCTTCGACGGCGCCGGCATCGGTGTTCCCGGTCCGGTCCGCTTCCCCGAGGGCGTACCGGTCGCGCCGCCGATCATGCCGGGCTGGGACGGCTTCCCCGTGCGGGAGGCACTCAGCCAGGACCTCGGCTGCCCCGTCATGGTCGACAACGACGTGAACCTCATGGCGATGGGGGAGCAGCACGCGGGCGTCGCCCGCAGCGTCGCCGACTTCCTCTGCGTCAAGATCGGCACCGGTATCGGTTGCGGCATCGTCGTCGGCGGCCAGGTCTACCGCGGGACGACGGGCAGCGCGGGCGACATCGGGCACATCCAGGCCGTACCCGACGGACGCCCCTGCGCCTGCGGCAACCGCGGTTGCCTGGAAGCCCACTTCAGCGGCGCGGCCCTGGCCCATGACGCGGTGGAGGCGGCCCAGCAGGGCCTCTCGGCGGAGCTCGCGACGCGGCTGGAGACGAACGGCGTCCTCACCGCCGCCGATGTCGCCGCCGCGGCCGCCGCGGGCGACGCGACCTCCCTCGACCTGATCCGCGAGGGCGGCAACCGCGTCGGCCAGGTCATCGCCGGACTCGTCTCCTTCTTCAACCCCGGCCTGGTGGTGATCGGCGGCGGGGTGACCGGCCTCGGCCACACCCTGCTCGCCGCCATCCGCACCCAGGTCTACCGCCAGTCACTTCCCCTGGCGACCGGCAACCTGCCCATCGTCCTGGGGGAGTTGGGGCCCACCGCCGGCGTGATCGGCGCGGCCCGCCTGATCAGCGACCACCTGTTCTCACCCGCGTGACCCCGCCCTCGTAACCACCGAGTCCCGCACGCCCCGCCCGCACAGCGCACTGCTCTGCCCTGCCCCGAGAACGCCCCACATCCCGCGTTCCGCCCTGACTCCGGCCCGCACGCCCGCCGAGGGGAACCCACATGGCACCAGAACCACCGCTGCTCAGCATGTCCGGCATCACCAAGTCGTTCCCCGGAGTCCGGGCCCTGGACGGCGTCGACCTCGACGTCCAGGCCGGCGAAGTGCACTGCCTGCTCGGCCAGAACGGCGCCGGGAAGTCGACCCTCATCAAGGTGCTGGCCGGCGCCCACCAGCCCGACGGCGGCACGATCCGCTGGCGCGGTGACGCCGTCACCCTGCGTTCACCGATCGCCGCCATGCGCCTCGGCATCGCCACCATCTACCAGGAACTCGACCTGGTGGAACACCTGTCGGTGGCCGAGAACGTCCACCTCGGCCACGAACCCACCACCGCCGGCTTCGTCGTACGCGCAAGGACCGCACGCACATCGACAGCGGAACTCCTACGGCGGCTCGGGCATCCGGAGATCGACCCGGCCCGGCTGGTGGGCGAGTTGTCGGCGGCGCAGCAGCAGATCGTCTCGATGGCGCGGGCGCTCTCGCACGACGTCCGGCTCATCGTGATGGACGAGCCGTCCGCCGCCCTCGACCCGGACGAGGTCGACAATCTCTTCCGCATCGTCGGCGACCTCACCGCCGACGGCGTCGCCGTCGTCTACATCTCCCACCGCCTGGAGGAGATCCGCCGCATCGGGGACCGGGTGACCGTGCTCAAGGACGGCCGCGCGGTGGCCGGGGGGCTGCCCGCGAAGACGACGCCGACCCGTGAGGTCGTCGCGCTGATGACGGGACGCAACGTCGAGTACGTCTTCCCCGAGCGGCCGGCACGGGCCGCGCCGGCCGCCGGGACGCCGCTGCTGGAGGTCCGGGGCCTCGCCCGGGACGGCGAGTTCGAGCCCCTCGACCTGACCCTGCGGCCCGGAGAGATCGTCGGCCTCGCCGGACTGGTCGGATCCGGACGCTCCGAGATCCTCGAGACGATCTACGGCGCCCGCAAACCGACGGCCGGCGAAGTCCTCGTCGGCGGGCGCCCGTTGAAGGCGGGCAGCGTACGGGCGGCGGTCCGCGCGGGACTCGGCCTCGCCCCCGAGGAACGCAAGGCGCAGGCGCTGCTGATGCTGGAGTCCGTCACCCGCAACGTCTCCGTCTCCTCCCTCTCCCGCTTCTCGCGGGCCGGCTGGATCGACCGCGGCGCCGAACGCGGCGCGGCCCGCGCCGCCACCCGTGAGCTGTCGCTGCGGCCCGACAACCCGTCCGTGCCGGTCCGCACGCTGTCCGGCGGCAACCAGCAGAAGGCCGTCCTGGCGCGCTGGCTGCTGCGCGGGTGCCGCGTCCTGCTGCTCGACGAACCGACCCGCGGTGTCGACGTCGGCGCCCGCGCCGAACTGTATGCAGTCGTCCGCCGACTGGCGACGGAAGGCATCGCCGTGCTGCTGGTGTCCAGCGAGGTCCCCGAGGTGCTCGGCCTCGCCGACCGCGTCCTGGTGCTCCGCGAGGGCCGCGTCGTGCACACCGCGCCCGCCCGCGAACTCGACGAACACCGCGTACTCGACCTCGTCATGGAAGGAAGCCCCGCGTCATGACGCAGCCCGTCTCCCCACCGAGGGGCGGCACCGACAAGGTGCCCCAGGTCCACCTCCCCGGCTGGCGCGGCCTCGTCGCCCGCGCCGACGTCCGCACCCTCTCCCTCCTCGGAGTGCTGGCCGCGCTGATCGTCATCGGCGGCATCACCAAGCCCGACGAGTTCCTCGACACCCGCAACCTCCAACTCGTCCTCACCCAGGGCTCCGTGATCGGTGTCGTCACCGTCGGCATGACCTTCGTCATCACCTCCGGCGGCATCGACCTGTCCGTCGGCGCGATCGTCGCCCTCGCCTCCGTGTGGGCGACCACCGTCGCCACCCAGGAGTACGGCTTCGGCGGCATCCTCTTCACCTCCGTCCTCGTCGGCCTGGGCTGCGGCCTGGTCAACGGGCTGCTGATCGCGTACGGCGGGATGGTCCCGTTCATCGCCACGCTCGCCATGTTCGCCTCGGCCCGCGGACTCGCCCTCCAGATCACGGACGGCAAGACGCAGATCGTCACCGTCGACGGCATCCTCGACCTCGGCGAGCGCGACGCGTACGTGCTCGGCGTGCCGCCCCTCGTCATGATCTTCGCAGTCGTGACGATCATCGGCTGGCTCCTGCTGAACCGCACCACCTTCGGCCGGCGCACCATCGCCGTCGGCGGCAACGCGGAGGCCGCCCGCCTCGCCGGCATCGACGTACGACGCCAGCGGCTCTACCTCTACCTGCTGTCCGGACTGTGCTGCGGCATCGCCGCCTTCCTGCTGATCATCCTGTCCGGCTCCGGCCAGAACACCAACGGCAACCTCTACGAACTCGACGCCATCGCGGCCGCGATCATCGGCGGCACCCTGCTCAGCGGGGGCCGCGGCACCATCACCGGCTCCGTGCTCGGCGTGCTGATCTTCACCACGATCACCAACATCTTCGCCCTGAACAACCTGCAGAGCGACGTCCAGCAGATCGCCAAGGGCGCGATCATCGTCGCCGCCGTGCTGGTCCAGCGCCGTACCGCGAGCACGACCTGAGGAAAGGGTTCACCGTCATGCCAGAGCCGACGTCTTTCACGAGCCGCTTCACCAGCCGCAGAGGCCTGCTCCTCGGGACCGCCGCCGTCTCGGCCGGCACCCTCCTCACGGGTTGCACCAGCAACGATCCGAAGAGCGAGGAGCCGGCCGCGAACGACCGGCCGGCCGCCGACGACAAGCCCGGCAAGCAGGTCACCATCGGCTTCGCCGGACCCCAGGCCGACCACGGCTGGCTCAACGCCATCAACGACAACGCCGAGAACCGCGCGAAGAAGTACTCCGACGTGACCCTGGAGATCACCGAGGGCTCGAACGACACCGCCCAGCAGATCGGCCAGATCGAGACCCTCATCAACAAGAAGGTCGACGTCCTCGTCGTCCTGCCCGCCGACGGCAAGGCCCTCACCCAGGTCGGCCTGAAGGCGATGCGCGCGGGCATCCCGGTCATCAACCTCGACCGAATCTTCAACTCGCCCCAGGCATACCGCTGTTGGATCGGCGGCGACAACTACGGCATGGGCCTCAACGCCGGCCACTACATCGGCGAGAAGCTCAAGGGGAAGGCCGACGCCCGCGTCATCGAACTGGCCGGCCTGGACAACCTCGAGCTCACCAAGCAACGCACCCAGGGCTTCGACGACGCCCTGAAGAACTACCCCAACATCAAGAAGGTGGCCCGCCAGGCAGCCGAGTTCACGGTCGAGTCCGGGCAGGCCAAGATGGCCCAACTCCTCCAGGCCCAGCCGACGTTCGACGCGCTGTGGAACCACGACGACGACCAGGGCGTGGGCGCGCTGCGCGCCGTCGAGCAGGCGGGCCGCGACGACTTCCTCATGGTCGGCGGAGCCGGTGCCCTCTCCGCCTTCCAGGCGATCAAGCAGGACAGCGGCGTCCTGAAGGCGACCGTCCTCTACCCGCCCACGATGGCCGCCTCCGCCATCGACCTCGCCCGCGCCCTCGGCCAGGGCAAGGGCGCCGGCGGCCTCGCCGAGTACGAGATCCCCGCGTCGATCACCCTCTACTCGGCGGTCGTCGACAAGGAGAACGTCGACCAGTACATGTCCACCGGCTTCCGGTGAGGTGGGCGGACCGGTCGAGGGCGCCGGCCCGTCACAGCGGTTCAGGGGTGCCGGGCCGGGCGGCGGCACCCCGGCCGGTGCGGACCGGGGGGACCGGGACGGGCTCCGGCCGGACCGTCGGCGGCCGAGCGGTCCTGCTCGACCGGTGGCGCAGCTGCCCGCCGTACGGCCCCGGTGGCGCCCGGGAGGAGGCCACCCGCCCTGCGCCGGGGCCGGGCGCACCCTGCCCCGGCGGCCCGCCGCGGTTCACCTGCCAAGTGCCGTTCGCCCGCGGCCGGGCCCGCACCGCCGAGGGCCCGCAGCCGCTCGCCGCGCGGAAATCACCGGCAACCCCCGGGGCCCACCCCGGGAGAGGCCGGTACCGGTGCCGTCCCGCCGGACACAGGCCACCGACTCCGGCCCGGGGACCGATCCCGGCCCCGCGCCCGCCCCACCCCACCGTCCCGCGCCACGCCCGCCACGACCGGACCACCGCCTTCCCCTGAGGCGCCTCGCCCGGACAGCCCGCGCCACCCACCGCGCAGGCCCCACCCCCCCACCGCGCCACGACGACGAGGAGGACACCTGCATGGAACAGCCGCAGCAGTCAGCGGGACCGGAGGCCGGCAAGCCACCGCTGCGCGTCGGCATGGTCGGCTACGCCTTCATGGGCGCCGCCCACTCCCAGGGCTGGCGCACCGCGGGCCGCGTCTTCGACCTGCCCCGCCGCCCGGTCCTCGCCGCCCTCTGCGGCCGTGACGCGGTCGCCGTACGCGCGGCGGCCGACCGGCACGGCTGGGCGGCGACCGAGACCGACTGGCGGGCACTGGTCGAACGGGACGACGTCGACCTCGTCGACATCTGCACGCCCGGCGACAGCCACGCCGAGATCGCCCTCGCCGCGCTGGCGGCCGGCAAGCACGTCCTGTGCGAAAAGCCCCTCGCGAACACCGTCGAGGAGGCGGAGACCATGGCGCGCGCCGCCGAATCGGCCTACGCCGCGGGCCGGCTGGCGATGGTCGGCTTCAACTACCGCCGGGTGCCCGCCACCTCCCTGGCCCGGCAGATGGTCGCCGACGGCCGCCTCGGCACCCTGCGGCACGTGCGGGTGACGTACCTTCAGGACTGGCTGGTCGACCCGCAGTTCCCACTGACCTGGCGACTGCGCCGCGAGTCGGCCGGCTCCGGTTCGCTCGGCGACCTGGGCGCCCACATCGTCGACCTCGCACAGCACCTCGCGGGGGAGCGGCTGGCCGGCGTCTCCGCGCTCACCGAGACGTTCGTACGGCAGCGGCCGCTGCCCGGCGGAACGACCAGCGGCCTGGCCGCCGGCACCGGCACGGTCACCGGCACCGGCACGGTCACCGTCGACGACGCCGCCCTGTTCACCGGACGCTTCGCCTCCGGCGCCCTCGCCTCCTTCGAGGCGACCCGCTACGCCACCGGCCGCAAGAACGCCCTGCGCCTGGAACTCAACGGTGAGCGCGGCTCGTTGGCCTTCGACCTGGAACGCCTCAACGAGCTGTGGTTCCACGACGCCACCGAACCCGGCGCGCACGCCGGCTTCCGCCGCATCCTCGTCACCGAACCCGACCACCCCTACCTGGACGCCTGGTGGCCCCCGGGCCACGGCCTCGGCTACGAGCACACCTTCGTCCACCAGGCGCGCGACCTCGTCCACGCCATCGCCGCAGGCCACCGGCCCGAACCTTCCTTCGCCGACGGGCTCCAGGTCCAGCGCGTCCTCGCCGCGGTGGAGGAGAGCGCCGAGAAGAACTCCGTCTACACCCCGATCGCCGACTGAGGAGGGCCCTACCATGCCGCGCAGGTTCACACTCTTCACCGGCCAGTGGGCCGACCTGCCCCTGGAGGAGGTCTGCCGCCTCGCCCGCGACTTCGGCTACGACGGCCTCGAACTCGCCTGCTGGGGCGACCACTTCGAGGTGGACAAGGCCCTCGCCGACCCCACGTACGTGAAGTCCCGCCACCAGCTCCTGGAGAAGTACGGCCTGAAGTGCTGGGCCGTCTCCAACCACCTGGTGGGGCAGGCCGTCTGCGACGCCATCATCGACGAACGCCACCGGTCCATCCTGCCCGCCCGCATCTGGGACGACGGCGAACCGGAAGGCGTCCGCCGGCGGGCCGCCGCCGAGATCGCCGACACCGCGCGCGCCGCGGCCGCCTTCGGTGTCAACACCGTCATCGGCTTCACCGGCTCCGCCATCTGGCACCTGGTGGCCATGTTCCCGCCCGCCACCGAGACGATGATCGAGCGCGGGTACGAGGACTTCGCCGAGCGCTGGAACCCGATCCTCGACGTCTTCGACGCGGAGGGCGTGCGGTTCGCGCACGAGGTCCACCCCAGTGAGATTGCATACGATTACTGGACGACTGTACGCACGTTGGATGCGGTCGACCGCCGACCGGCTTTCGGCCTCAACTTCGACCCCAGCCACTTCGTCTGGCAGGACCTCGACCCGGTCGGCTTCCTCTGGGACTTCCGCGACCGCATCTACCACGTGGACTGCAAGGAGGCCCGCAAGCGCCTCGACGGCCGCAACGGCCGCCTCGGCTCCCACCTGCCCTGGGGCGACCCGCGCCGCGGCTGGGACTTCGTGTCCGCCGGCCACGGCGACGTCCCCTGGGAGGACGTCTTCCGCATGCTGCGCTCCATCGGCTACCAGGGCCCCGTCTCCGTGGAGTGGGAGGACGCCGGCATGGACCGGCTCCAGGGCGCGCCCGAGGCCCTGACCCGCCTCAAGGCCTACGACTTCGAGCCGCCGTCGGCCTCCTTCGACGCGGCGTTCGGCAACTGAGCACCACCGAAGCTCCTTTTCCGCTCTCCGGGATGACGGCGCATCCCGGCGCAAAGCACCCGCCCGTACAACCGGCCCCATCCTGGAGGCACCCGTGCACGGGAACGACCGCACCACCCGCACCGGCAGAAACAGGACCCATGGACGACGCCACTCGCTGCGCAGGGCGGTCGCCCTGCTGAGCGGAGCCCTGCTGGCAGGGGCGTCCCTCACCCTCACCGCACCCCAGGCCGGTGCAGCCGTCGCCGGCCAGGCACCCGCGGCGGCCGCCGCGGAGGACTTCCAGCAGGTCACCCTCGCGAAGGGCGAGGCCGAGGTCGGCGAGCCGATGTCGCTCGCGGTCCTCCCCGACCGCTCGGTCCTGCACACCTCCCGCGACGGCGAACTCCGCATCACCGACGCCGCGGGCACCACCCGCCTGGCGGGCAAGCTCGACGTCTACTCCCACGACGAGGAGGGCCTCCAAGGCATCGGGGTGGACCCGGGGTTCACCACGAACCGTTTCATCTACCTCTACTACGCACCGCCGTTGAACACCCCCGCGGGCGACGGCCCGGAGACCGGAACGGCCGCCGACTTCGCCCCCTTCGACGGCGTCAACCGTCTCTCCCGGTTCGTCCTGAAGGCCGACGGGACGCTGGACACCGCCAGCGAGACGAAGATCCTCGACGTCCCGGCCTCCCGCGGCCTGTGCTGCCACGTCGGCGGCGACATCGACTTCGACGCGGCGGGCAACCTGTACCTGTCGACGGGCGACGACACGAACCCCTTCCAGTCGGACGGCTTCACGCCCATCGACGAGCGTCCGAACCGCAACCCGGCCTTCGACGCCCGGCGTTCCTCCGGCAACACCAACGACCTGCGGGGCAAGATCCTGCGCATCAAGGTCGACGCCGACGGCTCGTACTCCATCCCCGCCGGCAACCTCTTCCCGCCCGGCACCGACAGGACGCGGCCCGAGATCTACGCGATGGGCTTCCGCAACCCGTTCCGCTTCAGCGTCGACCAGGAGACCGGGATCCTCTACGTCGGCGACTACGGCCCCGACGCCGGCGCCGCCGACCCCGCGCGCGGACCGGCCGGCCAGGTCGAGTTCGCACGTGTCACCGGGCCCGGCAACTTCGGGTGGCCGTTCTGTACGGGCGACAACGACCCGTATATTGCATACGATTTCGCGACGGGTGTATCCGGCGCCCCCTTCGACTGCACCGCCCCGAAGAACACCTCACCGCACAACACCGGCCTCATCGACCTGCCCCCGGCCCAGCCCGCCTGGATCCCGTACGACGGCGCCTCCCTGCCCGAGTTCGGCGACGGCTCCGAGTCCCCGATGGGCGGCCCGGTCTACCACTACGACCCCGCGCTCGACTCGCCGGTGAAGTTCCCGGAGGCCTACGACGGGGACTTCTTCGCCGGGGAGTTCGGCCGCCGCTGGATCAAGCGCATCACCAGCGACGCCGACGGCACCGTGCAGACGATCAACGACGTACCGTGGACCGGCACCCAGATCATGGACATGGCCTTCGGCCCCGACGGCGCCCTCTACGTCCTCGACTACGGCGTCTCCTGGTTCGGCGGCGACGAGCACTCCGCCCTGTACCGCATCGAGAACGCCACCGACGGCCACTCCCCGGTCGCCCAGGCCGCGGCCGACCGCACCTCCGGCCAGGCGCCGCTCAGGGTGCGCTTCTCCTCCGCGGGCACGACCGACCAGGACGGCGACGCCCTCACCTACAGCTGGGACTTCGGCGACGGCACCACGTCCACCGCGGCGAACCCCACCCACCGCTACAGGAAGAACGGCACCTACACGGCGACCGTGACCGCGAAGGACCCGAGCGGCCGCACCGGTAGCGCCAGCGTGCAGATCGTGGTCGGCAACACCGCTCCCCGGGTGACGCTCGAACTCCCCCAGGACGGCCGGATGTTCACCTTCGGTGACGCGATCCCCTTCACGGTGCGGGTCACCGACCCCGAGGACCGGACCATCGACTGCGCCAAGGTCAAGGTCACCTTCATCCTCGGCCACGACAGCCACGGCCACCCCGTGACCTCCGCGAACGGCTGCACCGGCACCATCCGGACCAGCGCCGACGGCGGCCATGACGACGACGCCGACATCTTCGGCGTGTTCGACGCCGAGTACACCGACGGCGGAGGCGGCGGCCAGGCCGCGCTCACCTCGCACGACCAGAACCTCCTCCAGCCCCGCCACCGCCAGGCCGAGCACTTCGGCGACTCCTTCGGCGTCACCGTGACCCCGCGCGCGAACGCGCACGGCGGCAGGACCGTCGGCGGGATCACCCACGGCGACTGGATCTCCTTCACGCCGTACGCCCTCGCCGACGCCCGGAAGATCACCGCGCGCGTCTCCTCCGCGGGCACCGGCGGCACCCTCGAGGTCCGCGCCGGCTCGCCGACCGGCACCCTGCTCGGCAAGACGACCGTGCCGGTGACCGGCGGCTGGGACACCTTCCAGGACGTCGGCGCCGACCTCTCCCGCGCCCCCAGGGGCACCACCACCCTCTACCTCGTCTTCAAGGGGAGCGGTTCCGATGCCCTGTACGAAGTCGACGACTTCACCTTCACGACAGGCTGAGAGGAGGCTGCCATGCGCTCAACCAGTCGACTGACCACGGCAGTCGTGGGAGCCGCCCTGCTGCTGGGCTGCGTCTCGGGGCCCGCCGTCTCGCACGCCCCCTCCCCGCGGGAGGAACGGGTGCTGGTCTTCACGAAGACGGCCGGCTTCCGGCACGACTCGATCCCCGACGGCATCGCCGCGGTGGAACAGCTCGGCGAGACCGGCGGCTTCACGGTCGACGCCACGGAGGACGCGGGCGCGTTCACGCCGTCCAACCTGCGGCGCTACGACGCGGTCGTGTTCCTCTCGACGACCGGGGACGTCCTCGACGACACCCAGCAGCGGGCCTTCGAGGACTACATCCGGCGCGGCGGAGGGTACGTCGGCATCCACGCGGCCGCCGACACCGAGTACGACTGGGCCTTCTACGGCGGCCTCGCCGGCGCCTACTTCCGGTCGCACCCGGCGATCCAGCCCGCGACGGTCGTCGTCGAGGACCGTGCCCACCCGGCGACCTCGGGGCTCGCCAGGACCTGGAACCGCACCGACGAGTGGTACGACTACCGTTCCAACCCGCGCGACCGGGCCCACGTCCTGGCCTCCCTCGACGAGTCCTCGTACACCGGCGGCACCATGGACGGCGACCACCCGATCGCCTGGTGCCAGAACTACCAGGGTGGCCGCGCCTTCTACACCGGCGGCGGTCACACGAAGGAGTCGTACGCGGATCCGGTATTCCGCACACACCTGGTCGGCGGAATACTGTATGCAGTCGGCGAGGTTCAGGCCGACTGCCGACCGGAGACCGGATACCGTCCACTCTTCGACGGCACGTCACTGGACGGCTGGAAGCAGGCCGGCCCCGGCTCCTTCACCCTGGACGACGACGGCACCCTCATGTCCTCGGGCGGGATGGGCCTGCTCTGGTACGCCGCGTCGGGCTTGTCGTCGTACTCGGTGAAGCTCGACTGGAGGATGTCCGGTGCGTCCGGCGACGACAACTCCGGTGTGTTCGTCGGTTTCCCGCCCTCCGACGATCCGTGGTCGGCGGTGCACAACGGCTACGAGGTCCAGATCGACGCCACCGACGTGCCCGAGAGGACGACCGGGTCCGTCTACGGCTTCCAGTCCGCCGACCTGAAGAAGCGCGACCGTGCGCTGAACCCGCCGGGGGAGTGGAACACGTACGAGATCCGCGTGGAGGGGGAACGACTCCGCGTCTGGCTCAACGGAGTGAAGATCAACGACTTCACGAACACCGATCCCGTCCGGAGCCTGCGCGACGGGCATCTCGGCCTGCAGAACCACGGAGCCGACGACCAGGTGTCCTTCCGCAACGTCCGGATCAAGGAACTGCCCGCGCGGGGCGACTGAACGGCGGCGGGCGGAGGACGCCGGACCTCCGCCCGCCGTCACCACCCCATCCCCGGCCTTGCCCTGCCGCCCCCGCCTTCCCCTGCCGCCCCCGCCTTCCCCTGCCTTCCCCGCCTTCCCTCCCTTTCCTGATCTTCCCGCCCTTCCACGCCGAGGTTCGCGCCCGACAAGGAGGCTGCCCATGTCCGCGCCCCGCTCGCTCCCCCCTCGCGTCGGCGTCTGGCTGATCGGCGCCCGCGGCTCCGTCGCCACCACCGTCGTGGCGGGCTGCGCCGCCCTGACCGCGGGACTGCACCCGCCGACCGGCCTGGTCACCGAGACCGCGGCGTTCGCCGGCAGCGGCCTGCCCGCCCTGTCGTCCCTGGTGTTCGGCGGGCACGACACGCTCGACTGTCCTGTGCCCAAGCGCGCCGAACAGCTCGCCGCCGGCGGGGTCCTCCCACCCGGTCTGCCCTCCGCCGTCGCGGCCGAACTCACGGCCGCCGACCGGGAGATCAGACCGGGCGGCCCCCTCCCCGGCGACACCCGCGACGAGGAGCAGCTGATCAGCGCCTTCACCACGGACCTGCGCGACTTCGTACGACGCAACGGCCTGGCCCGCGCGGTCGTGGTGAACGTCGCCTCCACGGAACCCGCGCCGCCGGGCCCCGCCCTCCCACCGAGCTCGCTGTACGCGGCGGCCGCCCTGCGCGCCGGCTGCCCGTACGTCAACTTCACTCCCTCCGCGGGCCTGCACCACCCCGCCCTCGCCCCGCTCGCCGCGTCGAGCGGTCTGCCGTACGCCGGCCGTGACGGCAAGACCGGCCAGACCCTCCTGCGTTCCGTCCTCGGCCCGATGTTCACCCAGCGGGCGCTCACCGTGCGGGCCTGGTCCGGCACCAACCTGCTGGGCGGCGGTGACGGAGCGGCCCTGGCCGACCCGGCGGCCGCTGCCGCCAAGAACGCCGGCAAGGAACGCGTCCTCGCCGACACCCTGGGCACCACTCCCGAGGGCCGGGTCCACATCGACGACGTGCCCGCCCTCGGCGACTGGAAGACCGCCTGGGACCACATCGCCTTCGACGGTTTCCTCGGCACCCGCATGATCCTGCAGACCATCTGGCAGGGCTGCGACTCGGCCCTGGCGGCTCCTCTCGTCCTCGACCTGGTCCGTCTCCTCGCCCGCGCCCACGAGCGGGGACTGTCCGGCCCGCGCCCCGAACTCGCCTTCTTCTTCAAGGACCCCGTCGGTGACGCGCCGTCGTCCTTGGCGGAGCAGTACGGGGAACTGGAGAGGTTCGCCCGTCGGCTGAGCGCCGGAGGGGAGGCGTGAGCGGGGGAGAGGCCACGCGTCGGGCCGACGCGCCGGCGTCCGTCCCGACCGGGCCGGCCACAAGGCCACGCACCGTACCGTCGCCGTCGCCGTCGCCCGACGGAGCCCCGGCCACCGAGCCGTCGCCCGACGGAGCCCCGGCCACCGAGCCGTCGCCCGACGGAGCCCCGGACGCCGACGGGGGCCGCCGCCCCGCGGACACCGCGCCCGGCACCCGGGCACCCCGCATCCACCACCTGGGTGCCTGGGCCGAACTCCTGCGCCTCCCCGCGCTCTGCACGGTCCCCGGGGACGCCCTCGCGGGTGCCGCCGCCCTCACCGCACGCCCCAATCACCGCACCCTGCTCGCCATCGCCTCCTCCGTCTGTCTGTACGAGGCCGGCATGGCCCTCAACGACTGGGCGGACCGGAGGGAGGACGCCGCCGAGCGCCCTCACCGCCCTCTTCCGTCCGGCCGTGTCCGGCCGGCCGCGGCCTTCACCGCGGCCTGCGCCTTCACCGCAGCCGGTCTTGGCCTGGCCGCCCGGGCGGGCCGCCCGGCGCTGGCGGTCGCGGCGCCTCTGGCAGCGACCGTCTGGTCGTACGACCTCGTCCTGAAGCGCACGCCCGTGGGCCCGTCGGCCATGGCCGCCGCCCGCGGCCTGGACCTTCTCCTCGGCGCCGCGGCCACGGCCGGCCACGTCCGCCCGGCCCTCCCCTCGGCGGCACTCCTGAGTAGCCACACCCTCGCGGTCACGACGGTCTCCCGCCAGGAAACCCGCGACGGCACACCGGCGGCGCCCCTCGCAGCCCTGGCCACGTCGGGTGCGCTGACGTGGCTGCTGAGCCGCCGGCCACCGCATCGCCGGCCGTCGAGCCGCCGAGACCCGCGCCTGCCCGCGCTGCTGACCACGGCACTCTCCGTCGCCTACGCCGCGACCACCGCCCGCCCCTACGTCCACGCCGCCCTCAACCCGTCACCCCCTCTCACCCAGCGAGCCGTCGGTGCCGGCATCCGCGCCACGATCCCCCTCCAGGCCGCGCTCGCCGCGCGGTCCACGGCCACCACCTCCGCGCTGCTCACGGTCGCGCTGGCCCCGGTCGTCCGGAGACTCGCGAGGCGGGTGAGTGTCACATGAGGCCCCCGCTGCCCGGTGCCGAAGCACCCCCGCACCCGCTCCGTTTCGGGTACGGCACCAACGGCCTCGCCGACCTCCGTCTCGAGGACGCCATCTGCCTGCTCGCCGACCTCGGCTACGACGGCGTCGGGCTGACCCTCGACCACATGCACCTCGACCCGCTCGCGCCGGACCTGGCCGCCCGCACCCGGCGCGTCGCACACCGGCTCGACGCGCTGGGGCTGGAGGTCACCGTGGAGACCGGCGCCCGTTACGTCCTCGACCCGCGCCGCAAGCACGGCCCCTCCCTCCTGGACGCGGACCCCGGGGGCCGCGGCCGCCGGGTCGACCTGCTGCTCCGCGCGGTGCGGGTGGCGGGCGACCTCGGTGCGCACGCCGTGCACTGCTTCAGCGGAACCGTCCCGCCCGGCACGGGCCGGGACACCGCCTGGCAGCGTCTCGCCGCATCCCTCACCCCGGTCCTGGACGCCGCCGCCACCGCCGGCGTCCCGCTCGCCGTCGAGCCCGAACCGGGTCATCTCCTCGCCACCCTCGCCGACTTCCACCACCTGCGTCTCCTCCTCGGCGACCCGCAGCCCCTCGGCCTCACCCTCGACATCGGTCACTGCCAGTGCCTCGAACCCCTCCCTCCCGTCGACTGCGTCCGTGCCGCGGCTCCCTGGCTGCGCCACGTCCAGATCGAGGACATGCGCCGGGGCGTCCACGAGCACCTGCCGTTCGGAGACGGCGAGATCGACTTCCCGCCCGTCCTCGCCGCCCTGTCCGCCACCGGCTACCAGGGTCTGACGGTCGTCGAACTGCCCCGCCACTCCCACGCGGGACCCCACCAGGCCGAACTCTCCCTCCCCTTCCTCCGCCGCGCGGCGGCGGCGTCCGTACCACCCGGCGAGCCCTCCGCCACCCCCGAAGGGAGCACCCCATGACGACCCGCCCGCGCACCACCGCGGCAACCCCGGCCACCACATCCCAGGGCGCCGCCACCGCCCCCCTCGACGCCCTGCGGGCCCACCTCGAGACCCACCTTCCTCCCGCCGCCCGCGCCTGGTTGCGCCAGGCGCTCGAAGAGGCGGCCGCGCATCCCGGCATCCACGGCCCCATCTCCGTGTGGGAGCTGCGCCTGGCCGAGGCCGGGCGCCGCTGCGGCAGCCGGTACGCCGACGCCGCCCGCGTGCTCGTCCTCCACGCCGCCCGCGCCGACCCCGTGGCGCTCACCAGGGTGTACTTCCAGGGCACCGCCGACGAACGGCGCGCCGTCCTGAAGGCCCTGCACCACCTCCTGCCCGGCCCGCAGGCCCTGCCGCTCGTCGAGGACGCCCTGCGCACCAACGACACCCGGCTCCTGGCCGCCGCCGTCGGCCCCTACGCGGCCCGGCACCTCGATGCCCACGCCTGGCGCCACGCCGTCCTGAAGTGCCTCTTCACCGGAGTGCCGGTCGAGGAGGTGGCAGCCCTCGAAGAGCGCGCCCGCGGCGACGCCGAACTCGCCCGCATGCTCGGCGACCACGCCGCCGAACGCACCGCCGCGGACCGTCCCGTCCCCGGGGACCTGTACCGCGTCCTGGCCCTGACCGGCTCCCCCCACGGCAAGGAGTCCTGATGCGCGTCTTCGACCCCCACATCCACATGACCTCCAGGACCACCGACGACTACGAGGCGATGTACGCGGCCGGTGTCCGCGCCGTCGTGGAGCCGTCCTTCTGGCTCGGCCAGCCCCGCACGTCGCCCGCCAGCTTCCTCGACTACTTCGACTCCCTCCTCGGCTGGGAGCCCTTCCGTGCCGCCCAGTACGGCATCGCCCACCACTGCGCGCTCGCCCTGAACCCCAAGGAGGCGAACGATCCGCGCTGCGTCCCGGTCCTGGACGAGCTGCCCCGGTATCTCGTCAAGGACCAGGTCGTCGCCGTCGGTGAGATCGGCTACGACTCGATGACCCCCGCGGAGGACACCGCCCTCGCCGCCCAGCTGCACCTCGCCGCGGAGCACGGGCTGCCCGCGCTCGTGCACACCCCGCACCGCGACAAGCTCGCCGGCCTGCGCCGCACCCTCGACGTCGTCCGGGAGTCCGCCCTGCCGGAGGACCGTGTCCTGGTCGACCACCTCAACGAGACCACGGTGAAGGAGGCGTGGGACAGCGGGTGCTGGCTGGGCTTCTCCGTGTATCCGGACACCAAGATGGACGAGCGCCGGATGATCGGGATCCTGCGCGCGTACGGCCCTGAGCGGATCCTGGTGAACTCGGCCGCCGACTGGGGCAGGAGCGACCCGCTCAAGACCCGCGGCGTCGGCGACCTGATGCTGGCGGAGGGTTTCACCGAGGACGACGTCGACCGTGTCCTGTGGCGCAACCCGGTCGCCTTCTACGGTCTCAGCGGCCGGCTGAACCTCGACGTCGCCGCTCCCGGGGCCACCCATGAGGGCAACTCCGTGCTGCGTGGCGGGGAGTGACCGATGCGCTTCCGCCACCCCGACGGCACGACCGTCCACCTCGCCTACTGCACCAATGTGCACCCCGCCGAGACCCTCGACGGGGTCCTCGCCCAGCTCCGCGACCACTGCGAACCCGTCCGGCGCCGCCTGGGCCGCGACCGGCTCGGCATCGGCCTGTGGCTCGCCGGGGACGCCGCCCTCGCCCTCGACACCGACCCGTCCGCGCTGCGTGATCTGCGCACCGAACTCGACCGGCGGGGCCTGGAAGTGGTCACCCTCAACGGCTTCCCCTACCAGGGTTTCGGCGCCGAGCGGGTCAAGTACCGCGTGTACAAGCCGGACTGGGCCGACCGCGAACGCCTCGAGCACACCACGGCCCTGGCCCGTGTCCTCGCCGGTCTCCTCCCCGACGACGTCACCGACGGCAGCGTCTCCACCCTTCCCCTCGGCTGGCGCACCACCTGGACCGCGGCGCGTGCCGGCACGGCTCACCGCGCCCTGCTCACGCTCGCCGAGCGACTGGACGCGCTCGCGGAGCTCACCGGCCGCTCGATCCGCGTCGGCCTGGAACCGGAGCCCGGCTGCATCGTCGAGACCACCGGCGACGCCCTCGCCCCGCTCACCGCCGTCGGCCACCACCGCATCGGTGTCTGCGTCGACACCTGCCACCTCGCCACCTCCTTCGAGGACCCGTACACCGCCCTGGACGCGCTCACCGAGGCCGGCGTCCCCGTCGTCAAATCCCAGCTGTCGGCCGCTCTGCACGCCGAACACCCCCGTCTCCCCGCCGTACGCGAGGCCCTCGCCGCCTTCGACGAGCCCCGTTTCCTGCACCAGACCCGCACCGTCACCGCCACCGGCCGACACGGCACCGACGACCTCGGCGAGGCACTGACCGGCGACGCCCTGCCCGACAGCGCGCCCTGGCGGGCCCACTTCCACGTCCCGCTGCACGCGGCCCCCGCCGCGCCCCTCACCTCCACGCTCGCCGTATCGAAAGCCGCGCTGACCCGCCTCGTCGGCGGCCCGCACCCCCTCACCCGGCACCTCGAAGTCGAGACCTACACCTGGCAGGCCCTGCCGCCCGCCCTGCGCCCCCGTGGCCGCCCCCAGCTCGCCGACGGCATCGCCGCCGAACTGTCGCTGGCCCGCGACCTGTTGACGGACCTCGGCCTCAAGGAGCTGCCATGACCCCTCCCCGGTCCGAGACCGCGACACCCCCGGCCGGCGGCAGCGCCCCGGACCGTCCCGTCCCCCTGCTCGTCCTCGACGTGGTCGGTCTCACCCCCCGTCTCCTCGACCACATGCCCCGCCTCGGGGCCCTCGCCCGGGCCGGCTGCCGGGCGCCGCTCGGCACGGTCCTGCCCGCCGTCACCTGCGCCGCCCAGTCGACCTTCCTCACCGGCGCGCTCCCCTCCGAGCACGGCATCGTCGGCAACGGCTGGTACTTCCGTGAGCTCGGCGACGTCCTGCTGTGGCGGCAGCACAACGGTCTCGTCGCCGGCGACAAGCTGTGGGACGCCGCCCGCCGGGCGTACCCGGGCTACACGGTCGCCAACATCTGCTGGTGGTACGCCATGGGCGCCGATACCGACTTCACCGTCACCCCCCGCCCTGTCTACTACGCCGACGGCCGCAAGGAACCCGACTGCTACACCCGCCCCCCGGCCCTGCACGACGAACTCACCGAAAAGTTCGGCACGTTCCCGCTCTTCCACTTCTGGGGCCCGGGCGCGGACCTGGTCTCCAGCCGCTGGATCGTCGACGCGACCCGCCACATCGTGCGCACCCGCCGTCCCGACCTGGCCCTGTGCTACCTCCCCCACCTCGACTACGACCTCCAGCGCTTCGGCCCCGACGACCCGCGCTCCCTGCGGGCGGCCGCCGACCTGGACGCGGTCCTGGCGCCGCTCCTGGACGACGCCCGCGCCGAGGGCCGTACGGTCGTCGCGCTGTCCGAGTACGGCATCACCCGGGTGAGCCGGCCCGTCGACATCAACCGTGCCCTGCGTCGTGCCGGCCTCCTGGAGGTGCACACGCAGGACGGCATGGAGTACCTCGACCCGACGGCGTCCCGTGCCTTCGCGGTCGCCGACCACCAGATCGCCCACGTCTACGTACGCCGGCCCGAGGATGTGGAGGCCACCCGCGCCGCGCTGGCCGCCCTGCCCGGCATCGAGCGACTCCTCGACGACGAGGGCAAGAAGGCGCACCATCTCGACCATCGGCGCTCCGGCGAACTCGTCGCCGTGGCGGAGCCGGACGCCTGGTTCACGTACTACTACTGGCTCGACGACGCCCGCGCGCCCGACTTCGCACGGCTGGTCGAGATCCACCGCAAACCCGGCTACGACCCCGTCGAGCTGTTCATGGATCCGCTCGACCCGTATGTGAAGGTCAAGGCGGCCGCCGCGCTGGCCCGCAAGAAGCTCGGCCTGCGCTACCGCATGGCGGTCGTGCCTCTCGATCCCTCACCTGTCCGCGGCAGCCACGGCCGCCTTCCCGCGAGCGACGACGACGGTCCGCTCCTCATCTGCTCCACCCCCCGCTCCATCGGTGACCGTGTCGCGGCCACCGACGTCAAGTCACTCCTGCTCCACCTGGCCGGCCTGTCCTGACCGCCACGCCTGTCGTGACGGGACGCACCGTCCTGACCGGTCGGACTGTCCTTACCGATCGGACTGTCCTGACTGGTCACAAGTGAAGCACTCACCACTGACAACGCCCTGCGACCCCGAGGAGTTCCAGGCATGAACCGCATCTCCCGGCCCGACCCCGAGCTCACCCACCGCCTCAGCAGACGAGGCATGCTCGGCGTGGCCGCGGGCGCCACCGCCGCCGCCCTGCTGGGCGCCGCCGCGGCCCCCGCCACAGCGGCCGGCGCGCCCACCGCCACCACACCCACCGCCGCCGGCCGGGGCCGTCCCGTCCTGCCCCGCGGCCGGCTCGGCATCCAGCTCTACAGCCTGCGCGACAAGGTCTCCACCCTCGGCTTCGCCCCCGTCTTCGCCGAGTTGGAGAAGTACGGCTACGACGAGGTCGAGTTCGCCGGATACGACCAGGGCTCGGCGGGCCCGATCACCCTCGCCCGGCTGAAGCGGCTGGCCCGCGACCACGGGCTGACCCCCATCGGCAGCCACGTCGGCTACTACTCCGGCGATCCGAACGCGTACACCTTCGCCCAGAACCTCACCAAGGTCCTGGACGACGCCCAGGCCCTCGGCCTGAAGCACATCGGCACCGCCGCCGGCCCGTTCCGCTACGGCTCCACCGTCGACGCGTGGAAGCGCGCGGCCGAGGACTTCAACACCTACGGCGCGGCGGCCAGAGCACGCGGCATGAAGTTCTACCAGCACAACCACTCCGAGGAGTTCTCCTTCGCCACCGACGACCCCGGGGTCCGCCTCTACGACGTGCTGCTCGCCGAGACCGACCCCGACCTGGTGTTCCTGGAGATGGACATCTTCTGGGCGTACGTCGCCCAGTTCCGTTTCTCCCAGCGGCCCGACGGGACGCCCGCGCCGTTCGAGCCGCTGGACTACGTTCTCAAGCAGCCGCACCGCTACCCGCTCTTCCACGTGAAGGACGGCGTCAGCGACCCCGCGAACCCCTTCGGTTACCGCATGGTCGACGTCGGCGACGGAGACATCGACTACCAGCGGTTCATCTCCGCCGTGACCCGGCTGCGCGGGCACCGCTCGGCCCACCACTGGCAGGCCGAGCACGACAACCCGGCCGAGTCGTTCACGTTCGCGCGGCGGTCGAGTGAGCATCTGCACTCGCTGCGCGAGAAGTGCTGAGCGCACGCGCGCGTGAGGCGGCCCTCCCGGGATCGGCACCCGGGAGGGCCGTCTCATGAACGGGCGACAGCGAAGTCAGCCGGCCGCCCGCGGCTGGGCGACCCGCCCCCCGCGCCGGTCGTGTCCCGGCGGCCGCCGCAGCAGCGCGGACGCCGCCGACGTCATGGCGATCCACGGCAGGTACACCATGAGTCCGCGGGAGTGACCGAGCACGTCCCGCTCGCTCTCGCCGCCGCGGTGGACCCGGCCGCGGGAGTCGCTCACCGCACGGTGGGGACGGTGCGCGGCGTCGGGAGGTGCCGACGCGCTGTTCGGTGCGACGGGGCCGGCCGATGTCACGCCATCTCCTCGCCGAGCGGATGCGGGTTGGGAACGACGCCGCGGGCCTTCGGCCTGCCCGGCGCCCTGAGGAAGAGGGCCAGCACCGCGGAGGCGAGCCCGATGGAGCCGGCGATGACGAACGCGCCCTCGTAGTCCCAGGCGCCGACGACGACCGCGCCCATGCCGGAACCCACGAGACCCGAGATCAGCTTCGAGCTGTAGACCATTCCGTAGTTGGAGGCGTTGTTGTTCTCGCCGAAGTAGTCCGCCGTCATCGCCGCGAACAGCGGGAAGATCGCGCCGCCGCCGAAGCCGGACACCATCGAGCAGAACAGGAAGAACGGCATGCTGCCCATCTGTCCGGAGACCAGCACCCCGAACTGGGCGGTGCCCAGCACCAGACACACGATGACCAGGGTGTTGCGGCGGCCGAACTTGTCGGAGATCCAGCCGATGACCCCGCGCCCGGTGCCGTTGACGATCGCCTTCAGGGACATCGCCGTGGCCACGATCCCGCCCGCGAAGCCCATGTCCTTGCCGAACGGCACCTGGAAGGCGATGCCGAAGATGTTGATGCCGGCCGTGCACAGCAGACAGAACCACATCATCCACAGGACGGGGGTACGGGCGGCCTCCTTGGGGGTGTACTGCTTCACCGCCGGCGGGTTCTTCTCCAGCGCCCGGCGGATCTTCGGGTCGTCGGTCATCCTGAGCGGGTCGACGTGCGCGGGCCACCAGTTCTTCGGCGGGTCCTTGAAGAACCAGCCGGCGAAGGCGACGACGGCGCAGCACACGAGGCCGACCATCACCAGGACGCCCTGGTAGTTGCTCAGGTCCATGTACGAGGTGAACAGGAACACGAAGGGCACCGAGCCGTAGGCGAAACCGCCGTTGACCATGCCGGTCTTGCCGCCCTTGCGTTCCGGATACCACTTGCCGACCATGTTCACGCAGGTCGCGTAGACGAGTCCGGCGCCGATGCCGCTGAACATGCCGAAGCCGATGTAGGCGACGATCACGTGCGGGGCGAACGCCAGCGAGAGGTAGCCGCAGACCGTGCCCAGTGCGCCGAGCATCATCGCGTACCGCGCGGGAAGTTTCCCGCTCTCCCGCAGCTGCCCGGCGGGGAAGGCGACGGCGGCCTGGAAGAAGACCCAGACGCCCATCAGCCAGAAGATGTGCCCGCTGTCCCACAGGTGGGCCTCGTGCAGGGTGTCCTCGGCCGAGGTGAACGCGTACTCCGAGGAGCTGATGCCCAGCATGCCCATCCAGGGGAAGAGCACCATGGTCCAGCGCGGCCGGCCCATGATGTCCCGGTCGGTCTCGCCGATCCGGTACACGCGGCCGTTGCGGTCCGTCACCTCCCTGTAGGTGAGGGACGTCGAGAAGTCGGTGGTTGTCATGTGTGTCGCACCCCTTGCGTCGAAAGTTCTGGCCAGCGCCCCCTGTCCAATGCCTTTCGTGTGCGCACGGGTCCCGGGGCCGGCCGACGCGCACCGTCGGCCGGCCCCGTGCCGGGTCACCTCATGAACCGCCCCCCGACAACCCCGCCGCGCGCGCCCAGCGGTACTTGGCGCCGAGTACGGCCACCGGCTTCTCGGTCGTGTACGGGTAGGCGACGACGCCCCGCTCGTACAGGTACTGGCAGGCCTCCTCGACCTCCACGTCGCCCGCGAGCGACGCGACGACGGGCTTTTCGACGCCGCGCTCGCGGAACTCGGCCACCACGCGCGCGGTGAGCTCCGCGAAGACCATCGGGGGAGTGACGATGGTGTGCCAGTAGCCGAGGACGAGCGCGTGAATGCGCGGGTCCTCCAGGCCGAGCCGGATCGTCGCCTCGTACGTCGACGGCGGCTCGCCCCCGGTGATGTCGACCGGGTTGCCCGCGGCCCCGAACGGCGGGATGAACTCCCGGAACGCCGCGTCCAGGTCGGGCGGGATCTCCATCAGCGTCAGGCCGTTGTCGGTGACCGCGTCCGACAGCAGCACCCCGCTGCCGCCCGCCCCCGTGATGATCACGACGTTGTCGCCCCGGGGGGTGGGAAGCACCGGCAACGCGCGCGCGTACTCCAGCATGTCGTTCAGCCCGGGCGCCCGGATGACGCCGGCCTGGCGCAGGATGTCGTCGTAGACGGCGTCGTCGCCCGCCAGCGCCCCGGTGTGCGAGCCGGCGGCCCTGGCGCCCGCCGCGGTGCGCCCCGCCTTCAGCACGACGACGGGCTTCTTCGGTACGGTCTCCCGCGCCGCCTCGACGAAGGCCCGTCCGTCCTTGAGGTCCTCCAGGTGCATCGCGATGCACCGGGTGTGCGGGTCCTCGCCGAACCAGGTCAGCAGGTCGTCCTCGTCCAGGTCCGACTTGTTGCCGAGCCCCACGATCGCCGACACGCCCGTCTTCGTGGTCCGCGCGAAGCCCAGGATGGCCATTCCGATGCCCCCGGACTGCGAGGTCAGCGCCACCCCGCCCTTGACGTCGTACGGCGTGCAGAACGTGGCGCACAGGTCCTGCCAGGTCGAGTAGTAGCCGTAGATGTTCGGGCCGAGGAGGCGGATGCCGTGCCGCTCGGCGATCTCCACGATCTGCTCCTGGAGTTCGTGCTC
This sequence comes from Streptomyces sp. NPDC014995, assembly GCF_043080745.1. NCBI lineage: Bacteria > Bacillati > Actinomycetota > Actinomycetes > Kitasatosporales > Streptomycetaceae > Streptomyces > Streptomyces sp. NPDC014995. The sequence goes on from NZ_JBIBVX010000007.1 coordinate 24,112, forward strand.
GCCGGTCTCCGCGAAGCCGGAGGGGATGAGGACGGCGTTGGGGATCTTCTTGCGTCCCACCTCCTCCAGGGCCGATGCCACGAACTTGGCGGGGATCGCGAAGACCGCCACATCCACCTCACCGGGAACGTCGGTGACACTCTTGTACGCCTTGCGGCCCAGAATGTCGTCGGCGCGGGGATTCACCGGATGGATGTCCCCGGCGAAACCGCCGTCGACGAGATTGCGCATCACCGAGTTGCCGATCTTGCCCTGCTCGTTGGAGGCGCCGATCACGGCGACGGAGGCGGGCTGCATCAGGCGGCGCATGGAGGTGAGGATCTCCGCGCGCGTGTAGCGCCTGCGTTGCTTCACGGGCGTGTCGGACAGGATGACGCGGATGTCCGCGGCGAGTGCGCCCCGCGGTGTGGCGATCACCGGGTTGAGGTCGACCTCGGCGATCTCGGGGAAGTCCGCGACCAGTTGGGACACCCGCCGGATCTGCTCGGCGACCGCCCACCGGTCCACGCCCTCCTGCCCGCGCACCCCGCGCAGGATCTCCGCCGACCGGATCGAGTCCAGCATCGACAGAGCCTCGTCGGCGTCCACGGGCGCCAGCCGGAAGGTGACGTCTTTGAGCACCTCCACCAGCACCCCGCCCAGCCCGAACGCCACGACCTTCCCGAACGTCGGGTCGGTGACCGCGCCGACGATGACCTCCTGCCCCTTCGGCAGCAGCTCCTGGATCTGCACCCCCTCGATGCGCGCCGCCGCGTCGTACGCGCGCGCGTTGTCGACGATCCTGTGGAAGGCCGCCCGTACGTCCGCCGCCCCCTCGACGCCGACGACCACCCCGCCGGCGTCGGTCTTGTGCAGGATGTCCGGCGAGACGATCTTCATCACGACGGGCCCGTCGAAGCGCGCCGCGTACGCCACGGCCTCCTCGACGTCCCGCGCCAGCTCCTCGCCCGGTACGGCGATCCCGTACGCGTCCGCGACCACCTTGCCCTCGGGCGCGGTCAGCGCGGTCCGCCCCCCGGCCCGCACCGCGTCCAGCAGCGCGCGCACCCTCAGCACCCGGTCCTCGGCCATCACGTCAGATCACCCCGTTCGACTTGAGCAGGCGCAGCTCCTCGTCCCCGAGGCCGAGTTCGCCGACGTAGACCTCTTCGTTGTGCTCGCCCAGCAGCGGTGACCCGGTCACCTCGACGGGGGAGTCGGAGAGCTTGAGCGGGCTGCCGACGGTCACGAACTCGCCGCGCTCCGGGTGCGGCACACGCACGACCATCTCGTTGGCGATCAGCGACTCGTCCTCGATGATCTCCTTGGTGGACAGGATCGGCCCGCACGGGATGTTGTGGGCGTTGAGCCGCTCCAGCACCTCCCACTTGGGCAGGGTCGAGGACCACTCCTCGATCAGCTGGAACATCTTGTTCAGCTTGGGCAGTCGGGCCTGCGGCGTTGCCCACTCGGGGTCGTCGGCCAGCTCGGGCCGGCCGATGAGCTCGCTGATCGGCTGCCAGCCGACGGGCTGCACGATGACGTACACGTAGTCGTTGGGGCCGCCCGGCGCGCACTTGACCGCCCACCCGGGCTGGCCGCCGCCGGACGCGTTCCCGGAGCGGGGAACCTCGTCGCCGAAGTCGTCGTTGGGATATTCGGCGAGCGGGCCGTGTGCCAGGCGCTGCTGGTCGCGCAGCTTCACCCGGCAGAGGTTGAGCACAGCGTGCTGCATGGCCACATTGACCCGCTGACCGCGCCCGGTGTGCTCGCGCTGGAACAGCGCCGCGAGAATCCCCGCCACGGCGTGGACGCCCGTGCCCGAGTCCCCGATCTGGGCCCCCGTCGCCAGCGGCGGTCCGTCCTCGAAACCGGTGGTCGACATCGACCCGCCCATGGCCTGCGCGACGACCTCGTACGCCTTGAAGCTGGTGTACGGGCCGTCCCCGAACCCCTTGATGGAGGCGTAGACGATCCGCGGATTGATCTCCTGGATGCGGTCCCAGGTGAACCCCATCCGGTCGACCGCGCCCGGACCGAAGTTCTCGACCATGACGTCGGAGCGCCGGATCAGCTTGGTGAGGATCTCCTTGCCGCGCTCGGTCTTGGTGTTGAGGGTGATGCTCCGCTTGTTGCAGTTGAGCATCGTGAAGTAGAGGGAGTCGGCGTCGGGGAGGTCGCGCAACTGCTTGCGCGTGATGTCACCGGACGGCGCCTCCAGCTTGACGACGTCCGCGCCGAGCCAGGCGAGCAGCTGTGTCGCCGACGGCCCGGACTGGACGTGCGTCATGTCCAGGACGCGGATGCCTTCGAGAGCCTTGCTCATGACAAGCCCTCCTCACTTGTACATCGTCTGGTTCATGGTTCCGGGGGCGTACGCGTCCGGGTCGACCCAGACGTTGATCAGCGAGGGCTTCCCGGACTCGCGGGCGCGCCGCAGCGCGGGGCCGATGTCGGCGGGGTCGCGCACCTCCTCGCCGTAACCGCCCAGCATCCGCGCGAACTTGTCGTAGTGGACGTCCCCCAGGGTGTTGCCGACCCGCTCGCGCTCCTTGCCGTACTTGGCGGCCTGGCCGTAGCGGATCTGGTTCATGGAGGAGTTGTTGCCGACGATGCCGACGAAGGGGAGGTCGTAGCGGACGAGCGTTTCGAAGTCCCAGCCGGTCAGGGAGAACGCGCCGTCGCCGAAGAGGGCGACGACCTCCTTGTCGGGCCGCGCCTGCTTGGCCGCGAGCACGAAGGGGACGCCGACGCCGAGGGTGCCCAGCGGGCCCGGGTCCATCCAGTGGCCGGGCGACTTGGGCTGCACGACCTGGCCGGAGAAGGTGACGATGTCGCCGCCGTCGCCGATGTAGATCGAGTCCTCGGTGAGGAAGTCGTTGATCTCGCTGACCAGGCGGTAGGGGTGGATGGGGGAGGCGTCCGAGCGCAGCTGCGGCAGTCGCTTCTCCAGGGCGGTCTGCTCGGCGGCGCGCAGTTCGTCCAGCCACTCCTTGCGCCTGGACGCCCCGCCGTTGACGCGCCCGGAGGCCGCCTCGGTCACCGACTTCAGCACCAGGCCCGCGTCGCCGACGATGCCGAGGTCGATGTCGCGGTTCTTGCCGACGGTGCGGTAGTCGAGGTCGATCTGTACGACGGTCGCGTCCGGCGACAGCCGCTTGCCGTAGCCCATGCGGAAGTCGAAGGGCGTGCCGACGATGACGATGACGTCGGCGTGGGTGAAGGCGTAGCGGCGGGACAGCTGGAAGTGGTGGGGGTCGCCCGGGGGCAGGGTGCCGCGGCCGGCGCCGTTCATGTACGCGGGGATGTTCAGCGTGCGGACCAGCTCGGTGGCCGCCTCGGTGCCGCGGGTCGTCCACACCTGGCTGCCCAGCAGGATCGCGGGTTTCTCGGCGTGCACGAGCAGATCGGCGAGCTTCTCGACCGCCTCGGGGTCGCCGGCCGAGCGGGTCGAGGCCCGGTAGGCGCCGGACCGGGGCACGCGTGCCTTCGCCACCGGCACCCTGGCGTCGAGGACGTCGCGCGGGATCTCCAGGAAGGAGGGGCCGGGCGCGCCGTGGTAGCACTCGCGGAACGCCATGGACACCATGTCCGCCGCGCGCGCCGTGTCCGGCACGGTCGCCGAGAACTTGGTGATCGGCGCCATCATGTCGACGTGCGGCAGGTCCTGAAGGGATCCCATCTTGTGCTGGGTGAGCGCCCCCTGGCCGCCGATCAGCAGCATCGGGGACTCCGCGCGGAAGGCGTTGGCGACGCCGGTGACGGCGTCGGTGGTGCCGGGGCCGGCCGTGACGACCGCGCAGCCGGGCTTGCCGGTGATGCGCGCGTAGCCGTCGGCGGCGTGGGCGGCGACCTGCTCGTGGCGGACGTCGACGACTTCTATGCCCTCGTCGACGCAACCGTCGTAGATGTCGATGATGTGGCCGCCGCAGAGGGTGTAGATGCGGTCGACCCCTTCGGCCTTCAGCGCCTTGGCAACGAGATGACCACCGGAAATGACGTCCTGGGTGTCGTCGGGCATGGCGAAGTCCCGTCCCTTCGTAGGGGGTTGGAAGGCTCTCGCGGTACATTGCATACAGTCGACGAATACTGTATGAATCTCGTTATCCCGCATCCGGTGGGTGGTGTCCAGGGGGCGTGCGGCACTTTCAGTCATCGGAGTTCGGCCTCGCGATGACTTCGCAGACGGGAGCCGAGATGGACCTGTACGAACACCAGGCAAGGGAACTCTTCGAGGAGCACGGCATCTTGGTGCCTCGGGCCGAGGTGACCGACTCGCCCAAGGAGGCACGGGAGATCGCCCGCCGGCTCGGTGGCCGCGTCGTCGTCAAGGCGCAGGTCAAGACGGGCGGACGCGGCAAGGCGGGCGGCGTCAGGCTCGCCGCCGACCCGGCCGCCGCCGAACTGACCGCACGTCAGATCCTCGGCATGGACATCAAGGGGCACACCGTCGGCACGGTGCTGCTGGCGCAACCCGTGGAGATCGCCGACGAGTTCTACGTCTCCTACGTCCTGGACCGCGCGGCCGGCTGTTTCCTCGCGATCGCCTCCGCCGAGGGCGGCATGGACATCGAGGAGGTCGCCGCCGGCCGACCGGATGCCGTCGCCCGTATACACATCTCCCCGACCGAGGGCGTGACCTCGGCGAAGGCGGCCGAGATCGCCGCCGCCGCCGGCCTGCCGCCGCAGACCGTCGACGTCCTGGTGCGCCTCTGGCACGTCCTGGTCCGCGAGGACGCCCTCCTCGTCGAGGTCAACCCGCTCGTGCGCACCCGGCAGGGACAGCTGGTCGCCCTCGACGGCAAGGTCACACTCGACGACAACGCCTCCTTCCGGCAGGCGCGGTGGGGCGACGCCGCCACCGAGGACGGCGACCCGCTGGAGGCCGCGGCCGCGGCCAGGGGCCTCAACTACGTCAGGCTCGACGGCGAGGTCGGCGTCATCGGCAACGGCGCCGGACTCGTCATGTCGACCCTCGACGTGGTCGCCGGCTGCGGAGCCCGCCCCGCCGACTTCCTCGACATCGGCGGGGGAGCGTCGGCCCAGGTCATGGCCGACGGCCTCTCGGTCATCCTGTCCGACCCCGCCGTGAAGTCGGTCCTCGTCAACGTCTTCGGCGGCATCACCGCCTGCGACGCGGTCGCCGAGGGCATCGTGCGGGCCCTGGACACCGTACGGCTGACCAAGCCGCTCGTCGTCCGCCTCGACGGCAACAACGCGGCCCGCGGGCGCGCGATCCTCGACGAGCGCCGCCATCCGCTCGTCGAGCAGGCCACCACCATGGACGGCGCCGCCCGCCGTGCCGCCCGACTCGCCACCGCAGCCTGAGGAGACCGGACGCCATGGCCATTCACCTCACCAAGGAGAGCAAGGTCCTCGTCCAGGGCATGACCGGCGGCGAGGGCATGAAGCACACCCGGCGCATGCTCGCGGCCGGTACCGACGTCGTCGGCGGCGTCAACCCGCGCAAGGCGGGCCGCACCGTCGACTTCGACGGCCGGGTCGTGCCGGTGTTCGGGTCGGTCGCCGACGGTATGCAGTCGACCGGCGCCGATGTCACCGTCGTCTTCGTCCCGCCCGCCTTCGCCAGGGCGGCCGTCACCGAGGCCGCCGACGCCGGCATCGGCCTCGCCGTCGTCATCACCGAGGGCATCCCCGTCCACGACTCCGTCGCCTTCACCTCGTACGCGAAGGCGCGCGGCACGCGGGTCATCGGGCCCAACTGCCCCGGCCTGATCAGCCCCGGCCAGTCCAACGCCGGAATCATCCCGGCCGACATCACCAAGCCCGGCCGTATCGGCCTGGTCTCCAAGTCGGGGACCCTGACCTACCAACTCATGTACGAGCTGCGGGACATCGGCTTCTCGACCTGTGTCGGCATCGGCGGCGACCCGGTCGTGGGCACCACCCACATCGACTGCCTGGCCGCCTTCGAGGACGACCCCGACACCGACCTCGTCGTCCTCATCGGCGAGATCGGCGGCGACGCGGAGGAACGGGCCGCCGCCTACGTCCGCGACCACGTGACCAAGCCGGTCGTCGGCTACATCGCCGGCTTCACCGCGCCCGAGGGCAAGACGATGGGGCATGCCGGGGCGATCGTGTCCGGTTCCTCGGGGACCGCCCGGGCGAAGAAGGAGGCGCTGGAGGCGGCCGGGGTGCGGGTGGGGAGCACACCGACCGAGACCGCGCGGCTCGCGGCGGCCCTGCTCGAAAGCCCGGCGTGACGCCCCGCACCGCACCGGCGCGGGCCACGGGCGAGGGACCCGCACCCCTTGCCCGTGGCCCCCGCAGCCATGCCCAACCGCCCCCGACCGTGCACCGAGAGCGGAGCAACCCCATGGCCACCACCCTCACCCTCAAAGCAGGCACGTCCTGGACCGACGCCTGGCACCGTTGTCTCGCCGCCGCCCCCGAGGCCTTCCGCGACGACCGGGTCCTCAACCTCTGGAACGGCACCTGGCAGGCGGACGGCCGGCCCCTGCCCGCCACCAGCCCGGTCGACGGCGGCCCCGTCGCCGGCCCGCCCCGCCTGGACCGCGCCACCGTCCACCGGGCGGTCCGCGCCTCGCTCGACCAGCACCGCGCCTGGCGGCACCTCCCGCCGGCGGAACGCCGCGCCCGCGTCGCGGCCACCCTCGACGCGCTCACCGCACACCGCGAACTCCTCGCGCTGCTGCTCGTCTGGGAGATCGGCAAGCCCTGGCGGCTCGCGCAGGCCGACGTCGACCGGGCCGTCGACGGGGTGCGCTGGTACGTCGACGGCATCGAGGAGATGGCAGCCGGGCGCGCGCCGCTGGACGGCCCGGTGTCCAACATCGCGAGCTGGAACTACCCGATGAGCGTGCTCGTTCACGCGGTACTGGTCCAAGCCCTGGCGGGCAACGCGGTCATCGCCAAGACCCCGACCGACGGCGGTGTCGCCTGTCTGACCCTGGCCTGTGCGCTCGCCGCACGCGAGGGCGTGCCCGTCACCCTCGTCAGCGGCGGCGGGGGCGAGCTGTCGGACGCGCTGGTGCGGGCACCCGAGATCGGCTGCGTCTCCTTCGTCGGCGGCCGCGACACCGGCGCCGCGGTGGCCACGGCCGTCGCCGACCTCGGCAAGCGGCACATCCTCGAACAGGAAGGACTCAACACCTGGGGCATCTGGAACTACTCCGACTGGGACGCGCTCACGGCGGTCGTCCCCAAGCTGTTCGACTACGGCAAGCAGCGCTGCACGGCGTACCCGCGCTTCGTCGTCCAGCGTGAGCTGTTCGACGCGTTCCTCGCGGCGTACCTCCCGGCGGTGCGCACACTGACGGTCGGACACCCGCTCGCCGTCGAGAAGCGCGACGACCCCTACCCCCGGCTGGACTTCGGGCCGGTCATCAACGCCGCCAAGGCCAAGGAACTGCACGACCAGGTCGCCGAGGCCGTCGACCGGGGCGCCGTCCCGCTGTACCGGGGAAACCCCGCGGACGCCCGCTTCCTGCCCGGCCAGGACACCTCGGCGTACGTCCAGCCGGTCACGCTCCTCAACCCGCCGCCGTCCTCCCCACTGCACCACGCGGAACCGTTCGGCCCGGTCGACACGATCGTCCTCGTCGACACGGAGGCGGAGCTGCTCGCCGCCATGAATGCGTCGAACGGCGCACTCGTCGCCACGCTCTCCACCGACGACCGCGCCACCTACGACCGACTGGCCCCCCACATCCGCGCCTTCAAGGTCGGCCACGGCGCCCCTCGCTCCCGCGGCGACCGCGACGAGCTGTTCGGCGGCTTCGGCGCGTCCTGGCGGGGCGCGTTCGTCGGCGGCGAACTGCTGGTGCGGGCGGTCACCCAGGGCCCGGCGGGGGAGCGGCTGCCCGGGAACTTCCCGGAGTACCAGCTGATGCCCTGACCTCCTCCGGGCGGCGCCGACAGCAGAGGGCGCCGCCCCCAACCCCTCCGGTCGCCTCACCCACCACCCTCCCCTGGGCCGCCTCCGCCCGCCCGGTCCCCCGCCCAGCCGACTCGCCGCCCGCCCCGCCGACCGATCCATATAAGGGGACGCGCCCCCAGGAGCACTGTTCAGGGCCTCGCGCATCCCCGTATGAAGGCGCCCGCCGCGCGATCATGGTGACCGTTCGGTCACTCGCCGTCGTCCGCCCGGAATTCCCCCCGTTCCGGCTCCCGACGGGCGCCCCGCCAGCGGATACGCAGGTGAAACGCACTCCGAAAGCTTGGTATTGTTGTCCATGTCGCCGCGCGGGAGAACACCCCACGTAGCGGCAGACACCTGGTCCGGGTGGCGGAATGGCAGACGCGCTAGCTTGAGGTGCTAGTGCCCTTTATCGGGCGTGGGGGTTCAAGTCCCCCCTCGGACACTTATCACTCTCCGTGCCGAGCGGATTCCACTCGGTGAGCAGTCGCCCCCCTCATGCAGTCGTGCAACCCGTGTCCGGGATCCCGGATGCGGGTTTTGTCGTTTCCTTGCCTTTCGTTGCCCTCGGGTTTCCGGAGAAGGTTCCGTACGTCTCGATTACCTCCCGAATGCGGCGGAAGCACGTTTATCGGTTGTCCCGGAGGCGGGCTGTCGCTCCGCTGTCGACACCCTGTCTGACGAGCCGTCAATGTCGGTCGGAAGCGGTCACGTTGGCTGTCTGCGATCGCATCGTGTGGTGATACGATCACCGCGCTTGTAGAGCGGGCGGATGGGTACAAGACGACATCCCCGACTACGGGGACAGTCCGGGCGGTGACCCCGGTGCGGGCGGTCCGCCGGTCCACCCGCATTGACGGGAATTCAGCAACTGGCCGTCAGTCGCCTGAAGAGAGTCTTATGACTGATTACATACAGAACCCGGTACTCTGGGCTCTCCTCGTCGCCGTACTCGTCGCAGTCGCCATCATTGTTCGTCAACGCAGGGCGACGCGGACGTTAAGGCAGGAGTTCGCAGATCTCCGGGATCGGCATGCCGAGCTGGAGAACGGGTACGCGAAATCCGTCGAGGCAGCTCAGGAAAGAGCCGATGAGGCAACCAAAACGGTCCTGAAGTCCGCCATGCGGACACTTCAGGGTCTTGCTGCGGAGCAGCAGTTGATTGTCTCCCGGCTGCAGAACAAATACGGTGAGTCGGTGATTCTCCAGGATTTGCTGGAGATCGACCACACGAACTCCCAGTTCGGTCGCCGTGCCCAGTCCATCGCCGTGCTCTGCGACGGCTGGTTGGGCCGTCAGCGCGACGTGGCCTCGGTGTACGACGTGGTCCGCAGCGCGCAGGGAAGGATCCGCCATTTCCGGCGGGTGGAAATTCTCTCGCAGGTCGACTTCGGCATCACGAGCCGTGCCGTCGAGCCGGTGGCCCTGGCTCTCGCGGAACTTCTCGACAACGCCACGAGCTATTCCAGCCCGGACACCGTCGTCGAGATCAACATTCGCACCGTGCCCAAGGGTATTTGCATCGTCGTCGACGACGCCGGTGTCGGCATGAACGACGAAGAGCGGGCGCGTGCCGAGAAACTCCTCTCCAGTGAGCGCGTCTCCGGTGTTTCCGGACTCGGCAATCCGCCGCAGTTCGGCTTCGCGGTGATCGGCGTGCTCGCCGAACGCTTCGGCTTCGAGGTGTCCGTCGACTCCACCTCGCCCTACGGCGGTGTGCGGGCGGTCCTCCTCCTGCCGCACGACCTGCTCACCAGCGCGCCCGAGCAGAAAGAGCCGGCGCCGGTCGTTCCCGCCGCCGCCACTCCCGCCCGCAACGGCCCGGAACCCGCGTCGGCCCAGGGCAGCACCACCGCCGACGGCCTGCCCAAGCGGCGCCGCAAGCGGCCGATGGCCATCGTGCCCGGCAGCGCGTCCAACGCCCCCGACCCCGCCCGCTCGGGCGCGGAGCGGGCGTCGATCATGGGCGCCTTCCAGCGCGGCACCCAGTCCGGCCGGGCCACGCACGCGGACCCCGCGGAACAGTCGAGCAGCACACGTGGTGCAAGCAGCGAAGGGCATGAGGTCTCGTGAACGACGATCTGTCATGGATGCTGGACAGCGCCCTGGAGATTCCCGGGGCCCTGCACGCCGTCCTCATCTCCGCGGACGGCCTGTTGATGGCCCGGACGCAGGACTTCGACAAGGACGACGCCGACCGCGTGGCCGCCGCGATGAGCGGCGTGCAGTCGCTCAGCCGCTCCCTCGCCTTCTTCTGTGAGGACGCGCAGCAGCGGTGGCGGCAGACGCTCGTCGAGTTCGACGGGGGCTGGGTCTTCCTGATATCCGCCGGTGAGGGCGCCTACCTCGGCGTCTCCGCCTCCCCGGACGTCGACATGGCGGACATCACCTTCCGTATGCAGCAGCTCGTCGGCCAGCTCGGCAAGGCCCTGACGACGCCGCCGCGCGAGAACCTCGGCGTACGGTCATGACCGGTTTCGACGAACTGGAGCCCCAGACGCCGGAATTAGTGCGTCCGTACGTCATCACCAAAGGGCGCGGACTGCCCGACGAGGAGCAGCTCTCCCTCATCACGCTGGTCACGGCGGCCGCCGACCAGCAGCAGCGGCCCACCCGGCTGTCCCCCGAGGAGCAGAGCCTGCTCGACCTGTGCGCCGCCGGCTACCTCTCGGTCGCCGAGATCGCGGGGCACACCCAACTGCCCCTCGGCGTGGTGAAGATCCTCCTCGCCGCCCTCACCGAGGGCGGCTACCTCATCACCCGCCCACCCGTACAGCGGGCCCCGCTCGCCGACCGGGACATCCTGGAGGAGGTGCTGAATGGTCTCAGGGCCAAGTTTGGATGAGCAGGCGTACGTCCGCGGCGGTGAGACGCAGACGGCCGTGAAGATCCTCGTCGTCGGTCACTTCGCGGTCGGCAAGACCACGTTCATCGGGGCGATCTCCGAGATCGAACCGCTGACCACCGAGGAGACGATGACACGGGCCGCCGAGTCCATCGACGACCTCAAGGGCGTCCAGGGCAAGACCACCACCACGGTCGCCATGGACTTCGGCCGCCTGACCATCAGCGACCGGGTCGTGCTCTACCTGTTCGGAACGCCGGGCCAGCAGCGTTTCGTGCAGATGTGGGAGGACATGGCCCGCGGCGCGCTCGGTGCCCTGGTGCTCGTCGACCCCGAGCGGCTCGCGGACTCCTTCGCCGTGATCGACCTGATCGAGCAGTACGGACTCGACTACGCCATCGCCGTCAACCACTTCGACGGCGCCCCCCTGCGGGACGAGAGGGCGCTGCGCGAGGCACTGGATCTGCTCGACGACACCCCCGTCGTCACCTGCGACGCGCGGGACGAGCAGTCGTCGGCCGAAGCGCTCATCACCCTCGTCCGCCACTTGCAGGACCGTGCCCACTAGGAGCAGACATGGACCAACCCACCGCTCCGGTGCCCCCGCCCGGGTGCCCGGCGCACAACACCGGCGGCAGAGTGCCGCTGTACGGGCCGGAGTTCGCGGCCGACCCGCAGGCGTACTACACCTACCTCCGCCACTTCGGGCCCACCGCGCCCGTCGAACTCGCCCCCGGCGTCGAGGCGACCCTCGTCACCGACTACGCCACCGCGCTCCAACTCCTCCAGGACTCCGGTTCCTTCCGCAAGGACGCGCGCCGCTGGCGTGACTTCAACGAGGGCAGGATCGCCCCGGACAGCCCGGTCGCCCCCGTCCTGTCCTACCGCCCCAACTGCATGTTCAGTGACGGCGCCGAGCACCTGAGGCTGCGTCAGGCCGTCACGGACAGCATGGCCCGCGTCGACTCCAGCAAGGTGAGCCGGAGCACCGAGCAGGTCTCCGACTACCTCATCTCCCAGGTCGGCCCCCGCGGTTCGGCCGACCTGCTCGCCGACTACGCCAAGCAGCTGCCGCTGTTCGTGTTCAACGAACTCTTCGGCTGCCCCGCCGACATCGGCGACCGCGTCGTCTACGGCATCACCGGCATGTTCGACGGCATCAACGCCGAGCGGGCGATGGGGGTGCTGTTCGGGGCCGTCGGCGAGCTGGTGGCGCTCAAGCGGGCCAGGCCCGGCGACGACGTCACCACCTGGATGATGCAGCACCAGGCGGGCCTGACCGACGAGGAGATGGTCCACCAGCTCGCCCTGCTGCTGGTGGGCGGCAACGAGCCGCTGCGCAACCTCATCGGCAACACCCTGCACCGGCTCCTCACCCATGACGCGTACGCCCACCAGGGCGGTCTGATCGACGAGGCGATCGACGACACGCTGTGGGAGAACCCGCCGATGCAGAACCTCGCCCCGCACTATCCGGCGTCCGACATGGAGTTCGCCGGGCAGAAGTTCCAGGCGGGCGACCTGGTGCTGGTCAGCTTCGCGGCCGCCAACACCGGCCCGGCGCTGACGGCCGCGCGCCAGGCGGGCAGCAACCGCGCCCACCTCGCGTGGAGCGCGGGCCCGCACGCCTGCCCGTCCAAGGAGCCCGCCCGGCAGATCACGGTGACCGCCATCGAGAACCTGCTCAACAAGCTCCCCGACGTCGAACTGGCCGTACCCGAGGACAGCCTCACCTGGCGCCCCGGCCCCTTCAACCGGGGTCTCGCCGCCCTGCCCGCCCGCTTCACCCCCGTGGCGGCCGTGCGCCGGCCCGCCGCCCGGGCGAGCGCCGAGGCGGCCGCCCGCCCCGAACCCGCCCAGCAGACGGGGCGCAGGACCGAACGCAACGGTGTCTGGAGCCAGTTCCTCAACTGGCTGACGAGGTGATTCGCACAACATCACCCAACTCTCCACGGTTGTATGAAGTTTCAACCTCGGGGGTAGTGAGTCCTGCGGTAATCCGTGTTGCTCACGAGCCGAAGGAAGTGCCGTGGACCACATATCCACCGACTCTGTCCCCCTACGACACCCCACCGTGGTGAGTCTCCCGATACCCGCCTTTGCAGGCGGGTATCTTCTTGCCCCCTCCCGCCCGTGGCGGGAGGGCCGGTGAGCGCCCGCCGGCTCGACTCCGCGAAGGCTCTGGGTGCCGACACCGTGGGCGGCCGTACGGCGGGCCAGCTGCTGCGACTCTGCGAGGTCGCCGGGCTGGACACCAAGGACTCCGAGGTCTACGCGCGTACCCTGACCGACATGCTCGGAGCCGTCGCCGAGCGGCCGCTGGACCTGCCGCCCGCCTGGCCGACCTTCCTCTCCGACGACCACACGCCGGTGGAGTTCTCGCTCGCCTTCGTACCGGACGCGGCACCGACCCTGCGGGTGCTGCTGGAGCCGGGGTGCGGCGCCGGCGGCCTGGCACGCAACGGGCGCACCGGGCTGCGCGCCGTCCGCAAGGCGGCGCGGCGCTGGGGTTTCAGCACCGACCGCCTCGACGAGCTGGAGGACCTGTTCTTCCCGCCCTCTCCCAAGGGCCCGCTGGCCCTGTGGTGCGCGCTGGAACTCCAGCCCGGCGGCGTCCCCAGGGTCAAGGTGTACCTGAACCCGGCGGCCTCCGGGCAGAAACGTGCCGCCAGGACCGTGGCGAAGGCGCTGCGGCGGCTCGGCCACCGGCAGGCGTTCGAGGCGCTGCCGCCGGGCGACCGTCACCTGTTCTTCGCCCTGGACCTGGGGGACTGGGAGGAGCCCAGGGTGAAGGTGTACCTCGCGCACCACGACCTGTCGGCGGCGGAGGCGGGCGCCCTGTCCCGTATGGAGGGCGGGCCCTCCCCCGCGCAGACGGAGGCGTTCTTCCGTATCGCGGCCGGCGACGACGCCGACGCCGCCGGAGGAGACGACCGGAGACCGGTCCGCCGGCCCGTCCAGTCCTGCCACTCCTTCACCGAGACGTCGACCGGCCTGCCCAGCGGCTTCACCCTCTACGTCCCGGTCCGCGACTACGTCCGGCACGACGGTGAGGCCCTGCACCGCGCCACGGCCCTGCTCGGTCACCACGGACTGGATCCGGCCCCGCTGGTGCGGGCGGTGGCCGCCGTCACCTCGCGGCGACCGGAGGAGGGCGGGGGACTCATCGCCTACCTGGCGCTCGCCCACCAGCAGGGTCACCCGCCCCGGGTGACGACGTACATCTCCTCGGAGTCGTACGCGGTCCGCCCGCCCGTCGGCCTCCTGCCCGCCGAGGCCGCGACCGCGGGGTAACGGCGAAACAGCGGGACCTGTGGGGGGAGCCGTACGCCGATGTCGCCGAACCGCTCCCCTCGATCCACGGCGACGCCTTCGCCCCACGCGCGCCCGGACCGGACCGCCGAGGCGGCGGCACGACCGAGGGGCCGGCCCACGGAGGGAGACCTCCGCGTGTGCCGACCCCGGCGGAACCCCGCCTCAGGCCTGACGCGACGTCACTCCTCCTGGAGCTCCTGAAGATACGGAGCCACGTTCACCTGGATCGAGGCGCTCTCCGCCTGGCCGTACTGGCCCGCGATGCCGCTCAGGTACGCGGCGATCTCCTTGCGCATGACCTCGGGCTCCGGCAGCACCGCCCGGCCCGTGACGATCCTGGCGATCCAGCGGGACTGCGCCTCCACCAGGCGGGTGATGGAGCCGTGCGGACGCACCAGGCCGACGAAGTACAGACCGGGGTGACCGGGCGCGACGACACGCTTGTACAACTCGACCGAGCCCCGCGGTCCGAGCGGGCAGTCCGCGGGCAGGAACGGGAAGGCCATCCGGTACCCGGTGCAGTAGACGATCGCGTCGGCCCGCGCGGACGAGCCGTCGGTGAAGACCACGCGACCGCCGTCGAGGAAGTCGATGGCGGGCTTGGGAACGACCCCGCCGTGGCGGATACGGCTGAGGATCTCGTCCGATATGGTCACGGCCGAGGCGAAGATCGGGTGGTCCGGTTCGGGCAGGCCGTAGTCGGAGAGCTTGCCGCGGGCGACGAGCAGGGCCTGCTCGATGAAACGGCGCTGCTCGTCCAGCGCCATGCTGGTCCACCACGGCGCCTCGGCTACCTCGTCGAGCGGCATGCCGAAGAGCTGCTTGGGCAGGACGTGCAGCCCCCGGCGCACGGACAGCAGGGTCTGCGCGGCGTACCGGGAGAGGTCCGCGGCGATGTCCACGGCCGAGGCGCCGAGCCCCACGACGACGACGTCCTGGCCGGTGTGATCGCTGCCGTCACGGTAGTCGAGGGCATGCAGAATCGTTCCTGTGAACGTTTCGCAGCCGGCGGGCGGCGTCGGCAGGGACGGCTCGGTGTTGTGCCCCGAGGCCACGACCACCTGCGCGAAGCTCCGGGACGTGCGGGCGCCGCCGGCGTCCACGCTGACGACCGTCCAGGAACCGTCGGCCGCCCGCCGCACGGACTCGACGGTCGTCTCCAGTTCGATGTGCTCCAGCACGCCGGCCCACTCGGCGAACGAGCGCAGGTAGGAGGCGACTTGACTGTGCCGGGGGTAGACCGGGTACGAGGCCGGCATCGGGTGGTCGGCGTAACCGGTGAGCCGTTTCGTGGTGTTGAGGTGGAGCGACAGGTAGCCCGGCCCGCGCTCGCCGGCCTGCGGCCGTCGCCAGATCCCGCCGACGTCGGATGCCTTCTCGAGGCAGACGAAGTCAACTCCCGCCGCCTTGAGGGCGTGTGCCGTGGCCAGTCCCGACAGGCCTGCACCGATCAGGCACACACTCACGGTTTCCCCCACAGGAACGACACGACTTTTGCGCACACGCGCAATGCCTGCCCATCCGGCACTCTCCTCACGCCAGCGACAAAGATCACAGAAGCCGCTCTTGTGCCGGGGGACGAGCCGGTGTCCCTACGCCCGTGCGGACGCCCACAGCCCCCGCACGTGCCCCAGGTGCCGGGTCATGACCTCGTGCACGGCCCGCTCGTCGCGGGCCAGCAGCGCGTCCAGGAGTTCCAGGTGTTCCTCGGCGGAGGCCAGCAGACGGCCGGAGGCCGAGAGGGCGGTCAGACCGTAGAGACGGGCCCGGCCGCGCAGGTCGCGGACCACCTCGACGAGGTGGGAGTTCCCGGCGAGGGCGAGCAGACCGAGGTGGAAGCGGGTGTCGGCCTCGACGTAGGCGATGAGGTCGCCCGCCACCGCCGCGGTGACGATCTCGCGGGCCGCCGGGCGCAGCGCCTCCAGCGACACCGGGTCGGCGGCCGTCGCCAGCGCGACCACCGTCGGGATCTCGATCAGCGCGCGGACCTGCGTGTACTCGTCGAGCTGCCGGTCGGAGACCTCGGTGACCCGGAACCCCTTGTTGGGTACCGCGTCGACCAGGCCCTCCTTCGCGAGATCCAGCATCGCCTCGCGCACCGGGGTCGCCGAGACGCCGAAGCGGGCGGCCAGGGCGGGCGCCGAGTACACCTCGCCCGGCCGCAGTTCACCCGCGATCAGCGCGGCCCGCAGGGCGTCGGCGACCCGCTCCCGGTAGCTGCTGCGACGACCGCCGAGCACGGGCAGAGCGGGGGCGGGCACGGCTGCGGCGGTCGAGGGGCTGCTGCTGCGGGGGGCGGCCATGGAGGATCTCCTTGGAGGGGCTGTGCCATGTCACGTGCCACCAGTATCCACGGCCGGCTCCCGCACCTCGGCCCGCCGGGAGGCTTCTGTATGCGATATCCGGCATGTCGTCGACCGGGGGCGTGCCGTCACAGCACGAACCCGGCCGGGAACGGGTCCGTCGGATCCAGCAGGTACTGGGCCGTGCCGGTGATCCAGGCGCGGCCGGTGAAGCTGGGCAGCACCGCGGGCACGCCGGCGACCTCCGTCGTACCGAGCAGCCGGCCGGTGAAACGGGTGCCGATGAAGGACTCGTTCACGAACTCGGTGTGCAGCGGCAGTTCGCCCCGCGCGTGCAGCTGCGCCATGCGCGCGCTGGTGCCCGTACCGCAGGGGGAGCGGTCGAACCAGCCGGGGTGGATGGCCATCGCGTGCCGGGAGTGGCGGGCGGTGGAGCCGGGCGCGTACAGGTGGACGTGGTGGCAGCCCCGGACGGACGGATCCTCCGGATGGACCGGCTCCGCCTCGGCGTTGACGGCCTCCATCAGCGACAGTCCGGCCCGCAGGATGTCGTCCTTGCGGGAACGGTCGAAGGGCAGCCCGAACTGCTCCAGCGGCAGGACGGCGTAGAAGTTCCCGCCGTAGGCGAGGTCGTACGTCACCGTCCGGCCGTCGGGCAGGGTGATCCTGCGGTCCAGGGCGACCGCGAAGGACGGGACGTTGTGCAAGGTCACCGCGGTCGCGGCGCCGTCCCGCACCGCCACCTCGGCGACCACCGGCCCCGCCGGGGTGTCCAGGCGGATGGTCGTGACGGGCTCGACGACCTCGACCATGCCGGTCTCCACGAGCACGGTCGCCACGCCCATCGTGCCGTGCCCGCACATCGGCAGACAGCCGGAGACCTCGATGTAGACGACGCCCCAGTCGCAGTCCGGGCGGGTGGGCGGCTGGAGGATCGCACCGCTCATCGCGGAGTGACCGCGCGGCTCGTTCATCAGCAACCGGCGCAGGTCGTCGAGGTGTTCACGGAAGTACAGCCGCCGCTCGTTCATGGTCGCGCCGGGGATGGTGCCGATCCCACCGGTGATCACCCGGGTGGGCATGCCCTCGGTGTGCGAGTCGACGGCGTGCAGGACGAGTTTGCTGCGCATGGCTTCCCTTTCCCGCGGGTGGCGAGGTTCCGCGCCGGTGTCACGCGAGGCCCGCGGCGACGGCCTTCTCGGTGGCCGCGCGGACGGTCGCCTCCTGCTCCGGCGGCAGCGGTACGCGCGGCGGCCGGCAGCGTCCGCCGTGGCGGCCCACGACGTCCATCGACACCTTGATGGCCTGCACGAACTCCACCCGCGAGTCCCAGCGCAGCAGCGGGTGCAGCTGACGGTACAGGGGCAGCGCGGTGGTGAGGTCCCCGGCGACGGCGGCACGGTACAACTCCACCGAGGCCCGGGGCAGCGCGTTCGGGTAACCGGCCACCCAGCCCTTCGCGCCGGCCACCGCCAGTTCCAGCAGGACGTCGTCGGCACCCACCAGCAGGTCGAGGTCCGGGGCGAGTTCGGCGATCCGGTAGGCGCGGCGGACGTCACCGGAGAACTCCTTGACACCGTGCACGAGACCCTCGCGGTGCAGCAGGGCGAGCAGTTCGGGCACGAGGTCGACCTTGGTGTCGACCGGGTTGTTGTACGCCACGACCGGCAGCCCCGCCTTCGCCACCTCCGCGTAGTGCGCCACGACCGCCCGCTCGTCGGCGCGGTAGGCGTTGGGCGGCAGCAGCATCACCGCCCCGCACCCCGCCTCCCGCGCCTGCTCGGCCCAGCGGCGCGCCTCCGCCGAACCGTACGCGGCGACTCCGGGCATGACCCGCTCCCCGCCGACCGCGGCCACCGCGGTCTCGACGACCCGGGCGCGCTCCTCGGGCGTGAGCACCTGGTACTCGCCGAGCGAGCCGTTCGGGACGACGCCGTCGCAGCCGTTCGCGACGAGCCAGGCGCAGTGGTCGGCGTAGCGGTCGTGGTCGACGCGGAGGTCGTCGTCGAAGGGGAGCGCGGTGGCGACGAGGACGCCGCGCCAGGGGCGGGAGCGGGGAGCGGTCATGGGAGAGAACCTCTCTTCCGGGGGCAGGGGCAGGGGCAGGGGGAAGGGCAGGGGCGGGGTGGCGGCAGCACGTGGTCCTGGTGGCGGACCATCCATGGGACGGACCATCCATGGGACGGGCCATCCATGGGACGGGCCATCCATGGGACGGGCCATCAAGGTGACGTCATTGAAGTGGCATGTGACATATCACTGAGGCTGTGGTGGTGGCGGCTCACCGTGGTCTCCTCGGGGGCCGGGCGGCGCGGCCAGCACGCCCAGTGGCACGGGACGGGCCAACAGCCGTCGCCCCGGGGCGAGCGCGCACCCCGCGACCCCTGCGACGCCGGGCTCGCACATCCGGCCCTGGCACCAGCCCATACCCGCCCGGGTCAGCAGCTTCACGGTGCGCAGGTCGCCCGCGCCGAGCCCGACGGCCTCGCGGACGGCACCGGCGGTGACCTCCTCGCACCGGCACACCACCGTCGCGTCGGACACCCGCTCCGCCCACCGCGCGGGCCCCGCGTACCCGCCGTCGAGTTCCGCGGAGAACGCCCGCAGCCGGGCACGGGACCGGGCGGCCGCGGCCCAGGCGCGCGGGTCGGGTGCGGTGCCGTTCAGGCGGGCGGCGGCGGACCGTCCGGCGATGTGACCCTCGGCGAGCGACAGACCCGCGCCCCCCACGCCCGTGGTCTCGCCGGCGGCCCACACGCCGGGGACGTCGGTGCGCTGTTCGTCGTCGACGTGCACGGCCGGCCCGTCGAGGCGGCAGCCGATCCCCTCGGCGAGATCCGTGTGCGGCAGCAGGCCGTGGCCGACGGCGAGGGCGTCGCAGGCCAGGCGCCGCTCGCTGCCGGGTACCGCCCGCCCCTCGGCGTCGAGTGCGGCGACGGTCACGGCCTCCACACGGTCACGGCCGTGCGCCTCCAGGACGGCGTGACGAACCATCACCCGGGTGCGGGCGAGAAGGAGCGCGACGGCGTAACCCGCGGCCTCGGTGAGCTTGGCGGGCTGTGCGACCAGGGCGCGGGCACGGCGCACGAAGTCCCCCGCTTCCCCCGACCGGCGGACGAAGGCGCGCGGGTCGGCCGACTCGACCAGTGCCGTGACGCGGGCGCCCGCCGCCGAGAGGCCGGTGGCGACGGGCAGGAGCAGGGGGCCCGTACCGGCCACGACGGCCGTGCGGCCCGGCAGGGCGAGACCGCCCTTCAGCAGGGCCTGCGCGCCGCCGGCGGTGACCACGCCCGGCAGGGTCCACCCGGGGAACGGCAGGACCTTCTCGTATCCACCGGTCGCCAGGAGCACCCCGTCGGCGTGGACCGCCACCGCCTCCTCCTGCTCCGGGCCGAGCAGCGCGTGCACCGTGAATCCGGCCGGCTCCCTCTCCACGCACCACACATGGTGGTCGCTCAGGTGTGTGACACGCCGGGCGGCGAGGTGGGCGACCAGGCCTTCGCCCAGCCGTTCCCGGGTGCGCCACTGGTGGTGGAGCGCCTGGGGGCGCCGGGCGCCGAGGCCGCGGGCGGGCCGGCGGTAGAACTGTCCTCCCGGCTCGGCGGCGGAGTCGACCAGGACGACGTGAACGCCCCGCGCGGCGGCGGCCAGGGTGGCGGCGAGCCCCGCCGGGCCGGCCCCGATCACCGCGAGCACCGGTCGTTCAGTCATCGTGGCCCGTCCCCTCCTGCGTACGGATGTCCGCGCCCGGCACGGCCGGCACCAGGCAGGCCCGCTGGTTCGGGCGGCCGTCGACGGTCACCAGACAGTCGAAGCACACGCCGATGCCGCAGAAGACCCCGCGGGGCCGGCCGCCGCTTCGCGTGGTGCGCCAGGAGGTGACGCCCGCCGACCACAGCGCGGCGGCGACCGTCTGCCCGGGCAGCGCCTCGACCTGCCGGCCGTCGAACGTGACGGTGAACGGGGTGCCGGGACGGGCCCGGACCAGCTTCAGCGGGTTCACTGCGCGGCCTCCTCGGGGAAGCGGTCGGGGCGCAACGGCGCGAGGTCCAGGTCGGGGGTCTTGCCGGTCAGGGTCTGCGCGATCAGGTGCCCGGTGCCGGTCGCGAGGCCGATGCCCGCGCCCTCGTGGCCGCAGGCGTGGAACAGGCCGGGCACCCGCGGGTCCGGTCCGACGGCGGGCAGGTGGTCCGGCATGTAGGGGCGGAAACCGAGGTAGGTGCGCATCGCCCGGACGCGCGCGAGGAAGGGGAAGAGCCGCGTCGCCCCCGCCGCCAGCTCGCGTACGACCGACAGCGAGAACGACCGGTCGAAGCCCACCCGTTCACGGCTCGCACCGATCAGGACCGGCCCGGCAGCGGTGCCCTCGACGACCGGTGAGGTTTGCAGAGCGGCCGAGCCGCTGGCGACGTCGGCCACGTAGTCGGCGGCGTACACCTTGTGTCGCACCCGGCGCGGCAGCGGCTCGGTGACCAGGACGAAGCCGCGGCGAGGCAGGACGGGCAGGGTGACTCCGGCGAGTGCGGCGACCTCGCCGCCCCAGGTGCCGGCCGCGTTCACCACGGCCGGCGCGAGGACGTCGCCGCGATCGGTGCGCACCCCGCGCACGGCGCCGTCGGACCCGCGCAGCACCCCGGTCACCGTGCGGCCGGTCGCCAGGCGCGCTCCCGAGGCCCGCAGGAGGTGGGCGGCGGCCAGGGTGGGCATGACCTGCGCGTCCTGCGGATACAGCACGCCGCCCGCGAGGTCCGGCGCCAAGTACGGTTCGGCGTCGGCGAGTCGATCGGCGGGGACGTCGGCCGTCCGCACCCCGGCCGCCCGTTGTCCCGCCGCCAGCTCGGTCAGGGCGGCCAGCGCCTCGGGCGTGGAGGCGACGACGAGGCCGCCCTTCGCCTCGTACTCGACCACCTCACCCAGCTCCTGAGCCAGTGCGCTCCACAACCGGCTCGACAGCAGGGCGAGTTCGAGCTCGGGGCCGGGCTCCTTGTCGGAGACGAGGAGATTGCCCTCGCCCGCCCCCGTCGTGCCGCCGGCCACCGGGCCCCGGTCCACCACCACGACGTCCAGCCCGGCGCGCGCCGCGTACAGCGCGCACGCGGCGCCCACCATGCCGGCGCCGACGACCACCACGTCACAGCTCGGTTGGCTGATCACAGCAGTAATATGTCACATAGTGCATGGCGGGGGAACAGGCCGACGGCAGGCGGCAGTTCGGCGGCCAGTCCGGCCAGTCCGGCCAGTCCGGCCAGTCCGGCCAGTGCGGCTAGTCCAGCTGGCCCGGCTGGGCCTTCGGGGTCCGCCCGGCCAGCACGTCCTTCAGGCGCTGGGTGCCCTGCTGCACGGCGGTCCCGGTGCTGTCGTGGTCGGCTCCGGCGAGCCCGCCGTTGGTGACCGTGATCGCGGTGGTGCCGACGCGTACGGCGGCCACGTCCAGGGTGAGCGTCACCGGGTCGCCGGCCGTGGTGCCCTTCACCGTCACCGTCAGGCCCTGCCGGGCGTCGCCCTCCTTGGGCAGCGAGGCCTCGACGACCTGGACGGTCCGTTCACCGCCGTCACCGCCGGTCACGGTGAACTGGTCGCACTTCTCGGGCAGCGACTCCAGCCAGTCCAGCGACTTGTCCAGGTCGGCCTGCCGGTAGGCGGCGACCTGGTAGAGCAGCCGGGACTCGCCCTGCTGGAACCCGGTGAGCGCCGACGCCCCGGACGGGCGGCCCAGCAGGGTGTCGTCGTAGAGCGCGTCGAGGAGGCGCTGGCAGTCGGCGGCGTCGGACTTGCCGGTGAGGAACTCGGCCGCGTCCACCTGTCCGATGAGCAGCGAGTCCCGCCAGGTCGCCGCGTTCTTCACCTGCGTCCAGTCGTCCTCCAGGTCCGCCTCCGTGACCAGCGCGCTCCGCGCGCCGGCCTCCGTCAGGTGAGGGGAGGCCGACGGGGTGGTGGTCTGCTGGGCGAGCGGTCGCTGAGGGAGGGGCAACTGGGCGAGAGGCCGTTCGGCGGCGCGCCGTTCGGTGAGGGGGGAGGCGGCGGTGTCCGCGCCGGCCGTCGCACCGCCGCCACCGCCGGAACAGGCCGCCGTGGCCAGCAGCGCCCCGGTCGCCAGGGCGGCGGCCAGGACATGGGCGGGGCGGGCCGTACGCATCGGACGAGCCGTACGAGCCAGGGCCGTGCGAGCCGTGGGCGCCGTGGGGGCCGTGGGGGCGGGGTAGGCCCGGTGGGCCGGGCGGGACGGGCGCGGGGTGGTCACGGGTGCCTCCTGAGGACGGGACGGTTCCCCGGTGCGTGCGTGCCCCGGGCGGCTGCCCCCTGCCCCTCCACCGCACCACCGGCCCGGCCGCGTGACCAGCGCACTGAGCCGGACGGGTGAACGCGCCGAGCGGGCCCAAGGAGGACCCGAAACCCGCCGCGGCCTCGAAAATGCGAGGTGACCGGGCCGGTCGCCGAGGCATCATGACGGTCCCGTCGCCCGCCCGCCCGAGGCGGCGGCAGATCACCACAGATCACCACCGGGGGCTCCTGTGACCGTCCAGAACGTCCTGCTGTCCGGGATCGTCGGCTCGACCGCCTACGGGCTCGCGCACGAAGGGTCCGACGTGGACCGACTCGGTCTGTTCGCGGCCCCCACCGAGGCGCTGCACGGCCTGCACCCGCCGAAGGAGTCCCACGTCAGTACGGCACCCGACCGCACCCTGCACGAGGCCGCGAAGTGGTGCCGGCTCGCCCTCGGCGGCAACCCCACCGTGACGGAACTCGTCTGGCTCCCCGAGGACCTGTACGAGATGCGGACCCCGCTGGGCGACGAACTCGTCGGCATCCGTACGACGTTCCTCAGCGCCCGCCGGGTCCGCGACGCTTATCTCGGCTACGCCACCCAGCAGTTCAGGAAGCTCCAGAGCCGCGGCGACGGCTCCTTCTCCGCGGACACCCGCAAACGCACCGCCAAACACGCCCGTCACCTCAAACGGCTGTGCCAGCAAGGCTACGAGCTGTATACGACGGGGCAGTTGACCATCCGCGTCGACGACCCGGAGAGCTACCACCGGTTCGGCGAGGAGGCGGCCGCGGACCCCGAGGCGGCGCTGCCGCTGCTGCGCCGGTTCGAGGCGGCGTTCGACGAGGCACGCAGCGTCCTGCCCGAACAGCCCGACGAGACAGCCGCCGACGCGTGGCTGCGGCGGGTGCGGCGGCACTTCTACGCGGCCCGGGACGCCGAGGCAGAGGTGGAGGCGCTCGCCTGACCGAGGGGGTAAGGCCGCCGCTCGCATGCCCGAGTGGGCGGGTCCCTCGGATGTCCGAGGGGGGAACTGGCGGCCCGGCACCGAGGGGGGAGCGGGCGGCCCGGCACCCGAGGGAGGCGACGGGCGGCCCGGCACCCGAGGGGGCGGGCGGCCAATAATCCCGTGCCATGCTCGCCTGTTCCCCCCTACACTCACCACACGTCCTGCGCCGCCCACGACACGGGGGGCAGCGCGTCACCGCGACGAACGAGGGGAGCCCGCCATGCGTGACCACACCGCTGTCGCCGCTCCCCGTTCCCGCTACGAGGTGATCCTCGTGTCTTCGTCCGTCCGGTGTCCGCTGCGCGGCCGACACCGGATGAGCTGACGAGCCCTCAGTACTTCGGGACCTCAGGAAACTCCGAACTTCGGACTCCGACAGTCTCATCCCCTGTGGCCATGACCTGTCCGGGCCGCAGGGGACCCGTTGATGCATCAGACACTTGCTCGTCGGAAATCGCGCTGCCCGTTCCCGGAAACACCCTGAAAGGCCAAGGGCCGTGCGCAACCACCTCGACCGTCACCTCGCCGCCGTGCGCAACCTGGGCATCCTCGCCCACGTCGACGCGGGAAAGACCACCGTCACGGAGCGGATCCTGTATGCCACCGGGACCACGCACAAGCGCGGTGAGGTCCACGACGGGACGACCGTCACCGACTTCGACCCCCAGGAGCGCGACCGTGGGATCACCATCTTCGCCGCGGCCGTCAGCTGCACCTGGGACGGACACCGCATCAACCTGATCGACACCCCGGGTCACGTCGACTTCGCCGACGAGGTGGAGCGTTCACTGCGGGTGCTCGACGGGGCGGTCGCCGTCTTCGACGCCGTCGCCGGCGTGGAACCGCAGAGCGAGTCCGTGTGGCGGCAGGCCGACCGGCACGGCGTGCCGAGGATCGCGTTCGTCAACAAGATGGACCGGGCGGGCGCCGACCTCGACACGGCCGTGGCGTCGATCCGTGGACGGCTCCACCCGGCCCCGCTGGTGGTCCAGCTGCCCATCGGCGCGGAGGACGCCTTCACCGGCGTCGTCGACCTGCTGCGCATGCGCGCGCTGATCTGGGACGACGGAGGCGGAGCGGCCGTCGACGGGCCCGTGCCGGAGGAACTGCGGGACGAGGCGCTGCGCCGGCGCCGACTGCTGGAGGAGGCGGTGGCGGAACGCCATCCGGCCGCGCTGGAGGAGTTCTGCGACCGGGAGACGCTGTCGGCCGAAACCCTCACCACCGCCCTGCGCGACCTGACCCGCACCGGCGACGGTGTGGTCGTGCTGTGCGGCTCGGCCTACCGCAACCGGGGGATCGAGCCGCTGCTCGACGCGGTGGTGGACTGTCTGCCGTCGCCCCTGGACGTGCCGGCTGTACGCGGTATGCAGCCGGGATCCGGTGCGCGGGCGGTATCCGGTGTGCAGTCGGCATCCGGTGTACGGGCGACACCCGGCGTGCAGGCGGAATCCCGTATGCACGCGGTATCCGGTATGCACCATGGCGCCGACGAGCAACGCCCCGCCGACCCCACCGCCCCCTTCGCGGCCCTCGCGTTCAAGGTCAGCGCCACCCCCACCGGCCGGCTCACCTACCTGCGGGTGTACTCCGGAACGATCGAGAAGGGAGACACGGTGTGGGACGCGACCGCGCGGCGCACCGAACGGATCGGCCGGATCCTGCGGGTCCAGGCCGACCGGCACGCGCCGTTGGAGCGCGCGGTCGCCGGGGACATCGTCGCCGTGGTGGGGCTGAAGTCGGCCCGCGCGGGCTCGACCCTGTGCGCGCCCGATGCCCCGCTCGTCCTCGAACCACCCGGTGTCGCCGATCCGGTCGTCTCGGTGGCGGTCGAGCCGCCCCGGAGCGTCGACGCCGAACGGCTGGTCTCCGCGCTCGCCCGGCTGGCCGAGGAGGACCCGTCGTTGACCGTCCGGACCGATCCCGAGACGGGGCAGACGGTGCTGTCGGGCATGGGTGAACTCCATCTGGAGGTCGCGGTGGAGAAGATCCGCCGCAGCCTCGGGCTGGAGGTCAACGTCGGCCGGCCGCGTGTCACCTACCGCGAGACGGTCGGTCGCGGGGTGTCCGGACTGGTCTTCCGGCACGTCAAACAGGACGGCGGCGCCGGGCAGTTCGCGCATGTCGTCCTTGATGTCGAGCCGCTGGAGGACGGGTTCGAGTTCCGGTCGACCGTCGTCGGCGGGAGGGTGCCGCAGGAGTACGTCCGTGCCGTCGAGGCCGGCTGCCGGGACGCCCTCGCCGAGGGTCCTCTCGGTGGGCACACGGTCACGGGGCTTCGGGTCACCCTGACCGACGGGGCGACGCACGTGAAGGACTCCTCCGAAATGGCCTTCCGCACGGCGGGCCGGCTCGGGCTGCGGGAGGCTCTCCGCGGCTGTGTGATGCTGCTGCTCGAGCCGGTCGTCGAGGTCACGGTCACCGTGCCCGAGGACGCCGTCGGCGGAGTCCTCGGCGACCTCGCGGCCCGGCGCGGCCGGGTCACGGACTCGGAGGTGCGCGGCGGCGCGGCGGTGGTGACCGCCACCGTGCCGTTGGCGGAACTGTTCGGCTACGCGACCCGGCTGCGCAGCCGCACCCAGGGCCGGGGCACCTTCACCGCCCGGCCCACGGGATACGCGCCGGCGCCGACGGTGGTGACGACGCCGTAGTCACCGAACCGGTGGCGCACGTCCTGGTCGGCTCGCACCACGAACGCGTGACGTTCGTGGTGCGAGCCGAGCGACGCGACCGGCGGCCTCAGGGATGGCGTTACGGATACGGCATCCCGGATACCGCATCCGACCCCCGACACAAGATCCCGGATACTGCATCCGAGATACCGCATCCCGCCTACAGCGTCAGGGATACGACACAACCGTCGACGGCACGGTCGAGGTGCCGGACGTCGGCGCCCCGATGTCGTTGATGACGTGCTCGTACTGGCCGTTGCCGCCGAGGGAGACCACCAGGAGGTCGTGGAACTTCACGCCCGGCGTGTTGGGGGCGGCGAAACCGTGGTGCTGGACGATGGTGGGGTCGACGTTGTAGTAGCAGTAGCTGCCCAGGCCCCAGCCTTCGTGTGTGGTCACGTTGTCGCCGACCTTGTAGGCGGCGTAGCCCTTGAGGGGGCCGTTCTGGATGGCGGCCTGGTTCGGGGCGTCGTAGGCCTTCTCGTTCTGGAAGAAGATGGTGCGGCCGCGCTGGCCGTACCACTGCACGTCGTACTTGTTGAAGTGCTCCACGAACAGGCCGGTCGCCAGCACGTCGTGGCCGTTGACGACGACGCCGTAGTCGGCCCGGTTGGTCTCCCAGCCGACGCCCTCGCCGTGGTCGGCGCGCCAGACCCAGGTGTGGTCGACGATCGTGTGGCGGTTGTTGACGACGAGACTGGTGGTGGCCTTGCCGGGGCCGGCGCCGCCGATGCGGATGAACACGTCCTGCACGGTGGTCGGGTTGGCCGAGTGGTCGCGCCACGCGCCGCGCGGCCCGATTTCGAGCAGTGTCGCGGAGTTGACGGGTCCGGCGTCGACGAGGAAGCCCGCGAGCCGGACGCCGTCGACGTCGGCGACCGTCAGTGCGGTGACGCCGTTGTCGGGGATGAGGGTGGCGTAACCGAGGCCGAGTACCACGGTGTTGGCGCGGTTCACGCGGATGGGCTGGTCCAGGTGGTAGATGCCCGGTGTCAGCAGCAGGTGCAGGCCCTGGGCGAGGGCCTGGTTGAGGGTGGCCGCCGTGACGCCCGGCTTGGCGACGTAGAAGCGTGACAGGGGGAGCGAGGTGCCGCGCGGCGTGCCGTTGCCCCAGCTGACTCCGCGCGCGTTGGTCCGCTTTTCCGGCAGGAAGACGCGGTACTCGTTGCCGTTGAGGTACAGGAACGGCTTCTCCCGTGAGACGGGCGTCGTGTCGAGGGTGGTGTACGGCGGGCTGGGGAAGCTCTGGGCCGGGGCGCCCTCGACGCCCGAGAAGACCATGTTCCACACGCCGTTGAGCCAGCTGCCGATCGCGCTGTCCCGGGTGTACCACTGCTGCTGCGAGTACGGGCCGATCTGTCCGTCGACGCGGCTGTCGGCGATGTAGCCGCCGCTCGCCCAGCCGTAGCCGCTGGGTGCGAGGTTGAGGCCACCGCGGACGTGCATGCGGCGGAAGGGGGCCGCCTGTGCGACGGCCCACCGGTTGGTGCCGTTCGCCGGGACGAGGGCCAGGTTCTCCGCCGAACGCCAGAAGTTCTGGGTGGCGTTGCCGTTGAACCAGCCGGCGTCGACCGTCACGTCGCCGTTGATGGTCGTGTCGTCGGGGGAGAGGCCGAGGCCCGCGATCGAGGTGTAGAAGCCGAGTTGGGCGTTGAGGCCGTGGTAGGTGCCGGGTTTGAACAGCAGCGCGTAGCGGCCGGTGCCGAACTGGGCCGACTCCTGTTGCCGGAACACCGCGTCCAGCCTGGTCTGGATGTCCGGGGTCGACGGGTCGAAGACGAGGACGTTCGGGCCGAGGTCGCCTCCGCCGGGAAGGGCGCGGGGGTGCTGGGCGCTCGGTGCGGCGGAAGCCGGGGCGGAGGCCAGTCCGGCCATGGCGGGCGCGGCCGCGGCGGCGGCCGCGAGGACTGTTCTGCGGCGTACGGCGGGGGAGTTCGGCGAGGTGTGGGGCATGGGGGGTCTCCTTGATGCGACGGATGATGCGACGGATGAGGCCGCGGGTGGGGCGACGGGTGAACGGCTGCGCTGCACGGAGTCGACGGCTGCGGTTCCAGGAGTGGGGCGAGCGCGGTCAACGAGTAGGCGGGCTGCGGTCAAGGAGTGAACGGTCGAGGTGCTGAGAGCGCTCTCTCGACGCTGAATGCTTCAACTGCCCGAACGCGGCGTCAAGATGTGCGACCGACTTCCCTGAGCCTTGTCGAATCTCTTGACGCGACCCCCTCCATCGTTTAACTCATCTCCTAAATTAAGTCATGATGACAACCGGGAGCCGAGCCATGCGTACCCTCCGAGCCGCGGCCGCAGGTGCCGTCGCGATGTCACTCGCTCTGGCCGTGACGCCTGTGGCGGCGGTTCGTCGACGGACGGCGGCGGGTCGAACGACGCGCCGAAGACGCTGACGTACTGGGCGTCCAACCAGGGCGCGAGCATCGAGGTCGACAAGAAGGTCCTCCGGCCGGAGCTCGACAAGTTCGAGAAGGAGACCGGGATCGAGGTGAAACTGGAGGTGGTCCCCTGGTCGGACCTGCTCAACCGGATCCTCACCGCGACCACCTCCGGTCAGGGTTCCGACGTCCTCAACATCGGCAACACCTGGTCGGCCTCGCTCCAGGCGACGGGTGCGCTGCTGCCGTGGGACGAGGCGATCTTCGCCAAAATCGGCGGCAGGGACCGCTTCGTCGCCTCCGCGCTCGGCTCGACCGGCGCGCAGGGCCAGGACCCGGCCGCAGTGCCGCTGTGACACACACGTGACGGTGTCCCGCACCTCGCCCATGGCGCCGCCGCGTTCCTTCCTGTGGTCCCGCCGGATCTTCCTCACCCTGCTCACCGGGTTCGTCCTGGTGCCGGTGTACGTGATGGTCTCCAGCTCCCTGAAGCCCCTCGCGGACGTCTCGGGCGAGTTCCGCTGGCTGCCGAGCGGCCTGACGATCCGCCCCTACATCGACATCTGGTCGACCGTCCCGCTCGCCAGGTACTTCGTGAACTCCCTGATCGTGGCGGGCGCGGCGACGGTCTGCTCGGTGGTGATCGCGGTGTTCAGCGCCTACGCGGTCAGCCGCTACACCTTCCGGGGGAAACGCGTCTTCACGGTCACGGTCCTGACCACGCAGATGTTCCCCGGCATCCTCTTCCTCCTCCCGCTGTTCCTCCTCTACGTCAACATCGGCAACGCCACCGGCATCGCCCTGTTCGGCTCGCGCGGCGGGCTGATCCTGACGTACCTGACCTTCTCCCTGCCGTTCTCCATCTGGATGCTGATCGGCTACTTCGACTCGGTGCCGCGCGACCTGGACGAGGCGGCGCTGGTCGACGGCTGCGGCCCGCTGGGCGCGCTGTTCAGGATCGTCGTGCCGGCCGCGATCCCCGGCATCGTGGCGGTCGCCGTCTACGCCTTCATGACCGCCTGGGGCGAGGTGCTGTTCGCGTCCGTCATGACCGACGACACCACCCGCACGCTCGCCGTCGGCCTCCAGGGCTACTCCACCCTCAACGACGTGTACGGGAACCAGATCATGGCCGCCTCGCTGGTCGTCAGCGTGCCCGTGGTGGCCGGCTTCCTCCTCCTGCAGCGGTATCTCGTGACCGGGCTGACGGCGGGAGCCGTGAAGTGACCGGGTCGCCCGTCTCCGAAAGGACTTCCGTGACCATCGACCTCGCCGCACTCCCGCCCGACTTCCTGTGGGGCACGGCCACCTCGGCGTACCAGATCGAGGGAGCCGTGGCGGAGGACGGCCGTTCGCCGTCGATCTGGGACACCTTCTCGCACACCCCGGGGAAGATCGCCGGCGACGACCACGGCGACATCGCCTGCGACCACTACCACCGCTGGCGCGAGGACATCGCCCTGATGCGCCGGCTCGGCACCAACGCCTACCGGTTGTCGCTCGCCTGGCCGCGGGTGGTGCCGGGCGGCGACGGCCCGCCCCACCCCAAGGGCCTCGCTCCTACGACGAGTTGATCGACGGCCTGCTGGCGGCGGGCATCACCCCGTCCGTCACCCTCTACCACTGGGACCTGCCCCCAGGTGCTCCAGGACCGCCGCGGCTGGCCCGAACGCGACACCGCCGAGCACTTCGCCGCGTACGCCTCGGTCGCGGCGGAGCGGCTGGGCGACCGCGTCACCCACTGGGCCACCCTCAACGAACCCCTGTGCTCGGCGTGGATCGGCCACCTCGAAGGCAGGATGGCGCCCGGCCTGACCGACCTGACCGCCGCCGTCCGCGCCTCCTACCACCTGCTCCTGGGCACGGCCTCGCCGTGCAGGCGATCCGGGCGGCGACGCCCGGCGCCGAGATCGGCATCGTCAACAACCTCTCGACCGTCCATGCGGCGACCGACCGCCCCGAGGACGTGGCCGCCGCCCACCGCATGGACGGCCACACCAACCGCTGGTGGCTCGACCCGGTCCACGGCCGCGGCTTCCCTGCTGACATGCGCGAGGTCTACGGCGTCGAACTCCCGGAGAGCACCGGCGACTTGGCGACGATCGCCGCACCCCTCGACTGGCTGGGGCTGAACTACTACTTCCCGGCGACCGTCGCCGACGACCCCGCTCCGCACGCCCGTTCCGTACGCCGCCCCGGTGTCCCGCGCACCGGCATGGACTGAGAGGTCGACCCGAACGGCATCGAGACGCTGCTGCTGCGCCTGACCGACGAGTACGGCGCCCGCCGCCTGTACGTGACGGAGAACGGCTCCGCCTACCCGGACGTCGTCCGCCCCGACGGCACCGTCGACGACCCCGAACGCCGGGCCTACCTCACCGGCCATCTCGCCGCCTGCGCCTCCGCCGCCCGCA
The DNA here is from genome assembly GCF_043080745.1 of Streptomyces sp. NPDC014995. Taxonomy (NCBI): domain Bacteria; kingdom Bacillati; phylum Actinomycetota; class Actinomycetes; order Kitasatosporales; family Streptomycetaceae; genus Streptomyces; species Streptomyces sp. NPDC014995. The sequence continues at coordinate 55,201 of NZ_JBIBVX010000007.1, forward strand.
ACGGCGCCCCGCTGGCCGGCTACTTCGCCTGGTCGCTGCTGGACAACTTCGAGTGGGCGTACGGCCACGACAAGCGCTTCGGCCTGGTCCACGTCGACTACCGCACCCAGACCCGCACGATCAAGGGCACCGGACGCCACTACGCGGACATCATCCGCAGACACCGGGAGGGGACGGCGAAGGCGGCCTGACCACCCCCTCGCCGTGGTGGGCGTTGTCGCGGGAGCCCGCGCCCACCAAGCCCCCCTCCTGGATTGTCATGAGCGCGCCATTGGTGTCACCTGTTCCGCCCTTCAACCGAGGAGAGCCGCATGTCGCCCAGCACGTCTCGCACTCCCCGCACCCTGCTGACGGCCCTCGCCGCCCTGGCCCTGCTGTCCGCGGGCCCGGCCCTCACCCCGCCGGCCGCCGCCGCGCCCGCCGCCCCCGGGGCCGCCGCCTGGGACACCGACCGCGCTGCGGCCGCGTACGTTGTCAGCCCGGCCGCCGTCACCGCCTCCGGCAGCGAGAGCGCCGCCACGGCGCCCGGCCTCGCCTTCGACGGCAACGCCGCCACCCGCTGGTCCAGCGACTTCGCCGACGACGCCTGGATCCGCGTCGACCTCGGCACGACGATCCGCGTCGACCGCGTCGTCCTGGACTGGGAGGTGGCCTACGGCAAGCGCTACGTCCTGGAGGCGTCGAAGAACGGCACCGACTGGACCCCTTCTCCGCGGAGACCGCCGGCGCGGGCGGCACGGTCACCGCGCACACCTACCCCCAGGAGGTGACGGGCCGGTACGTACGCCTGCGTGGCCTGGAGCGCGGCACGCCGTACGGCTACTCGCTCTGGTCCTTCCGGATCTACGGCGGCGAGCCCGCCCCCGCCTCCACCACCCGCACCAACCTGGCCCTGAACCACCCGGCGTACGCCAACTACTACCAGCACGCGGGCACCTCACCGGCGTTCGTCACCGACGGCGGCTGGCCGGCGAACCTCAAGGACGACGCCACCCGCTGGTCGAGCGACTGGAACGCGGACCGCTTGATCTCGGTCGACCTGGGCGCCACGGCGACGATCGACACCGTGGACCTGTACTGGGAGGCGGCGTATGCGGTCGACTATCGCCTGCAGGTGTCGGACGACAACCGTATATGGCATACCGTCCACCAGCCGTCGACCGCCGACATCGCGGCCCGCCGCGCGAACGTCAAGCCGCCGTCGGAGGCGGTCGGCCTGCACGACACCGTGAAGCTGCCGCAACCGGTCACCGGCCGCTACGTCCGCGTGCTCGGCAAGGAACGCCGCTCCTTCCACAACCCGGCCCCCCACACCGCCCAGTTCGGCTACTCGCTCTACCAGTTCCAGGTCTGGGGCACGGGCGGCAGCGCCTCCGCCGCCTACCCGGCGCTCCCCGGCGAACAGGGAGGGACGTACCGGACGACGTTCTTCGACGACTTCACCACCGCCTCCCTCGACCGCTCCAAGTGGCGCGTCGTCCGCACCGGCACCGAGATGGGGTCGGTCAACGGCGAGGCGCAGGCGTACGTCGACTCGACAGAGAACATTGGCAACGAGAACGGAAACCTGGTCCTGCGGGCCGCGTACTGCAAGGGCTGCACCCGGGCGGGCGGCGCCACCTACGACTTCACCTCCGGCCGCATCGACACCCACACGAAGCTCGACTTCACCTACGGCCGGGTGAGCGCACGGATGAGACTCCCGGTCGGTGACGGTTTCTGGCCCGCGTTCTGGCTCCTGGGCAGCGACGTCGACACCCCGTCGGCCGGCTGGCCCGACTCCGGCGAGACCGACATCATGGAGAACGTCGGCTACGCCGACTGGACGAGCAGCGCCCTGCACGGCCCCGGCTACTCCGCCGACGGCAACATCGGCGCCCGCCAGACCTACCCGGACGGCGGCCGCGCCGACCAGTGGTACACGTACGCCGTGGAGTGGACACCGACGGGCATGCGCTTCTTCGTCGACGACCGGCTGGTACAGGAGACGACCTGCAACAAGCTGGAGTCGACGCGAGGGCAGTGGGTCTTCGACCACCAGCAGTACGTGATCCTCAACCTCGCCCTGGGCGGCGCCTACCCGGCCGGCTGGAACCAGGTCACCACCCCCTACTGGGGCCTGCCGCAGTCGAGCGTGGACCGGATCGCGGGTGGGGGAGTGCGGGCGGAGGTGGACTGGGTGCGGGTGGAGCAGAAGGGGTAGTCGCCGGGCAGGGACTCGACGGCCTGGAGGGTGGGCGCTGCAAGGCTCGCCCCACTGCCCATCTCCACCGCACCGGTCGGCAGGGCACGACTGGGGCATGCCGCGTGTCTGGGACGGCCGCGCCCTGGCTTGTCCGAGGAGATCCTCATGCCAGCCGTCCGCGTCCAGCTCCGACCCCATCCTTCGGGGCCGTGGGACGGGGGGAGGCACGATTTCGGACCGCGGAGTCCACTCGAGCCGTCCCGCAGGCCACGGACGCGATGGCCGGGCGTGCACTCCGGCCGGATACCATCGCCCCTGCTGAGCCGACCGCATCCAAGGCTCCGGCGCCGCTGTCGGCACCGCCAGGTACCCTCGAACACATCGTCAACGCGGCCCGACGGGCTTCCGCTCCACCCCGGTGGGGTTTCGAAGGACATGCCCCCACCCGCACGAGTCTCTTCGTGCTGCCCGGGGGAAGTCCTTGCTGTTCCGCGCGTCTGCGAAAACGGTTGCCTTCATGGCGCTCGACGGTTCGTTGTTCCTGCACCTCACCGACAAGTTCGTCCATATGCACGGCTATCGGCCCGGCACATCGGAGGTGCGCTCCTGGGAGCGCAGCATCCCCGTCCTGGCCGCCGCGCTCAACGACGCGGGCCTGGGAGACGTGGAGGTCATGCTGGAGTACGCGCTCCCCTTGAACAGCAAACGCGCCGACGTCGTCCTCGCCGGAGTCCACCCGGCCACGGGGGAGCCGTCGTACGTCGTGGTGGAGCTCAAGCAGTGGAGCCAGGCCCTTCCCCACGAGGACGACCCCACCCTGTGCCACGTCGATGCCTACCCCCACCCGGTCCTCAACCCGATCGAGCAGGTCCGCCGCTACTGCGAGTACCTCGTCAACTTCAATGGGGCGGTGGCCGAACACGGCCATCGGGTCAACGGGGTGGCGTTCCTGCACAACGCCACCGAGTTCGGGGTGACCGGCCTGCGCGAGATCGAGCGAGACGGCCGCGGACTGCTCTTCACAGGGGAACGCCGCGGTGCCTTCCTCAACCATCTCCGTACGAGGCTGAGCGACGAGCACCCGGGGGCAGGGGCGGCGGACGAACTGTGCGCAGGCGCCGCCGTGCCGTCGAAGCAGCTGATGTCCGTGGCCGCCGAAGAGGTGCGGGAGCGAACGCAGTTCGTGCTCCTCGATGAGCAGCAGGTCGCCTACCGCATGGTGCTCAACGCAGTGCAGAAGGCGAAGAACGCCGACCGCAAAGAAGTCGTCATCGTCACCGGAGGCCCCGGCACCGGCAAGAGCGTGATCGCCCTCCAACTGCTCGGCGAGCTGTACCGGCGCGGGGTTCCGGCACTGCACGCCACCGGCTCCCAGTCGTTCACCAAGACGATGCGGAAGGTCGCCGGGGCGCGCAAGCGCGAAGTGCAGGACCTGTTCAAGTACTTCAACAGCTTCATGACGACCGAGAAGAACAGCCTGGGCGCCCTGATCTGTGACGAGGCCCACCGCATCCGGGAGACCTCGGCCAACCGCTACACCCGCGCCGAGCACCGGACCGGCAGGGCGCAGATCGACGAACTCATCGACGTCGCCTACGTGCCCGTCTTCTTCCTCGACGAGCACCAGGTCGTGCGGCCCGGTGAGATGGGCACCGTCGCCGACATCAAGGCGGCGGCGGCGAAGCGAGACATCCCCTGCCATGTCGTACCGCTGGACAGCCAGTTCCGCTGCGGCGGCAGCGACGCCTACCTGCGCTGGGTGGTCCGACTCCTCGGACTGGAGCCCGGCGGGCCGGTCACCTGGGAGCCCGACGGCCGTATGCGGCTTCTGGTCGCCGACAGCCCTCAGGAGATGGAGGCGTTTTTGGAGGCCCGCCGGGCTCAGGGCTTCGGCGCGCGCATGTCCGCCGGTTACTGCTGGCGCTGGTCCCCCGAGCCCAGGCCCGGCGCCCCGCTGCCGCCCGACGTCGTCATCGGCGACTGGGCCCGCCCCTGGAACCTGCGCGGTGATCGCTCCGTCTCCGGAGCGCCCCCGGCCGCCCTGTGGGCCACCGACCCGGCCGGCTTCGGCCAGGTCGGCTGCGTCTACACCGCCCAGGGCTTCGAGTACGACTGGTCCGGCGTCATCATCGGCCCCGACCTGCTCTGGCGCGGCACCCGCTGGGTCACCGACCGTGCGGCGTCGAAGGACCCGGTCTTCAAGCGGTCCACCTCCGACGCCGACGTGGACCGCCTGATCCGCAACACCTACAAGGTGCTTCTGACACGGGGCATGGTCGGCACCATCGTGTACTCGACGGACCCGGAGACGCGGGAGAAGCTGCGGGGACTCGTGGGAGGTTCAGCGCGGGAATCGGCTGCGGTGTGACAGCGGAGCGCACGGCCGGAGAAGCGCGCTTGTCGTGAATCGGCCAAGCCATTCCATGGAACAAGCCGAAAGGCGTACGTCGTTCCCGGGACGAGGGGCGCCTGTCTAAGATCACTTACACCGGTCGCGGCCCGACGGGCTTCCTGAGTGGACACGCCCCCACCCGCACGAGTTACTCGTGCCCTGGGGGAACCTCCTCGTGTCCATGCTCCTGCTGCGATTGGCGGCGCGGGACTTGCTGGCTCTGCACGCACGGCGCCGCCTGGTGCCGCACCTGGCCGCCCGATGGGTGCACTTCGGGCGAGGCGAGTCCTCTGACGGCGAGCGCTCCGCGTGGGCCAGGAGCCTTGTCTCCCTCGCTGAGGATCTGGTGGCCGCCGAGCGGGGCAACGTCGAGATGATCGTCGAATGCTCGCCAACCGTGGAGGAATCCGAAGGTCCGGGCGCAGACGGGCAGATCGACGTGGTTCTCGTGGGCAGGCACCCCACGGAAGGCACCCTTTCCGTGCAGCTCGTCGAGTTGAAGCAGTGGTCGGCGGTGACCCGGGTGGAGGCCGCGACGGCTGAGCTCGTCTACGTTGACGGGATCGACGATCCCGTGAAACACCCTGCCCGCCAGCTCGGTGAATACCACGCGCTGTTCACCGGCCCCGCAGGCCCGTTGAGCGGGCTGCAGTTCGAATGCGGTGGTTTCGCGTATCTTCACAACGCCACGGACGAATCCGTTCGACCACTGCTGAATGTCGACGCGCCCACGGGCCCCTACGCCCATACGTACACGAGTGACACCCGGGCCAGGCTTCTCAACGACCTGCGGCGCCACTTCACCGCCGAGGACGACTACTCGGCGGCCGAGTACATACTGCACCGGATGAACCTCCGGAATACGCCGCTTCTCGACGCCATGGTCAACTCCTCCGGAGAGGACACGGTTTTCACCTTGCGGGGGCGTCAGAGGAAGGTGGTCGAGGACGTGCTCGAGGCTTCAGAGCTGATTCTGGACAGTCCGGACCGAGAGGCGATCGTGCCCCGTCCGCAGCATGCCGTCTTCCTGATCACGGGAGGACCCGGCACCGGGAAGAGCGCCATCGGGTTGCAGCTGCGCGCCGATCTCGAAGCCGCCGGTCGAACGGTGAAGTACGCGAGTGGTTCGCGCGCCTTCAACGCCGCGATCAAGGAGAACGTCGGGTACACCGAGGCCGAGTTTCGGGAGCGCTTCGCGTACTTCAGCAGTTTCGTGAAAACGCCGAGTCCGCCGCTTGACGTGTTGATCTGCGACGAGGCGCACCGGCTACGGGACAGGACCACCAACTGGCGCCTTCCTGCGGAGAAGCAGGGCACCAAGGCACAGGTGGACGAACTGCTCGACGCATCACGTCTGACCGTCTTCTTCCTCGACGCCGGCCAGACCGTGCGCCCGCACGATGTCGGCACCGTGGAACTCATCGAGGACGCCGCGCGACGCCGCGATGCGGTCGCCCGTCGCTACCATCTGGTGGATCAGTACCGATGCGGAGGCAGTGACGCCTACCTCCGCTGGGTTCGAGCGTTGCTCGGCGTTTCGACGCAGGAGCCGCACGAATGGGTTCCGGACGGTCTCATGCACATCGAGGTCGTCGACACACCCGACGAGATGGAGCACATCGTCCGCACCGAGTTCGCGGCAGGGGCGACCGCCCGGATGGTGGCCGGGTTTTGCTGGCCCTGGAGCAAGCCGGACGAGAACAAGAACCTCGAGAACGACGTGCGCATCGGTGGCTGGCACCGCCCGTGGAACGCGTCGAGTGAGTCCTTCTGCGCCAATGGCGAGCCACCGTCGAAGATCTGGCCCGTACACGATGCCGGTATCGGGCAGATCGGCTGTGTCTACACCGCACAAGGGCTCGAGTGGGACTGGTGCGGGGTGATCATGGGTGATGACATGGTCTGGCGTACCGACCGCTGGGTCTTCCGGCGGGGAAAGCAGCGCAAGGGTCCGAAAGCCGGTGTCATGCGGGTCGCGAAGCCGGGGTCGCTTGATCCGAAGGTTCGGACCAGCACCCTGGACGACGCGGAGTTCGAGCGCTGTGTCCGTCACGCCTACCATGTCCTGCTGACCAGAGCGAGCCGGGCGACCGTCCTCTACTCCACCGACGAGGAGACCCGGCGGCACCTCAGGAAACTGGTCGGGGAGACCGACGTGCAGGGGCTCCGGCCGGCTCAGTCGACCATCCCGCCCGAGCTGAGGATCACGCGGCGCAGCGGGGCGGCACGGAGCCGCAGGGCGCGACGAGCACAGAGCAAGGCCAAGCTGAAGAACGAGATGATGTTGTTCTGAGCCCTGCGTACGAGGTGGAGTGGCGGGCCCCCGGTGCCCGCCACTCGCCTGCTTCAGAAGAGCAGGTGCGCTGCCGACATCATCGCGGCCACCAACAGGTTGGCGACGACATTGATGGCGACGTCCACCAGGACCTTACGGAGCCGGGCGAAACGCGCAGGCTTGTACTCGGCAGGGTTCATGTGTGACCACTCCTTGGCGGTGAGCAGGAATGGTGGGGGGACGGCCCACCGGGCATCCGCTCACACACCGCGCGAACTCGCGCGGCGATTCACCACCACTGCTCACATGCCGCCGACTGGCGCATGAACTCCGCGCTCGTACCCCCTCCGGGAGGATGCGCAGCACAAGTAACCCTACTGCACGTCCAGTTGTGCACCGCATCAAAAGGTTGCTCGGCGATCGTGTCCCCAACTGGTCTCGCAGAGCGACTGCTCCCGCGAGCTACGGCTCGGGTTTCGTCCCCGTCCGCGCGGCCGGAACGGCCGGGCCGTCGGGGAGCAAGCCGCTGTCGACGGCGGCGACTGTCCTCGCCGGGCTGAGAGCGCTGACTGTGCCGCCCGGCGGTCGGTTCTCGTGCCGATCCCGGGCGCCGGCAGTCCGTCGGGAACGCAGCCCGGCGCGAGGCCGCCGTGCTCTGCCGTTACTGACCTTTGCGGCGGGATGTCGTTGAGGGCTGACGCGGTGTGATCGTCGCGGTATGCCTGTTGTGTGAGATATCCGCAGGGTGGTGGGCTGATGCCGGAACGGCAGGCGTTTCGCGAGCGGATCCGGCTGGAGGCCGCGGAGCGATTCGCTGCGGGTGCCTCCAATGCCGAGGTCGCCAAGGACTTACGGGTGAGTGTGCGCTCGGTGCAGCGCTGGCGCCGAGCCTTGCACGACGCCGGCACCGAGGGGCTGCGGTCTGCCGGGCCCGTGTCACGGCCCAAGCTGAGTGAGGCCCTGTTCACCGTGCTCGAGCAGGAGCTCGCCAAGGGGCCGGCGCGCACGGCTGGCCGGACCAGACGTGGACACTGGCGCGGATCAAGACGCTGATCGGGCGCCGGTTCCTACAAGAGCATGACGCTGTCGGCGATCGCACGGATGCTGCACCGGCACGGCTTCAGCCACCAGGTCCCGGCCCGCCGAGCGGCCGAGCGCGACGAGGACGCCGTGGCGGGCTGGGTGAAGGAGACCTGGCCGCAGGTGGAAGCACCGTGGCGGCGCTCGACGCCTGGCTGTGCTTCGAAGACGAAGCCGGCTTCTCGATGACGCCGCCCACCGCACGGACCTGGGCCCGGCACGGACGCACACCCGTCATCCGGGTCCGGGGACGCTCCCGGCGCCGCTTCTCCATCGCCGCTCTGGCCTGCTAGAGACACGGTGAACGCTCACGGCTGATCTACCCGCCCGCGCGGCATCTCGATCACAAGCGTGGCGGCAGACGCAGTTTCACCTGGACCGACTACCGCGACCTGCTCATCGCCGCACACCAGCAACTCGGCGCACCCATCGTGCTCGTGTGGGACAACCTCAACGTCCACAAGGACCGCCGACTACGGCAGTTCATCGACACCCACGACTGGATCACCTGCTACTTCCTGCCGGCCTACGCACCGGACCTCAACCCCGTCGAGGGCATCTAATCCCTGCTGCGGCGCAGCAGCCAGGTCAACACCGCCTTCACCGACCCCCACCACCTCATCAGCACGCTCCGCCATGGCCTCCGCCAGATCCAGTACCGCAGCAACCTCATCAACGGATGCCTCGCCGAAACCAGCCTTACCTTGACGACATCACGGCGACAACGTCAGTAGTGTGTCTGTCCCGGCGGCGGTGCTGCAGTACGCCACCGGGATGATGGCCGGCTGCGTCAGTTGGCCAGGGCGACCCGCTCGACGTGGGCGACCTTGATGGACTCGATGTCGGCCAGGCTGTGGTCGCCGTCGAGGTCCGTGTACTCGTCGAACTCGCCCGTGTCGGCGTCCGACTTGCCCGGGGCGAGGTGGGTGGCGCTGATGAACGCCTGGCCGACGAAATCGCCGTCCTCGTCGAAGCCGTTGACGATCACGGCGTAGTTGGCGGGTTCGTCACCCTTGTTGGTGATCTTGTAGATGAACTCGTAGGCGCTGGTGGCGTCGCAGTCGTTGTAGGTGAACTCGTCGGTGTCGTCGCACTCCTCGCCGTCGTCGAGCAGGCTGTTCTCGCTCTCCGTGAGCTTGCCGCCCGAGACCTCGGCATGACTCAGGGGGTCGTCAGCCGCCGTCAGGGCCCACCAGGTGACGCCTCCGCCGACGAGCAGGACCGCGACGACGGCGGTGGCCATGAGGGCACGCTTGCGGGTTCGACGCCGCGGGAGGGCCGTCGGGGCCGGGGGAGCGGTGGGCGGTGCGGTGGGAAGTGGGGGCTGGGGGGTGGCCGCGGCCGGAACCGGGGCCGGAACCGGGGCCGGGGGCGCGGGTGCGGTCTCCGGTCTTTCGGGCGCGTTGTCGGTCATGTGGCGACTCCTTGTCGGGGTGGTGTGTCCTGTGGGCGGCCGCAGATGAGCTGTTGGTCGGCCGGATGGGGCGGTGGGTTCAGGGGGTGGTGGCGGTGTCCTCGCGCACTTCGCCCTGCGCCGTGCGCAGGCGGAGGCCGGTGCCGGCCAGGAGGAGCAACGCGGAGAGAGCGGAAGTGACGCAGGCGGCCACGAAGACGTCGGACGTCTCGTCCGCGAACATGCCGGCGGCAGCGAGAGCGAGGAACACCCCGAAGGCCTGCGGGCCGGTGCCGGAGGGCATCGGGCTCGGCGTCCGCCGGCGTCTGCGGGGGATCCACAGGCGCAGGAGTTCTACGGTGGCCGCGAGGGCCAGCAGCCGGGAGGTGATCATCAGCTCCAGGGGAGCGGTGTTGTCGTCCAGTTCACCGACTCCGACCACGGTCGTGAGGCCGAAGTAGAGGATCGGCACGAGCCATCCGAGGCCGGCACGGACTTTGGGGACGGGGACGGGGACGGGGGCGGAGTCGGGGGTGGGGGCGGTCGTCGGGTTGGGCTGGGTGAGGCCGACCGGCTTGCGGGGAGTGGGGATGGCGGGCAGGGCGGGGACCGGTCGGAGTGCGCGGGACTGGGCGCGGCGGATGCGGCGGCCCGCGTCGCCGTAGCGGTCCAGGTGGGTGGACAGTTCCGCCTGGAGTGCGAGGAGTTGTTCCGCCATCGCGTCGAACTCGGCTCGCTGTTCGGCGGCGAGGCGGGCGGCTTCACGCTCGGTGGCGGTGAGGCGGGTGAGGGCCTCGGTGTGGAGGCGTACGGCTTCGGTGCGGGCCGCTTCCGCCGTGTGCGGTGCCTGGGTCAACTCCTCTCGCAGGCGGGTGCGTTCGGCCTCGATGATCTCGGAGATGCGGTGGCGTTCGTCCGGGGGGAGTTCGCGCGGGGCACGAGCCTCGGCGCGGGCGACGGCCGCCCGGCGCCACTCCATCAGGGGGCGCCCCCGGTGCTCGCCGATGCCGTTGATGTGGACCCTGCCGCCGTGCGTGCGGTGGATGTAGAGGACCTCGCCGCCCTTGCCGTTCGGTGCCTTGCCCCAGCTGACGCGCTTGAAGTCGGCGGCCGTGCCGATGCCTTGGGCGGAGAGCGCGCGGACCAGTCCGCTGCCGATGCCGTTCACCTGGCTCGCGGTGAGCCGGGTGCTGTTGAGCGTGCGCTCGACGGACTCACGGCGCAGGACGGCCAAGGCTTGTCTCTCCTGGCTCTCGCGCTTGCCGTCGAGGCCGTTCAGCCGGCGGGTGAGGGAGCGTTGCCGGCGGGCCTGCTTCTCGTGGATGCGTTGCAGGGCCTTGGCGTGGGCGGCTTCCGCGCGGGTGCGGTCCCTTGACTCGCGGTTCAGGCGGCGCCGGTCGGCGACCTCGAAGCCGCGGCGCTTGTCGAGGAGGCGGCGGAGGGCGCGGATCGATTCGATCAGGCGGCGGCGTTCGGCGCGTGTCTCCGCCGGGGAGGGCGGGACGGGGGAGAGGCCGTCCCGCTGCGGGGTCGTGCTGTTGATCAACTGGGGTCTCGCTCAGGGGACGGGGTGTCTGGGGCCTTGGCTCGAGGGCGGGTTCAGCGAGGAGAGCCGCGGTGGGAGAGCTGTTGGCGAAGTGGAGGCGTGCCGCCGTGAACGGCGTCGTGGCCGAGCCCGTCTTCGCCCGGCATGCGGGGGCTCGGGGTCTCGGCGAGTCCGAGCGGGAGCGGGAGCGGCTGCGGGACGAGCCGGCCCGGTTGGGCCCGCATGTCCAGGACGGTCACGTGCATGTAGAGGCGGACTGCTCGGATGTGGAAAGGGTTGCACGGGCCGTGAAGAAAATGTGGTGCCTGGCGTCGGAAGGCCGCCGTCACCGCCGCCGCGGCCGAGCGCAGCCGTGACCCGGTTGCCCGGTACGGCCCACGCTGACAGGCTCCCGGCCATGCCTGCTTTCACCGCGCCCGACGGAACCCGGCTCGTCTACCACGTCGACGGAGAGGGTCCGCCGTTGGTGTGTCTTCCGGGCGGGCCGATGCGGGCCTCGTCGTACCTGGGGGACCTCGGAGGGCTGAGCGCGCACCGGCGACTGCTCAGGTTCGATCTCAGGGGGACGGGGGACTCACAGACGCCGGGCGACACGACGTCCTACCGGTGCGACCGGCTCGTCGAGGACGTGGAGGCGCTGCGGGTCCACCTGGGGCTGGAGCGGCTGGACCTGCTGGGGCACTCCGCCGGGGCGAATCTCGCGGTGCGGTACGCGGCTCGTCATCCGGGCCGCGTCGGGCGCCTGTTGCTGGTCACGCCCAGTGTCCTGGCGGTCGGGATCGACATCGCACCGCGGGACCGGCTCGCCGCCGCCCGGAAGCGGAGCGGCGAGCCGTGGTTCGCCGTCGCCTACGCGGCGCTGGAGGAGATCACCCAGGGGCGGGCGACTCCCGGGGCGTGGGAGAGCGTCGCCCCCTTCTGGTACCGGTCCTGGGACCGGGCCGCGCGGGCGTTGCAGGCGGCCGATGCGGAGGAGAAGAACCACGAGGCGGTTCCCGTCTTCGCCGCGGACGGCGCCTTCGAGCCGCAGGGGACCCGGGCGGCGCTCGCCGAGTTGCCGGCTCCGGTACTGCTGGTCGCCGGAGAGGTGGACGTGGCCGCGCCGCCACGGGCCGTCGGGGAGTTCGCCGGCCTGTTTCCCCGGTCCGAGTGGGTCGTGCAGCCGCGAGGTTCCCACTATCCGTGGGTGGATGATCCCGAGCACTTCGTGGGGGTCGTGACGAAGTTCCTGGGATAGGGCGGGCCTGCCCGAGTGGAGGGGGCGGCCCGTCCCTCGCCTCGTCCGCGGCGTCAGCAGTCCCGCAGTTCCGCCGACTGGTTCAGTACCTGCGCCCGCGTCGACGTGAACCGCCCGTGCGTCTCCCCGCCCCGGGCGCCGGGCCGGAACGCCGCCACGCGGTGGCAGTTCTGGAAGGCCAGGGCGACACCGAAGTGGCGTTCGAGGGCGCCGCGGATGGCGTCGCTGGCGAGGGCGCGCAGGAGTTGGCCGCGCTCCCGCTCGGACGGGGGCGGGGTCTGGTTGTCGGTGAACTCGGCGGTGCCGTCGCGCAGTTCGGCGGCGAGGGAGGCGATGAGGTCGTAGGCGTAGGGGAGGGACGTGCGGACGGTGTCCACGAAGTCCTCCTCACGGATGTCGCCGGCTTCGGCCTCGGCGAGGAGCTTCGGGGAGACGTCGAGAGACATGAAGGGTTCGTCCTGTCTGTGTGGTGCGTGGAGGGGGGTGAGCCGTAAGGGGTGGGTCGAGGGGTGTAGGGGGAGGGGGGCGGTCCGTCAGGTGAGCGCCGCCGGACCCGGTACGAACTCCGGGTCCACCTGGGACGCCAGGTCCTGGCCGGTCGCCGCGTCCGCCCACGCGCGGGCGTTGCGCAGATGGAACTCGACGGCGTGGCGGTGGAGGGCCGCCCAGTCCTTCGGGCGGGCGTCGACGGCCTCGCGCAGGACCCGCAGGGCGTGGCGGTTGGTCTCCTCCAGGTCGCCCCGCGGGTCTCCGCGTTCGGCGGAGCGGACCCAGGAGGAGTGGACGAGGTGGGTGAGGAGGTCGTCGCCCACCTGGTCCTTGAGGAAGAGGAGGTCGTCCTCGCCGGTCACCTTGTTGCCGACCACGGCGAGCGGGATGCCGAACTCCTGGGCGTGGTCGCGGTACTGGCGGTAGACGGAGACGCCCTTGCGGGTGGGTTCGGCCACCAGGAACGTCATGTCGAAGCGGGTGAACAGGCCCGAGGCGAAGGCGTCCGCGCCGGCCGTCATGTCGACGACCACGTACTCGCCGGGGCCGTCCACCAGGTGGCTCAGGTACAGCTCCACCGCACCGAGCTTGGAGTGGTAGCAGGCCACGCCCAGGTCGCTCTCGTCGAACTCGCCCGTCACCATCAGGGGCACGCCGCCCACCCGCTGGACGTGGCGGGTGTGCAGGTCGTCGTCGCCGAGGAGGCGCAGCAGCCGTGAGCCGCGGCCCGGCGGGGTGGTCTTGGTCATCGCCTCGGGGGAGGGGATGCGCGGGTTGGTGCCGCGGAGGAGGTTCTTGATGTCGGTCAGGTGCCCGGCCAGGGGCGGGGCCGTGAAGCCGGCCGTGCCCGCGGGGTCGAGCGCCTCGGCCAGGTGCTGGTTGATGTCGCCGTCGACGGCGAGCACGGGGGCGCCGGACCGGGCCAGTGCGCGGGCGAACAGGGCCGACAGGGTCGTCTTGCCGCTGCCGCCCTTCCCGACGAAGGCGATGCGCACTACCTCACCACCCTTTTGAAAATGAATGTCATGTGGCTAGGTTTAGGCGTGAGGTGTGATCTCTGTCAAATCCCGCCGCCCCTCGCCGTGTTGGCGGCACGTGATCAAGCCGCTCGCTTAATGCATATGATGTGCAAGTGCGTGACTACTGCGTGAGGCCCGCGGGCCCAGACGACCTCGACGGCGCCCGAGCCGTCATGCTCGACACCGTCTACCGCGACTTCGGCACCGGTTACGTGCCCCACTGGCACGGCGACATCATCGATCCGGCCGCCGCCTACCTGGTCCCCGACCGCCACACCCTGTTGGTGGCGGTCGACGCTGGGGGCGAGATCGTCGGCACCGGCGCCCTCGACGCGCGCGGTCCCCTCCATCCGCCCAACCCGCGCCCGGTCGCCGAGCGCTATCCGTCCGGCGTGACCGCCCAGTTGCGCCGGGTCTACGTCCGCCCCGGGCACCGCCGGCGCGGCCTCGCCCGGCGGCTGGTCGCCGAACTCCTCGCCTTCGCGGCCGCGGACGGCGGCTACCGCGCCGTCTACCTGCACACCGACCCCGCCGTGGAGGGCGCCGAGGGCTTCTGGCGCTCCCTGGGGACCGTCGTGCACGACGAACGCGACGATCCCGGCGGCGGCCAGCGAGTCGTGCACTTCGACATCCCCCTCGACGCCCTGCTGCCCGCCGCCGTCTCCCCCCACCCCACAGGCCGGTGACCCTCCATGCGCTTCCCCCGACACCGACGGCTCCTCGCCGCCCTCGCGACCACCCCGCTGCTCGCCGGCTGCTTCGCCTCCGGCGGTGACGACGGCGGCGCGGCCGACGCCCGGGACGGCTCCCGGCTGCGGGTCGCCCTCGCCTTCCCGCCCGCCGAGAACCTCTCCCCGTACGGCGCCGACGCCACGATCCTCAGCCGCCTCGGCGTCACCGAGGGACTGACCGCCCTCGACGCCAACGGCGCCGCCGCCCCCGCGCTCGCCGCCTCCTGGCGCCGCGAGGACGACCGCACCTGGCTGTTCACCCTGCGCGAGGCCGCCTTCCAGGACGGCACGGAGGTCACCCCCGCCGCCGTCGCCGCCGCCCTCACCCACGCCACCGAGGCCGAGCCCGCCCCCGCCGCCCTCTCCGGCGTCACCCTCACCGCAGCGGCCGAGGGCCGCACCGGCGTGCGCGTCACCACCGGCACCCCCGACCCCGTCCTGCCCCTGCGCCTGTCCAGCCCGAGCCTGGCCGTCCTCTCCCCGAAGGCGTACGACAGCGAGGGCGCCGCCGATCCGGTCGGCACCGCCACCGGCCCCTTCGAACTCACCCGCGTCGACGGCAGCACCGGCGCCGGCCTGGACCGCTTCGACGACTACTGGGGCGGGCGCGCCCAGGCCTCCGGCATCGACGCCCGCTTCATCGCCGACGGCACCGCCCGCGCCAACGCCCTGCGCACCGGCGAGATCGACCTCGCCGAGGCGATCCCCGTCGCCCAGGCCGCCACCCTTGACGCGGACACCCGCCGCGAGACTGCCACCACCCGCACCACCAGCCTGCTCCTCAACACGGAGTCCGGCGTCTTCCAGGACGCGTCACTACGGGCCGCCGCCCGCGCGGCCGTCGACACCTCCGCCCTCGCCCAGGGCGTCTACGAGGGCCACGCGGACGCCGGCGCCGGCATCTACGGGCCCGCCGTGACCTGGGCCGAGGGCAAGCGCGTGCGGCCCACCGGACGCGCGCAGGCCGGCCGGCCCGCCGGAGCCTCCCTCACCCTCGCCACCTACGACAACCGGCCCGAACTCCCCGAGATCGCCCAGGTGGTCGAGCAGCAACTGGAGAAGGCCGGATTCACCGTGACGCTGGAGGTGCGCGAGTACTCGCGGCTCGAGAGCGACGCGCTCGCCGGAAAATTCGACGCCTTCGTCCTCGCCCGCAACACCCTCGTCGACACCGGCGACCCCGTCGCCGTCCTCGCGAGCGACTACACCTGCGACGGCGGCTACAACATCGCCCAGCTGTGCGACACGACCGTCGACCGAGCCGTGGCCAAGGCCGAGGGCACCGCGGACCCGGGCCAGCGGCAGGACGCCGCCATGGCCGCCGAGGCCGCGATCCTGCGCACCGACGCCGTCGTCCCGCTGGTCCACCAACGCGTCATCACCGGCGTCGCCGGCCCGGTCGCCGGCGCGCTCCTCGACCCGTACGAACGCACCCTCGTCGGCAGCGGGACGCGGCGCTGATCCATGGCACGCAGGATGGGCGCGCCGCTGTGGCGTGCCGCACTGGCCGCGCTGCTGGTGTGCGGGATCGGGCTGCTGCCCTGGCTCACGCACACCGACCCGGCGCTCACGATCCTCAGGACGCGGTCCGCCGACCGTGACCCCACCCCCGAGGTGCTCGCCGACATCCGCTCCCAACTCGGCCTCGACCACGGCCCCTTGCGTCTGCTCGGCCAGTGGCTCGCCGGGCTGCCGCGCGGGGACGCCGGGCGCTCGTGGATCTCCGGCGCCGAGGTCACGCCCGCCGTGCTCCAGGCCCTCGGCGTGTCCCTGCTGCTGATGGCGGTGGCGCTCGTCGTCGCCGGATGCACGGCCGCGGCCGTGTGCGCCCGCACCCTGTACCTCGGCGCGCACCGCCGTCTCGGCGGCCGGCCCGCCGGCGGCTCGGGCTCCGCCGTGCTCGCGGCGCTGCCCGAGTTCCTCACCGCGTCCGTCCTCGCCACCGTCGTCGGCGTCCAACTGGGCTGGCTGCCCGCCCTCGGCTGGTACGGCCCGCAGTGGACCGTGCTGCCCGCGCTCGCCCTCGGCCTGCCCGCGGGCGCCGTGCTCGGGCGGCTCCTCGACGACCAGTTGCCCGGCGCGTTCGCCGAGCCGTGGGCGCTGGCCGCCGCCGCCCGCGGACTGCCCGGCCGCGCCGTCGCCCGCCAGGCGCTGCGCCGCTGCGTGCCCGGACTGCTGCCCAACCTCGGGCTGTTCGTCGTCGGACTCACCGGCGGCTCCGTCGCCGTGGAGCAGATCTTCGACATCCCCGGCCTCGGCCGGACCACCCTGCAGGCCGCGATCGCCCAGGACCTGCCGGTCCTCCAGGCCGGCACCCTCGTCCTCGTCGCCCTCGCCGCCGTCACCACGGCCGCCGCCCGCCTCGCCGCCGGCCGGCTCATCGGCCCCGCCCTGCGCGACGGCGCCCTGCACACGCCGCACCGGCCGGCGCCGCCCGTCCGCAGGATCCAGCCTTTTGTGTACAGTCTTCTGTTGTCGGGTGTCATCGTGCTCGGCCTGCCCCGCGACCCGCTCGCCCTCGACACCGGCGCCCGCCTCCACCCCCCGTCCCCGGCACACCCGTTCGGCACCGACGCGCTCGGCCGCGACGTGCTCGCCCGGGTCGCCCACGGCGCCCTCGACACCCTGCTGCTCGCCCTCACCATCAGCGCGATCGCCCTGGTCGCCGGAGTGCTGCTCGGCTGCCTGCCCACGCTGTCCGGGCCGCTCGTCGACACCGTCAACGCCGTACCGCCCGTCCTCGCCGCCCTCCTCGTCACCGCCGTCCGGGGCGGCGGCGCCGGCACGCCCGTCCTCGCCGTGGCCGTCGTGGCCTGGGCACCGCTCGCCGCGCACACGAGCGCACTGCTGCGGCAGGAACGCGCCACCGTCCACCTCACCGCCACCCGCGCCCTCGGCGCCGGCCCCTGGTACCTGCTGAGGAGCGAACTCCTGCCCGCCGTCCTCCCGCCCGTCGTCCGCCACGCCCTCCTGCGCCTGCCCGGGGTCGCCCTCGCCCTCGCCTCCCTCGGCTTCCTGGGCCTCGGCGCACAGCCACCCTCCCCCGAGTGGGGCCTGCTGCTCGCCGAGAACCAGCCCTACGCCGAACGCGCCCCCTGGGCCGTCCTCGCCCCCGCCACCGTCCTCGCCCTGCTCGGCGCGCTCGCCGTGACGGCGGCGAACGGAGCGAGGCGGGGGTCCCCCCGGCCGGCCGCCGGCGCGGGCCCGCGCCCGCCACGGCGTCGTCCCAGGATGGACCGGAAGGCCGGGCGGCCCACAACCCGAACCGAGTGGGCCGCTCTCCGATGACCTCGCTCTCGCTGTCCCGGAGTCCGCGCAAGACCACCGCCCGTCTCCCCACCCTGCTCCAACTGCTGATCCTCACCCAGCTCGCCTTCAACCTCGGCTTCTTCGCCGTGCTGCCCTTCCTCGCCGAGCATCTCGGCGGGGCGGTCGGCATGGCGGGCTGGATGGTCGGGTTCGTGCTGGGACTGAGGACCTTCAGCCAGCAGGGGCTGTTCGTGGTGGGCGGGGCACTGGCCGACCGCTACGGCGTGCGGCCCGTCGTCCTCACCGGATGCGCGCTGCGCATCGCCGGGTTCGGCTGGCTCGGGTACGCCGAGCAGGCGTGGGCGGTGGTCGGGGCGGTGCTGCTGACCGGGTTCGCGGCCGCGCTGTTCTCCCCGGCCGTCGAGTCCGAGGTGGCCCGGCAGGCCGTCGTGTGGGAGGAGTCGGGCGGCGCTCCGCGCACCCGGGTGCTGGCGCTGTTCACGGTCGCCGGGCAGGCCGGGGCGTTCACCGGTCCGCTGCTCGGCGCGCTGCTGCTGTCGGTCGACTTCCGCGCGGTCTGCCTGGCCGGGGCCGGCGTCTTCGCCCTCGTCCTCGCCGGGCACGCCCGGCTGCTGCCGCAGCACATCCCCGGCCGCACCCGCGTCCACCTCCGGGGCGGCCTGGGCCCGCTGCTGCGCAACCGCCGCTTCCTCGCCCTGTGCTGCGCGTACGGCGCCTACCTGCTCGCCTACAACCAGCTCTACCTCGCCCTGCCCGCCGAGGTGGAGCGCGCGGCCGGTTCACAGGCGCCGCTGGCCTGGCTGTTCGCGCTGTCCTCCCTGCTGGTGGTGACCGCGCAACTGCCGGTCACCCGGTGGGTGGGGGAGCGGCTCACCCCGCGCCGTTCGACGGCCGCCGGGCTGGCGCTGATCGCCGCCGGATTCGCGGTGGTGGCCGCCGCGCTGCCCGCCCGCCCGGCCGGGACGGCGGGACTGCTGCCCGCGGCCGGGTTCGTCGTGCTGCTCACCCTCGGCCAGATGCTCGTCGCACCCGCCGCCCGCGCCTGGGTGCCCGACCTCGCCGAGGACGGCCGGCTCGGCCTCTACACCGGCGCGCTGTCCTCCGTCTCCGGCCTGATCGTGCTGGCCGGCAGCGCGGCCACCGGCACCCTCCTCGACACGGACCTGCCGCCGGCCGTGCCCTGGCTGCTCCTGGCCGCCGTACCGGCCGCGGCGATCACCCTGCTGCCGCGTCAGGGGACGACTGACGACAGACGTGGAACGACGGGATCCTGACGACTGGATCGTGGTGACGGGATTCTGACGACGAGATCGTGGCTACGGGATCCTGACGACGAAATGCTGGCGACGAGATCCTGACCACGGGCCCCGGACGACGGAATGCTCACGCCGACCTGCTCGCACGGCGCAGTCGTGCGCTGGACCGAGGAGACCCCGCCCCGCGCGGGCGAGCCGGAGAACCCCGCGCCGGTGCCGGGACTCACGGCCGCCCCGACGCCGCAGCACACGACCGAGGCCGCCCGGCCCCGGCGACTGCGCCCCCCGCGGTTCCGGCGACTCCGCCGCCCGCGGCCCGGGCGTCGCCGGCAATCCGGGCCTCGCGGCCGGCGCCTTCGTCGTCGTACGGACGTGGCCTTGGTCGTCGTACGGACGTGGCCGGCGCCGCCGTCGTACGGACCCGGCCGCCGCCGTCGTGGCGGCCGGGCCCCGGGCTGCGTGGCCGGACACGACGAAGGGCCCGGACCGTCCGAACGGTCCGGGCCCTTCACCGTCGGGTCAGCGGCCCGCCAACTCCAGCGCCGGCCGCGCCGGGACCGTGGCCGGGACCCGCGAGGTCCGCCACAGCCAGCGGATGTCCCGGCCGAAGGACCACACCAGCAGGCCCAGCGCCAGCAGCGCCACACCGAAGTTGGCCGCGTACGGGAGCAGGCCGGCGCCCGCCAGCAGCAGGCAGACGCCCTGGAGCGCGGCGACCGTCTTGCGGGCGGTGCTCGGCGGGAGCGGCGCGTTCAGCCACGGGGCGACGCGGGCCGCGGCGACGAAGGCGTACCGCATGACGCCGATCAGCAGGACCCACGGGCCCAGCGCCATCGACACGTACACGCTGAGCACCAGGATCAGGAAGGCGTCGACCTCCATGTCGAAGCGCGCGCCGAGCGCCGTCGAGGTGCCGGTGCGGCGGGCGACCTTGCCGTCGACGCCGTCGAGCAGGAGTGCCACGGCCGTCAGGCCGACCAGCAGGGAGACCGGGGGCGCGCTCTCGAAGGAGTCCGCGACCAGCGCGGTCACCCCGCCCACCAGGGTGGCGCGGCCGAGGGTGACCCGGTTGGCCGGGCCGAAGGAGCGCAGCCGGGAGCGGTGCAGCGCCCGGGAGAGCACCGCCCACAGGGCGATGGCGAAGACGAGTCCGGTCACCCAGCCCGCCGGCCCCATGCCGATCGCCGTGCCGAGCAGGGCCAGCACCAGGATCTGCACGCCCGCTCCCACAGCGGTCTCCTGCTGGACCAGCCTCGCGTCGTAAGTGTTGTTCAGGGCCACCGCACATCCTCCGGCCAGGTGACAGAGTCGATCAACGCCGCGTACTGTGCGCGGCCTGTGCACACCTCGGTACGTGAACAACTTCCCGATCGTTCAGGAGGAGGCCGATGAACCGCACCGCACGTGCGTTCTGGACAGGTTCGCCCGGTCACGGCGAGATCCGCGACGTCGACCTGCCGGACCCGGCCGACGGCGAGGTCGTCGTCCGCTCGCTGTACTCCGGTGTCAGCCGCGGCACGGAGACCCTCGTCTTCCGCGGCCAGGTCCCCGTCAGCCAGTACACGGCGATGCGGGCGCCGTTCCAGGAGGGCGACTTCCCGGCGCCCGTGAAGTACGGCTACCTCAACGTCGGGCTGGTGGAGGAGGGTCCGGACGCGCTGGTGGGCCGTACCGTGTTCTCCCTCTTCCCGCACCAGACCCGCTTCGTCGTTCCGGCGAGCGCGGTGACGGTCGTCCCGGACGGTGTGCCCGCCGAACGGGCCGTGCTGGCCGGCACCGTGGAGACCGCCGTGAACGCGCTGTGGGACGCGGCGCCGCTGGTCGGCGACCGGATCGCGGTGGTCGGCGGCGGCATGGTCGGCTGCTCGGTGGCCGCGCTGCTGGCCCGCTTCCCGGGCGTGCGCGTGCAGTTGGTCGACGCCGACCCGGCGCGGGCGAAGGTCGCCGAGGTGCTCGGTGTCGGCTTCGCCACCCCCGAGGAGGCTTCGGGCGGCTGCGACCTCGTCGTGCACGCCAGCGCCACCGAGCAGGGTCTCGCCCGGTGTCTGGAACTCCTCACCGCCGAGGGCACGGTCCTCGAACTGAGCTGGTACGGCGACCGGCAGGTCTCCCTCCCGCTCGGCGAGGCCTTCCACTCCCGCCGTCTGGTCATCCGCAGCAGCCAGGTCGGCACCGTCTCCCCGGCCCGCGCGAACCGCACGTACGCCGACCGGCTCGCCCTCGCCCTCGAACTGCTCGCCGATCCGGCCCTCGACGCCCTCATCACCGGGGAAAGCGCGTTCGAGGAGCTGCCGGAGGTGCTGCCGAGGCTCGCCCGCGGGGAGATCCCCGCGCTCTGTCACCGCGTCCGGTACGCGAGCGCGGCCCCCGAACGGGCCACCGCCGCGACGGTGGAGCGCCTGACCTGAGAAAAGAGTGAGATCCGGCTGAACACGGGGAAGCGAAGAGCCGTACTACACGGCATCCCCCGGAGGCAGATGGCCGGGGGGCCAGACGCGCCGCACCTGGAGGGTCGTCCGTTGTTCAGTGTCACCGTCCGCGATCACATCATGATCGCCCACAGCTTCCGCGGCGAGGTCTTCGGACCCGCGCAGCGCCTGCACGGAGCGACGTTCCTGGTGGACGCCACGTTCCGCCGCGAGCAGCTGGACGACGACAACATCGTCGTCGACATCGGACTGGCCACCCAGGAACTCGGGGCGGTGGTCAGCGAGCTGAACTACCGCAACCTCGACAACGAGCCCGACTTCGCCGGCGTCAACACCTCCACCGAGTTCCTCGCCAAGGTGATCGCCGACCGGCTCGCCGAGCGGATCCACCAGGGCGCGCTCGGCGAGGGCGCCCGGGGCATCGCCGGCATCTCCGTCACCCTGCACGAGTCGCACGTCGCCTGGGCGAGTTACGAGCGTGCCCTGTGACCGACGTGACCCTGGAGAAGGCCGTGCAGCAGGCCCCGCTCGCCTACGTGCCCGCGCAGGCGATCGCGCCCGCGCCCGCACAGCCGGCGGTTCCCACGATCGGCGGGATCATCCCCATGTCCCTGCGCAATGTGCACTTCGTCATGCCGGGCGGTGTCGACGACGCGGCGAACCCCAGCGGCGGCAACGCCTACGACCGGCGCGTCTGCCTGGACCTGCCCGGCTTCGGCTGGCAGGTGCACAAGCACCTCGTGACCGGCGAGTGGCCCCGCCCCGAGGCGGCCGCCCGCGCGGAACTCGCCCGCACGCTGCGGGAGTTTCCCGACGGCACGGTGGTGCTCATGGACGGGCTCGTCGCCTGCGGCGTCCCGGAGATCGTCGCCCCCGAGGCGCAGCGCCTGCGGCTCGCCGTCCTCGTGCACCTGCCGCTCGGCGACGAGAGAGGCCTCGCCCCCGAGGTGGCGGCCGAACTCGACGCCAGGGAGCGCGAGGTGCTGCGCGCCGTCCCGGCGGTGATCGCCACCAGCGACTGGGCGGTGCGCCGCCTCGTCTCCCACCACGGGCTGGCTCCCGAGAAGGTCCATGTCGCCGCCCCCGGCGCCGACATCGCCCCCCTCGCCTCCGGCACCGACGGCGTCTCGCGCCTGCTGTGCGTGGCCTCCGTCACCCCGCGCAAGGGCCAGCACCGGCTGGTGGAGGCGCTGGCCGCGGTGACCGACCTGCCGTGGAGCTGCGTGTGCGTGGGCGGCCTCGGCCAGGACCCCGAGTACGTCGCCCATCTGCGGGGCCTCATCAGGAAGTACGGCCTCGAGGACCGGCTGGAGCTGGCGGGCCCGAAGGCCGGCGCCGAACTCGACGCCGCCTACGCCACCGCCGACCTGATGGTCCTCACCTCCTACGCCGAGACGTACGGCATGGCGGTCACCGAGGCCCTGGCCCGCGGCATCCCCGTCCTCGCCACGGACGTCGGCGGTCTGCCCGAGGCGGTCGGCCGCGCCCCCGACGGCGGTGTCCCCGGCATCCTCGTCCCGCCGGAGGACCCGGCCGCCCTCGCGGCCGAACTGCGCGGCTGGTTCGGCGAGGCCGACGTACGACGCCGTCTGAAGGCCGCCGCGCGCGGCCGCCGGGCGGCCCTGAACGGCTGGGCGTCCACCGCCCAGAGGCTCGCCGGCGTCCTGGGCCGGCTTCCCGGAGAACCCCGGAGGGCGGCATGAGGAAGATGACAGCGACCCCGGCGGACCTGGCACGTCGTGTGGGGCACATTCCGGCTCAACCCGGGCCCCGGGAGGTCTCCTTGCACACCGACACCGACACCGACACCGACACGCACACGGGCATTAACACCCACACGGACACCGACACGGACCCGGCCACGTCGGCCGTCATCGCCGGTGCCGGGCCGGTGACCCGCCCCGGCGAGCGGCCCACCGTCCGCCTGCGCGACGACGAGGCCGGACCGGACGAGCCGCCCCGCTACGCCCCCGAGTGGCTGCAACTGCGCGAGCCCGCCGACGCCGCCGGACGGGCGCTGGACCTGCTGGACCCGCTGCGGATCCGGCTCGCGAACCTGCCCGGGCGCTCCGGCGGGCTGGTCGTGCACGACCTGGGCTGCGGCACCGGCTCGATGGGGCGCTGGCTCGCGCCCCGCCTGGACGGCCCCCAGCACTGGATCCTGCACGACCGCGACCCCTACCTGCTGCACTTCGCGGCCGTCGCCTCCCCGCGGGCCGCCGCCGACGGCAGCCGGGTCACCGTCGAGACACGGCGCGGCGACGTCGCCCGGCTGACCCCGGACGCCCTGGCCGGCGCCTCGCTGGTCACCGCCTCGGCGCTGCTGGACGTCCTCACCCGCGAGGAGATCGAGACGCTCGCCGCGGCCTGCGCGGGCGCCGGCTGCCCGGCCCTGCTGACCCTCTCGGTGGCCGGGCGGGCCGAACTGACCCCGCACGACCCGCTGGACGAGGAGATCGCCGCGGCCTTCAACGACCACCAGCGGCGCGGCGGCCTCCTCGGCCCCGACGCGGTGACCGTCGCCTGCGAGGCGTTCGCCGACCACGGCGCCACGGTCAGGGTGCACCCGAGCCCCTGGCGGCTCGGCCCCGACGAGGCCGCCCTGACCGAGCAGTGGCTGCGCGGCTGGGTCGGCGCGGCCGTCGAGCAGCGCCCCGGGCTCGCCGCCCGCGCCGAGAAGTACCTCGCGGCCCGGCTCGCCGCCTGCGCGGCCGGTGAGCTGCGCGTCACCGTCCACCACAGCGACCTGCTGGCCCTGGCCCGGCCGACGGGCGGCGCGTGATGAGCGCGGACGCCGTGGGCACGCGGTGGCACACGGCACCGCCGGCGGTGCGCGCCGAGGGCGCGGGGCCGGCCGTACGGCGCCGGCGGGCCGCTGCCGCGGCGCGGCGCGGCGCGGCCGGGACGGGCACCGTCGTCCGTATCCGTCCGGCCCGCTCCGGTGCGGCCGTGGGCGGTGCGCCGGCGGGCGCGGTCCCGGCGGGCGCCGAATCCGGCGCGGCCGCGGTCCGTACCGGCCCTCCCGTGCCGGGTGCCGGCCGTGACGCGGGCCGTGCGGACGCGGGCGTCTCGGCGGAGCGCATCGGCGTCATCGTCACCGCGTCCCGGGCCGAGGCCGCCACCACCGAGTCCGGCGGCCGGGGGCGTGTCCTGCGCGCCGTGCGCGCCCACGCCGGCACCGTCGCCGGAGCCGCCATCCTCGCCGTCCTGCTGTGGCGGATGGGCACCGGCGTCTTCCTGGACGGGCTGCGCAGGATCGATGTCCCCACGCTGCTGGTGGCGCTCGGGATCGGCGCGGTCACCACCGTGTTCAGCGCGTGGCGGTGGGCGCTGGTGGCGCGCGGCCTGCGCATCCGGCTGCCGCTGGGCGCGGCCGTCGCCGACTACTACCGCTCGCTGTTCCTGAACGCGGCCCTGCCCGGCGGCATCCTCGGCGACGTGCACCGTGCCGTGCGGCACGGGCAGAGCGCCGGTGACGTCGGCCGCGGCGTACGGGCCGTGGTGCTGGAGCGCACCGCGGGCCAGCTCGTGCTGGCCGTCGCCGGAGTGACGGTCCTGCTGATCCTGCCCTCGCCGGTCCTGGCGGACGTACGGCACTTCGCGCCCCTGGTCGTCCTCGGCGCGGTGGGCGCGCTCGCCGTCGTCCTCGCCGTCCGGATGAACTCCCCGGCGAGGGGCCGGAGCGGGCGGGTGCGGGCGGCGCTGGCCGAGGCGCGCGAGGGGCTGCTGTCCCGGCGCAACGGGCCCGGTGTCGCCCTGTCGTCCGTGGTCGTCCTGGCCGGGCACCTCGCGACGTTCGTCGTGGCCGCCCGGGTCGCCGGCTCGGCCGCCTCCGTCCCGGTGCTGCTGCCGCTCGCGCTGCTCGCCCTGCTCGCGATGAGCCTGCCGCTGAACGTCGGCGGCTGGGGTCCCCGGGAGGGCGTCACCGCCTGGGCGTTCGGCGCGGCCGGGCTCGGCGCGCACACCGGGCTGGCGGTCGCCGTCGTCTACGGGGTGCTGGCCTTCGTGGCCGCGCTGCCGGGCGCGGTCGTCCTCGTCGCCCGCTGGTGGGCGGGGGCGCGGGCGAGGACGGAGGCCGGCGCGGCGGCGGGCGCGGCCCCCACCGTCGTACCGGACGCCGAGGGCGACCACGCGGCGCCCGACGGGCACTACCCGCGCTCGCCCTCCATGGCCTCTGTGGCCTCCGTGGTCTCGGTGGCCTCCGCCCCGGCGGAACCCGCGGCCGCGGCCGGCGCCGTCAATATCGAGAAATACGCGCCGAAGGAATCCGCCAGGCTCGCCAGGAGTTCCTTCCCCTTTTCCGCGGACCCCAGGGAAGGACGGCCGATGACGCCCGAATCGGTATAGGCGGACATTCCCAGGGTGAGTAGATGGCGACGGTCGTCCGCGGTGAAATCGGCGGACTCATAACCGGGCCGGACGACTTCGGGATGGGCGTGCAGCAGGATCGAGGTCTCGATTTCCCCGGCATGCATGTCGGTGAGCAGCGAGGTCGACACCCCGGACCGCTCCCGCGCCGCCTCCCAGTCCTCCGGGGCCGGGAAGAGCGCCATCCGCTCGCCGCGGGCGGACGACTCCTGGACCGCGTTGCCCAGGACGTAGTTCCCGCCGTGCCCGTTGACCAGTACCAGGGCCTCGACGCCCGAGCGGCGCAGTGACGCCGCGATGTCCCGTACCACCGAGTGAAGGGTCACGGAGGAGATGCTGACGGTCCCCGGCCAGGCCGCGTGCTCGTGCGAGCAGGCGATGGTCACCGGCGGGAGGAGGTGCACCGGGTACGCTGCGGCGATCTCCTGCGCGATGGCGCACGCGACGAGCGTGTCGGTGGCCAACGGCAGGTACGGGCCGTGCTGTTCGAAGCTCCCGACGGGAAGGACCGCCACCTGCGTCGAGAGGTCCGCTCCGCGCTTCCGTACGTCCCTGGTGGTGTCCACCGGCAGCAGCCCGTACGCCGCCGCCCGTATTCCCGAACCACTCATCTTTTCCCGGCCTTTCGTCTCTGCTTAGGAACCAGATCATGACAGAAAAAATCGGCCTGCTCGGCAAGAAGTCCACGCAGCGCACCGGTGTGGAACGCGTGGTGAATGCGCCGCTGCCCACGGTGTACGGGAAATTCCAGGCGGTCGGCTACCTCGACCACGACCGCGGTGACGAGCAAGTGGCGCTGGTCTACGGGGAGATCGGCAGCGAGGACGTGCTGACGCGGCTGCACTCGGAGTGCCTGACGGGTGACGCGTTCGGCTCCCAGCACTGCGAGTGCGGCGACCAACTGGCCTCCGCGCTGCGGGCCGTCGTCGCCGAGGGGCGCGGCATCGTCGTCTACCTGCGCGGGCACGAGGGCCGCGGCATCGGTCTGCTGGGGAAGCTGCGGGCGATGGCCCTCCAGGCGGAGGGCCTGGACACCGTCGAGGCGAACCTCGCCCTGGGCCTGCCGGTGGACGCCCGCGACTACGGCGTGGCCGCCGAGATCCTGAAGGACCTGGGCGTGCGCTCGGTCCGTCTGATGTCGAACAACCCGCGCAAGCGCGAGGCGCTCGTGGACAACGGCGTCCAGGTCGCCGAGCAGGTGCCGCTGCTGATACCGCCGTGCGAGAACAACATCACCTATCTGCGCACCAAGCGCGAGCGGCTGGACCACCACCTGCCCCACCTGGACGCGGTGGCGCACTGGTCCTGACCCCGCTCCCCGCTGTCCCATGGTGACCACCCGGGCACCGACGACAGCGACGGCGCACGACAGCCTCGGCCTCGCACCCGGGCCGGGGCCGCCCGCCGGAAGGAGCCGTCCGCGTGAACACGCATGCCTCGGTCGTCGTCATCGGCGGCGGAGTGATGGGCACGAGCATCGCCTACCACCTGGCCGCCGCCGGCGTCCCCGACGTCCTCCTGGTCGAGCGGGACGAACTCGGCGCCGGCTCGACCTCGAAGGCCGCCGGGGGAGTGCGGGCCCAGTTCTCCGACGAGGTGAACATCCGGCTGGGGGCGCGCAGTCTGGAGGCGTTCGCGCGGTTCGGGCAGGAGATCGGGGCCGACATCGGGCTGCACCGCGTCGGCTATCTGTTCCTGCTGTCCACGCCGCAGGACGTCGCCTCCTTCGAGGCGAGCGTGCGGCTGCAGAACGCGCTGGGCGTGCCCAGCCGGATGATCGACCCGGCCGAGGCCCGCCGGCTCTCGCCGCTGATCGGCACCGACGGGCTGCTGGCGGCCGCGTTCTCGCCCGACGACGGGCACTGCACCCCCGAGGCCGTCGTCCACGGCTACGCGGCCGCCGCCCGCCGCCACGGGGCGCGCGTCCTGCGGCACACCGAGGTCACCGGCATCGACCTGCGCGGCTCCACCGTCACCGGCGTGACGACCACCCTCGGCCGCATCACCACCGACACGGTGGTCTGCGCGGCGGGCGCCTGGTCCCGGGCGGTCGGCGCGATGGCCGGCGTCGACCTGCCGGTACGGCCGCTGCGCCGCCAGATCGCGGTCACCGAACCGGTCCCCGGCGGCCTGCCGCCCGCGCTGCCGATGACGATCGACTTCTCCACCAGCCTCTACTTCCACGCCGAGGGTCCCGGCCTCCTCGTCGGCATGTCCGACCCCGACGAACGGCCCGGCTTCGCCACCGACACCCACGACCGCTGGATCCCCCGCCTGGCCGCGGCGATGGAGCGCCGCGCCCCCACCCTGCTCGACCTGCGCCGCACGGGCGGCTGGGCGGGCCTGTACGAGGTCACCCCGGACCACAACGCCCTGATCGGCGAGGCGACTTCGGTATCCCGTTTTCTGTATGCGACCGGCTTCTCGGGTCACGGCTTCCTGCAGGGCCCGGCCGTCGGAGAGGTCGTCCGCGACCTCTACCTCGGCCGCGTACCCTTCGTGGACGTCACCCCCCTCGGCGCCGGCCGGTTCGCCGCCGACGCCCCGCGTCCGGAGGTCAACCGGGTATGACCGCACTGCACCTGTGGCTGCGCCACGAGGTCCGTTCCACCGAGCGCCGCACCCCGATCGTGCCCGACGACGCCGGACGGCTCGTGGCGAGCGGAGTGGACCTGACCGTCGAGGAGTCCCCGCAGCGGATCTTCCCGACGCAGGAGTACGAGGCGGCCGGAGCCCGGATCGTGCCCGCCGGCTCTTGGGTGTCGGCGCCGCGCGACGCCGTGATCCTCGGCCTGAAGGAACTCCCCGGCCGGCCCCGCGAGCTGGTCCACCGCCATGTCTTCTTCGGGCACGCCTACAAGCGGCAGCCGGGCGCGGCCGACCTGCTGGGCCGGTTCGCGGCCGGGCGAGGGGCGCTCCTCGACCTGGAGTACCTGGTGGACGACGAGGGCCGCCGGCTCGCCGCGTTCGGCTTCTGGGCGGGCTACCTGGGCGCCGCACTGGCCGTGCTCCAGCACCGGGGCCGGCTGACCGCGCCCCTGCGCCCGACCGGCAAGGAGGAACTGGACGAGACGCTGCGCGCGGCCCCCGGCGACGAGGACTTCACCGCCCTCGTCGTCGGCGCCCTCGGCCGCAGCGGCCGAGGCGCCCGGGCCGCGTTCGTCACGGCCGGCGTCGAACCGACCTGCTGGGACCTGGCGGAGACCCGCGACCTGGACCGCCGCGCCCTGCTGGAGCACGACGTGATGGTCAACGCGGTGCTGGCCACCAGCCCCGTCCCGCCGTTCCTGCGGGAGGCGGACCTCGACGACCCCGCCCGCCGTCTGCGCACCCTCTCCGACGTCACCTGCGACGTCGGCTCCCCCCTCAACGTCCTGCCCGTCTACGACCGGACGACCGAGTGGACGGAACCGGTGCGACGGCTGCGCAAGGAGCCCCCGCTCGACCTGATCGCCATCGACAACCTGCCGTCCCTGCTGCCGCGCGAGTCCAGCACCGACTTCTCGGCGGCCCTGACGCCCCAGTTGCTCGACTTCGGGACCGGCGGCCCGTGGGGGCGCTGCCTGGACCGCTTCCACCGGGCGTGCCGGGAACTCGGTGTGACGGAAGGGGAGTCCGGCCGTGCCTGAGCGGATCGACGCGAGCGGGACCGTCCACTGGATCGGCGCCGGCCTGTCCACCGGCAGCGGCCTGGCCGCGCTGTGCGAGGACGCCGGGCGGGTGCGGCTGTGGCACCGCACCGAGGAGCGTGCCGCCGAGGCCCTCGGCCGGCTCGGCCTGACCGGACGCGCCGAGCCGCGCCCGTACACCCGCGAGGCGCTCACGGCGGAACTGGCGCCCGGGGACGTCGTGGTGTCGATGCTGCCCGCGCCCGCACACGCCCCGCTGCTGGCGGCGTGCGTGGACCGGCGCGCCCACTTCGCCTGCTCCAGCTATGTCTCGGACGCGGTGCTGGAGCAGGTGCCCGCGGCCCTCGACGCGGGCGTCGTCGTCCTGACCGAGGCCGGGCTCGACCCGGGCGTCGACCACCTCTTCGCGCACGGCCTCGTGGCGCGCGCCCGGGCGGCGATCGGCGACGGCACGCCCGCCTCGTACCGCTTCACGTCGTACTGCGGCGGCATCCCCGCCGTCCCCGACGACTTCCGCTACCGCTTCAGCTGGGCTCCGCTCGGTGTCCTCAACGCCCTGCGCTCACCCGCCCGTTACATCGAGGGCGGCACCGAGACGACCGCCGAGCGGCCGTGGGAGGCCACCCGCGCCCACCTCGTCGACGGCGAGGCCTTCGAGGTCTACCCCAACCGCGACAGCGTCCCGTTCATGGAGCAGTACGGGCTGCCGGCTGCCTGGCGGCCGCGGACCTTCGTGCGCGGCACGCTCCGTCCGGGCGGGTGGCGGCGGGCCTGGGCGGCGGTGTTCGAGGAGCTGAAGACGGGCGACGACGACCGGATCGCCGCCCTCGCCCGGGAACTGGCCGAGGCCCACCCCACAACGGACGGCGACCGGGACCGGGTCGTCCTCGCCGTGTCGCTGACGGTGAACGCCCGCAGCGGCGCGTCCTGGTCGGGCGGTCACCTGCTGGACCTGGTGGGCGACGAGAAGGAGAGCGCGATGGCCCGGTGTGTCTCCCGGCCCCTCGCGCTCGGCGTCCGGCACGTCCTCGACGGCTCCCTGCCGGCGGGGCTGAACCGTGCCGCCGAGACGGAGGAGCGGTCGCGGGAGTGGCTGGGTGAACTCGCCGCGCACGGCGTCCCGTTCACCCTGCGCGTCGACGGCGAGGGCGACGGCGACGTCGACGGCTGACACGGGGGCCGGCGGGGTACGGGTGGCGCCCGGTGTGAGGGCGACGGACGTCGGTGGAGCGGCCCCTCGGTCCGCCGACCCGCCAGCGCCTCGGACACCGGGGCCGCGACGTGTCGCGCGCCGGCTGGAAGTGCGGGCCGGCTGGAAGTGCCGCGCGACTGCCGGTGCCGGTGCGCTCGCCGCCCACCGACGGCCCGGCCGGAAAGCGACGGCCCGGCCGGTGCGCGGCGGCAGGCGGGCCGGTCAGTCCCTGACCGCCTCGTGGACCAGCCGCTTGAGGTCGGGGTAGAGCTTCAGCGACTTCCTCGGCCTCACCTGCGTCAGGAACTGCACCGTCAGGTCGCGGCCGGGGTCGACCCAGAACGTCGTGGTGGCCACCCCGCTCCAGCCGTAGGTGCCGAGCCCGGAGGGCGCCTGGGTGCGCCGCGGGTCGATCACCACCGAGACGCCGAGGCCAAAGCCGACGCCGTCGTTGCCGGGCTCGTCGTGCGCGGGGCGGCTGCCGACCGTGCGCAGGTCGGCGCCGCCGGGCAGGTGGTTGCGGGTCATCAGGTCCACCGTCTCGGGCCTGAGCAGGCGGATGCCGTCGAGTTCGCCGCGGCGGCGCAGCAACTCCATGAAACGGTGGATGTCGTATGCGGTCGCCACCATACCGCCGCTGCCCGACAGGAACCGGGGGCGGCCGGACAGCGGCAGCCCGGGGATCGGCTCGAGACGGCCGTCGTCGGTGTCGGCGTACAGTTCGGCCAGCCGGCCCGCCTGTTCGCCGGTGACCTGGAAGCCGGCGTCGGGCATGCCGAGCGGGCGGAAGATCCGTTCGGCGAGGAACTCGTCGAGGGCCCGGCCGGAGACGACCTCGATGATCCGGCCGAGCACGTTGGTGGCCACCGAGTAGTTCCACTGCGTGCCCGGCTCGAACTGCAGGGGCAGGCGCGCGTACGCCTCGACGGTCTCGGCCAGGTTCGAGCCGGGCAGCACCGCCGATTCCAGGCCTGCCTCGCGGTAGAGGGCGTCCACGGGGTGGCAGTGGTAGAAGGCGAAGGTCAGGCCGGCGGTGTGCGTCATCAGGTGCCGTACCAGGACGGGCTGCCGGACCGGGCGGGTCGTCATGGCGGAGCCGGAGCCGCCGACGTGGACGCGCTGGTCGGCGAAGGCGGGGAGGTGGTCGGCGACGGGGTCGTCGAGGGAGAGCCGGCCCTCCTCCACCAGCATCAGCGCGGCGACCGAGGTGAACGGCTTGGTCATCGAGTAGATCCGCCACAGCGTGTCCGGCTCGACGGGGAGTCCGGCGGCGACGTCCCGGTGGCCGTATGTGGTGAGGTGGGCGACCCGGCCGCCGCGGGCGACGGCCAGGAGGAAACCGGGCAGGCGCCCCTCGTCGACGTACTGGGCGACATGCCGGTCGAGGCGGTCCAGCGCCTCCGCGTCCAGTCCGGCCTCGCCCGGGTCGACCTCTTGTCGCAGCTGTGCCATCGCTCTCCTCCGGTGCGCTCGTCGAGGTGCGGTCCGGCGCGCCACGCCGGAACGGCCTCAGATGTCATGATCGCGCAGGGACGGCGGGAACGGACCCCGTTCGACGCCGTGACCGGTGTGCTCCGTGTCGCTCCGCCCGGCGGCGACCCCCGCCGGGCGGCCCGCCGGGGGACCGTCGGGGGCGGGACGGGACCGGCCCGGCAGCGCCCGGCACACCGGTACCGCCGCCGCTGCCACCACGGCGAGGACGACGAGCGGGGACCGGGTGCCGGCGTGGCCCATGAGCACGGTCGCCGACGCCACGCCGAGCGCCGGCCCGACGTTCATCGCCGTCTGCTGCAACCCGCCCGCCACCCCGGCCGCCCGGGCGGGAGCCTGCCGTACGACCACATGGGTGGCCGCGACCATCACCGCTCCGAAACCGGCGCCCAGCAGGGCGAACCCCAGGCAGAAGGCCGTCGGGCCGGAGGCCCGGGCCAGGGTGAGGAGGCCGGTGGCGAGGACGGCGGTGGCCCCGGCGACGGTGGGTCGGGCACCGGCCCGGCGCAGCAGGATGGCGGACGCGGGCGCCGCCGCGATCAGCAGCACGGCCAGCGGCAGGCTGAGCAGGGCGGTGCGCAGCGGGGTGAGACCCAGGTCGTCCTGGAGGACGTGGACACAGGCGAAGAGCGCGCCGTTGAGGGCCGCCGACGCGGTGACCAGCACGGTGAGCGCCGCGCCCACCGCCGGGGAACCGGCCACGTCCGGAGGCAGCAGCGGGGAGGGGGTGCGGCGCTCGTGCCGCACGAAGGCGGTACCGGCGACGACGGCCGCCGCGGCCACCGCGGCGCCGGGCGCACCGGTCACGCCGAACGGGGTGACCAGGGTGTGCACCAGACACGCCAGCGCCACCGCGAGCAGCAGCGCACCGGGCACGTCCAGCGCCACGACGGCCGAGGACCACCCCCGCTCGTGCCGCCGGCCGTGCGTCTCCCGCCGGCCCCACGTCCCCCGCCCGCGCCCCGCTTCCTGCCGGTCCCGCCCCTCCCGTGTCCTGCGTCCGTCCCGTGTCCTGCGTCCGTCCCGTGTCCTGCGTCCGTCCCGTGTCCCGCGTCCGTCCCGTGTCTCCCCGGAGGCGAGGGCGAGCACGCCGAAGGCCAGCGCGGGCGCGATGTTCAGCAGGAACACGGCCCGCCATCCGAACGCGGTTGTCAGCGCCCCGCCCACCAGCGGTCCGGCCGCGGCCGCCACCCCGATCGCGGCCGTCCGCACCGCGATGGGCCGCCGCAGCCGCTCCGGCGGGTACGCCACCCGCAGCATCCCGAGCGTCGCCGGCTGCAACAGCGCCCCGAACACGCCCTGCACGACGCGCAGCGCGATCACCCAGCCCACGCCGGGCGCCAGGGCGATGCCCGCCGAGGCGGCGGAGAAGCCGAGCATGCCGACGGCGAAGGTGCGCCGGTGCCCGTAGCGGTCGCCGAGCCGCCCGGCGAACACCAACAGGCCGGCGACGGCGACCAGATACCCGGTGCTGGTCCACTGGACCTGTGCGACGGAGGCGTGCAGGTCGCGCCGGAGGGTGGGCTGGGCGACGGTGAGGACGGTGCCGTCCAGGGCGACGACCACGGCACCCGCCACGCTGCTCGCCAGGGTCGGCGCGCGGTTCACCGGCCGGCCTCCGGCCCCAGGTGCGCGTCGAGAGCCGTCCGCAGCAGCGGTGCGAAGTCGTCGGTCCCCGTGGCGAGTGGGAGGCTTCCCCAGCGCCACAGCTGGGCGATGCCGTGCAGGTTCGCCCACAGCGCGCCCGCGACCGCGCGGGCGTCGGCGGCGGGGCGGACCCGTCCGACCAGTTCCACCAGCACACCGAACAGCGGCAGGCTGGTCTCCCGCAGGCGCAAGGACCCGCTCGCCAACAGGTCGTGACGGAACATCAGCTCGTACATGCCGGGGTTGTCCAGGGCGAACCGCAGGTAGACGCGGCCCAGTTCCGTCAGCTGCGCGCGGGGTGGAGCGGTGCCGTCGCCGAGCGCCGTCGTCACCCGGCCGGCCAGCTCGGTGAAGCCCCGGCGGGCGATGGCCGACAGCAGCTCCAGGTGGGTGGGGAAGTAGCGGCGCGGCGCCCCGTGCGAGACGCCCGCCCGCCGGGCTATCTCCCGCAGCGTCAGCGCCCCGACGCCCTCCCGGGCGAGCAGCTCCACCCCCACGTCCACGAGCCGGACCCGCAGATCCGGTCCGGGCGTCTCCGCATCGCTCATGGACAGTGTCTACCAGCGCGGGGTAGACACTGTCTACGGCCGGGGAATGCGGACGGCTCCCCGGGAGGTTGTGCCGCACATGACTCAGGACACGACGCGGCACGCCCTGCTCGCGCTGCTCTCCGACGGCCGGGGCGGGGTACTGGTCACCCTCAAGCGCGACGGCCGTCCCCAGCTGTCGAACGTCAGCCACCACTACTACCCGGACGAGGGCGTCATCCGGATCTCCGTCACGGACGACCGCGCCAAGACCCGCAACCTGCGCCGGGATCCCCGCGCCTCGTACCACGTGTCCAGCCCCGACCGGCGCGCCTACACGGTCGCCGAGGGCACCGCCGAGCTCTCGCCCGTCGCCGGGCACCCCTACGACGAGACCGTCGAGGAACTCGTCCGCCTCTACCGCGACGTCCTGGGCGAGCACCCCGACTGGGAGGACTACCGTGCGACCATGGTCCGCGACCGGCGTCTGGTGGTGCGCCTGCGGGTGGAGCGGGCGTACGGCATCCCGAAGAGGGACGACGACACGTAGCCGAGGACGGGCCGACGCCGAGGACGGGCCGTCGTCGAGGACGGGCCGTCGTCGTGGGGTGACCGGCGGTGGGGCGTGCCCGCCGTGACCGCGTGCCCGAGCCCTCGGCGCCGCCGCGACGGGCGTCGAGGGCTCGGGGAGCCGGGGAGCGGACCGCTCAGGCCGTCACCGTCTCCGGCTGGGCCGCCTCCCGGCCGGTGCGCCCGCCCAGCCGCTCCGTCGGCACCTTCGCCGTCTCCCGCGCCGACAGGGCGGCGATCACCGGCGGTACGCACAGCGCCGCCGTGAACAGGGCCACCGCCGACCAGTCGTCGCCGTCCGGGCCGGCGATCCGCGCGGCGAAGGTGACCGCGAAGCCGGCCACGGCGAAGCCGATCTGCGTGCCGATCGCCATGCCGGACAGGCGGACCCGGGTGGAGAACATCTCGCCGTAGAAGGCGGGCCACACGCCGTTCGCGGCGCTGTAGACGACACCGAAGGCGACGATGCCGAGGACCAGGGTCAGGGGGTAGGAGCCGGTGGAGATCGCCCACAGGTAGAGGAACATCGCCGCCGCGCTGCCGGCCGCGCCGATCAGGAACACCGGGCGGCGGCCGATGCGGTCGGACAGCGTGGCCCACAGGGGGATGGCCGCCAGCGCGACCAGGTTGGCCAGCGCGCCCACCCACAGCATGGAGGAGCGGCTCATCCCGACCGAGTCGCCGGTGGCGTACGCCAGCGCCCACACCGTGAAGATCGTGGAGACCGAGGCGACCAGCGCGCCCGCGATCACCCGCAGCACGTCCGCCCAGTGCTCGCGCAGCAGCACCGCCAACGGCAGCTTGGCGACACCCTCGCCGGTGGCCTGCTGGGCGAAGGCCGGGGTCTCGTCGAGCTTGCGGCGGATGACGTAGCCGACGACGGCGACCGCGATGCTCAGCCAGAACGGCACCCGCCAGCCCCACGACAGCAACTGCTCCTCGGGCAGTGCCGCGATGGGGATGAAGACCAGCGTGGCCAGGAGCTGACCGCCCTGCGTGCCGCTGAGGGTGAAACTGGTGAAGAAGCCGCGCCGGTGCGGCGGTGCGTGCTCCAGCGTCATCGAGTTGGCGCTGGCCTGCTCGCCGGCCGCGGAGATGCCCTGCAGCACCCGGCAGAGCACCAACAGCACCGGGGCGAGCGTCCCGACCTGGTCGCGGGTCGGCAGACAGCCGATGAGGAACGTCGACACGCCCATGAGGATGAGCGTGAACACCATGATCTTCTTGCGGCCCACCCGGTCCCCGAAGTGCCCCAGGAAGAGCGCGCCGACCGGGCGGGCCGCGTAGGCGACACCGAAGGTGGCCAGCGACAACAGGGTCGCGGTGGCCGGGTCGGACGCGTCGAAGAAGACCTCCGGGAAGATCAGCGCCGCCGCGCTGCCGTAGATGAAGAAGTCGTAGTACTCCAGGGCGCTGCCGATCCAGGCGGCGGTCGCGGCTTTCCTGGGCTGGCCGGGCGGGGCGGCGTCGTGGGGTGCTGCGGGGACGGACACGGCGTGCTCCTTCGGGGGGACTCCACCGTAGGGCGGAGTGGGGGAAGACGAGGGAGGGGGGAAGGGGCCGGATCCCTGGGGTGGTGGGGCGGCTCTGCCGGGCGCTACCCGGCTCAATTAACGCACTGGATAGTTAATAGCGGTTGGGTAGGGATGTTGCGCCCGCGTTTCGCCGGTGTCAAGGGGTCCCGCGCGGCCTCGAGGGGACGGGCCTCAGCCGGCCGCCCGCTCCGCCGTCAGGTAGGCGATCACCATGTCGCCGAGCATGGTGCGGTAGTGCTCGCGCTGCGCCGGGTCGACCAGGTCCCGCCCGAACAGGGCGCCGAAGGTGTGCCGGTTGGCCACCCGGAAGAAGCAGAACGAGCTGATCATCGCGTGCAGGTCGACGGCGTCGACGTCGGCCGTGAACAGGCCGGACTCCTGTCCGGCGGCCAGGATGCGGCGGATGACGTCCAGCGCGGGGGAGCCGATCCTGCCGAGCTTCTCGGAGGCGGCGATGTGCTCGGCCTCGTGGATGTTCTCGATGCTGACCAGGCGGATGAAGTCCGGGTGCTGCTCGTGGTGGTCGAAGGTCAGCTCCGCCAGCCGGCGGATGGCCGCGACCGGGTCCAGGTGCTCGACGTCGAGCTGCTGCTCGGCCTCGCGGATCACGCCGTAGGCGCGCTCCAGGACGGCGGTGAACAGCTGCTCCTTGCCGCCGAAGTAGTAGTAGATCATCCGCTTCGTGGTGCGGGTGCGGGCGGCGATGTCGTCCACGCGGGCGCCGGCGTAGCCGACCCGGGCGAACTCCTGGGTGGCCACGTCGAGGATCTCGGCCTGGGTGCGGGCGGCGTCACGGATCCGCCCGCCGGGTCGTGCCGGTTCGTCGACGCTGGTCATCGGGTTCCTTCGGGCGTAGGGCGCTTCTCACTCGCGTGTCGGGATTCTAGAAGCCCGATCGCCTCCCGTGGGACGGGAGGGCTTCCCCGCAGACCGGAATCGATGTTATGAGTAACTCACCAGTTCGTACATTAGGCCGCCAGGAGGTCCGCGTGACCAAGGACTCGTATCTCGTCGGGCTGATCGGCTCCGGCATCGGCCCGTCGCTCAGCCCGGCCCTGCACGAGCGGGAGGCGGACCGGCAGGGGCTGCGCTACCTGTACCGGCTGATCGACATCGACGTCCTGGGCGTGCCGCCGGAGGCGGTCGGCGACCTGGTGCGGGCCGCCCGCGACCTCGGCTTCGACGGACTGAACATCACGCACCCGTGCAAGCAGCTCGTCATCCCCCACCTCGACGCCCTGACGCCGCAGGCGCGGGCGCTCGGCGCGGTCAACACCGTGGTCTTCGACGACGGCCGGGCGGTCGGCCACAACACGGACGTCACCGGCTTCGCCGCCTCCTTCGCGCGCGGGCTGCCCGACGCGCCGCTGGAGCGGGTGGTGCAACTCGGCGCGGGCGGCGCGGGGGCGGCCGTCGCGTTCGCCACGCTCACCCTCGGCGCCGGCCGCGTGACCGTGGTGGACGCGCTGCCCGAGCGGGCCGCCGCCCTCGCCGACTCCCTGAACCGGCACTTCGGCGCCGACCGGGCGGCCGCCGCCGGGCCGGACCGCCTCGCCGGTCTGCTCGCCCGCGCCGACGGCGTCGGCGGCCTGGTGCACGCCACCCCCACCGGCATGGCCGCCCACCCCGGCCTGCCCGTCCCCGCCGGACTGCTGACCCCGGGGCTGTGGGTGGCCGAGGTCGTCTACCGGCCGCTGGAGACCCGGCTGCTGCGCACCGCCCGGGCGGCGGGCTGCGCCACCCTCGACGGCGGCGGCATGGCCGTCTTCCAGGCCGCGGACGCGTTCCGCCTGTTCACCGGCCGGGAACCCGACAGCGCGCGGATGCTCGCGGACATCACCGACCTGGCCGGCGCGGTCCCGGCCCCGAAATAACCCCGAGGCCCGCAACAGCCCCGCGGCCCCGAAACAGCCCCGAGGCCCGCAACAGCCCCGCGGCCCCGAAACAGCCCCGAGGCCCGCAACAGCCCCGCGGCCCCGAAACAGCCCCGCGGCTCCGAAACAGCCCCGCGGCCCTCCCACGGCCCCGCGGCTCCCGCAGTCCACGTGACCCCAGTGGCCCGGCGGCTCCCGAACGAGCACGGCCCGACGCAGGAAAAGAGGCACCCCCGGTGCGTACGTCCATCGCCACCGTCTCCCTGAGCGGCTCCCTCACGGAGAAGCTCACCGCCGCCGCCCGGGCCGGCTTCGACGGCGTCGAGATCTTCGAGAACGACCTGCTCGCCAGCCCCCTCACCCCCGAGGAGATCCGCGCCCGCTGCGCCGATCTGGGCCTGGGCATCGACCTGTACCAGCCGATGCGGGACATGGAGGCGGTGCCCGCCGGGGAGTTCGCCCGCACCCTGCGCCGCGCCCGCGCCAAGTTCGCCCTGATGAACCGGCTCGGCGCCGACCTGGTCCTGGTCTGCTCCAGCGTCTCCCCGCTCGCCGAGGACGACGACGCGCTCGCCGCCCAGCAGCTGTACGAACTCGCCGACCTCGCCCAGGACTTCGGGATCCGCGTCGCCTACGAGGCGCTCGCCTGGGGACGGCACGTCAGCACCTACGACCACGCCTGGCACATCGTCGAGACCGCCGGCCACCCGGCGCTCGGCACCTGCCTGGACAGCTTCCACATCCTCTCCCGGAGCCGCGGACCCAAGGACCTGGAAGGCATCGCGGACATCCCCGGCGAGAAGATCTTCTTCCTCCAGCTCGCCGACGCCCCGCTGCCCGCCATGGACGTCCTGCAGTGGTCCCGTCACCACCGCCGCTTCCCCGGCCAGGGCGGCTTCGACGTGGCGGGCCTGCTGCGCCACGTGCTGCGCGCCGGCTACGACGGCCCGCTCTCCCTGGAGGTCTTCAACGACGTCTTCCGGCAGGCCGAGGCCGGCCCGACCGCCGTCGACGCCCGCCGCTCCCTGCTGCTCCTCCAGGAGGAGGCGGGGCTCGGCGCCCTGCCCGCGCCGGTCGTCCCCACCGGGGTCGCCTTCGCCGAGCTGGTCACCCCGGACGCCGAGCCGGTCTCCGCGCTCCTCGGCTCCCTCGGCTTCGCCCGCACCGCCCGCCACCGCGGCAAGCCCGTCGAGCTGTGGGAACAGGGCGAGGCCCGGGTCCTGGTCAACACCGGCCCCGCCCTCCCCCACACCCGGCTCCGCGCGAGCGGGGGGACCCCCACCGACGGCACCCGCCTGGCCGCGGTGGGCCTGGAGTCGCCCGACCCGGCCGCCGCCGCCCGCCGCGCCGAGGCGCTGCTCGCCCCGGTCCTGCCGCGCCGCCGCGCCGCCGGGGACGCGCCCCTCGACGCGGTGGCCGCGCCCGACGGCACGGAACTCTTCCTGTGCGCCACGCACCGCCCCGGACTGCCCGACTGGCGCGCCGACTTCGAGGACCTCGCCGGCACCCCCGCACCCGGGGCCGCCGTCCGCATCGACCACCTCTCCCTCACCCAGCCCTGGCACCACTTCGACGAGGCCGTCCTCTTCCACCGCGGGGTCCTCGGTCTCGACGCCCAGGAGAGCGTCGACGTCGCCGACCCCTACGGCCTGCTGCGCAGCCGCGCCGTCAGCACCGCCGACGGCGGCGTCCGCATCCCCCTCACGGTCGGCGCGGCACCCGCCGACGCCACCGCCCACGCCCGGCACATCGCCCTGGCCACCGACGACGTGGTCGCGGCGGCCCGCCGCTTCACCGAGGCCGGCGGCCGCCTGCTGCCGATCCCCGCGAACTACTACGACGACCTCGCCGCCCGGTACGAGTTCGCCGACGGCGAGCTGGAGACCTACCGCGAACTCGGCATCCTCTACGACCGGGACGCGCACGGCGAGTTCCGGCACTGCTACACGCACACCGTCGGCCGGGTCTTCTTCGAACTCGTCCAGCGGGACGGCGGCTACCGGGGCTACGGCGCCGTGAACGCGCCGGTGCGGCTGGCGGCCCAGCACGCCGCGCGCTGACCTACTGGCGGCTGACCGTCCTGGTCACACCGGCGACGACGGTCGTGGCCAGGATCCAGCCGGTGAGGATCAGCACGTACGACAGGCTCTGGTGCCAGCCGGACGGGGCGAACGCGGATTCCTGCCCGAAGGAGATGACCGGCAGCAGCAGGTCCAGGGTGTAGAACACCGGGTCGAAGTCGGGGGCCTCGGACGCCTTGAGCGCGCGCGGGTGCTCCAGCGCGAAGGCGACCGAGCCGGCCGCGAGCAGCGACAGCAGCCAGACGGCGGCCCGCAGCGGGCGGAAGCCGTAGCCGACGGCCGCGTCCTGGAGGTGCCCCCACAGCCGGCCGTACCAGGGGAGCGTGCTCCGGTGCCGGCGCAGCTTGGCCAGCTGCACCAGCCGGGCGGCCCGGTCGTCGCCGGTGTTGCGGTAGGCGGCGGTGAGCTGCTCGTAGGCGTGCGGGTCGAACGCGCCGTCGTCGCGCTCCAGCATCGGCAGCCGGCGCTCGGCGGGCTCGTGCGGGGTGAGGAAGGTGTAGGTGAGGTCGAGCAGGCGCACCTGGCCGGGCAGCATCTCCGGCTCCAGGTGGAGCTGGTTGATCTCGGCGCGCCGCAGATTGAGCCGGCCCTCGACCGGCGGGCCCCCGCGCAGCCACAGCTCGCCGATCACACAGCTGCTGGCGCGCAGGGCGGTGTCGCCGGGGCCCGCGAGCGTCGCGTACAGCAGGTCGACCCGGCCGGGTATGCGGGCGCCGCGCAGATCGATCCGGCCGTGGGCGCGCAGCCGGCGGCCGAGGAAGTTGGCGCCGACGTCGAGGGACTCCCCGTCCAGGACGTGGGCGCCGGGGTTGCTCAGTTCGGCGTCGTCCAGGTCGATGGAGCCGGCCACGCTCGCGCCGTCGAGCCGGATCAGTCCCCGGGCGCGCAGGCCGCGGGCGCAGAGGTCGTCGTCGATGGAGACCTGGTTGAGCTGGAGCACGGGGTCCGCGGGGTCGGTCGTGGTGATCTCCGCCCCGTCGAGGTACAGCGCTCCGGAGATCTGGGCGCGGCTGAGGTGCACGGGGCCGTCGACACGGCAGCGGGTCAGGCGCAGTCCGCCGTCGATCCGGGTGTGCGCCGCCGCCAGGCCGGGCAGCACGGAGTCGCGCAGGGTGACGTAGTTGAACTGGGCGCCGGCCAGGCGGGGCGTCTCCTCGAAGCGGCAGTGGTTCAGGCGGATCACGCTGTCGACGGTCGCGTACCGCAGGTCCAGCACGCCGGTGATGCGGGCTCCCACCACCCTGAGGGCCGCCACCTCGCCCGGTTCCCTGGGGCCGTTGAGGAGCAGCGCCCGCAACACGGCCGCCCGCAGGGCCGGTTCCGGACCCCCCGCCTCGCGGTCCGCCCGGAAGTCCACGGTCCTCGCCGTGGCGAAGGCCCGCCAGACGCGCTGTTCGGCCGGTGTCAGATCGTCGATCTCCATCAGCCGCGACTCTGGCGGGCCCCCCGGTCGGTGTCAACCGGCTACGGCCGGACGTTCCACTCCGCGACGACCGGCCGCCCGTGCTCCGTCGACAGACGGCTGACCGTGCCCGTGGCCAGCTGGAACAGCCGCCCGTCCGCGGGCGGCAGCCCGAGCCGGCGGGCCGTCAGCACCCGGAGGACGTGCCCGTGGGCGACGAGGACGACGTCACCGGCCGGGAGCGCCGCGTCGACCCGGGACAGCACCCGGTCGACACGCCGTCCGGCCTCCTCGGGCGACTCGCCGGGATGACCGTCCGGGCCGGGTGGCACGCCGTCGGTCCACAGGTCCCAGGTGGGACGGGTGCGGTGTATCTCGGCGGTGGTGACGCCCTCGTAGGCCCCGTAGTCCCACTCGTGCAGGTCGGGTTCGGGTACGGCGCCGGTGATGCCCGCGAGGTCGGCGGTGCGGACGGCGCGGTGCAGCGGGCTGGTGAGCGCCAGCGAGAAGGCCCGGCCGGAGAGGAGCGGAGCGAGGGACTTGGCCTGCTCCTCGCCGTGCTCGGTGAGGGGCAGGTCGGTGAAGCCGGTGTGCTGCCCCGACAGGCTCCACCGCGTCTCCCCGTGACGGACCAGCAGGAGATCCCCCACGGCCGGGCTACGCCTTCTTCGCCGACTCGACGGCGTGGCCGCCGAACTGGTTGCGCAGCGCCGCGATCATCTTCATCTGCGGCGAGTCGTCCTGACGGGAGGCGAACCGCGCGAACAGGGACGCGGTGATCGCCGGCAGCGGCACCGCGTTGTCGATGGCGGCCTCCACGGTCCAGCGGCCCTCGCCGGAGTCCTCCGCGTAGCCGCGCAGCTTGTCGAGGTGCTCGTCGTCGTCGAGGGCGTTGACCGCGAGGTCCAGCAGCCAGGACCGGATGACCGTGCCCTCCTGCCAGGAGCGGAAGACCTCGCGGACGTCGGTGACCGAGTCGACCTTCTCCAGCAGCTCCCAGCCCTCGGCGTAGGCCTGCATCATGGCGTACTCGATGCCGTTGTGGACCATCTTCGAGAAGTGCCCGGCGCCGACCCTGCCCGCGTGGACGTAGCCGTACGGGCCCTCCGGCTTGAGCGCGTCGAAGACCGGCCGGACGCGGTCGACGTGCTCCTTGTCGCCGCCGACCATCAGGGCGTAGCCGTTCTCCAGGCCCCACACGCCGCCCGAGACGCCCGCGTCGACGAAGCCGATGCCCTTGGCTCCCAGCTCCGCGGCGTGCTTCTCGTCGTCCGTCCAGCGGGAGTTGCCGCCGTCGACGACCGTGTCGCCGGCCTCCAGGAGGCCGCCCAGCTCGTCGATGACGGACTGGGTGGGCGCGCCGGCCGGGACCATCACCCAGACGGTGCGCGGCGCCTGGAGCCGGTCGACGAGTTCGGCGAGGCCGCTCACGTCGGACAGCTCGGGGTTGCGGTCGTAGCCGACGACGGTGTGGCCGGCGCGGCGGATCCGCTCGCGCATGTTGCCGCCCATCCTGCCGAGACCGATCAGACCCAACTGCATGTCAGTGCACTTCCTTCAGTTCGCGGTAGGCGGCCACGAGGGCGGCGGTGGAGGAGTCCAGACCGGGGACGTCGGCGCCCCGGGTCAGGGCGGGTTCGACCTGTTTGGCGAGGACCTTGCCGAGTTCCACGCCCCACTGGTCGAAGGAGTCGATGTCCCAGACCGCGCCCTGGACGAACACCTTGTGCTCGTAGAGGGCGATGAGCTGCCCGAGGACGGACGGGGTCAGCTCGCGGGCGAGGATGGTGGTGGTGGGGTGGTTG
This sequence comes from Streptomyces sp. NPDC014995, assembly GCF_043080745.1. Classification (NCBI taxonomy): domain Bacteria; kingdom Bacillati; phylum Actinomycetota; class Actinomycetes; order Kitasatosporales; family Streptomycetaceae; genus Streptomyces; species Streptomyces sp. NPDC014995. The sequence goes on from NZ_JBIBVX010000007.1 coordinate 98,624, forward strand.
CCCGGGAAGGTGCGGTGCGCGACCTGCTCCTCGGGCACCCCCTCCGCGCGGACCTCGTCCGCGGTCCTGCCGAAGGCGAGCGCCTGCCCCTGCGCGAACAGGTTGGCCATCAGCAGGTCGTGCTGCGCCTTGAGGTCGTCGCCCAGCTCGTCGACGGGGCGGGCGAAGCCGATCAGGTCGGCCGGGATCAGCTTCGTGCCCTGGTGGATCAACTGGTAGTAGGCGTGCTGCCCGTTGGTGCCGGGCGTGCCCCACACCACCGGCCCGGTCTGCCACTGGACGGGCCGGCCCGCGCGGTCCACCGACTTGCCGTTGGACTCCATGTCGAGCTGCTGGAGGTAGGCGGTGAACTTCGACAGGTAGTGCGAGTACGGCAGCACGGCGTGCGACTGGGCGTCGAAGAAGTTGCCGTACCAGATGCCCAGCAGGCCGAGGAGGAGCGGGGCGTTGGCCTCGGGGGGCGCGGTGCGGAAGTGGTCGTCGACGATCCGGAACCCGTCGAGCATCTCCCGGAACCGCCGCGGACCGATCGCGATCATCAGCGACAGGCCGATCGCCGAGTCGTAGGAGTAGCGGCCGCCGACCCAGTCCCAGAACTCGAACATGTTGTCGACGTCGATGCCGAAGTCGGCGACCTTCCCGGCGTTGGTCGACAGGGCGACGAAGTGCCGCGCGACCGCCTTCTCCTCGCCGCCCAGCCCCGCCAGCAGCCAGGAGCGGGCCGAGGTCGCGTTGGTGATCGTCTCGATCGTGGTGAACGTCTTGGACGCGACGACGAACAGCGTCTCCGCCGGGTCCAGGTCCCGCACGGCCTCGTGCAGGTCGGCGCCGTCCACGTTCGACACGAAACGGAACGTCAGCTCCCGTGCCGTGTACGCGCGCAGCGCCTCGTACGCCATCGCCGGGCCCAGGTCGGAGCCGCCGATGCCGATGTTGACGACGTTGCGGATACGCCGGCCCGTGTACCCGGTCCACTCGCCGGAGCGCACCCGGTCGGCGAAGTCCGTCATCCGGTCGAGGACCGCGTGGACCCGCGGCACGACGTTCTCGCCGTCGACCTCGATCACGGCGTCCGCCGGAGCGCGCAGCGCGGTGTGCAGCACCGCCCGCCGCTCCGTGATGTTGATCCTCTCGCCGCGGAACATGGCGTCGCGCAGCCCGGACACGTCGGTGGCGGCGGCGAGTTCCCGCAGCAGGGCGAGGGTCTCGTCGGTGACCAGGTGCTTGGAGTAGTCGATGCGCAGGTCGCCGACGCGCGCCACGTACCGCTGCGCGCGTCCGGGGTCCGCCGCGAACAGCTCGCGCAGGTGCGCGTGCCAGTGGGCGCGGTGGTCCTCCAGAGCGGCCCACTCGGGCCGCAGGGTGAGCTTCGGGGTGTCGGACATCTCAGACGTTCTCCCTGGTGTCGTCGCCCCGCAGGGCGACGGCGTACATCTCGTCCGCGTCGAGGCGCCGCAGCTCCTCGGCGATGAGTTCGGAGGTGGCGCGGACCTTCAGCGCGAGGGTGCGCGACGGCTGGCCCGGCAGGGTCAGCGTGGCCAGCGGGCCCTCGGGGCGGTCGATGACGATCTCGCCGTTCGCGGTGCCCAGGCGCACGGCCGTGACGACCGGGCCGGCGGTGACGACCCGGTCGACGGGCACGTTCAGCCGGGCCTCCAGCCAGCGCGCGAGCAGTTCGGCGCTGGGGTTGTCGGCCTCGCTCTCGACGGCCGCCGACGTGATCGGCACCCGCGCCTGGTCCAGGGCCGCCGCCAGCATCGAACGCCACGGCGTCAGCCGGGTCCACGCGAGGTCGGTGTCGCCGGGCGCGTACGACCGCACCCGCGCCTCCAGCGCCTCCAGCGGCCGCTCCACGGCGTACATGTCGGTGATCCGGCGCTGGGCGAGCGCCCCCAGCGGGTCCTTGGCCGGGTTCGCGGGCGCGTCCACCGGCCACCACACGACGACCGGCGCGTCCGGCAGCAGCAGCGGCAGGACGACGGAGTCGGCGTGGTCGGAGACCTCGCCGTACGTCCGCAGCACCACCGTCTCGCCGGTGCCGGCGTCGGCGCCCACCCTCACCTCGGCGTCGAGGTGGGAGTTGGTGCGGTCGCGGGGGGTGCGGGCGTGCCGCTTGATGACGACCAGGGTGCGCGAGGGGTGCTCGTGCGAGGCCTGCTCGGCCGCCCTGATCGAGTCGTAGGCGTTCTCCTCGTCCGTGACGATGACCATCGTCAGGACCATGCCCACGGCCGGTGTGCCGATGGCGCGGCGACCCTGCACCAGCGCCTTGTTGATCCTGCTTGCCGTGGTGTCGGTCAGGTCGATCTTCATGGCCTGCGCCAGCTCCGTCCGTCTCGTGCGAGCATCTCGTCGGCTTCCTCGGGTCCCCAGCTGCCCGACGCGTACGTGGCCGGCCTGCCGTGGGTGGCCCAGTACTCCTCGATCGGGTCGAGGATCCTCCAGGACTCCTCCACCTCCTGGTGGCGCGGGAAGAGGTTGGCGTCGCCGAGCAGCACGTCCAGGATGAGACGTTCGTACGCCTCCGGGCTGGACTCCGTGAAGGACTCGCCGTACGCGAAGTCCATCGTCACGTCCCGGATCTCCATGGAGGTGCCCGGCACCTTGGAGCCGAAGCGGACGGTCACGCCCTCGTCGGGCTGGACGCGGATGACGATGGCGTTCTGGCCGAGTTCCTCGGTGGCGGTGGAGTCGAAGGGGGAGTGCGGGGCGCGCTGGAAGACGACCGCGATCTCGGTGACGCGGCGGCCGAGACGCTTGCCGGTGCGCAGGTAGAAGGGGACGCCCGCCCAGCGGCGGTTGTCGACGTTCAGCCGGACGGCCGCGTAGGTGTCCGTCGTGGACGCCGGGTCGATGCCGTCCTCCTCCAGGTAGCCGCGCACCTTCTCGCCGCCCTGCCAGGCGCCCGCGTACTGCGCCCGCACGGTGTGCCCGCCGAGGTCCTCCGGCAGCTTCACGGCCCGCAGGACCTTCAGCTTCTCGGTGAGCAGCGAGGCCGCGTCGAAGGAGGCGGGCTCCTCCATCGCGGTGAGCGCCATCAGCTGGAGCAGGTGGTTCTGGATGACGTCGCGCGCCGAGCCGATGCCGTCGTAGTAGCCGGCGCGGCCGCCGATGCCGATGTCCTCGGCCATCGTGATCTGGATGTGGTCGACGTACGAACGGTTCCAGATCGGCTCGAACATCTGGTTGGCGAAGCGCAGCGCCAGGATGTTCTGGACGGTCTCCTTGCCGAGGTAGTGGTCGATGCGGAACACCTGGTCGGGCTCGAACACGTCGTGCACGATCGTGTTCAGCTCCCGCGCGCTCGCCAGGTCGTGCCCGAACGGCTTCTCGATCACCGCCCGCCGCCACGAGCCCTCCGGCGCGTTCGCCAGCCCGTGCTTCTTCAGCTGCTCGACGACCTTCGGGAAGAACTTCGGCGGTACGGAGAGGTAGAAGGCGAAGTTGCCGCCGGTGCCGCGGGAGGAGTCCAGCTCCTCGACGGCGTCGCGCAGCTGCTTGAACGCCGCGTCGTCGTCGAAGTCGCCGGGGATGAACCGCATGCCCTCGGCGAGCTGCTGCCAGACCTCCTCGCGGAACGGGGTCCGCGCGTGCTCGCGCACCGCGTCGTGGACGACCTGCGCGAAGTCCTGGTCCTCCCAGTCGCGGCGGGCGAAGCCGACGAGCGAGAAGCCCGGCGGCAGCAGACCGCGGTTGGCGAGGTCGTAGACGGCCGGCATCAGCTTCTTGCGGGACAGGTCGCCGGTCACCCCGAAGATGACGAGCCCGGACGGGCCCGCGATGCGCGGCAGCCGCCGGTCGCGGGCGTCCCGGAGCGGGTTGTTCCACACGGGGATGCTCATTCCGCGTCAACTCCCTTGCTGTTCAGCGACTTCGTGACCGTGTCCAGCAGCTCCTGCCACGCCGCCTCGAACTTGGCGACGCCCTCCTCCTCCAGCCGGGTGACGACCTCGTCGTAGGAGATGCCGAGCGCTTCCACGGCGGCGAGGTCGGCGCGGGCCTGGGCGTAGCCGCCGGTCACCGTGTTCCCGGTGATCGCGCCGTGGCCGGCGACGGCGTCGAGGGTGGCCTCCGGCATGGTGTTGACGGTGCCGGGGGCCACCAGCTCGTCGACGTACAGCGTGTCCTTGTACGCGGGATCCTTCACGCCGGTGGACGCCCACAGCGGACGCTGCTTGTTCGCCCTGGCGCCGCCGAGGGCGGTCCAGCGGTCCCCGGCGAAGACCTCCTCGTACGCCTCGTAGGCGAGCCGGGCGTTGGCGAGCGCCGCCCGCCCCTTCAGCGCGAGGGCCTCGTCCGTGCCGAGGACCGTCAGCCGCTTGTCGATCTCGGAGTCGACGCGGGAGACGAAGAAGGAGGCGACGGAGTGGATCGTCGACAGGTCCAGGCCCGCCGCCTGCGCCTTCTCCAGGCCGGCGAGATAGGCGTCCATGACCTCGCGGTAGCGCTCCAGCGAGAAGATCAGCGTGACGTTGACGCTGATGCCGAGGCCGGTGACCTCGGTGATCGCCGGGAGACCGGCCTTCGTCGCCGGGATCTTGATCATGACGTTGGGGCGGTCGACCAGCCAGGCGAGCTGCTTGGCCTCGGCGATCGTGGCCGCCGTGTCGTGGGCGAGGCGGGGGTCGACCTCGATGGAGACCCGGCCGTCGCGACCACCGGAGCTCGTGTACACGGAATGCAGGACATCGGCGGCGGCCCGCACGTCCGCGGTCGTCATCATCCGTACGGCCTCGTCGACCGTCACGCCCCGCGCGGCCAGCTCGGCGAGCTGCTCCTCGTAGCCCGCACCGGAGCCGATGGCGGCCTGGAAGATGGACGGGTTGGTGGTGACGCCGACGACGTGCCGCGTCGCGACGAGGCGGGCGAGGTCGCCGGACGTGATGCGCGTGCGCGACAGGTCGTCCAGCCAGACCGACACGCCTTCGTCGGTCAGGCGCCTGAGCGCTCCCGCGGCGGCGGATGCTTCGGTCACTGTGATCATCTTCTTTCTGGCGATCGGATCAACCACGCGCGGCGGCCAGCGATTCCCGGGCAGCGGCGGCGACGTTCTCGGGGGTGAAGCCGTACTCGGCGAAGAGGGTGCCGGCGTCGGCGGAGGCGCCGAAGTGTTCGAGGGAGACGATGCGTCCTGCGTCACCCGTGAACCGGTACCACGTCAGACCGATACCCGCCTCGACCGCAACGCGGGCCTTCACCGACGGCGGAAGCACCCGGTCGCGGTAGGCGCGCGGCTGCTCCTCGAACCACTCCACGGACGGCATCGACACCACCCGCGTCCCGATCCCCTCGGCCTCCAGCCGCTCGCGCGCGGCGACGGCGAGCCGCACCTCGGAGCCGGTGGCGATGAGGACGACGTCCGGAGCCCGGGTGGAGGCCTCCTTCAGGACGTAACCGCCGCGTGCCGCGTCCGGGTCGGGCGCGTAGGTCGGGACGCCCTGGCGGGTGAGGGCCAGGCCGTGCGGGGCCGGCCGGGTGGCGTGCCGCCTGAGGATCTCGGCCCAGGCGATCGCGGTCTCGTTGGCGTCGGCCGGGCGGACCACGTTCAGGCCGGGGATGGCGCGCAGCGCGGCCAGGTGCTCGACCGGCTGGTGGGTCGGGCCGTCCTCGCCGAGCCCGATGGAGTCGTGCGTCCACACGTACGTCACCGGCAGCTGCATCAGCGCCGACATGCGCACGGCGTTGCGCATGTAGTCGGAGAACACCAGGAAGGTACCGCCGTAGACACGGGTGTTGCCGTGCAGGGCGATGCCGTTCATCTCCGCGGCCATCGAGAACTCGCGGATGCCGAAGTGGACGGTGCGGCCGTACGGGTCCGCCCCGGGCAGCGGGTTGCCCTGCGGCAGGAACGACGACGTCTTGTCGATGGTGGTGTTGTTGGAGCCCGCCAGGTCGGCGGAGCCGCCCCACAGTTCGGGGAGGACCGCGCCGAGCGACTGGAGGACCTTGCCGGAGGCCGCGCGGGTGGCGACGGACCGGCCCTCCTCGAAGACGGGCAGCGCGTCCTCCCAGCCGTCGGGGAGCTGACCGGCGACGACCCGGTCGAAGAGCTGCGCGCGCCCGGGGTTGGCGCCGCGCCAGGTGGCGAGCTGCTTGTCCCAGGCGGCGTGGGCCTCGGCGCCCCGGTCGAGGGCGGCGCGGGTGTGGGCGAGGACGTCGTCGGCCACCTCGAAGGTCTGCTCCGGGTCGAAGCCGAGGACGCGCTTGGTGGCGGCCACCTCGTCGTCGCCGAGCGCGGAACCGTGGGAGGCCTCGGTGTTCCGCGCGTTCGGGGCCGGCCAGGCGATGATCGTGCGCATCGCGATGATCGACGGCCGCCCGGTCTCCGCCTGCGCCGCCCGCAGGGCCGCGTGCAGGGCGTGGACGTCGATGTCGCCGTTCCCGGCGGGCGCGACGCGCCGGGTGTGCCAGCCGTAGGCCTCGTAGCGCTTCAGCACGTCCTCGGAGAACGCCGTGGCGGTGTCGCCCTCGATGGAGATGTGGTTGTCGTCGTAGAGGAGGACGAGGTTGCCGAGCCGCTGGTGGCCGGCGAGGGAGGAGGCCTCGGCGGAGACGCCCTCCTGGAGGTCGCCGTCGGAGACGATCGCCCAGATGGTGTGGTCGAACGGGGAGGTGCCCTCGGGGGCCTCCGGGTCGAACAGGCCGCGCTCGTAGCGGGCGGCCATCGCCATGCCGACGGCGTTGGCGACGCCCTGGCCGAGCGGGCCGGTGGTGGTCTCGACGCCGGCGGTGTGCCCGTACTCGGGGTGGCCGGGCGTCTTCGAGCCGTGCGTGCGGAACGCCTTCAGGTCGTCCAGCTCCAGCTCGTAGCCGGCGAGGAAGAGCTGCGTGTAGAGCGTGAGCGAGGTGTGGCCGGGGGAGAGGACGAAGCGGTCACGCCCGGTCCACTCCGGGTCCGCCGGATCGTGCCGCATCACCTTCTGAAAGATCGTGTACGCGGCCGGCGCGAGGCTCATGGCGGTGCCGGGGTGGCCGTTTCCCACCTTCTGCACGGCATCCGCGGCCAGAAGGCGTGCGGTGTCGACGGCACGCCGGTCGAGTTCGGTCCATGCGAAGCTGTCCGGTGTCTGCGTGCTCATCTTCAAGAAGTCCTCGATACGAGCGAAGTGGCTGGTCTGACGGGTTCAAAAGTAAAAGTCTGACTTTTTCGGGGGAAGGTCTCCGTGTGCCAGGCTGTGGTGAAAGTGGGACACCCCGGCGGGTGCGGGGGCGCGACCGAGGCGGCACGGGACGGACATGGCGGACACAACAGGCCAAGACGGCGACGGAATCAGAACCTTCCCCTTCCCGGTCGGCCTCAGCGTCGGCGGCGTCGGCATGCACGTCGGCCCCATCGGCACCGAACGCACCTGGCACGCCGTCGACGCGCCCCTGGACCGGGTGCACCGGATCGACTTCCACGTCGTGCTGCTCTTCACCGGCGGCCCCGTCCGTCACATGGTCGACTTCGCCGAGTACGAGGCCACGGCCGGTGACGTCCTGTGGATCCGCCCGGGCCAGGTCCACCGCTTCTCGAAGTCGAGCGAGTACCGCGGAACCGTCCTGACCATGCAGCCCGGCTTCCTGCCCCGCGCCACCGTCGAGGCCACCGGCCTGTACCGGTACGACCTCGCGCCCCTGCTGCACCCCGACGACGCCCAGTGGGCCGGCCTGCGCGCCTCCCTCGCCCACCTGCAACGGGAGTACGAGGACAGCGCGACCCTCCCCCTCACCCTGCACACCTCGGTGCTGCGGCACTCCCTGACCGCGTTCCTGCTGCGCCTGGCGCATCTCGCGGCCAGCTCCGCGGAGGCGGCCCGCCGTCAGGCCGACACCACCTTCACCCTCTTCCGGGACGCCGTGGAGCGGGACTTCGCCACCAACCACAGCGTCAGCGCCTACGCCGACGCGCTCGGTTACTCCCGCCGCACGCTCGTGCGCGCGGTCCGCGCCGCGACCGGCGAGACGCCGAAGGGGTTCATCGACAAGCGGGTCGTCCTGGAGGCGAAACGCCTGCTGGCCCACACCGAGCTGCCGATCGGCCGGGTCGGCGCGGCGGTGGGCTTCCCCGACGCGGCGAACTTCTCCAAGTTCTTCCACCAGCACACGGACACGACACCGGCGGCGTTCCGCGCGGAACTGCGCTGAAACGCCGCCGGGCCGGCCGTTCCCCCCGGGCCGTCGGGCCCACCTCGCCTCTCAGCGGCCGAAGGTGAACCAGTTCACGTTGACGAAGTCCGAGGGCTGACCGCTGGTGAAGGTCAGATGGACGTCGTGGGTGCCGGTGACCGGGCTGATGTTGGCCGGGATCGTCCGCCACGACTGCCAGCCGCCCGTGTTGCCCACCGCGAAGCTTCCGACCGGCGCGTTGCTCCGGCTGTCCAGGCGCACCTCGACCAGTCCGCTGACGCCGCTCGCCGCGCCGCTCGCGACCCGGGCGGAGAACTGCGTGGCCGCCGTGGACCCGAAGTCGACGCCCCGGAAGAGCGCCCAGTCCCCGTTGGCCAGGGAGCCGATGTTCCGGCCGCCGCCGGTGTCGGTGGTGGTCTCGGTGCTCACGCCGGACTGGCCGTCGTAGGACTCGGCCTGGATGGCGGCGTAGGCGTCACGGCCGCCGGACGGGGGAGGCGTGGTGCCGCTCCCGCCGCCCGACGCCTGGAGCACCTGGACGTAGTCCACGACCATGGGGACGCCCGAGCGGGTGTCCGCGTCCAGGCCGCCGCCGAAGGCGTCGGGGAAGGCGCCGCCCATCGCCACGTTCAGGATGATGAAGAAGCCGTGGTTGGTGGCGTTGTTCCAGGTCGTCGCGTCGACCTGGTTGGCGGTGACGGTGTGGAAGTTCACGCCGTCGACGAGGAAGCGGATCGCCTCGGGGCTCGCCGAGCGGTCCCACTCCATCGTGTAGGTGTGGAAGCCGGACTGGCAGGTGGTGTTCGGGCAGGCGGTGTAGTTGCCGATGCCGCTGGTCTCGTTGCACGGGCCGCCCGGGTTGGTGCCGCAGTGCATCGTCGCCCACACGCGGTTCAGGCCGTGGACGTTCTCCATGATGTCCAGCTCGCCGACGGCCGGCCAGTTCTGGTAGTTGCCGCGGTAGGGGGCGCCGAGCATCCAGAACGCAGGCCAGTAGCCCTCGGCGGCCGTGCCGGTGACGTTGGGCATCTGCAGCCGGGCCTCGACGCGCAGCCTGCCGCCGGCCGGGGGCTGGAAGTCGGTGCGGTTGGTCTCGATACGGCCCGAGGTCCAGCGGCCGGCGGAGTCGCGCAGCGGGGTGATGCGCAGGTTGCCGTTGCCGTCGAGCGAGACGTTGTTCGTGCTGTTCGTCATCGTCTCGACCTCGCCGGTGCCCCAGTTGGCGGGGCCGCCCGGATAGGACGTGCCCGTGGCGTACTGCCAGTGGGAGGTGTTGACACCGGTGCCCGCGGCGCCGGTGAAGTCGTCGAGGAAGACCTGCGTCCAGCCCGAGGGGGGCGTGGGCGCGGAGGCGTTCGCGGACGGGGAGACGACCGTGGTGGCGGCCGCCGCGAGGCCGAGTGTGCCGACGACGGCGACGAGCGCCCGCCTCAGGGGACGCCGCCGTCTGCGGGGAGTGCCGGAGGTTTCACTCATGGGGTGTGCCTCTCGGGTACGGAGTGGGGTGCGCGGGTGCCTTCGAGAGCACTCCGAGAGAACTCGCAGAGCACTCTGAGAGCGCTCTCACAGTGGCCCCAATGTGCTCCCGGCCCCTCCGGTCGTCAAGAGGTGAAACAGTGAAAGTCCTTCCGCCGCAGGTGAGTTCACTCCATGAATGGCGCGAGTGGGTTGGGCACGGCGGCGGTCCCGGCGGTCCCGGCGATCCCGGCGATCGTACGGACCTCGGCGACGGCCCGCTCGACAGCCGAGCGGCAGGAAGAGCACCCAGAGCAGGATGACGGTGAGCATGGGTCTTCACGCTGGGCTCGCCGACGAACGGCGTCGTGGCGATCCCGGCGTTGGACAGACCGCGGGCCGGCATCCGCACCAGGCGGCGAACGCCCGGAGCCGGGTGGGCCGGTGGGGTGCGGGCCGGGACGTCCCGGCCCGGGAGCGGGCGGCGCGGGGGGAGACGGCGGGGGGTGGGCGGCCGGGTGGGCGATGGTGTGAGCGGCTCCTCGGGGCAGGGGCCGTAAGCATCGCGAGGCGGCCACGGCCGGGCCTCACCGGTGGGAGGGACGTTCGGGAGGTCAGTCCGGCTGCCAGCCCAGCGCCCGGGAGATCCCGCGCGCCGCGAGCCGCACCGCCGGCACCAGCACCGGGACCCGGGCGTCCGCGTAGGGCACCACGACCGACACCGCGGCGACCACCGCACCGCCCGGACCGCGCACCGGAGCGGCCACCGACAGGGCGTCGTCGGTGACCTGACGGTCGCTCACCGCCACACCGCTGCGCCGCACTTCGGCCAGCACCCGGCGCAACCGCGCGGGGTCGGTGATCGTGTGGTCGGTGTAGGAGCACAACGGGGCCGCGCAGTACGCCTCCTGGAGCTCCGTTCCGCCGTACGCCAGCAGGGCGAGGCCGACGCCGGTGACGTGCAGCGGCCAGCGGGCGCCGACCCGGATGCGCACGCCGACCGCCGAATGCCCCGAGAGCCACTCGGTGTAGACGACCTCGCGGCCGTCCCGCACCGCCAGCTGCACGTTCTCGTGGGTGGCTTCGTACAGGTCCTCCAGGTAGGGCAGGGCGGCCTGGCGCAGGGCGAGGCCGCGCGGGGCGAGCGCCGCGACCTCCCACAGCCGCAGACCCACGTGGTACGTGCCGGACTCGTCCCGCTCCAGGGCACCCCACTCGGTGAGGGCGGCCACCAGTCGGTGCGCGGTGGTCAGGGTCAGCCCGGCCCGCCGGCTGATGGCGGTGAGGGACAGCTCCGGGTGGGCGTGGTCGAAGGCGGCGAGCACGGACAGCAGCCGGTCGGGCGCGGAGCGGGTGGTCATGGCAGGCGGTTCCTCCGCGTCACTGTCCCCCCTCGCGCGGCATCAGGTGAGACCGTCCTCCGCGATCCGCAGCAGCAGGGCGTGCAGCGTCTCGCGTTCGGCCAGGTCGAGCGGGGCCAGCAGGTCGTTCGTCACCCGCAGGCCCGCCGCGTCGGTGCCGCGCAGGAAGGCGCGGCCGTCCTCGGTGAGGACGACGATCCGGCTGCGGCGGTCGTCGGGGGCCGGGCGGCGCTCGGCGAGGCCCAGCTTCTCCAGGTCGTCGACGAGTCCGACGATCGCGCTCGGGTCGTAGCCGAGCCGGGCGCTCAGTTCGCGCTGGAGAGCGCCCTCGGCGGTGGCCAGGAACCGCAGCACCGCGTAGTGGCGCAGGCGCAGCCCCGACTCCTGGAGGAACGTGTTGAACAGCTGCCCCGAGCGCAGGCCCAGCCGGTAGAGGAGGTAGCCCGTGTCCGCGTGCAGTCCGCGCATCCACGGCTCGTCCGCGTCGATCGGGGTGGCGTTCACGGCATGGCGCTGGCGGGCGATGGCGGGCTCCCTGGGTCGGCGCCGGAGGGGCGCGGTTCGTCGTGCAGATTCCAGCATGACCCACCCGCGGGTCGGCAACAACTATTGACGACGACAATTATTGCTCTTAGCTTCGATCTCGCAGCCGCACCGCACGCCTCTCGCGACGGCGCACCGTCACGCGCCCCGCGAGGCCGCGACGGCGCGTCCCGCGACGTCGCACCGGTGCGTCCGGCGCGGCGCACCCCGCGCGCCTCGAACCGCACCACCCGTATCACCGTGTGAAGGGACTCACCCGTGCCCAGCATCGATCTCACCGGCAAGGCCGCCGTCGTCACCGGCAGCGGCCGGGGCCTCGGCCTCGCCTACGCCCGGGCCCTGGCCGCCCACGGCGCCTCCGTGGTCGTCAACGACGTCGACGAGGCGGTCGCCGAGCAGGCCGTGAAGTCGATCACCGAGGCGGGCGGCACCGCCGTCGCCGAGGTGGTCCCGGTCGGCACCACCGAGGCCGCGGAACGCCTGGTCGCCCGCGCGGTCGAGGAGTTCGGCCGGCTCGACGTCCTGGTCACCAACGCCGGCATCCTGCGCGACAGGGTGCTGTGGAAGATGACCGACGACGACTTCGACGCGGTGATCACCACCCACCTCAGGGGCACCTTCACCTGCGCCCGCGCCGCCGCCGTCCGGATGCGCGAGCAGGGGGAGGGCGGCACGCTGATCCTGGTCGGCTCCCCGGCCGGCCAGCGCGGCAACTTCGGGCAGACGAACTACGCCGCCGCCAAGGCCGGCATCGCCGCCATGGCCCGTACCTGGTCCATGGAGCTGGGCCGCGCGAACATCACCGTCAACGCCATCGTCCCGGTCGCCGCGACCGCGATGACCGAGACCATCCCCGCCTTCGCCCCGTACGTCGAGGCCATGCGGGGCGGCGAGCCGCTGCCGGACTTCCTGCGCAAGGGCGAGGGCTTCGGCACCCCGGAGGACTGCGCGGCCCTGGTCCCGTTCCTCGCCTCCGAGGCCGCCCGCGGCATCACGGGGCAGGCCATCGGCATCGGCGGTGACAAGGTGGCACTCTGGTCGCATCCGCAGGAGATCCGCGCGGCCTACGCCGACGGCGGCTGGACCCCCGACACCCTGGCCGCCGCCTTCCCCACCTCGGTCGGCGCCGAACCCCAGACGGTCGGCATCCCGGCGCCCAAGTTCCCGGAGGCGTGATGCAGCGCTCCATGAACGTCGACGACCTCGTCGCCATCGACGTCCACACCCACGCGGAGGTGTCCTCCCAGGGCCACGCCTCCCTGGACGACGACCTGCACGACGCCTCCTCCGCCTACTTCAAGGTCGAGGGCAAGCGCAAGCCCACCCTGGAGGAGACGGCCGCCTACTACCGGGAGCGGAACATGGCCGCCGTGATCTTCACGGTGGACGCCGAGTCCGCGACCGGCACGGCCCCCGTCCCCAACGAGGAGGTCGCCGAGGCGGCCGCCGCCAACGCGGACGTCCTCATCCCCTTCGCCTCCATCGACCCCTTCCGGGGAAAGGCGGGTGTCCGGCAGGCCCGCCGCCTGGTCGAGGAGTACGGGGTGAAGGGCTTCAAGTTCCACCCCAGCATCCAGGGCTTCTTCCCCAACGACCGCGCGGTCGCCTACGACCTGTACGAGGTGATCGAGGAGACCGGCACCATCGCCCTGTTCCACACCGGCCAGACCGGCATCGGCGCCGGAGTGCCCGGCGGGGGCGGCATCCGGCTGAAGTACTCCAACCCCCTGCACGTCGACGACGTCGCCGCCGACTTCCCCCACCTGAGGATCATCCTGGCGCACCCGTCCTTCCCCTGGCAGGACGAGGCCCTCGCCGTCGCCACGCACAAGCCGGGCGTGCACATCGACCTGTCCGGCTGGTCGCCGAAGTACTTCCCGCCGCAGCTCGTGCAGTACGCCAACACGCTGCTGAAGGACAAGGTCCTCTTCGGCTCCGACTTCCCCGTCCTCACCCCCGACCGCTGGCTCGCCGACTTCGACAAGCTGACGATCAAGGACGAGGTGAAGCCGAGAATCCTCAAGGAGAACGCCGCCCGCCTGCTCGGGCTCACCACACCGTGAAGGGGCGTGGACATGCGCAATGAGGGACTGGGGTCGTGGCCCGCACGCCGGGCCCGCAAGACCCCGCACCGCACCGCCCTGGTCCACGGCGGGCAGTCGACCGACTACCGCACCTTGCATACACGCACCACGCGTCTGGCGCACGCCCTGCGCGCCCGGGGCGTCCGCCGCGGCGACCGCATCGCCTACCTCGGCCCGAACCACCCCTCCTACCTGGAGACCCTGTTCGCCGCCGGCACGCTCGGCGCGGTCTTCGTGCCGCTCAACACCCGCCTCGCCGGACCCGAGATCGCCTACCAGCTCGCCGACTCCGGCGCCAAGGCCCTCCTCTACGGCCCCTCGCACGCCGGCCTGGTCGCCGGCCTGCCGGGCAGCACCGACGTGCGCACGTACGTCGAGGTCGGCGCCGAGTACGAGGAGGCGCTCGCGTCGGCCGCGGACGACCCCGTCGACGAACCGGTCGGCGCCGACGACACCTGCATCATCATGTACACCTCCGGCACGACCGGCCGGCCCAAGGGCGCCATGCTCACCCACGGCAACCTCACCTGGAACGCGATCAACGTCCTCGTCGACACCGACCTGATCGCCGACGAACGCGCCCTGGTCTCCGCCCCCTTGTTCCACACTGCCGGCCTCAACATGCTGACGCTGCCGGTGCTGCTGAAGGGCGGCACCTGCGTCCTGGTCGAGGCCTTCGACCCGGAGACCACCTTCGACCTGGTCGAACGGCACCGCATCACCTTCATGTTCGGGGTGCCGACGATGTTCGACCAGATCGCCCGCCACCCGCGCTGGCCGCAGGCGGACCTGTCCTCCCTGCGCATCCTCACCTGCGGCGGCTCCCCGGTCCCCACCCCGCTGATCGCGGCCTACCAGGAGCGCGGCCTGACCTTCCTCCAGGGCTACGGCATGACCGAGGCCGCCCCCGGCACCCTGTTCCTGGACGCCGAACACGCCACCAGCAAGGCCGGCTCGGCCGGCGTCCCGCACTTCTTCAGCGACGTCCGGGTCGTACGGCCCGACCTGGCGCCGGTCGAGGCCGGCGAGACCGGCGAGGTGGTCGTGCGCGGCCCGCACGTCATGCCCGGCTACTGGGGGCTGCCCGAGGAGACGGCCGCCTCCTTCGCCGACGGCTGGTTCCGCAGCGGGGACGCGGCCCGCGTCGACGAAGACGGTTACGTGTACATCGTCGACCGTATGAAGGACATGATCATCTCCGGTGGGGAGAACGTCTACCCCGCCGAGATCGAGGACCTGCTCCTCGCCCACCCCGACATCGTCGAGTGCGCGGTCATCGGCGTGCCCGACGACAAGTGGGGCGAGGTGCCGCGCGCGGTCGTCGTACCCCGCGAGGGCGCCGCACTCGACCCCGACGAGGTGCTGGCCTCCCTGGCGGGCCGCCTCGCCAAGTACAAGATCCCCAAGTCCGTCGTGGTCGCGGACGACCTTCCGCGCACCGCCTCCGGCAAGCTGCTGAAAGCCCGGGTGCGCTCCCGGTTCGGCGGCGACTCCGCATCGACTCCCAAGTGAGGAACGGCACATGAGCATCACCGTCAACGGCCTCGACGAGCTGAAGAAGCTGGCCGGAAGCGACCTGGGCGCCAGTGAGTGGACCGAGGTCACCCAGGAGCGCGTCGACACCTTCGCCGACGCCACCGGCGACCACCAGTGGATCCACGTGGACCCCGAGCGTGCCGCCGCCGGCCCCTTCGGCGCGCCCATCGCCCACGGCTACCTCACGCTGTCCCTCTTCATCCCGCTGTTCACCGAGCTGCTGGACGTCCAGGGCGTCACCACGAAGGTCAACTACGGCCTGAACAAGGTGCGTTTCCCCTCGCCCGTGAAGGTCGGCTCCCGCATCCGCCTGGTGGGCAGGCTCGCCGAGGTCGAGGAGGTGCCGGGCGGGGTGCAGATCACCGTCGACGGCACCATCGAGATCGAGGGCGCAGCGAAGCCGGCCGCGGTGCTGCAGAGCCTGTCGCGGTTCTACGCGTGAGCGCCGTGGGGAACGGCGGGGCCGGTGTGGCCGGCCCCGCCCACACGGCCGAACCGCACACCGACGCGGCCCCGCGCCCCCCACGGGGCGCTCAGCGCACGACGTCCACGAAGAGCGGGTTGGAGTAGAACCACGTGTCCTCCCACGGGTCGCCGTCCCCCGGCTCGTGGGGGACCGGCCCGTGCGGGTCGACCGCCGCGCCCAGGTAGCCCGCGCCGTTCCGCCGGCCGTCGCTGCCGCGCAGCCGGACGTAGAAGGACTCCTCGCCGGCCATCACCGGCACGCGCAGGGTGTACGTCCCCGTGCGGCCGCCGACGTCCTTCGTCCAGGTGACCCTGGTGTCGGGCGCCCGCCAGCCGTCGCGGTCGGCGGCCGGGCCGCGGACCGCGCCGCGGACGACGTCGACGTGCGCCGGCTCCGGCAGGGTCCCCCGGGGGTTGGGGCGGGAGGCGGTGGTGACGGTGACGTTCAGGGTGAGCCGCTCGCCCGTGCGGACCCGCAGCCGGCCGCCGAGGGTGACCCCCCGGCCGTGGTCGTGCTCGCGCGTCAGCCGCACCTCCAGCCCGTCCAGCAGATGCCCGTGGTCCACCCAGACCCGGCCCGCGCGCAGTCCGGCCATCACCGCGCGGTAGCCGTAGCGGGTCACGCCCACATGGGTGCGGCTGAACTGGCCCGGCCAGAAGTCGCTGCCCGGCTGCGGGGCGCCGGTGTCCACCGGGTCCGGCAGCCTGCCCGTGGTGTCGAAGGTCTGCCCGGCGGGCCAGTCGCCGTTCCTCCAGGTGTCGAGGACGACGCGGTGCGCGTCGGAGTTGGCCGTGACGGAGAACAGCCGGCCCTCGGCGAGCATCGAGTCCCACAACCCGCCGACCGTCGCGGTCGCCCAGTCGAAGCCGCCGTAGGTGAGGTAGGCGTCCGCCGGGTAGCCGGCCCAGGACTGCGCCGTCGGCCTGTTCTCGTACTCGCCGCGGACCGACGTCGTCCCGCGCAGGCCGGGGACGGCCGCGCCCTGCGCGCCGGGCGAGCCCTCCATGCCGATCATGATGTCGGGGGCGGCGTCCCGCCAGCCGCGCATCTCGTGCGGGGAGTCGATGCCGAGCCGCATCGGGTGGTTGGCGAGGACGAGGACGTCGTCGACGTAGCCGGTGCGGCGCTGTGCGGCGAGCCACCGGAGGGCCTTGACGGCGTGGGCCTCGTTGCGGGCGGTGCCGGCGGCACCGGCTGCGCCCTCGGTGTAGCCGAGGAGCTTGCCGTCGTAGGCGCTCTCGAACCGCGTGAGCAGGTCGACCTCGTGCGGGCCGGGCGCGGCGAAGACCGTGCCGTGCTCGGCGGCCGGGATGTACCACTCCAGGCCCTGGAAGATCAGCTGCCTGGGGTTCTCGGCGCGGGCCCTGAGGATCTCGTCGTGCTCCAGCGAGGCGCCGTACCGGGCGTGGCCGACGTTGGAGTGCTCGGTGAACACCATCCAGTCGAGGCCGAACCGGGCGCCCGCGGCGGCCAGTTGGGAGAAGGTGTACTTGGCGTCGTGGCTGTAGACGGTGTGGACGTGGTGGTCGCCGACCAGGTAGGCCAGGCGCGGGTCCTCGCCGCCGAGGGGCCGGCCGGCCGCGGAGGCGGGAGCCGCCGCGGAGCCGAGGGCGAAAGCCGCGCCGAACAGGCCCGCCCGGCGCAGGAGCCGGCGTCTCGACACGCCCTGGGCGTCGAGCGTGGTGGGGGAGACGGACGGGTCGGCCCACGGGGGCAGCTGTTGCTCGGTCATGTCGGTGACGGCCCCTCGGCTCAGTGGTTCATGAAGGAGGTGACGGGCAGCGCCCGCTCGACGATCCGGACGTCGCCGAGCCGGCCGTACAGGATCTGGTCGATCCGGTCGCCGTACTCGTAGCCGCCGAGCAGCCACGGCAGCCCGACGGAGGTGATGCCGGTCGCGGTGGCCTTCGGATTGCGGACCACCGGGCAGCCCTCGACGTACAGCGTGGTGTGCCGGCCGTCGTTGACGACCGCGAGGTGCCACCAGGTCTCCAGCGGGGTCTCCTGGCCCCAGTTGGTGGCGATGCCCTCCTGGTCGAGCGGGCGCATCGCCCACTGCGGCTCCCGGTCGTTCGACAGGGACAGCGTGGCGAGCGGCTCGTCGGGGTCGTCGGCGGTCTTCCCGGCGGCGCCGCCCGTGCCGGTCCGGCTGACCAGGCCCGACCAGGCGTGGTGGGAGGGGTCCCAGTCGGCGGGCAGGCGGTAGAAGGCCTCGATGGTGTAACCGCCGTCGAGCGTGGCCGAGTTGAGCGGGGCACCGTCGACCGTGCGCAGGTACGCGCCCTTCAGCGGCGGCTTGTGGCCCTGGAACTCCAGGCTGCCGTGGCCCGGCTGGTCGGGGTGGTGGTCGGCGGACCAGCCCAGCGAGCCGCCGCCGACGGCGACGACCCTGAGGTCGTTGCCGTGCCCGGACAGGTCGCGGACGGTGTCGGCCACGGGCGCCTCGAAGCGCCAGTACGCCACCGTGCCCGCGACCAGCATCCGCGAGGCGGGCCGCGCCGGACGCGCCGGCACCGGGTCGAAGCCGGCGAACCGCTCGGCGAAGTCGATGGCGACCGTGAACCGGTCGGCGTCCCCGCTCAGTTCGATCTCCTGCCGCTCCAGCTCGTTGAGCCCCTTCGCGGCCCGGCCCAGGATCCACGGGGAGACCGTCTCCACGTCGATGACGTCACGGTCGAGGTCGAAGCGGTAGAGGCGGATCATCGCCGCGCCGCCGAAGTAACGGTTCTGGTAGTTCGTCAGGTGCAGGTGGACGTCGTGTCCCGCCGCGTTCCTGCGGATCGCCCGGGCCGCGGGCCAGTAGTGGCCGTTGAGGGTGAGGAAGATCTGGTCGTGGTCCTCGATCAGCCGGTCCCACAGCTGCTGCCCGTACGCCGACAGCGAGTCGTCCTCGACGACCAGTTCGTGCGTGGTGAGGACGACGGGCGTCCTCGGATGCCGGGCCAGGACGTCGGCGGCCCACGCGTACCCTCGCGCCGACAGCCGCCAGTCCAGCGCCAGCACCATCCACTCCCGTCCACCGGCCCGGAAGAGGTGGAAGGTGTTGTAGCCGTCCGGGGAGGCGCCGCCGAAGGTCGGCATCCCCCGGAAGCGGTCCGGGCCGAAGGCGTCCAGGTAGGGGGTCGCGCCCCGCTGGTCGGTCGTCGACGGCTTCACGTCGTGGTTGCCGGCCAGGACGCTGTAGCCGACCCCGCGCCGGTCGAGCAGTGCGAACGCCTCGCCGATCGCGGCGATCTCGTCCTCGGTGCCGTTCTGTGTGAGGTCGCCGAGGTGGGACAGGAAGACGATGTTGTCCTCCCCGCCGTGCTCCAGGAGATGGCGCAGGGACGCCTCCACGGGTGCCCTGTCGATGCTCGGCCCGTCGAAGAGGTACTGCGTGTCCGGCATCACCGCGAGCGTGAACCGGCGGCTGTCCGGGTCGGGGCGCCGGCGGCTCGCGGGCGCCGCCTCGGCGGTGGCGGGCAGAGCGACCGACGCCGTGGCGGCGGCGCCGAGCAGTGCGGTCGCCCGCAGGAAACCGCGTCGACCGGCGCCGGCCCGCGGGGCCTCGCCCTGTTCATGGGCATGCGAAGTGCACACGTGTGCTCCGTAGCGAAAGTCCGGGGAAGGGGAGGGGAGTTCACAGGACGCGCAGGGTCCAGCTCCAGCGGTGGACGCCCGGGGCGACGAGGTAGGAGGGGAAGGTGTCGGGGCCGCACGAGGCCGTGCCGAGGCCCCGGTGCGCCGCGTCGAGATGGACCACGCAACCGGGGCGCGGCACCAGCTCGTCGTGGTGGTCGGCGGCCGTCAGGTCCTCGGCGCGGTACCGCGTGACGCAGACCTGGCGCGGCTCGTCCAGCGTCACCGCGAGACCCGTGGCGTCCGGCGCGGACAGCGTGAACCGCCGCACACCGTGCCGGCCACCGCTCTCCTGCGGACGCAGATAGGGGGTGAACAACGCGTCGACGGGGACGCAGTGGTGCCCGACCGGCGCCCCCGCGCTGCGGTCGGGGTACGACTCCCAGGGCCCCTGCCCGAACCACTCCAGCAGGTCGAGCCCCGCGACCGTCTCGAAGACCGAGCCGACCCGCGCCACGTCGTCGAACTCGTCCGGCAGCCGCGCCTCCTCGTCGACGCGCAGCCCGCCCTCGACCGGCGTGAACACCTGCCGGTGCCGTACCACACCGGTCGCGCCCGTGTACCGCGCGACGACGGTCACCGACACGCCGTCCCGGCGCACGGAGACCGGCTCGCGCACCAGCGCGTCCAGCCCCCACGCCCGCCAGCGCACCGCCATCCCGCCCAGTTCGTCGTTGTCGGTGGGCGCCCGCCACAGCGACAGCGTCGGGGCGGCGGTCAGCAGCGGGTGGACGAGCAGCCCGTCGCCGTCGACCTCGACCCGCGCCGCCGCCACCGCCGGCTCCTCCCGCGCGGGCTCCGCCGCCCGCAACCGCAGCTGCGGCGCGCACACCGGCGTACCGCGCGGCGCCCACGGCAGATCCTCGGCCGTCGTCACCCGCAGCGTCAGCCACGCCTCACCGCCGTCCCGCGGCAGCTCGAACGGCAGCGGCACCACCGCCGTCCCACCCGGCCGCAGATCCGGCAGGTCGGCGGGCGCGGTGAGGGTGCCGCCGTCCGCGAGGGCCAGCTCCCACTCGGCCGCCAGCCACTCCAGGCCACGGAAGTGCTGGTGGTTGGAGAGGACCAGCCCCTCGTGCTCCCCGCGCTTCAGGCGCACCGGCGCCGCCAGCTCCCGGTGCTCGTCCATCACGGGCTTGGGCGTGCGGTCCGGGAGGACGACGCCGTCCGCGATGAACGCGCCGTCGTGGTACCGCTCCCCGAAGTCGCCGCCGTACGCCCAGCGGTGCCCGGGCGCGGCGACACCGTGGTCGTAGAGCCCGGCGCCCCCACGCCCGGCCGGTCTTCCGTCGTTCACACGCTGGAGGATCCCGTGGTCCCGGAACTCCCAGATGAACCCGCCCTGAAGACCCGGGGTGGCCTCGATGGCGGCCCAGTGGTCGGCCAGCGTGCCGTTGCTGTTGCCCATGGCGTGCGAGTACTCGCACTGGATGAGCGGCTTGGTCTGCCGCCCGGACAGCGCGTGCGCCAGGCAGTCCTCCAGGGGCGCGTACATCGGGCAGGCGATGTCCGAGGCAACGTCCGGATCCGCCCAGCCGCGTCTGGCCGCCCCCTCGTACTGGACCGGCCGCGTCGGGTCGTGCCGGCGCACCCAGCCGGCCGCCGCGTCGTGATGGGCGCCGTAGTCCGACTCGTTGCCCAGCGACCAGACGATGACGCACGGATGGTTCTTGTCCCGCAGCACCATCCGCGAGACCCGGTCCACGAACGCGTTGAGATAGCGCGGGTCGTCGGCGATCTCGTGGGCGTGGTCGTGGGACTCGATGTCCGCCTCGTCGACGACGTAGAAGCCGAGCTCGTCGGCGAGGTCGTACAGCGCCGGGTCGTTCGGGTAGTGCGCGGTGCGGATCGCGTTGAAGCCGAAACGCTTCAGCAGGACCAGGTCCGCCCGCATGTCGTCGTACGACACCGTGCGGCCGGTCAGCGGGTGGAAGTCGTGCCGGTTGACGCCCCGGAAGAAGACGCGCTCACCATTGACCAGCAGGTCCCGGCCGGCGATCTCCACGTCCCGGAAACCGACGCGCAGACGGGCGGTGTCGGTGACCGTCCCGTCGGCGCGGTGCAGACGCACGGTCAGCCCGTACAGCTCGGGCGTCTCGGCGGTCCATGCGCGCACCGCGGGGACGACCGTGCGCAGCCGGACCTCGCCCAGGAAGCCGGAGACCCGCCCGTCCTCCTGGTTGGCGCGGTCGAACGCGGTGTCCCGGGCGAGGAGCCGGCCGTCGAGCTCCCCGGTCACGTACCAGCCGGCGGGCAGCGCGCCCGAGGCGTCCCGCACCCGGCAGTCGACCCGCAGCTCCCCGTCCCGCCGCGCCCGCACGCCCACGTCGGCGAGATGCAGCGGACCGGTCGCGTACAGCAGCACCGAGCGGGTGATCCCGCCGTGCCACCACTGGTCCTGGTCCTCGATGTGCGAGGCGTCCGACCACTTGACGACCGTCAGCCGTACGACGGCCCGCTCCCCGGCGCGTACGCGCCCCGTCAGGTCGAACTCGGCGGCCAGGTGGGAGTCCTTCGACAGACCGACGGGCCGCCCGTCCACGTGCACCAGCAGCACGCTCTCGGCGGCCCCGACCTGGAGCACGATCCGGCGGCCGGCCCAGTCGGCGGGCACCTCCACCTCCCGCTCGTACACACCCGTCGGATTGGCGGCGGGCGACCCCGGAGGGAATTCCGTATACGGCATACGGATGTTCGTGTACTGCGGGAGGTCGTCCGTATCCTGCATGGTCCATGCGCCGGGCACGTACGACGACGACCACACCGCGCCCACCGGGGTGTCCGGCGCCGGCAGCAGCTGGAAACGCCACGGGCCGTCCAGCGACAGCGCCCCGCCCCTGCGGTCGACGGCGTTCATGGGCAGCCGCCCCCAGGAGGTCACCTCCGGTGCCTCCCAGGGGCGGAGCGCCAGCAGGGGGTCGGTCACTTGACGGCCCCCTTGGCGAGGTCCCCGATGATCTGGCGGGCGCCGATCGCGAACACGATCAGCAGCGGGACCAGGGCGAGGAGCGCGCCGGTCATGACCATCCCGTAGTCGGTGGTGCCGTGGGTGCCGTTGAGCTGGGACAGCGCCACCTGGAGGGTCACGTTGTCCGGGTTGGTGAGGGCGATCAGCGGCCAGGCGTAGTCGTTCCACTGGCCCATGAAGGTGAAGATGCCGAGGAAGGCCAGGCCCGGTCGGACGACCGGGAGGGCCACGTGCCAGTACTGGCGCAGGAAGTTCGCCCCGTCGATGCGGGAGGCGTCGAGGAGTTCGTCGGGGATCGCGCCCTTCATGTACTGGCGCATCCAGAAGATGCCGAAGGCGTTCGCGGCCGCCGGCACGATCAGCGCCGTCATGGAGCCGATCCAGCCGATCTTCGCCATGATGACGAACTGCGGGATCGCCGCGAGCTGCGCCGGGACCATGAAGATGAACATGAGCAGCACGAACAGCAAGCGCTTGCCGGGGAAGTCGAACTTCGCGAAGACGAAGGCCGCCAGCGAGTCGAAGAACAGGACGAGGAAGGTCACCGTCCCCGCGACCAGCAGCGAGTTCCCCATCGACCCGAAGAAGTCGATCGTGTCGAAGAGGCTGCGGACGTTCTCCGGGAAGTGCGAGCCCGGCAGCAGCTTCGGCGGGTAGGAGAAGATCTCCGACGAGGTGTGCGTCGACATGATCACGGCCCAGTAGAACGGGAAGGCCGAGAGCAGCAGTCCGAGGACCAGGACCGTGTGCAGGGCGATGCCCCGGCGCCGTGAACCCTTGATGGATGCCATGGTGGTCGGGCCTCCCTATTCTTCGCCCCGGCGCTGCACCAGGCGCCAGTTGATGATCGAGAAGAGGACGACGACGAGGAAGATGCCCCACGCCACGGCGGCGCCGTAGCCGAAGTCGTTGTTGTCGAAGGTCTGCTGGAAGAAGTAGAGGACCATCGTCCGGCCGGCGTGGTCCGGGCCGCCCGAGAACGTCGACTCGTTGGCGGTGTTCTGCAGCAGCACCTGCGGCTCGGAGAAGCTCTGCAGCCCGGTCACCGTCGAGACGACCAGCACGAACAGCAGCACCGGCCGCATCAACGGCAGCGTGACCCGGAAGAACGTCTGCACGGGGCCGGCACCGTCGATGCGCGCCGCCTCGTACAGCTCGCCCGGGATGGTCTGCAGGCCGGCGAGGAAGATGATCGCGTTGTAGCCGGTCCACTGCCAGGTCATCAGGGTGGCGATGGCGACCTTGATGCCCCACGGGGTGTTCAGCCATGCCACCTGGTCGAGGCCGACGGCCTGCAACAGGGCGTTCACCAGGCCGAAGTTGGTGGAGAACACCGAGCCGAAGACGATCGCGATCGCCACGACCGAGGTGACGTTCGGCAGGAAGTAGGCGAAGCGGTAGAGGTTTTTCAGGCGGACCGCCGAGTTGAGCATCACGGCCGTCACCATCGCCAGGAAGATCATCGGGAAGGTGGCCAGCGCCCAGATGACGATCGTCGTCCCGATCGACTGCCAGAAGTCGCTGTCGCTCAGCAGGTACTGGTACTGCGTCAGGCCCGCCCACTCCATCGTGCCGAGGCCGTCCCAGCGGTGGAAGGACAGATAGAGCGAGAAACCGACGGGGACCAGGCCGAAGGCGAGGAACAGCAGGTAGAACGGGGAGATCGCGGCGTACAGGTGCCAGTGCTTGCGCAGACCCGACCGGGGCCGTACGGCGGAGCTCTCCACCAGGGTCACCGGGGGCTTCTCCAGCGCGGGGACGGTGGCCATCAGAGACTCACCCCCAGGTGCTTCGCGATGCGCCGGCACTTGCTCATGGCGTCACTCCAGGCCTTGTCCGGGTCCTTGCCGAGGACGCCGACGTTCTTGATCTCGTCCTTGATGGGCTGCCCGAGCGCCACGTCGTACGGGCTGTTGTAGGCGACCGTGATCTTCTGCGCGGCGGGCCCGAAGACGTCCATCGTGACCTGGCCGCCGAAGAAGGGATCGGGCTCGCGCAGCTGCTTCATGCCGTAGGAGGCGGGGGTGGAGGGGAAGAGTCCCGCGTCGACGAAGCCCTGTGTCTGGTTGGCCGCGTCCAGCACCCAGGTGATGATCTCGAAGGCCTGCTCGGGCTCCCGGCAGGTCTTGGTGATCGACAGGAACGAGCCGCCGTTGTTGGAGGGCCGCACGGGCATGTCGGCCACCCGCCACCTGCCCGCGGTCTTCGGTACGCCGTTCTTGAGGTCGCCGGTGGCCCAGGAGGCGCCGAGCTGGCTGGGCAGCTTGCCGGCCTCGATGGCCGACTGCTGGTCCGGGGTGCCGTTGACGATGTCGGAGACGATCCCGCGCCGCTTGGCCTCCACGGCGAGCGCCCAGGCGTTGCGCACGTGCTCCCGGTCGCCGATGAAGTGGCGGTCCTTGTCGACGTACCGCTCGCTGCCCTGCTGCACCACGTGCTCGAAGACGGCGTTGACGTCGGTGAGCAGGTAGGTCCCCGGGATCCGCCGCTTCAGCCGCTCGCCCGCCGCGAAGAACTTCTCCCAGGTGTTCAGTTCGGCGGACACGTCGGCGGGTTCGTAGGGGAGGCCGGCCTTCCGGAAGACGGCGTACTGGTAGAAGTGCGCGACCGGGCCGCAGTCGATGGGGAAGCCGACCATCGTGCCGTCGTCGGCGATGCCCTGGTCCCACTTCCACGACAGGTACTTGCCGCGGTACTTCTCCGCGCCGAGCGTCCGCAGGTCGACGAACTGGCCGGCGTTGGGCAGGTAGGACGCCATGTCCTCGCCCTTGAGACCGGCGATGTCGGGGACGTGGGCGCGGCCGGCCATGGTGGTGATCAGTTTCGACCGGTAGTAGCCGCCGATCTGGATGGCCTGGAGGTCCACGGCGCTGTCGTAGCGGGCCTTGGCGTTCTTGACGACGGTGTCGCTCAGGCCGCCGCTCCAGTACCACAGGACCATGTTCCGGCCGGTGGAGCCGGCCGGAACGGCGCAGCCGGTCGCCAGGCCGCCGAGCGCCGTGGCGGCCGTACCGGCCAGGCCCGCGCGCAGCAGGCCTCTTCGTGAGAGCCGCACAGCTCCCACCGCCTTTCGGATCTGTTCGGGACTTCGCGTACGAGGGGCATGTGGGGAGTCGAGGGAGGAGGTCAGCCGTGCGGTGCGGGCGGGGTGACGGGGGCGTGGCGGACCGGGGGGCCGGGGTCGTCCGGCAGCCGGTCCGCCAGGAAGCCGTACGTCCGCCTCAGCTCCGGGTCGGTCAGGGAGCGCCACCAGCGGTCGACGCCGTACCAGCCGGGTGCCGCGAGCGCTCCGCCGTGGTGCCGCACGGACAGTCCGGCGGCGAGTACGGCGAACCGCAGCCGTTCCTCGAGCGGCCAGCCGCCGAGGGAGGCCGCGACGAAGCTCGCGCCGAAGACGTCGCCGGCGCCGGTCGCGTCGAGGACATCGATGTCAAGGGCGGGGACCTCCGCGTACTCGCCGGTGATCTGGTCGACGGCGAGCGCGCCGTCCCCGCCGCGGGTCACCACGGTGACCGGCACCAGCTCCGACAGCGTGCCGAGGGCCGCGACCGCGCTGTCGGTGCGGGTGTAGGCCATCGCCTCGGTCTCGTTGGGGAGGAAGGCGTGGCACAGGGCGAGCTGGTCGAGGAGGTCGCGGGACCACCGCCGGGTGGGGTCCCAGCCGACGTCGGCGTAGATCCGGGTGCCGTTCGCGGCCGCCTTGCCGATCCATGCGCGGGGTTCGGCCTCGAGGTGCACGAGGGCCGTACGCGCCTCGGGCGGGTCGCCCATCAGCGCGTCCTGCGAGTACGGCGGCTCCTGGCCGTGGGTGACGAGGGCCCGGTCGTGGACGGGCGTCCCCCCGCCCGGGTGAAGCCGGGGCTGGGGGAGGGCGAGGGCCACGGTGACGGGGGTGGGCCAGGCGTCCGCCACCCGGGAGAGCGTGAGGTCGACGCCCTCCTGGCCGGCGAGGACCTCCTGGCAGTGGGCGCCGTAGAAGTCGTCGCCGAAGACCGTGGCCAGCGAGGTCCGCAGGCCGAAACGGGAGGCGGCCACCGCCAGGTTGGCGATGCCGCCGGGGCCGCAGCCCATGCCGTCCGTCCAGATCTCCTCGCCCGGCGTGGGCGGCCTGTCCAGCCCCGTGAGGACGAGGTCGTAGAAGAGGAGCCCGGTGAGCAGCACGTCGGGCCGGTCGTCGTCCACGGGGCGTCCTCTCGTCAGGGCTCACGGCACGGGAGTTCGTCAGAACTCTTCATTTCGGTGACCGGAATCGTGCGCCCCTCCGCGAGTTTGGTCAATACCCGAGCAGAAGTGAGCATGGATTTGATTGAAGATGACGAGTAGTGTTCACGGCGTGCTGGCAGAACGACGACACCAACTCATCCTGCGCGCGCTGCGCTCCGGCGGCCCCGCCGCCGTGACCGATCTCTCGGAGCAGCTCGGCGTGAGCCCCGCCACGATCCGGCGTGACCTGGTCAGACTGGAGGAGGAGGGCCTGCTCACACGCGTCCACGGCGGCGCCGTCGTCGAGGAGGGCGACCAGCCCTTCGCCGAGGTCGCCGAGGTGCGCGTGGCGGAGAAGGACGCCATAGCGGCGCGCGCGGCGGCGATGATCGCGGACGGTCAGTCGGTGCTGCTCGACATCGGCACCACCGCCTACCGGCTCGCCCGCCAGCTCCACGGCCGCCGCCTCACCGTGATCACCAGCAACCTGGTGGTCTACGAGGAACTCGCCGACGACGAGGGCGTCGAACTGGTGCTGCTCGGCGGCATGGTCCGCCGCGAGTACCGCTCCCTGGTCGGCTTCCTCACCGAGGACAACCTGCGCCAGCTGCACGCCGACTGGCTCTTCCTCGGCACCAGCGGGGTGCGGCCCGGCGGGCAGGTGATGGACACGACGGTCGTCGAGGTGCCGGTCAAGCGCGCGATGATCAAGGCGAGCGACAGGGTCGTCCTGCTGGCGGACGCGGCGAAGTTCCCGGGTACGGGCATGGCGAGGGTCTGTGGTCCCGAGGACCTGGACGTGGTGGTGACCGACGCGCCGGTGGACACGGCGACCCGGTCCTCCCTGGAGGAGGCGGGCGTCGAGGTGGTCCTGGCAGGAAAGGTGCAAGCGTGAAGCTGACGATTCTGGGCGGCGGCGGGTTCCGGGTGCCGCTCGTGTACGGGGCGCTCCTGACGGACCGCGCCGAGGGGCGGGTCACCGAGGTCGTCCTGCACGATTTGGACGCCGGTCGACTGTATGCAGTCTCCCGTGTGCTGGCCGAACAGGCGGCGGGAGTCCCCGGCGCCCCCGAGGTGACGACCACCACCGACCTCGACGAGGCCCTGCGCGGCGCCGACTTCGTCTTCTCCGCGATCCGCGTCGGCGGCCTCCAGGGCCGTGCCGACGACGAACGGGTGGCCCTCGCGGAGGGCGTCCTCGGCCAGGAGACGGTCGGCGCGGGAGGCATCGCCTACGGTCTGCGGACGGTCCCGGTCGCCGTCGACATCGCGCGCCGCGTCGCCCGCCTCGCCCCCGACGCCTGGGTCATCAACTTCACCAACCCGGCCGGCCTCGTCACCGAGGCCATGTCCCGCCACCTCGGCGACCGCGTCATCGGCATCTGCGACTCGCCGGTCGGCCTCGGCCGCCGTATCGCCCGGGTGCTGGGCGCCAACCCGCGCGAGGCCTTCATCGACTACGTCGGCCTCAACCACCTCGGCTGGGTGCGCGGTCTGCGCGTGGCCGGCCGGGACGAACTGCCGCGGCTGCTCGCCGACCCCGACCTGCTCGGCTCCTTCGAGGAGGGCAAGCTCTTCGGCGTCGACTGGCTCCGGTCGCTCGGCGCGATCCCGAACGAGTACCTGCACTACTACTACTTCAACCGCGAGGCCGTCCACGCCTACCAGCAGGCCGAGAAGACCCGCGGCGCCTTCCTGCGCGACCAGCAGGCCCGTTTCTACGAGGAGATGCGCCACCCCGACGCGGCGGCCCTGACCGCCTGGGACCGCACGCGCGCCGAGCGCGAGGCCACCTACATGGCCGAGAACCGGGAGACGGCCGGCGCCGGCGAACGCGAGGCCGACGACCTCTCCGGCGGCTACGAGAAGGTGGCCCTCGCCCTGATGCGGGCCATCGCCCGCGACGAACGCACGACCCTGATCCTCAACGTCCGCAACAGAGGCACGCTCTCGGTGCTCGACACCGAGGCCGTCATCGAGGTCCCCTGCCTGGTCGACGCCAACGGCGCGCACCCGGTGGCCGTGGCCCCGCTGCCCGGCCACGCCACCGGCCTGGTCTGCTCGGTGAAGGCGGTCGAGCGGGAGGTGCTGGCCGCCGCCGAGTCCGGCTCCCGCGCCACCGCCGTGAAGGCCTTCGCGCTGCATCCGCTGGTCGACTCGGTCACCGTGGCCCGGCGGCTGGTCGAGGGTTACACCGCAGTGCATCCTGGCCTCGACTACCTTAAGTAAGCGCTTTCCCTCCGCTTCCTCCCTGGAGACCCCTCATGCACGACGAACGCCGCCGGATCGAGGAGCGCGTCGAGCGCGCCCACACCCAGCGCATCAAGCCCGCGATCTACGCGGCCACCGTTCCCTTCGAGGTCGAGGCCTGGCAGGCGCCGGGGGAGCCGGTCTCCTTCGAGGAGGCCGCGGCCGCGCGGTACGAGCCCTTCGCGATGGACACGCCGTGGGGCCCGCCCTGGGGCACCACCTGGTTCCGGATGCGCGGCCGGGTGCCCGCCGGGTGGGCCGGGAAGCGGGTCGAGGCGGTCATCGACCTCGGCTTCGTGGGCGACTGGCCGGGCAACCAGGCCGAGGCGCTGGTCCACCTGCCCGACGGCCGGCCGCTGAAGGCGGTCAACCCGCTCAACCAGTACGTGCCGGTCGGCAACCCGGCGAGCGGCGGGGAGCGGATCGACTACCTGGTCGAGGCGGCCTCGAACCCCGACATCCTCGCCAACGACTTCTCCGCGCCGACTCCGCTGGGCGATGTACGGACGGCAGGCGACCGTCCACTGTATACATTCCGCCGTGCCGACCTCGCCGTCCTCGACGAGGAGGTCTGGCACCTCGACCTGGACCTCCAGGTCCTGCGCGGGCTCATGGTCCACCTCGGCGAGCACGAGCCGCG
Source organism: Streptomyces sp. NPDC014995 (assembly GCF_043080745.1). NCBI lineage: Bacteria > Bacillati > Actinomycetota > Actinomycetes > Kitasatosporales > Streptomycetaceae > Streptomyces > Streptomyces sp. NPDC014995. The sequence goes on from NZ_JBIBVX010000007.1 coordinate 127,857, forward strand.
CCGCCACGAGATCCTGCACGCCCTCGACCGGGCCATGGACGCCCTCGACCTGGACGACGTCTCCGGCAGCGCCCCCGCCGTCCGCGAGGTCCTCGCCCCCGTCCTGGCCAGGCCCGCCCACGCCAGCGCCCACACCATCTCCGGCGTCGGCCACGCCCACATTGACTCGGCCTGGCTGTGGCCCATCCGCGAGACCAAGCGCAAGACGTCCCGCACCTTCTCCAACGTCACCTCGCTCGCCGACGAGTACGACGACTTCATCTTCGCCTGCTCCCAGGCCCAGCAGTACGCATGGGTGCGCGACCACTACCCGCACGTGTGGGCGCGCATCCAGGAGTCGGTGAAGAAGGGCCAGTGGGCGCCGGTCGGCGGCATGTGGGTGGAGGCCGACGGCAACCTGCCCGGCGGCGAGGCCATCGCCCGCCAACTCGTCCACGGCAAGCGGTTCTTCATCGAGCACTTCGGCATCGAGACCAAGGGCGTCTGGCTGCCGGACTCCTTCGGCTACACCGCCGCCTACCCGCAGCTCGCCAGGCTCGCTGGCAACGAGTGGTTCCTCACCCAGAAGATCTCCTGGAACCAGACGAACAAGTTCCCCCACCACACCTTCTGGTGGGAGGGCATCGACGGCACCCGCATCTTCACCCACTTCCCGCCCATCGACACCTACAACGCCCGCTTCAGCGGGGAGGAGATGGACCGCGCGGTCCGCAACTACGCGGAGAAGGGCGCCGGCACGCGCTCCCTCGCGCCCTTCGGCTGGGGCGACGGCGGCGGCGGCCCCACCCGCGAGATCATGGAACGTGCGCGCCGGCTCGCCGACCTGGAGGGCTCGCCCAAGGTCGTCGTCGAGCACCCCGACGACTTCTTCGCCAAGGCCCGCGAGGAGTACCCGGACGCCCCGGTCTGGAACGGCGAGCTGTACCTGGAACTGCACCGCGCCACCTACACCTCCCAGGCCCGCACCAAGCAGGGCAACCGGCGCAGCGAGCACAGGCTGCGCGAGGCCGAGCTGTGGGCGACGACGGCGGCTCTGCACGCGCCGGGCTACGCGTACCCGTACGAGAAGCTGGACCGCCTGTGGAAGACGGTGCTGCTGCACCAGTTCCACGACATCCTGCCGGGGTCGTCGATCGCCTGGGTGCACCGTGAGGCGGAGGCCGAGTACGCGCGGGTGGCACAGGAGTTGGAGGCGTTGACGGCCGAGGCGGTCGCCGCGCTGGGCGGTGGCGGGCCGCGCGTGTTCAACACGAGCCCGTTCGACCGTGCCGAGGTGGTCCGTACGGCCGACGGTGCACCGGTGTACGTGGAAGTGCCCGCGAACGGCAGCGCGCCCCTCGCCGACGCCGGCGCCCACGCCGGCGCCGAGCCGCCGCAGCCGGTCACGGTCAGCGGTCGCGTCCTCGACAACGGTCTGGTGCGTATACAGGTGGCGGACGACGGCACACTGTCTTCTGTATACGATCTGCGGGCGGGTCGCGAAGTCCTCGCCGACCGCGGCAACCTGCTGCGCCTGCACACCGACCTCCCGAACTACTGGGACGCCTGGGACATCGACAAGCACTACAAGAACCGCTACACGGACCTGCTGGAGGCGCAGTCCGTGACCGTCGTCGAGGAGGACCCCCTCGTCGGCGCGATCCGTGTCACCCGCTCCTTCGGCAAGGGCTCGACGATCACCCAGACGATCACGCTCCGCGCGGGCAGCCCCCGGATCGACATCGAGACCGACATCGACTGGCACGAGACGGAGAAGATCCTCAAGGCGGCCTTCCCGGTGGACGTCCGCGCCCCGCACTCCTCCGCCGAGATCCAGTTCGGCCACGTCCAGCGCCCCACCCACACCAACACCAGCTGGGAGGCGGCCCGCTTCGAGGTCGCCGGCCACCGCTGGGTGCACGTCGGCGAACCCGGCTACGGCGTCGCCGTCATCAACGACTCGACGTACGGCCACGACGTCTCCCGCACGGTCCGCGAGGACGGCGGCACGACCACCACGGTCCGCCTCAGCCTGGTCCGCGCCCCGCGCATCCCGGACCCCGAGGCCGACCAGGGCCGCCACCGCTTCACCTACGCGCTCCTGCCCGGCGCGAGCATCGAGGACGCGGTCGCCGAGGGCTACTCCCTGAACCTCCCGCTGCGGGTGGCGAACGCGGCGGGCGCGCCCGGGCCGGTGGTCTCGGTGGCCGGCGAGGGCGTCACCGTGGAGGCGGTGAAGCTCGCCGACGACGCGTCGGGTGACGTGGTGGTGCGGCTCTACGAGTGCCGCGGCGGCCGCGCCCGGGGTGTCCTGCGCACCGGGTTCCCGCTCGCCGGCGCCCAGGTCACCGACCTGCTGGAGCGGCCGCTTGAGGACCCGGACGCAGACGTCGACGGTGACGGCGCGGTCGCCGTCACCCTGCGCCCCTTCCAGGTCCTGACGCTGCGGCTGAAGCGCGCCGAGGTGAGCTGACCCGTGCCCGTGCCACCCCTGGTTCACCGACGCCAAGCTGGGGATCTTCGTCCACTGGGGCAGCTACGCCGTCGACGGTGTCCAGGAGTCGTGGTCGTTCTCCGACGACGTGGTCCCCTACGACCGGTACAGGTCCCAGCTGTCGTCGGCGGCCTGCACGAGGCCGTCGGTGTGCCGTGGATCGATCCGCCCTGCGCGGCCGACCTGGACCCGCACGCCACGGTGCTCGCCGTGGAACTCGACGGCGAAGAGCTGTACCGGGGGTCGGGACGGCTGTGACGCGGGGCGGGCGACCGCCTCGTCCAGCCGCCCGGTGCAGCGAGGCGACCTCCGTCAGGAGGCCGAGACGCTTTCGGGCCGGTCGGTCGCTCCCCGTGACAGCGGCCGACCGACCCGATCCCCCGTTCCCCCGGAGATCCCCCGTCGATCTCCGTTTCCCCCGTTGGTCCCCTGGTGCATGTACCCCTCCCACGGAGGTCCCCCGTGATCCCCCGTTCTCCTCCGTGGGCCTTCGGTGTTACACCGTTAAGAGCACGCACCCCGGGGCCTGATACACCCCGGACGAAAAAAAGTCCCCCGGATCTTCCGTCCGGGGGACTTTCCTGCCGACAGGCTCGCAGAGCCAACGCCTGGGCCCGGAGTCCGTGGGCCGAGGCGACGCCTCGGCTCTCCTAGAGCGGCAACGCCTCGGCCGACGTGGCCGTCGCCGGGGCCTCGCTCCGGGCCTCGACGGAGTCGACCTGGGCGGGCACCGCCGGGAGCAACGTCTCCGTCTCCTCGACCCGCTGCTGCGGAAGCGACACCGGCCGCACCGGACGCAGCCCCGACACCACCGTGTAGTCCTGCCCGAGGAACGGCGGCACGATCTCCCCGGGGTCCTCGCCGAGCGCCAACTGCACGGCCGCCCAAGGGGCGTTGACCCCGCAGAGGGACAGCTGGTGCAGCCCGCCGGCCGGACGCGTGTTGACGTCCATCAGGACCGGCTGCCCGCCGAACATCCGGAACTGGATGTTGGACAGGTAGTGCAGCCCGAAGCGCTCGGCGATGTGCCGCGCCGGCTCCAGCCACTGCTCGTGGAGGCTGAAGCCCCGGCGGCGGCCGTTCTTGGTGCGGGCGATGGCGAGGCGCACCCGGTTGTCGGGGCCGGTGAGGCAGTCCACGGACACCTCGGGCTGCTCCAGGCGCGGCATCACCAGCCAGTCCACCGGCTCGTCGGCCTGCTTCAGCGCCTCCACGACCAGGTCGAGCTGGACGTACGGGCTCGGGAAGCCGTTGAGCTGCGTGAGGGAGAAGGGGGCGCGCGTGATCACCCGGAATCCGACGCCGCCCGCGCCGGACGCGGGCTTGAAGCACGCCTTGTGACCGCCGGCCTCCAACTCCTCGACGGCGGCGAGGAGTTCGTCGGCCGTCCGCACCCGCCACCACGGCGGCACGGGCACGCCGATCGCCTGGACGGCCTCGTAGGCGATCACCTTGTCGTGGAAGACGGCGACGGCCTCGGGCGTCGGCGCCAGCAGTGCCGTACCGACCGCCTCGAAGTCGGTGCGGTGCGCCACGATCGCCGCCTGGTGCAGCCGGGGCACGAACACGTCGATGCCCCGGCGCGCGCACTGGTCGAGCGCGTACTCCACGTACGCGGCCGGGGACAGGCCCTCGGGCTCCAGGACGGCGGTGTCGGCGGCGGCCAGCACGGGCGAGTCGGCGTCCCCGTGCGTGGCATGGATCTCGACGGCCCGATCGCTCGGATTTCGGCGGAGCTGATCCATGAAGAACACGTTCTCCGCGTACGTGCGGTTGAGCCAGACGCGTACGCGAGAGACCATGCAGGCCGCCTTTCACGGTTCGCGGGCAGGGCGAAGCAGGCCCGTGCCCGGGCAGGGTGGATGGAGGGACACCAAAGCGCCCCGTGCGAAGGGGCTTCAATGCGGAGGTGTTGGAGGGATCATACGGCTTCCCGGGGGCGCCGCGTGCAACGCGAGTGTTACGGATGTTCCGATCATGTTCACGTTGGCCGCGAGGTCGGGTAAGGAACGCCGGGTGGGCATGCCGGGCGAGGACGTTCTTGTTCCGCGCGCGTGAATGTGTTGTCGTGGTGCCGTCGGCGTGCCCGTCGGGGGCGCGCGTGGCCGAGCGGGAGCGGGGGAGCGGACGTGACGTCGACGGCCGGTGGTGCCGGGCAGCTGCTGGCCATCAGCGATCTGCACATCGGGTATCCCGAGAACCGTGCCCTGGTCGAGCGCATGGCCCCGGAGTCCGACGACGACTGGCTGCTCGTGGCCGGTGACGTCTCGGAGAGCGTGGCCGACATCGGCTGGACGCTGAAGACCCTCGCGAGCCGCTTCCGCAAGGTCGTCTGGGCCCCCGGCAACCACGAACTGTGGACCCATCCGAAGGACACCGTCACCCTCAGGGGGGTCGCCCGGTACGAGTACCTCGTCGAGGTGTGCCGCGAGCTGGGCGTGATCACCCCCGAGGATCCGTACCCGGTGTGGGAGGGCCCCGGTGGCCCGGTGGCGGTCGCCCCGTTGTTCCTGTTGTACGACTACTCGTTCCTGCCGGCCGGCTGCGCCACCAAGGAGGAGGGGCTGGCCTACGCGCACGGGACCGGGGTCGTGTGCAACGACGAGTACCTGCTGCACCCCGACCCCTATCCGACCCGGGAGGACTGGTGCCGGGCGCGGGTCGCGGAGACGGAGCGCCGGCTCGCCGCCCTCCCGGAGGACCTGCCGACGGTCCTCGTCAACCACTATCCGCTGGACCGGCACCCCACGGACGTCCTGTGGTACCCCGAGTTCGCCATGTGGTGCGGCACCCGGCTGACCGCCAACTGGCACCGCCGGTTCCGTGTCGCGGCCATGGTCTACGGCCATCTGCACATCCCGCGGACCACCTGGCACGAGGGTGTCCGCTTCGAGGAGGTGTCGGTGGGCTACCCCCGCGAGTGGCGCAAGCGCCCGCAGCCGCCGGGCCGGCTGCGCCGCATCCTGCCGATGGAGGACGAAGCCTCGTGATCGACGAGCTGCTGCCGGAGACGGTCGTCGCCGTGGAGGCCCACGGCGAGGAAGGGGTCCGCGAGTTCGGGGGCGGGCCGCTGTATCCGGAGGAGGAGGCGCTGCTGGCGCGGGCCGTCGCCAAGCGCCGGCGCGAGTTCACCGTCGTACGCGGCTGCGCGCGGCGCGCCATGGAGAAGCTCGGCGTGGCCCCGCAGCCCGTGCTGCCCGGTGAGCGGGGCGCCCCGCAGTGGCCGGCCGGGCTGACCGGCAGCATGACCCACTGCGACGGCTACGGCGCCGCGGCCCTGGTACGCGCCACCGACCTGGCGTCCCTCGGCATAGACGCCGAACCGCACCGGCCGTTGCCCGAGGGCGTGCAGTCCGCCATCGCTCTGCCGGCCGAGGAGGAGCGTCTGCGCGGTCTGGCCGCGGACCGGCCCGAGGTGCACTGGGACCGGCTGCTGTTCAGCGCCAAGGAGTCCGTCTACAAGGCATGGTTTCCCCTCACCCGTAAGTGGCTGGACTTCGCGGAGGCCGACATCGACATCGACCCCGGCCTCGCGGACGGGGCGCGGGGCACCTTCCGCGCCCGGCTCCTCGTGCCCGGCCCGGTGCTCGGCGGCCGCCGGCTCGATCACTTCGACGGCCGCTGGAGCGTGGAGCGCGGGCTGGTGGCCACGGCGATCACGGTCGCCCGGGCCTGAGCCGGACGGCGCCCCGCGCAGCGGTCCACGAGGCGGCCGGCCCCGGCCGCCACGCACACGGCCGGCCGTGCGCCTGCACTTCGGCCGCCGCGGAGACACGCGGCGACTCGCATGAGGTCGTCGCCTCCCCGCACGGCATGCCGCACCACCGTCCCGGAGGGACGGGCGTGCCCGACCTCCCGCCGCCCGGCGGGGGCGGCCGGGTCCGTGTGCCCCGCAGCCGTCCTCCGTTACGGCGTCGGAGGGGGCGCCGCCCCGTCCCCCCGTCCCCTCCTCCGTCAGCTCTCCGGGCACCAACTGTGCAGCAGGCGGAAGAACTCCTCCTCGTTCCCCGTCAGCCCCGCGGCCGCCAGCGCCTGTTCCGCCTCGGCCAGGACGGCGGGCGGAACCACGGACGGCAGCCGGTCGTGCGGCGGGGCGGAGGTGTCGTCGCCGAAGGCGGCTCGGACGGTGTGCAGCAGCCGAAGATAGGCCTGGACGGCGGTGCGCTCCCGGTCGGTCAGTACGGCAGTGGGCATCGGTCGGCTCTCCCCGCGTCGGCGTCGTCTCCCACGCGCCCTGACGGCGCGTACGCCACCATGCGGCGGCGCACCCCCCAGCTTGCCGTCCACCACTGACAATCCGGCTTCGCCCGGTGTCGGTTCGCCCGCTTAGCGGAGGCGAAACCTCGCCGGAATCCGCTGGGGAAAGCGGTCTCTGCGCTGGTGTGACGGGCTTTCGGCGACGGCCGACGGCCGGCGGCACGGTGACGGGAACAGGGTGACGGTTGGCGAGCGCTTGGTCGGTTGGCGAGCGGGTGGTCGACAGTCCCGCGGCGCCGCCCGGCGCGCGCCCCGCGGCTGCGCCGGGCGGACCACGGTGAACCGCGCGTGCGACGCCGCGTCGTGCACGGCTGCCGGCGCGCCTACCGCGGGGCGGGGAACAGTCCGGCGTACCGGCGAGGGCTCCGAAGGGCGGAAAGAGGTGGGGAGTTGCGGGAGTTGCGGGAGGTGCACGAAGGCAGTGCGACCTGGCTTCCGACTGAAGCCCCCGAGGGTCCATGCCCCCCGGCACTTGGGCGGGCTGCCCGACCCGCAGACCCCGCAAGACCCCGAGGGCCCAGCACCCCCGGGCACTTGGGCGTGTCGCCCGACCCTCAGACCCCGCCCCGGTCCCGCCGCCCCAGATATCCCAGCGACGCCTCGATCCGCCCCGCCAGATGGTCCCGCCTGCCGCGCCCTCGTCCCGAGGAACCCGCCAGCCACGCACGGCACTTGCTGGCCAGTAACAGGCCGAAGCGCTCCGCGTCGCGTTCGTCGGCCTGGTCGAAGCGGGTGCGTGCGGCGACCTTGTGGACCGTCGCCTGGAGGTCCGCACCGTCCTGGAGTAAGCGGGCCGCGACGGCGGCGCCCGCGACGTGGTGGCTGCAGTGGCCCGCCTTCATGTGCCACAGCTCGTGGCCGAGGATCACCAGCTGGTGGTCGGGCGCGGTGCGTTCCTCGATGACGACGAGGTCCTGGTCGGCCATGTCGAGCCACAGTCCGCTGGCGGTGCCGGGCGGGAAGGCGGCCGTGCGGAAGTGGACGGGGCGGCCGCGGCGTCTGCTCATGCCGTCGCACAGGGCGGTGTACAGGTCGGCCGGCGCGGCGGGGGCCGGGAGGGTCAGCTCCGCGACCAGTTCGTCGCACAGGCGGCGCATGTCCTTGGCGATGCCCACAGTTCTCCCCCGGATCACGACTCGGGCCGCTTCACGCTCTCCAGGAGCATGTCCAGCCACTCGGCGACCTTGTCCCGGTGCTGGTCGGTGGGCAGCTGTGCGGCCCGCCAGGCGATTCCGCGTACGCCGTGGTCCTGCAGCAGCCGCTCCAGCGGGTCCTCGGCGGCCGCGGCCGCCTCCCGGGCGGCGAGCTTCTGCAACAGTTCCTGCTCGATGTGCTGCAGGGCGCCCGCGAGTGCCTCCGGGTCCTCGGCGGTGAGGAAGCCGGCGTGGACGCGGAAGAAGCGCTGGAGGGCGTCGCAGTGCTCCATCGTGGGGCGCCGGTCGCCGTTGATGAGGGCGCCCGCCTGCTGCCGTGACATGCCGGCGCCGTCGGCGATCTCCTGCTGGGTGTACTTGCGGCCGTTGGGCTTGAGCCGGGTGCGGCGCAGGAGGTCCAGGCGTTGCAGGAAGCGGGCCTGCACATCCGGCTCGCCGGCGGGCCGGCCACTCAGCAGGGCCTTGACCACGGACTCCGGGACGCCGCAGGCGACGGAGAGCCGTCCGGTGTCGAAGACCTCCGCGTGCGGCACGCCGAGCCGGTCGGCGAGAGCGGTGACGCGGGTGACGACGGCCGACAGCAGCACCGTCGCCGTGGCGCCCGGAACCTCGAAGCCATCCGTCACCGACAGGTCTCCTACGTCTCTCACGACCCTCTCACAGGCACACGGGATCGCCGTGAACTGACCGGAGAGTAGCGGGTCTTTCGAACTCACATCCAGGTCTCGCCACAACTGTGGCCAATTTCAGCCGTCAACGAGCGTGGAATGCCACGATAGTTGACATGCCTCTCGTCGGGGCAGCAGGATCGGGGCGCCGCGTGAAGGCCCAGAGGCAAGAGGGGTGACCTCCCGATGGCATATCAGGCAGGTGGGCAGCGGCCGGTGCCGCGGCCCGTCCCCGAGCGTCCCGAGGCCCAGGCCTATCTCCAGGACTACGGCGTGTACCTGGAGGCCGTCCCGTTCCCGTCCGTCGTCCTCGACCACCGCTGGGACGTCGTCCTGGCCAACACCGCTTTCCGGACACTTTTCCGGGAGGTGGGCCCGCATCCGACGGCCCTGCCGGACGACAACTTCCTCCGGTTCGTCCTCTTCCACCCGGACGCGGCGTCGGTCCTCGGCGACCACGAGTCCAGCTGGTGCCTGCCGATGCTGGCCCGTTTCGCGGCGGCGCTGGAACGGCACGGCCACGACCACGGGCTCCAGGCGATCCGCCGTGAGATCGCGCAGGACCCGATCATGGAGGCCGCCTACCGGCAGGGCCTGCCGCACTGGATCCGCGCCGTCGGCGAGGAGGCCGTCGAGCACGACGGGGCCGTCCGCCCGCTGGTCCACCCCGACCCGCGCTGGGGCGCCACGCGGTGCCGGATCGTCGGCGAGACGCCGAGGACGTTGCAGGACATGGGATACACGCGGCTGACGATGGTGCTGCGCGAGGCCCCGGCGCCCGCGCCCCGCAGGGCGCGCCGTCCCCGCCGCGCCGCGGGGCACCTCAGCGTGGTCCCCGCCTCCGAGGCCTGACCGGGCACCGTCGGCGTTCAGGTCGCCGACGGCGCCCGGCTCGGCGCGCGCCCACATCGGCGAGGGCACCCACATCGGCGAGGGCACCCACGTCAGCGGGGGGACCTACGTCAGCGGGGCGCCCACATCGGTGAGGGCATCCCGGACGGTGGCGTTATCCAGGTCGGCGAGGGAACCCCCGGTCGGTGGCGGTACCCGGGGCGGCGAGGGCATCCCGGTCAGTAGCGGTACCCAGGTCGGTGGCGGTACCCGGGTCGGCGCGGGCCGTCACTTCAGTGGGTCGGGTGTGTCCGCCGGGGCCGCCTTCCGGGGTGTGGCGCGCTTCGCCGCCTGGATCTGCTCGTACACATGGGTGCGCAGCTCGGCGAAGCGCGGGGCGACCCGGGTGTGCAACTGGTCGCGTTCCGGCGGCAGATCGACCTTCAGCTGCTCCCGCACGACGGTCGGCGAGGCGGACAGGACGACGACCCGCTCACCGAGGTAGACGGCCTCGTCGATGTCGTGGGTGACGAACAGGATCGTGATGCCGCGCTCCCGCCACAGACCCCGCACGAGGTCCTCCAGCTCGGCGCGGGTCTGCGCGTCGACGGCCGCGAACGGCTCGTCCATCAGCAGGACCTGGGGCTCGTAGGCGAGCGCCCGCGCGATCGCCACCCGCTGCTGCATACCGCCCGACAACTGCCACGGGTACGCGGGGGAGGCGTCGGCGAGTCCGACCGACTCCAGCGCGTCGGCGACCAGCTCCCGGCGCCGGGCCTTGCCCAACCCCTTCTGCTTCAGCGGGAGTTCCACGTTCTGGCCGACCCGCATCCACGGGAACAGGCTGCGCCCGTACTCCTGGAACACGAACGCCATGCCCGGCGGCGGACCGGTCACCCTGCGTCCCGCCAGCAGGACTTCACCGGCCGTCGGCGTCAGCAGACCGCCGACGCACTTCAGCAGCGTCGTCTTGCCGCAGCCCGACGGGCCGACGAGACAGACGAGTTCGCCGGCGTCGACGGTGAAGGTGAGGTCCCGTACCGCCTCCACGCGCCGCCCGGACCCCTCGTAGACCTTCTTCAGGCCGCGTACGTCGAGCATGCCCTGCCCTTTCGAACCGTTCGAGGACGTCACCGGGACCGCCGGGCGGCGGCGCGCAGACCGTGGTACCAGCCGAGCGCGCGCCGCTCGACCAGGTGGAAGAGGACCGACAGGACGAAGCCGAGCAGGCCGAGCACCAGGATTCCGGTCCACATGCCCGGGATGGCGAAGCCGCGCTGGAACTGCACGATGGTGAAGCCGAGTCCGTTGCTGGCGGCGAACATCTCGCTGATGACCATCAGGATGATCCCGATGGACAGCGCCTGCCGCAGGCCCGCGAAGATCTGCGGGCTCGCCGAGCGCAGCACGAGGTCCCTGATCCGCGCGACGCCCGAGATGCCGTACGAGCGGGCCGTCTCCGCCATCACCGGGTCCACCGCCCGTACGCCCTCGACGGTGTTGAGCAGCACCGGCCACACGCAGCCGGCCGCGATCACCACGACCTTCATGGTGTCGCCGATGCCCGCGAACAGCATGATGACCGGCACCAGGACGGGCGGTGGCACCGCCCGCAGGAACTCCAGGACCGGCTCGCACACCGCCCGCACCCGCCGGTGGGAGCCGATGACCGTGCCCAGCGCGATCCCGGCGACGGCCGCCAGCGCGTAACCGCCCGCGAGCCGCAGGACGCTCGGCAGCACGTCCGAGCGCAGCCGCTCGGCCGTCCACACGTCCGGGAAGGTCTCCAGGATCGTCCGCAGCGGCGGCCAGTACACGTCGGTGCTGTCCGCGGACGCCGCCCACCAGAGCGCGACCAGAACGGCCGGCAGGGCGAGCAGCAGCACCAGCCGCAGCAACAGGCGTTTCACACCGCCACCTCCCCGCGCACCGACTGGTGCCAGGCCAGCGCCCGCCGCTCCACCGTCCGCGCGCCCACGTTGATCAGCAGGCCGAGCAGTCCGGCGACGACGATCAGCGCGTACATCTCCGGCACGGCCTGCGAGGTCTGGGCGACCGCGATGCGCGCGCCCAGCCCGGGCGCGCCGATGACGAGTTCGGCGGTGATGGCGAGGATCAGGGCGACCGCCGCCGCGAGCCGCACGCCGGTCATGACGTACGGCAGCGCGGTCGGCCACAGTACGTGCCGGACGCGCGCCCAGGGGCCGAGGCCGTAGGAGCGGGCCGTGTCCTCCGCGACCGGGTCGACGTCCTGGACGCCGTACAGGACCTGGATGAGGACCTGCCAGAAGGACGCGTAGACGACGAGGAGGAGGACCGAGCGCAGTTCGGTGCCGTACAGCAGGACGGCCAGGGGGATCAGGGCGACCGAGGGGATGGGGCGCAGGAACTCGATCGTCGACGCCGTCGCCTCGCGCAGGTACGGGACGACGGAGATCACCACTCCGGCCACGATCCCCGCGCCGACCGCGATCACCAGGCCCAGGGCCCAGCCGGTCAGGGTGTCGCCGAGGGCCGTCCAGAAGGCGCTGTCGGCGAGTTCGTCGCCGAGCGCCCCGGCGATCCGGCTCGTCGGCGGGAAGTAGGCCTCCTCGACCAGGCCGAGCCGCGGCACCGCCTCGCCCAGGGCGAGGAAGGCCGCGAGCCCGGCCGAGCCGAGCGCGAGGTTCTCGCCCCTCACGGCAGCAGCGTGTCCAGGTCGGGGTCCGAGCTGAACAGACCGTCCTCGTCGCCCAGCTTCCGGAGCGCCTCGATGGAGGAACGGTTCGCTTCGGCGGGCCACTTGGGCAGCGTCACCTGCTCCAGCACCGAGGCCGGGATCTTGGTGTACGTGGTGACGATCTGCCGGACCTCGTCCGGGTGCGCGTCGGCGTAGGCCAGGGACTCGGCCGTGGCCTGCTGGAACTTCTTCACCACGTCCGGGTTCTGCTGCGCGTACCGGGTGGAGGTGAAGTACATGGCGACGGTGAGGTCCGGGGCGACGTCGACCAGCGGTGAGGCGATCTCCACACCGCCCTGGCCCTTGACGGTGGCGAGGGCGGGCTCGACGACCATCGCGGCGTCGATCCGCCCGCCGTCGAGGGCGGCGGGCATCTGGTCGAAGGGCAGCTCGACGAACTTCACCTGGTCCGGGTCGCCGCCCGCCTTGCGCACCGAGGCGCGCACCGCGGTCTCGTTGATGTTCTTCAGGGTGTTGATGGCGACCTTCCTGCCCTCCAGGTCCTTCGCGGACTTGACCGGGCTGCCCTTCTTCACGGTGATCGCCCCGAAGTCCTCGCCCTGGACGCCGGTGGAGGCGATGCCGTTCGCGACGGCCCGCACGGGAACGCTGTTGGACTGGGCGACCATCAGGGACGTCATGTTGCTGAAGCCGAACTGGAACTGGCCGCTGACGACGCCCGGCACGATCGCCGCGCCGCCCTGCGCGGTCGTGATCGACAGCTTCAGGCCCTGTTCGGCGTAGAAGCCCTTCTGGACGCCGAGGTAGACGGGCGCGACGTCGACGATGGGAATCAGGCCGATTTTCACGGTGGTGGTGCCTGCGGACGACGTGCCCTTGCCCGACGAGCCGGAGCCGTCGGACGAGCCACAGGCCGCCGTGGCGAGCAGGAAGGCGCCGGCCGCGAGACCGGCGAACAGACGACGCATGACTCCTCCTGTGCAGACAAAGGTGTTCCGACAGGCTGTGCGCACACCGCACAGTAGTGCTCAACTGGCGTGCGGGGAACGGAGAACCACGCGTTCGACGGCGTCAATGGGCTTGACCGACGAGGTTGTTGACAGTTTGGGGGGTGGGGGATGTCCACCGAAGGGGCCCGGGCACCGCATTTCGTGAGGTCCTTCGAGCGGGGCCTCGCGGTCATCCGCTCCTTCGACGCCGAGCACCCCGCGCGCACCCTCAGCGACGTCGCCCGCGCCTGCGGCCTGACCCGCGCCGCCGCCCGCCGGCTGCTGCTCACCCTCGCCGACCTCGGCTACGTCCACGGCGACGGCCGCCTCTTCCGGCTCACCCCGCGCGTCCTGGAGCTCGGCTACGCCTACCTCGCCGGCCTGACGCTGCCCGAGCTGGCGCAGCCGCACCTGGAGCGACTCGTCACCGAGGTGGGGGAGTCGTCGTCGCTGTGCGTCCTCGACGGCGACGACATCGTCTACGTCGCCCGGGTGCCGACCCGGCGCATCATGTCGGCCACGATCACCGTGGGCACCCGTTTCCCGGCCCACGTCACCTCCGTCGGCCGGGTGATGCTCGCCGATCTGCCCGAGCAGGACGTCGACGCCCGCCTCGCCCGCACCGAGTTGCGTCCCCTGACCGCGCGCACCCTCGTCTCACCGCGGGCGCTGCGGGCCGAACTCGACCGCGTGCGGCGGCGGGGATACGCCCTCGTCGACCAGGAGCTGGAGGAGGGGCTGCGCTCGGTGGGCGCCCCGGTGCGGGACCGGGGCGGCACGGTGGTGGCCGGCGTGAACATCGCCGTCCACGCCGGCCGCACCTCACTCGCCGCCGTCCGCCGCGATCTGCTGCCGCACCTGCTCGCGGCCGTGGCACGGATCGAGGCGGACCTGCGGGTCACCCAGCCGGCGGGGCTCACAGATCCAGGACGAGGCGCTTCCCCCGGCACCGCGACACACAGATCATCATCGTCTCCCCGGCCTGACGCTCCTGAGGCGTGAGCACGGAGTCCCGGTGGTCCGGAGTGCCCTCCAGCACGTCCGTCTCGCACGTGCCGCACGTCCCCTCCGTGCAGGAGAAGAGCACCTCGACCCCGGCGGCCCGGACGGCGTCCAGCAGGGAGACGCCGGGCGCGACGGTCAGCGTCCGGCCGCTCTGCGCCAGCTCGACCTCGAACTCGGCGTCCTCGCCCGCCGGTTGCTCCTTCGGCTGGAACCGCTCGACGTGCAGCGCCCCGGAGGGGCAGCGCGCCTCGACCGCGTCGAGCAGCGGACCGGGACCGCAGCAGTAGACGAGGGTGCCCTCCGGCAGGTCGTCGAGCACCGGGCCGAGGTCGAGCAGCCCGGTCTCGTCCTGAGGAGCGACGGTCACCCGGTCTCCGTACGCCGCCAGCTCCTCGGTGAACGCCATGGAGGCGCGGCTGCGGCCGCCGTACAGGAGGCTCCACTCGGCGCCCGCCGCCTCGGCCGCCGCCAGCATCGGCAGGAGGGGGGTGATGCCGATGCCGCCCGCGACGAAGCGGTAGCGGGGGGCCGGCAGGAGGGCGAAGTGGTTGCGCGGACCGCGCACCCGCACCTTGTCGCCCTCCCCCAACCGGCCGTGCACGTACGCCGATCCGCCCCGCCCGTCGGGTTCGCGCAGCACCGCGATCCGCCAGGCGTCACGGTCGGCCGGGTCGCCGCACAGCGAGTACTGCCGCTCCAGCCCCGGGCCGAGGACGACGTCGACGTGGGCGCCCGGCTCCCAGGCCGGGAGCGGCTCGCCCAGCGGGTGGCGCAGGGTCAGGGCGAGCACGCCGTCGGCCGCGAACTCCCGGCCCGCTACGACGAGATCGGTTTCATGGACGGTCATGAGCTGTGTCCTCGCGGCTCGTGTCCTCGTGGTTCGATCCCCTGCGGCGCGTTCCCTTGCGGATCGTGTCCTTGCGGGTGGGCGAGCATCCACTCCCACATCTCGACGGGGTCCTGCGAGGTGTGCTCGCGGCCGCAGTGACAGGTGCCGTGCAGGACGTCCGTGCCGGGCAGCCAGTCGATGCGGTAGACCTCGCCGGTCGGTGCGGTCACTGGACCTTCTCCATGGGCTTCTCGCCCTGCTCGACCAGCCGGGCGAGGATACGGCGGGCGGCCAGACCACCGGTGTCGATGTTGATGCTCAGCTCCTGGTAGCCGGTGCGTTCGGTGCCGAGCGTCCGCTGCAGCAGGTTGAGCGCGTCGACGTCCTGCATGACGACGGTGTGGTTGTTGCCGCGCAGGAACTCGGTGACCTCCTCGTCGTCCGTCGCCCAGTCCCGCGAGACCATCCAGAAGTCGTACACCTTGCCGTCCGAGGACGGGGTGATCGCGTACGTGATCTCGGTGTGGAAGCCGTTCGGGTCGCTGCCGTCGGCCTCCGGCAGGACGCCCACCGGCGCGATCCGGCTGTGCAGCAGGTACAGGCAGGGCGCGTGGTACTCGATGTCCTGCCAGCGCGTGATCCGGCCCTCGATGCCGGTCGAACGGGCGTAGAACGGCGGGCACTCGGCGTCGTCCATGTGCCGGCTCACCCGCACGATGCCCGCGCCCTCGTCCACCTCGGTGGTGATCGGCGTCTCCGCGACCTCCGGGGTGCCGATGTACCCGCCGTGCAGGTACGTCTCGTGGGACAGGTCGAGGAGGTTGTCGACGAGCAGTCCGTAGTCGGCGTCGATGGGCTCCATGCCGCGGACGGTGGTCCAGCCGGGGGAGTCGAGGTGACGGGCGCGCGGAATCGTCTGCGGGTCGGCGAGCGCCGGGTCGCCGATCCACACCCACACCAGGGAGTCCTGCTCGACGACCGGGTAGGAGGCCACCCGCGCGGTGCGCGGGACGCGTTTCTGCCCCGGCACGTAGACGCACGTGCCGGTCGTGTCGTACGTGAAGCCGTGGTAGCCGCACACGATCCGGTCGCCGTCGAGGCGGCTCTCGGAGAGCGGGAACCGGCGGTGCACACAGCGGTCGTGCAGCGCGACGGGCGTCCCCTCCTCCTGCGTCCGGTAGAGGACGAGCGGCTCACCGAGGACCGTCCGGCCGAGCAACTCCTCGCGCCCGACCTCGTGACTGTAGGCGGCGACGTACCACTGGTTCCTGGCGAAGGCGGTCATGTGAGGCATGGGGGCTGGCTCCCGTCTCTCTGTCGTGGCTACATCGTCCGGAGGGGGCTCAGCGGGGCGCAATACGGCTTCCGTCTCACGGAAGGTCCGATGTAAAAGACCTGTTCAGAGGGCTTATCTGGATACGGTCTCGGTGCTCCACCCGCGGGGACTGCGCAGCCGCGCCTTCTGTTCTTCGCTCACTACTCAAGTCGCTGCGGTGTCGATGATTTGCAACGAGTGACTGATTTGGTGTCTTTGTGACTAGTTCTTGGCTGCATATGGCTGGTACATCGGCAGAACCTGCGTACCTGCCTCGCCTCTCGAGCCGGCGGCTGGCACGGGTGCGGGTGGCTGCCACGGCCGACGGGTCACGCGGCACCTGCTGACCGACCATGCTGTCGGCGTCGAGGACATGGACGCGTACCAGGAGGAGCGCGGCGTCGTCCTCGGTCAAGCCGGCAGACCGTGCGGCGGCGAGCGAGTCGCAGGTTTCGGCGAGACTCGTGCGCCCGCGGTCCATCGCTCGGGCCAGAGCCTTCAGTCCCACGTCGGCGTCGTGAGCCCTGTCCTGCGCCGGGCCGTCCGTGTGGAAGGCGATTCGGCTGCCCTCGGGAAGGTGGATGTCGGTGGATTCGAAGGGCAGCCCGCCGTTCCCGAGCAGTGGGCCGACGGGCAGATCGAGGGGCGCCGACTGTCCGGTGACAGCGACCACGGGTGAAGGGTGCCCGGCGCCGGCGACCGAGAAGGTGCCGCTGACGGGGTCATGGACGCCGTACAGACAGGTGGTGCCCAGTGCCGGGTCTTCGAAGGGGGGAATGAAAGGTCGGTGAATGCCGATATGAGCTTGGACGACGAGGTCGTCCAGGCGGGCCAGAAGCTCGTCGGGCGTCAGGTCGAGGGCGGCGAGTGCTCGTACCGAGCCGTCCCATTCACCCTTGAGGGGGCGGAACCGGGAAGAGCAGGCAGCTACTGGTGGCGTGGGCGAGCAGACGGTCTTTCGTGTCCACCAACTGCGCTTGACCGAGGGCGGTTTGGCGGCCCTTGTTGACAACCGTGCCGACGGCGCGCACCGTTCCCGTCTCCGCGGTGATCCGCCGTAGGAACTTCACCGTCAGGTCGAGTGAGGTGTACGCCATGCCTTGCGGGAGGGTGGTCTGGACGGCGCATCCCGCGGCGGAGTCGAGCAGGGTGGCGAAGATGCCGCCGTGCACGCTGCCGATCGGGTTGTAGTGCTCCTCGCCCGGCGTCAGGGAGAAGACCACCCTGCCGGGCTCCACCTCGTCCAGGCGGAGGTCGATGGCGTGGCCGATGGGCGCCCCCGGCAGTCGCCCCGCCTGCAACTCGCGCAGGAAGTCGAGGCCGGCCATGCGTCCGGCGGCTTCCGCCGAGACCGCGGGATCTTCCCATTGGTACGTACGTGTTCGTCCCACGATCGAGCGCCTTCCCATCTGGCTTTTGCAAGTGAAGCTAGCTTCCGGCTCGCCTGACTGTCAATGACGAAGCCAGGCTCTTACGATGGCCGAATGGAGTGGCTTGAGACGAGCACGGAGAACTGCCCCGTCCAGCGCACGCTCGACGTGGTCGGAGAGAAATGGACGCTGCTGATCCTGCGGGACGCCGTCAACGGAGTCCGCCGCTTCGACGACTTCCACCGCCACATCGGCCTGTCGGAGGCCGTCCTCAGCGACCGCCTGAGGAAGCTGATCGCGGCCGGCATCCTGAAGGCGGTCCCCTACCGGGAGCCGGGCAGCCGTTCCCGCAACGAGTACCACCTGACCCGCAAGGGCTGGGGCCTGTGGCCCGTCCTGATGGCGCTGAGGCAGTGGGGCGAGGCGTACGCCCTCGACTCCGAGGGTCCTGTGCTGGACGTTCGCCACACCGACTGCGATGCTCCGGTCCGCGTCGTCGTCGAGTGCTCCGAGGGGCACTCCTCTCTCACCGCCGAGCACGTCACCGCCCGGCTGGGACCGAGTGCCCGGTTTCGGTCGCACTCTTGATGACGCGCGTGCCCTCGATGTCGCAGAAGGCGGAGACGACCGCCTTGAGGGCCGCGTCATCGATACGGACGGCGAGTTCTCACGGGGCGAACCCGCCGAAGGCGGCCGAGTGGATCGCGCCGATACGTGCGCAGGCCGGCATCGCGATCGTCGTCACGTTCGGGCCCTGCGTGTCGGGTCCTTGCTCAGGTGCCCAGGTGCCGGCGAAGCCACTGGCCCATCTGCTGGATGGCCCGGTCGATCTCGGGCACGCGTCCCGCGCCCAGGATGAACGAGTGCTGTCCTTCGGGCAGCGGGTGGACCTCGGAGGTGACCTTGAAGTCCGCGAGGCGGCGGGCGAGCCGGGCGCCGTCGTCGGCGAGGGTCTCGTGTTCGCCGTAGTGGACGGTGGTGGGCGGCAGACCGGTCAGGTCGGCGTTCACGAGGCTGATCCCGGGGGCGGCGAAGTCCACTCCGGGCTCCTGCAGCCAGGATGCCCGGAAGAGCTCGAGGATGCTTCTGCTGAGCATCTTGTCGTTGTCCTCGTTCTCGTCCACGGATGCGTTCTGGAGGGTGAGGTCGGTCCACGGGGAGACGCTGACGATCGCGCCCGGGGCTGCCTCGCCCTTCGCGAGCAGTCGCAGCGGCAGCATCACGGCGAGGGTGCCGCCGATCGAGTGGCCCGTGCTGCCGATGTTCCGCGGCTCGTAGCCCTGGGAGAGCAGCCATCGGTAGGCGGTCTCGGCGTCGTCGAGCTGTGCCGGGTAGGGGTGTTCGGGTGCCAGGCGGAAGTCCACGACGAGGGAGCGGGCGCCGGCGGCCTTGGCTATGTGGCCGGCGGCCTTGCGGTCCGAGTGCATCGAGGCGGTGACCGACCCGCCGAAGTGGAAGTGGAGCAGCGTGCGGTCGGGGTGGGCGTCCTCGGGAATGCACCACAGGGCGGGGACACCGCCCGCGTCGACTTCGGCGTAGGTGACGCCTTCCGGTTCGGCCGACGCCCGGTGGTTCGTCTCGACGATGTCGCGGATGACGGCGAGGTCGAGGCCCGGTGTCGAGGCCTTCGCGCTCACGCTCCCGAGGAACCGTGCGAACTGCTGTGCCTCTGGGCTTGCTCCCATGGTGGTGCTCCTTCGTGGTTCGGTGCCACGCCCGCTGCTCGCGGGGGACTGGTTGATGTGCCGGTCATGACGCCATGAGATGAGTGCGGAAAAGTAAACCCAGAGGGGATGGCGGGCAGAAGTGTGCAGGCGGCCGGGTCAGTCGTTGTCGGGCGCCATGGAGACCACGACCTTGCCGGCCCTGGTCCGGCGCTGCTCGACGTACGCCAACGCCTCGAGCGTCTGGTCGAACGGGAAGACCGTGTCGATGACCGGGCGGAGCTTCCCGCTGTCGTACAGGGCGCTGAGCTTGCGCAGCTGGGAGCCGTTGGCCTGCATGAAGAAGAACTCGTAGCGCACTCCAAGTGCGTTGGCCTGCTTGCGGACCTTGCGGCTGAGGGCGTTCATGAGTGCACCCAGGGGGGAAGGGGCTCCCAGCTGCTTGGCGAACTCGGCGTCCGGCGGGCCGACGACGCCGATGGCCAGGCCGCCGGGCTTCAGCACGGTCAGCGACTTCTCCAGGTTCGCCCCGCCCAGGGAGTCCAGTACCAGGTCGTAGCCGGACAGCGTCTTCGAGAAGTCTTCCTTGGCGTAGTCGACGACGACGTCGGCGCCAAGGCTCCTGACCAGCTTCTCGGAGTCGGTCCCTGCCGTCGTCGCCACCGTGGCGCCGAGGTGCTTGGCGAGCTGGATGGCCGTCGATCCGAGGCCCCCGGCACCGGCGTGGACGAGCACCTTCTGGCCCGGCCCAAGACGGGCGCGGTCGACGAGGATCTGCCAGGCGGCCAGGGCCACGAGAGGCACCGCGGCTGCCTCCTGGGAGGTGAGCGAGGCCGGCTTGGGCGCGACGTCGTCCTCGTCGATGGCGATGAACTCCGCGAAACCGCCGATCCGAAGGTCGCGCGGACGGGCGTAGACCTCGTCTCCGACCTTGAAACCGCGTACGGCGGAGCCGACCCGCACCACGACACCGGCCACGTCGTGGCCCAGCACGAACGGGCGCCTGTACTTCAGGAGGTGCTTGAACTCGCCGTTGCGGACCATTGTGTCCAACGGGTTGATGCCGGCGGCCCTCACTTGCACCAGGACATCGCGGTCCCGGACGGCGGGCTCGGGTACCTGTGCGGCGCGTGCGCCGTCCTTGCCGTACTTCGCGACGACGAATGCCTTCATGCCGGCCGCCTTACTGGGTGATCTTCTCGGTGGTCGATGCGCGTCCCGCACCGGCCGTGACGCTACTAGCTGAGTATATGAAAGTAAACTCAGAGGGGCTTAGTATCACCCCATGGACGCGTGGACCGAAGCTGTTCAGGAGGCCGGCATGGACCCCCGTCTCGACCGGGACGTGTCGAACTGCTCCATCGCGCGGACCCTCGAGATCGTGGGGGAGAAGTGGACGATCCTGATCCTGCGCGAGGTCTGGTACGGCTCGTCCCGCTTCAGCGACTTCGAACGTGTCCTGGGCTGTCCTCGCAACCTCCTCGCGGCGCGGCTTCGGATGCTCGTGGAAGAAGGGATCCTGGCCACCGAGACCTACAAGGAGCCCGGCTCGCGGAGCCGGCCCAAGTACGTGATCACTCCCAAGGGCATGGATCTGGTACCGGCCGTGCTGGGGCTCCTGCAGTGGGGTGACCGATACCGTGCCGACCCTGAGGGGCCCGCCGTGCTGGCGAGGCACCGCGCATGCGGCGCGTACGTCGACGTCCAGATCCGCTGCGAAGAAGGGCATGCCGTACCGGCGGAAGACATCGAGAGCGTTCCCGGCCCCGCCTTTCGTATGAAGCCCGCCGGGTGAGCCGAGCACCACCGCGCATGGCGTTCCGTATCAGGTCCTCCGTCGGCTCCATGGGGCGGGCTCACTCCCGCCGGATCGGGCCTGGCGGGGGCGGGCCCTGGTGCGGTTGCCACAGGCGGGCATGGAGCACCGGTGGCGGATGCGAGTGGGGGAGCGGTCGAGAAGGCGCAGGGCACACGTCCTGACCGCGTTCCGCGGCTGCGACGAGACGAGGAGTGCGGGCGGAAGTGGAGCGACACCGACCGGGACGCCGGGAGGCGATCAGCCCTTGCGGGTCTTGATCTCCTGGGTCAGGGCCGAGACGACGTCGAAGAGGCCGCCGACGACGCCGTAGCCGACGAGGTCGCAGACCGGGGCCTCGTCGTCCTTGTTGATCGGCACGATCGTCTTCGAGATCTGCATACCGGCGCGGTGCTGGATCGCACCGGAGATGCCGGAAGCGATGTACGTCTGCGGCGAGACGCTCTGGCCGGTCTGGCGGGCCTGGCTGGTGCGCGGGAACCAGCCCGCGTCCACCGCGGCACGCGAGGCGCCGACGCCGCGCCGAGCGAGTCGGCGAGCGCCTCGATGATCGCGAAGTGCGCCGTTGACGCCACGCCCACCGGAGACCACGATCGCGGCCTCGGTCAGCTCCGGACAACCCGTCGACTCACGCGGCGTACGGCCGGTGACCTTGGCGCTGGTGGCCGCGCGAAGAAGGCCACGGACACGGCCTCGACGATGCCCGCAGCCGGGGCGGCCTCGACGGCGGTGCTGTTGGGGTTGACCACGATGACCTTGGTGCCCTTGGAGACACGGGACTGGTGGTGAAGGACGCGGCGAACACCGACTGCGTGGCCACCGGCCGGAGCCGCCGGCCTTCAGGTCGACGGCATCGGTGATGATGCCGGAGCCCGGTCGCAGCGCGAGACGGGCGGCGATCTCCTTGCCCTCGGCGGAGGACGGCACCAGCACGGCGGCCGGGAACACAGCCTCGTGCGCGGCCTGGAGGGCGTCGACCTTCGGGACGACCAGGTAGTCGGCGTACTCGGTGGCCTCGGGGGTGAGGACCTTCACCGCACCGTGCTCGGCGAGCGTGGCGGCGGTGCCGGCGACGCCGCCTCCCGGCTCGACGGCGACCGGCTCGCCGGTGTGGCGGGCCAGGGTCAGCAGTTCCAGGGTGGGCTTGCGGACGGCGCCGTCCGCGTGGTCGAGGTAGACGAGGACTTCAGCCATGGTTCTTCCCTCCTGTTTGCGAAAGCTGAGGGGTGGTCGGCGAATACCGGGCTCAGGCGACGTTTGCACTGCACTGTCTCGCCTGCGTTCGGTGACGCTGCTGATCGCGCGGGCCTACGGATCGTTCCGGCTCGGCTCTGCATCGGCCGAATGGCTGAGACGGCGACGGGACGGGTTGTCGGTTTGAGGCGTGTAGAGCCGGCGAGAGGATCGCCCACTCCTGCCTCCTTCCGAGGCGGCTTCTCCTGCGCGTCATCCACGGAGCTGACGCAATGCCATACCAGAGGATGACGAGGCCCGCTCGGACATCAGCCTCAGGCGGTCAGTACTTCGGCTGATCCGGAGGGTGCGGTGCGGACCGGACGATGAAGGAGTCCTCAGCCCGGTGTGGGCCGTACGCGCGCACCGGGCTGTCCGTGCCCCCGATCGGAGCAAGACCCTAGTGACCACCTCGCCACCCGCTCCCCGCACTCCTACCCTCGCTGCCCGCGCCACCGAGCTGTCCAAGGTCTACGGGCAGGGCGACACCCAGGTGGTCGCCCTCGACCGGGTCAGTGTCGGCTTCGAGCAGTCCCAGTTCACCGCGATCATGGGGCCCTCCGGGTCGGGCAAGTCCACGCTGATGCACTGCGTGGCCGGGCTGGACGGCTTCTCCTCCGGCTCCGTCCGCGTCGGCGACATCGAGCTGGGAGCCCTGACGGACAGGCAGCTCACCAAACTCCGCCGGGACAAGGTCGGCTTCATCTTCCAGGCGTTCAACCTGCTGCCGACCCTCACCGCGCTCGAGAACATCACGCTCCCGATGGACATCGCCGGCCGGACCCCGGACAAGGAGTGGCTGGACAGCGTCATCCAGATGGTCGGCCTGTCGGGCCGACTCAGCCACCGCCCCGCCCAGCTCTCGGGCGGCCAGCAGCAGCGTGTCGCCGTCGCCCGGGCGCTCGCGTCCAAGCCGGACATCGTCTTCGGGGACGAGCCGACCGGAAACCTGGACTCGCGTGCGGGTGCCGAGGTCCTGGGGTTCCTGCGTGACTCCGTACGGACATTGGGTCAGACCGTCGTCATGGTGACCCATGACCCGGTCGCCGCCTCCTACGCGGACCGGGTCGTCTTCCTCGCGGACGGGCGGATCGTCGACGAGATGTACGAGCCCACTGCGGACGGAGTCCTCGAACTCATGAAGTCCTTCGACGCCCCCAAGTTCCGTACGAGCTGAGCCGAGCTGGACCGCACCGAGTCGTACCGACCGACACGCACCCCCTGATCGACCCCCGTCCTCCCCTCACCTCACCAGGACAGAAATCACCATGTTCCGCACAGCCCTGCGCAATGTCCTCGCGCACAAGGCCAGACTGCTGATGACCGTGCTCGCCGTCATGCTCGGCGTCGCGTTCGTCTCCGGCACCCTGATCTTCAACGACACCCTCAGCAACGGCTACCGCGACCAGCAGGCCAAGAGCTACGCCCACGTGGACGTCGAGGTCCGCTCCTACGACCCCTCCGACAAGCTCCCCGGCCTCAGCGGGAAGGAGCTGGACGAGATCGCCCGGCTCGACGGGGTCGCCGGAGCTGCCGGGCGGGTCACCGGGGCCGCCGGCGTCGCAGACAAGGACGGCGCGCTCATCGGCAGTGGCTCGTCCGGCACGGGCGCCAACTTCGCGCCCGGGAAGGACGGCAAGGACCCGCTCTACCTGTTCACCGACGGCAGCGGGCCCACCGAACCCGGCCAGGTCGCGCTCGACAAGGACACCGCAGAGAAGGGCGGCTACCACGTCGGCGACACCGTGCGCGTCGCCCTCAGGGGTCCGGCGAAGACGTACGAGCTCTCCGGCATCTTCACCACCGACGACACCTCGGTGGCCCTGGGCGACAGCCTGGCACTGTTCGACACGCCGACCGCTCAGCGGCTCTTCCTCCAGCCCGGCTACTACTGGTACGTCACCGTCACCGCCGCCCCGGGCACGTCGAACACCGAACTCGCCGCCACCCTCAGGAAGCTGCTCCCGGACTACACGGACGTCAAGACGGGTCAGCAACTCGCCGACGAGAGGGCCAAGGGAGGCGCGGGCGACGCGTCGACGCTCAGTACGATCCTGCTCGCCTTCGCCGCCGTCGCGCTCTTCGTCAGCGTCTTCCTGATCGCCAACACCTTCACCATGCTCGCCGCCCAGCGCACCCGGGAACTCGCTCTGCTGCGCGCGGTCGGCGCCTCCCGCAGGCAGGTCACCCGGTCCGTACTGATCGAAGCGATGGTGGTCGGCGCCGTCGGCGCCGGCGCCGGGCTCGGACTCGGTGCCGTCATGGCCGCCGTGGCGCGGTCCACGATCGGAGTCTTCGGCGCGAAGAACCCGAACGGGCCGCTGGTCGTCACGTCGACGACCGTCCTGGTCGCGGCTGTCGTCGGGGTCCTGGTCACCATGCTGGCCGCCTGGCTGCCCGCCCGCCGCGCCGCGAAGATCCCGCCCGTCGCGGCGATCGGCAGCGCACACCTGCCCGCCACCACCAGGTCCCTGCTGATACGGAACCTGCTCGGCGGCATCATCACGCTGCTCGGCGCGGCGGTCGTCGTCGCCGGTGCTGGGGCCGGCGGTTCCGAGGGCAGGGCGCTCGTCGGGTTCGGTGCCTTCCTCGCCGTGACAGGTGTCCTCGTGCTGATCCCGTTGCTGTCCCGGCCCGTGATCGCGGTCGTACAGCCGCTGCTGCGGGCCGGCTTCGGGGTCTCCGGCAAGCTCGCCGGCCAGAACGCCGTACGCAGCCCGCGCCGTACCGGCGCCACCGCCTCCGCGCTGGCCATCGGCCTCACGGTGGTCAGCGCCATGACCGTGCTCGCCACCACCCTCGGCCAGTCCACGGACAAGATGACGACGGACATCGTCAAGGCGGACTACATGGTCACGGACAGCGGCGCGGGCCTGGACACCTCGGCGGCCGCCGCACTGCGCAAGGTCCCCGGCGTCACGACGGTGTCGGAGGAACAGCAGTCCTGGATGCAACTCGACGGCGTCCAGGAGGATGTTTCCGCCGTCACCCCGGCGGACTTCGACAAGGCCATCCGCCTCCCGGTTGTCTCAGGCTCGCAGGGCACGCTCGCGAAGGGGCAGGTCGCCGTCGCCGCTGGCGAAGCGCGGGCCCACGGCTGGAAAGTGGGGGACACCCTGCCGGCGGTGTACGGGGACTCCGACAAGAGCCGCAAGCTGACCGTCGGGGCCGTCTTCGAGTCCAACGAAGTCGTCCTGCCGGTCGTCGTCTCCGCGGACGTGATCGATCCGAACGCCACCTCCACGACTCTCTCGAAGGTCTACCTCAAGACGGATGGCAGCACGAACGAGAAGGCCCTCGCCGACGCCCTCGCCGGGCGCCCGGGGATCAAGATCGATGACCGGCAGGCCATCCGCGACGAGCTCAGCGGAGCCTTCGACACCGTGCTGAACGTGCTGTACGCACTGCTGGCGATCTCCCTGGTCATCGCGGTGCTCGGGGTGGTGAACACCCTCGCGATGTCGGTCTTCGAACGGCAGCGGGAGGTCGGCATGCTGCGCGCCGTCGGACTCGACCAGCGGGGCGTGACACAAATGATCCAGCTGGAGTCCGTGGTCATCTCCCTCTTCGGCGCGGCGATCGGCATCGCGGTCGGAGCCTTCCTGGGCTGGGCGATCTGCGAGGTCACCAAGGCGGAGATCCCGGGATACGCGTTCGTGCTGCCGTGGGACCGGTTCGGGCTCTTCCTGCTGCTGGCGGCGCTGGTCGGGCTGCTGGCCGCCATGTGGCCCGCCCGCAGCGCGGCCCGGCTGAACATGCTCACGGCCATCAAGTCCGAGTAGACACGCCGAGCGAGCCTCGGAGCTGAAGGCACACCGTGCGCTGGTGGTCTCCCCGTAGCACCCGACACAACCGTCGGCCATAACGGTTCTGGCCCCACCGCATCCGCGGTGTGCCGGAGGTGGTCCACTAGCGCAAGGCTCCGGGATCCGCGGGCCGAGGACGGTGCTCCGCTGGTTTGGGATCCGGCCACCTCGACGGGACGCTTCGCGGGCTGTCTCGTCCACGCAGACCGCTGTGGGCTGCGAACCGGACCGCGAGGCGCCCGAACCGATCCCGGTCGTTGGGCGACCAGCTCAGAAACCTGGGCGTCTACGACATTCACGTTCTGGATGCCAGCAACACGGACTCGCGGGCGGGCCGACCAGAAGGTGATCACACCCTCGCCGTGCCGGCCCGACGACGCCCTCCAACGAGAGGACGTTCCCGGCCCCGCCCTTGACGGGGTGAGCGTGATGACCGATCTGGAACGGGTGCCGCAGTCCTGCACCCTGCCGATGGCGGAGCGGCCCTTGCGGGTGGCTGAGTGGGATGCCCTGCTCGCGAGTAGCCGACGGAGATGGCCCGGCCCCAGGACCGACCACGGGCGCCAGAGGGATCCCCTCTCCCCGCATCGAGATCATCATTGTGTGGGCCGAAGCGCAGCACCCCGCCTTTCAGGTCACGCTCCAATCCCCGGCCTGGGCGCCGACGGGTCGCACTGCCGGCGCGAGGTCGGCTGCTGGAAGCTACTTCCGAGACCTTCGTCACGGTACTCGTCCGGGGCCGAAAGCCGGCTGGATACTGTTCAGCAGCATAAGTGTGCCCTTGCCCCTTCCGCCGCTCTGCGTGCCGCACGCGAGAGTTGCCCCTGATGACCCCTCTGGTGGCCGTCGCGGGAATGGGCACGGTAGCCGGGACGCCCACTGACAAGGCCGCGCCCCAGCCACCCGCGACGGAGCGTACTGCCCCCCACAGACAGGCCTGCCTGATACTTCCAGCACGGTCGCGAGCCGTTGGAATGCGAGAGGGAACGTGACCACCCACACCAACATGACTCCCCGTGTGTCCGATGCGGGCAATCTCCCCGCGCCCCTGACCACCTTCGTGGGCAGGGGCCGGGACCTCGCCGAGCTCTGCCGCCGTCTCGGAACGACCCGACTGGTGACGCTCACCGGTGCGGGCGGAGTGGGCAAGACACGGTTGGCGCTGGAGGCGGCCGCCGCGTCGGCGGCTGACCTCGCGGACGGGGCTTGGCTGGTGGACCTGGCGGCGGTCCGGGACCCGTCGTCGGTGGCTTACGCCACGGCGACCACGCTGGGGCTGCCGGACGTGGGCACCAGACCGGTCATCGACCAGCTCGCCGCCTTTCTGGCCCACCGCGGTCCGCTGATCGTGCTGGACAACTGCGAGCACCTCGTTCACGCCTGCGCCGAGCTGGCACACGCCCTGCTGTCGGCCTCCCCCGGGCTGCGCATTCTGGCGACCAGCCGCCGGGCGCTGGGAATCTTCGGCGAGCACCTCTTCACCGTCCCTCCGCTGGCATCGGACGACGCGGTGGAACTGCTGCGGGACCGGACCACCGCCATGCGCCCGGAGTTCCGGGTCACCGACGCTAACCGCGCGCAGGTCCGCCGGTTGTGCGAGGACCTGGACGGACTGCCGCTGGCCATCGAACTGGCCGCGACCCGACTGCGGAGCCTCAGTGTCGACGAGGTGGTCAACCGGCTGGAGGACCGCTTCGGGCTGCTCACGAGCGGTAGCCGGGTCGCCCGGCCACACCAGCGAACGCTACGCGCGTTGATGGACTGGAGCCACGAGCTGTGCACCCCGGCCGAGCGGCTGCTGTGGAACCGGCTGTCCATCTTCGCCGGCGACTTCGGCCTGGACGCGGCCGAGGCCATCTGCGCGGGCGACGGCATCGGCGAGAACGAGGTGCTCGATCTCCTTGACCGGCTGGTCGTCCAGTCCATCGTCCTGCCCTGTGAGCGCGACGGCCTGCCGCGCTACCGGCTGCTGGAGACCGTCCGCCAGTACGGGCGGGACCGGCTCGCCGAGTCCGGCGAGGAGGAGCGGATGCTGCGCCGACACCAGGATTTCTACCTGGCCCTCGCCGAGGGCGTCGCCGACGGCTGGTACGGCGCCGGTCGGTTGGAGAGCGTGACCCGGGTGAGTGCCGAACACGCCAATCTGCGCGCGGCGCTGGCCCAAGGCGGCGACCCGCAGGCCACTCTGGCGCTGGCCACCGCGCTGCGCTTCCACTGGTGCGAAGGGGGATTCCTCGGTGAGGGACGCCGCTGGCTCGACCGGGCGCTCGCCGCCGCACCCGAGCCCACATTGGCCCGGGCCAGGGCGCTGTGGCTCGCCGCCTGGATCGCGGCGTTGCAGCGCGATCACGCGGCGGCGTGCCGGTGGCTGGACGAGGCCGCGGAGCTGGGCGAGCGGCTGGACGACCATGTGGTGCATGCCAACGTCCAGGGCCTGCGCGGCACGCTGGCGTTGTTCAGCGGCCGGCTGGCGGAGGCCGTGTCCTTGTTCGAGGAAGCGGTCCCCGCCCTCAGAAGGACGGGGGAGGATATCGGGGCGATCTACGCGTTGATCCAGATGGCCACCGCCCAGTCCCACCTCGGGGATCCACGCACCACACAGACCTGTAGGCAGGCGGTCGCCCTCGCCGAGGCACATGACGAGCGGATGATCCGCGCGCACGCGTGGTGGACGCTGGGTTACGACGCCTGGCGGCGCGGCGACCTGGCGGAGGCCGAGGCCATGACGCGGGCCGCGCTGGAACACGAGCAGGGCTTCAACGACTACGTCAGGGTCGCTCTGATGCTGGAGCAGCTCGCCTGGGTCATCGCCGCCCGCGGCAACCACCAGCAGGCGGCGCGACTGCTGGGTGCCGCGCATGCCCTGCAGCGGGATATCGACACCCCCATCTCGACGTTCGGCCCGCACATGGCCGAGCAGCACACCCGGTGCGAGGAAGAAGTCGTACGGGTCCTGGGGTCGGCGGCGTACGAGCAGGCCCTCGCAGAGGGCAGCGGCCACCGCGGCCCCGACGAGGCCATCGACTACGCCCTGCGCACCGGATCTGAGCCCACCGCCACAGCCCCCGCCCCCAGCCCGCTGACCCCCCGGGAGCAGGAAGTGGCCGCGCTGGTGGCCGAAGGCATGAGCAACCGGCAGATCGCCACCGCGCTCGGACGATCACCGCGCACGGTCCACGGCCACGTCGAGAACATCCTGGCCAAGCTCGGCTTCGGTTCCCGCGCCCGGATCGCGTCCTGGTGGACAGCGAACCAGGCACCCACCCCATAGGACAACCCCGTAGAAATGCCCGGGCCCCGGACCGGGCCCGGGCCCGTACAAGTACCCATGGCCTCGTCGCAGACCCCTCGCTGAGACTCTCGGCATGACGTGCGGCACGGCGCGCTCTCGTGCCCCGCAGGCCTCGGAGCCGTGCTCAACGGTGCACCCCGCCCCCAGCACTCGGCCCGTGCCGACATGCAAGTCATCGTCAAGATCGGCAACCGCCGTGCGCGCTGCAATCCGAATCAATGGGTTGCTCATCACAGAAGGAACTCGTTGTGACCACTGAAACACAGGGTGGACTTCCCCGAAGGTCATTTCTCGCCGCCATGACGGCCGCCGGCGTACTGGCCGGCGGCGGCCTGGGCCTGGTGGTCGGCTCCGCCTCGAGCGCCGTCGCCGCGCCCGGCTCGGACATCACCTGGCACAACAGCTACGAGCGGGAAGAAGCCAAGAAGCGCTACGCCGAGCTGATCAACGCCATCAAGAGACGGGTCTCCTCCCACCAGGTCAGGCCGGACGGGGGCCGTCCCGTCTACGTCACCGACGAGGACGGGACGGGCCAGTACATCACCGTCGACATGTACTCCGAGGGCGACTTGGGCGAGTTCATCCGGGTCTTCATGCGTCGGTCGGACGCCTATGTCATGGGATGGCGGCCCGGTACCGATCACGGTAACGGCAACGTGAGTTGGACGGACTCGGCGGGCAACGCCAGTCGCTACTTCCCGCTGGAGCCCGGACTGTTGCTGCCGGGTGCCACGACCGAGACCACGAACTTCAGGTACCAGAATCTCGCCGGATACGATGCCCTGAGAGGACAGGGCGCGGTCCGCGACAACATGCGGATCAGTCCCAGCAGCCTCAGCGCCGCGGTGATGACCCTCCACGACGGAGCCAACTCCACCGCCGGCTACGTCAGGATCGCGGCGCCGGCGATCCTGCAGGTCATCGTGGCCATCGCCGAAGGTGCTCGGTTCCTGAACCAGGCGGCCGATACCGCCAGGGCGTTCGGCAACGGTGACGCATACACGGTCACCCCCCAACACATAGAGCAGCACAACAACTGGGGCTTGATGAGCTCGTCGCTCCTGACCGCGGTCGTCGCGGGCGCCGCCGTGCTCGCAGCTCCCATCTTTATCGCCGGCGTCGAAATCACCACCGCGGTGGCACTCGCGAGCCTGATCATGATGGCCCACCACTCGGGCAAGGGCACCAAGGGCAGGGGTCTCCTGGAAGGCAGCACGAAGCTGGTCGCGCCCGACGGTACCGGCGACTACTGGACCGTGCAGGCCGCGATCGACGCCGCCCCCGAGTCGGGCGCGAACACCATCTTCATCGACAAGGGCATCTACCACGAGGCCATCAGCGTCCCGAGGGACAAGTCCTGGCTGACGATCCAGGGCGTCACCGGCAACCGCTCGGACGTCATCATCTACAACACCCGGTGCCACGGGATGATCAACCCCGCGACCGGCCTGAAGTACGGCACCCAGGGCAGCGCCGTGGCCACCTTCAGGCCGCCCAACCTGACCGTCAAGGACCTCACGATCAGCAACGGGTTCGACCGCGCGGCCCACCCGGAGATCGATCCGTACGAGACCCAGGCCGTCGCGGTCGCCGCCATGGGTGACCGGCAGGTGTACGACAACGTCGCGATCATGAGCCACCAGGACACCCTGCTCGTCAAGGGGGAGACTCCCACGACCCAGGCCCGACAGTACTTCTACAACTGCTTCGTCCGGGGCGACGTGGACTTCGTCTTCGGCAACGCCACCGCGGTGATCGACCGGTCCACCCTTCAGATGCTCGACTGGCCCGGCGGCACGGTCGTGGCGCCGAACACCGACTACAGGAAGAAGTACGGGATCCTCATCACCCACAGCAACCTGACTGCCAACGGCCTGATAAGGACGAAGTACCTCGGCCGGCCCTGGCACAACACGGCGGAGGCATGGCCTCAGGCGTTGGTCCGGGACAGCACGATCGCCGGCCAGTTCAACGACACTCAGCCCTGGACCAACATGATGCCCGACTATTCTTGGCAGTCGGCCCGGTTCAGGGAGTACAACAACTCCGGCCTCGGAGCCGGCCAGGGCGCGAACGCACCGAAGTTGACCGCCGCCGAGGCCGCCGACTACACCGCCCAGAAGTACCTGGCCGGAACCGACGGATGGAATCCGGTCCGTTGACCATGACCTTGATGCGTGCTCTGGCTCAAGGACGTCACCTCCTCGGCTCGGCCGATCCGTTTTGAGGTTGTGCGGTCGGCTCGGGGCGCGGTGACGACGTTGCCGTCGTTCGGTTTCCCCGAGCCGCCGACCCGAACCGGACGTGCGTGTCTGAACGCATCTGGCTCTCCACGTGACTTGTCCAGTGGTCAGCCGTTATCGGCTGCCGATTCGATGGTCCACGGAGTCGGGATCCGAGCTCCGCGGTATCGGTACCGTTCGAACATGACGCTGGATGCGCCGAGGAACATTGTGCCGCCGTCGGCGAACCCCCATCCCTGGTCACAGAATCCCTTCAACTGGCTGCTGGGCATGCTGTGCGGCGGGCCCGGCCGCCGTGGCCGGGGCGACCAGCGACATCACTGAATCAGTGCCATCTCCGTCTTCGTGACTGATTGAAGAGCAACCTTCGGGTGGAGCGTGCGTCGACCGAAGCCCCTGCCGCGCACGGCAGGATCTGTGGAGTTGTTCCCGCCGGCCAGGGTTCGCGACCGAACCACGATGAGCCTCACCGGCCTTACGGACGCGGGCGGCGTACGGACTGACGGATCACCAGTTGCGTACTCAGGACGACATGGTCGTCGCCGCTGATGCGTTCGCTGCGTTCCAGGGCGAGCCGGACCGCGGTTCGGCCGAGATCCTCGTACGGCACCCGGACCGATGTGAGCGGCGGGGTGAGGTCCGCGGCGAAGGGGACGTCGTCGAAGCCCACCAGGGAGATGTCCCGGGGGACGTTGAGCCCGGCGTCGCGGAGCGCGGCCAACGCGCCGAGGGCCACCATGTCCGTCCCCGCGAGGACGCCCGTGAAGTCGACCCCCGCCTTCAGTGCGTCCCTCGTGCGCTGGTAGCCGGAGACGCGGGTGTACGGACCGGGGACGTCCAGCTCTTCCGCGTACTCCACGCCGTGCGCGCGCAGGGCGTGGAGGTAGCCCTCCCTCCGTTGCACCCCCGTACTGAGCTGTGGGTCGCCGCCCAGGAAGAGGACGCGCCGGTGGCCCTGGACGAACAGATGGTCTGCGGCCTGGAAGGCGCCTCCGCGGTTGTCGTAGTCCACGACGGTGACCGGGTGATCCCCGGGCAGGGGCGGGCGGCCGACCAGGACCAGACGTGACCCGGCGGCGTCCAGGGCGCGCGCGTACTCGGTCATGCGCTGGAAGTAGACCTCGTCCTGCACCGCCCCGCCGACGAGGACCACCGCGGCAGCGTGCTGCTCGCGCATCAACTGCACCAGGTCGTCCTCGCGGGCAGTGTCTCCGTGAGTGGCGCAGACCAGGCTCAGCCGGCCCCGCAGGGCCGCCTCCTGCTCGACCCCGGCGGCGACATGGGCCAGCGACGGCCCGGTGATGTCCCGCAGGACCAGCGCGACGGGACCGGCCACCCGCCCGGAGAGGGCTTTGGCGTGGACGTTCACCACATAGTGCAGCGACTCCACGGCAGCCATGATGCGCTCCCGGGTGGCGTCCGAGACGGGATAGTTGCCGGCCAGTGCCCGGGAAACGGTTGCTACCGACACCCCCGCCCGTTCGGCGACATCGCGAATCGTGCTGGGGCGCTCTTCACCTGCCTGGTTCTTGCGTCGACGCCTGGAAGCGGGAGAGGCGGGCGTTGCGGGAGAACCGTTTCCATTCGCTGTCACACCTTGACGTTACTGCACTGCGCACCCTCGCGGACACTGGATGGGGTGACTGGTTCACGAATCTCAGTAATCGATTACTGTCGGGCCTGCTGACCGCGCCGACAGCTACCCGCGGGCGGCCAGCGGCAGCCAGACCCGCATGGCGCCCGTCTCGCGGTTGGCCCAGGCGTAGTACGGCACTGCCGTCAGCTCGACGCTCTCCTGGGGTTCGCCGGAGGCCGCCGAGGCGTACGGCAGGTAGGGCCAGTCGCCGGACGGATCGTCGGTGGGGAGCCGGTTCCCCGCGACACTCACTGTTCGTACCCCGCCGAGCAGTTCGGGGCGGCTGTGCACGGTCAACGGCACGTCCGGTGCCACAGTGATCGAATCCGGGTCCAGCCGGCCCGGCTGGTCGGTCTGCTCGAGGCAGTAGACCAGCGGACCGCGTTCGATGGCGGCGCAGCCACGGACCGCGTCGACGCGTGAGGAAGGGACGGTGAGCCGGGCCGGCATCGCGAGGTCGAGGCGGACGGTGTCGCCGGGGGTGAACGCGCGGGTGATGCGCAGCCAGCCGGAGTCGGTCCCGTCTTCGACGGTGGTGCCGTTCACGGTCAGGGTGTGGTCGACGCACCACGCCGGCAGGCGTAGGGAGAGCGTGCGCGGCAGGGCGGTGGGAGCGTCGTCGACGGTGACGGTCACCGTGCCCTCCCACGGATACTCCGTCGTCACCCGCACGGTGAGGCTGCCACCGCCGTAGACACCGGTGGCGTACTGGTGCAGCTGCAGACCGCTGTCGTCGGCCGTGGCCACGTAGTGGGGGAGGCCGGCGAGCAGGCGCATGACGTTGGGCGGGCAGCATGCGCACCGGAACCAGGGGGTGCGGTGGGCGGTCTGGTCGCCGGGACGTTCGTGTGAACGGGCCCGTCGATGAAGCGGGTTGACATACAGCCAGGTGCGGCCGTCGAGACCGGCGCCGGCGAGGAAGCCGTTGAACAGGGTGCGCTCGACGAGGTCGGAGTAGCGGGCCTCGCCGGTGAGCAGGACCATGCGCCAGGAGAAGTGGACGGAGGCGATGGCGGCGCAGGTCTCGGCGTAGGCGCGGTCGGCCGGCAGTTCGTGGGCGTCGCCGAAGGCCTCCCAGTCGTGCCGGGAGCCGACGGCGCCGGTGAGGTAGGTCTTGGTCGTGACCATGTCCCGCCACAGCCGCTCCAGCGCCGTGCGGAGTTCCGTGTCGCCGGTCTCCGCGGCCAGGTCGGCGGCTCCGGCGAGGAGGTAGAGCTGGCGTACGGCGTGGCCGGTGACCTCGTCCGCCGCGCGGACCGGCGTGTGGTCCTGCCAGTACTCGGGCCCCGGGTCGCGGTCGTGGCCCCGGTCGGCGCCGGAGGAGAGGGTGCCGTGGCCGCGGCGTTCCAGGAAGTAGCGGGCGAGGTCCAGGTACCGCTTCTCGTCGGTCGTCCGGTGGAGTTCGACGAGGGCGGTCTCCACCTCGGGATGGCCGCAGACGGTGTCCACCTGCTTGCCAGGGCCGAAGACGGAGTCGATGTGGTCCGCGAGCCGGCGGGCCGCGGCGAGCAGCCGGTCGGAACCGGTGGCCCGGTGGTGCGCCACGGCGGCCTGGATCAGATGTCCCGCGCAGTACAGCTCGTGTCCCCAGCCCGGCTCGGTCCAGGGAATGCCGCCGCCGAGCTGGTAGTACGTCTGGAGGTAGCCGTCCTCGCGCTGGGCGGCGGCGATCAGCTCGACGATGGCTTCGACCTCGGTGGCGAGTGTCTCGTCGGGAGTGTCCGCGAGCTGCCAGCAGGCGGCTTCCAGCCACTTGTAGACGTCGGAGTCCTGGAACTGGAAGTCGCCGGAGAAGCCGGTGCCGGACGGGGTGTCCGCGCCGTCGGTGCGCAGGGCCGCGGCGGCACGGAAGTTGGCCAGGTTGCCGGCCTGCTCCAGCCGCCCCGGGCCCTCGGCGAGGGAGGTCCGGGCGTTGACCCGGCGACGTTCGGCCCAGAAGCCGCCCTCGATGCGGGCCGCGGAGGCGGGACGCAGGGGTGAGACGGCACGTGGGGAGGGGAGAACCGGTCCGGCCTGGGTGGTGTTCAAGGGTGTCTCCGAGGGAAGAGGGACGGGCTGGGGTGGGGTGGGGTGCGACGGGATCGGCGTTGCGGGAGCCCGGCGGGCGGGCGGCGTCCTCGGCCGTCGGGTGGGCGTCGAAGTCCTCAGGCGCTGATCGCCAGTTCGGCCCGGTGGACCGGGTGGGCAGGCGGCAGCCCCGTCGTCAGGCGTTCCAGTTCCGTCACCACCGTGCCGCCGAGGCGGGCCAGTTCGTTGCCGAGGGAGCCGGCGATGTGCGGCGTGAGGAACACGTTCGGAAGGCGGTAGAGCGGGGAGTCCGCGGGCAGCGGCTCGGGGTCGGTGACGTCCAGGATCGCGCTGAGCCGGCCGTTCACCAGTTCCTCGGTGAGCGCGGTGTGGTCGACGAGGGCGCCCCGTGAGGTGTTGATGAGGACGCCGCCGTCGGGGATGAGCGCCAGCCGCTCGCGGCTGAGCATGTGTTGGGTCTGCGGGGTGTCGGGGGCGTGCACGCTGACGATGTCACTGGTGCGCAGCAACTCGTCGAGGCCCAGCGGGACCGCGCCCAGCTCCGCGGCCTCGGCGGCGTCGACGTAGGGGTCGTGGAGGCTCACCGACAGCTCGAAGGGCCGCAGCAGTTCCAGGACCCGGCGGCCCACCCGGGAGGCGCCGATCAGACCGACCCGGCGGCCCAGGTTGCCGACCGTCGCGTACTCCGTCGCAGCGGGGTAGACGTGCTCGGCCCGGAAGCGTTCGCGGAGTGCGAAGGCGTCCTTGCCGGCCAGCAGGATCGCGGCGAGCGTGTACTCGGCCACGGGCAGGGCGTTGGCCCGCACCGCGCTGGAGAGGGTGAGACCGCGCTCCCAGAACGGCTCACCCACGAGGTGGCGGACGCTGCCGCCGGCGTGCAGGACGGCGCGCAGTCGCGGCGCCGCCGCCAGTACCTCCGCGCCGAGGTGCGGGCAGCCCCAGCCGGTGACCAGTACCTCGGCGCGGCCCAGGGCCTCGGCCGTGGCGGGATCGGAGAAGTCCTGGGCGACGAGCGTGGGGTCGACCCGCGCCAGTTGCTGGAGGCGGGTCAGCAGCGGAGGCGGGAAGAGTTCGGGCAGATGTACCGGATTCATGGCGAAGAGGGCGAACGGCGGCACTGACGTATGCATGCTGCTCCTGGGGAGGGGTGCCGGGATCGGCTGGCGACTAGCCTGAGCGTCACAGTAAACGTATTCTACGCTAGAAGCCCCAGAGAGCCCGGTCAATGACCAGCTCTGCGACACGGGTACGTCACAGAGAGTCCACCCACCTGTCCCGAGATGGCGCGAACGTCCATGGTCAGGCGCATCGACACGTAACGTTCTGGAAAGTCGAGCGAAACAATCCGGCGCCTCCTCTTGTGGATCTGGCTCCCTCGGTCGTACCGTCCACGACAACAAACGATTACTGCCTCGCCGCGCAGTACCCGTTCTCTCCCCTCGCGTCGCCCTGACCGCGCCGTTCCCCCACGTGCAGGCGCCGTCCCGTTCCTTTCGTGGAGGACCGATGTCCAAGTCCCGTTTCCGCCCTAGAAGCCTGGTCCCGGTGGCCGCCGCCGCTTCTCTCACCCTGCTGCTGAGCGCCTGCTCGGACGACGCCGGCTCCGAAGCCTCGTCGACCACGAAGGGCAAGGTCACACTGGAGTTCTGGAGCTGGACGGACGGCATCGAGGCGCAGACCGAGGTGTGGAACAAGGAGCACCCCGAGACGCAGATCAAGTTCGTCAACGCCGCCGGTGACACCGCCTACCAGAAGCTGCGGGCCGCGGTGAACGCGGGCACCGCGCCCTGTCTGTCCAAGATGGACGGGATGAATTTGGCGAACTTCGCCGCCGACGGGCTACTGACCGACATCAGCGAGGTCGCGGCCAAGTACAAGGGCGCGTACACGGTCGCCGCGTGGAACGCGGTCAGCCCCGGCGGCACCACCTTCGGCATTCCGATGGGGTCGGCGCCGCTGTTCACCGCCTACCGCGCGGACCTGTTCCAGAAGTACGGGATCGACGCCCCGAAGACCTGGGACGACCTGATCGCCGCCGGCAAGAAGGTCCAGGAGAAGGACAAGAACGTCAAGATCTACAACATGGCGGGCGAGGACCCGAGCACGCTCGTCGACCTGTCCTGGGAGGCCGGCGCCCAGTGGTACAAGGTGGACGGCGACCACTGGGTCGTGAACTTCACCTCACCCGAGGCGCTCAAGGCCGGTGACATCGTCCAGCAGCTCGTCGACAGCGACCTCGCCTCCAACGCGTCGTACGCCGACCCGGGCGTCTTCAAGACCTGGGATCTCGGCAAGACCGTCGCGATGACCACCTCGACCTGGCAGCTGCCGATCTACGACACCAACTTCCCCAAGTCCAAGGGCAAGTGGCAGCTCGCCGACTCACCGGCCTTCGACATCGCCAAGCCGCAGACCTCCAGCAACTTCGACACCACCGGCGTCCTCAAGGGCTGCAAGTACCCCGACCGCGCCGCCGAGTTCGCCGCCTGGCTGAGCAGCAGCAAGGAGTCACTGACGGCGCTCACCGACCCGGCCTCCAAGTCGGGCCTGTTCCCCGCGGTCAAGGACGTCTCGCCGTACGTCGACAAGATCATCCCGACCGGGATGTTCAACGGGAAGTCGGACAGCGCGCAGGTGATCACCACGGCGGCCTCGCGGGTCGGCGAGCAGTGGCAGTACGGCCCGAACTACGCGGCGATGTACTCCGAGATGCAGAAGCAGTGGGGCAAGGTCATGAAGAAGCAGCTGACGGTCAAGGACATGCTGACCTCGCTGCAGAAGTGGACCGTGGACGACCTCAACCGCAAGGGCATCAAGGCCGTCGCCGGCAGCTGACCTCCCCTGTAGGCCCCGCCTCTGTAGGCCCCACCTCTGGAGACTCCCGTGTCCACCCTGACGCGACCGCCGAAGGTCGCCACCGATTCCTCGGTCCGGCGGTCCTCCCCCCGCCGGGCCGGGAGCCGGGGAGCCCACAAGGGACTGCTGTTCACACTGCCCTTCCTGCTGGGCTTCCTGGCCACGTACGTCGTACCGATCGGCTACGCCTTCAGCCAGAGCCTGCGGGAGAAGAAGAGCAGCGGTCTGGGCTTCGGCCCGACCCGGGTCGTCTTCACCGGCTTCTCCAACTTCGCCTCCATCCTCGATGACGGCGACTTCTGGTCGAGCATGCTGCGGACCCTGCTGTTCGGTGCGGCGCAGATCACGGTGATGCTGGGCCTCGCGCTGTTGCTCGCCCTGCTCCTGGACGGGGTGGCCGCCCGCGCGGTGCGGTTCTTCCGCGCGGCGCTGCTCATCCCGTACGTGGTGCCCGCCGTGGTGTCCACCGTGATCTGGCTGTTCCTCTACAGCCCGACGGGCTCTCCGCTGCTCGACCTCGCGCACGGCGCCGGCACGGACATCACCTTCTTCGGCGGCCTCAACACCTACCTCTCCCTGGGCAATCTGCTGACCTGGCAGGGGATCGGGTTCAACATGATCCTGATCTCCGCCTCGCTGCAGGCGCTGCCCCGCGAGCTGTACGAGGC
The DNA here is from genome assembly GCF_043080745.1 of Streptomyces sp. NPDC014995. Classification (NCBI taxonomy): domain Bacteria; kingdom Bacillati; phylum Actinomycetota; class Actinomycetes; order Kitasatosporales; family Streptomycetaceae; genus Streptomyces; species Streptomyces sp. NPDC014995. The sequence goes on from NZ_JBIBVX010000007.1 coordinate 166,670, forward strand.
GGCCAGGCTGGACGGGGCCCGGGAATGGCGGATCGCCTGGTCGGTCAAGATTCCCAACATCACCGGGATCCTGGTGCTGACCGGCATGTTCTCCCTCATCGGGCGGCTGCAGCTGTTCGCCGAACCGCTCCTGCTGCGGCAGATCGCGCCGGAGTCGATCAACACCGACTTCACTCCGATGATGGAGATCTACGACAAGGCGTTCAAGACCGGTGACTACCAGTACGCCGCCGCCGAGTCCCTGGTCCTGGCCGTGGTCACCGGCATTCTCGCCTTCGTCTTCTACCGGGTCACGAACAGGAAGATGTCATGAACGCTGTCGCATCCGGGGGCGGCGTGCGCCCCACCCGCCGCACGGTGGCGCTCACCACCGGCCTGCTGGTCCTCTTCCTGATCTACTCACTCGCCCCGACGTGGTTCCTGATCGTCTCCGCGACCAAGAACCAGACGGACCTGTACTCCACCTTCGGGCTGTGGTTCTCCTCCAACCACCTGGCGGACAACCTCCAGGAGATCTGGACCTACCACGACGGGGTGTTCACCCGCTGGATCGGCAACTCGATCCTCTACTCCACACTCGGCGCGGCCGGTTCCACCCTGGTCTCGCTCGCCGCCGGGTACGGGCTGTCGCGGTTCGACTTCCGGGGCCGGGGCGCGTTCTTCGCGGTCATCGTCGGTGCCTCGCTGCTGCCGAGCACCCTGCTGGCCTTCCCGCTCTATCTCGTCTTCGCCGAGGTCGGGCTGACCAACACCATCTGGTCCGTACTCATCCCGTACTTCATCAATCCGTTCGGGGTCTACCTGGGCAAGGTGTACGCGGACAGCTCCATCCCCACCGAACTGATGGAAGCGGCCCGTCTCGACGGCGCCGGGGAGCTGCGGATCTTCTGGTCGGTCGCGCTGCGGCTGATGCGGACCGGCGGCATCACCATCTTCATGCTCGAGTTCATCAACATCTGGAACAACTTCTTCCTGCCCCTGTTCATGCTCACCGGTGAGCGCACGTTCCCTGTGAGCCTCGGGCTGTACTCCTGGCTCCAGCAGGCGCAGACCGCCCGCGACATGAACACCCTCGTCCTCACCGGGTCCCTGTTGTCCATCGTTCCGCTCGCGGTCTTCATGTTCGCGCTCCAGAAGTACTGGCGCAGCGGAATCCTCATGGGCAGCCTCAAGTAAAGGATCAGCCGTGCCCAACGCACCCAGAAGACGTGATGTCCTCAAGTACGCTGGCACGACCGGCGTCGCCGCGGCCGGCCTCGGCCTGCTGAACTCCCCGTCCGCCGCCGCGGCCCCGGCCCTGGACGCCGCCTTCGAGCCGGCCGTCTGCAAGCCCCTGGACATCGTCGTCTTCGGCAACGAGAGCTCCGAGTCGGCGCACGGTCTCACCGCCACGCTCTCCGACACGGTCACCGGAGGCCTCGGCCAGAAGGCCCGTGTCCTCAACCCCACCGAGCCGGCCACGTACTGGGGCGGCACGCTCGAGTTCGACGTAGTCGTCAGCCCGACCGACACCACCTACGTCACCGTTCGCCTGTGGGGCGACGACTACGACCCCACCTCGCAGCAGGCGGGTTCCGGCACGAACATGTGGCGGCTGCAGCTGTTCTGCGACGGCAAGCAGATCGGCTACCAGGACGAGGGAGCCGTCGACAGCCTCGACATCCTGGACACCGCGCCGCGTACCCCGGGCCGGTTCTTCTTCCACACCCTGCCGCTTCCGGAGCGGCTCACCCGGGGCAGGAAGAAGGTGAAGCTGGAGATCCGCTCGATGGGCCGCATCTGGTCCTACGGCCAGAACGTCGACCAGCTGTACTACAAGATGACCACGCCGTCGCGGGGCATCTACCGCCTTTACACCCACACCGAGCCGTACTTCGTCCCGCCCAAGGGCGAGGTGCAGGGCCCCGCGCCGGTGCCGAAGGCCCGTACCGTCGAAGGCCCCGAGACCCTGGAGGCGGTGCGTCAACGCGTCGCCAAGGACCAGAAGCACTACCTGACCGGCGCCAACCCCGCCGGCATGGACGCCTTCGCCTTCCAGTCGCTCGCCGAGGGCTACCTCTGGTCCGGCAGCCCCGCGTACCACAGCCCGGCGGCGCTGGACCGCGTCCTGCGCGCGCTCGACGGCCGGTACATGGCGTGGAAGAACGACGCGACCGTGATGACCGGCTCCGACCAGCAGTGGCAGGGCTTCGGCCGGGTCGGGCTGGTGCTGGCGCTGCTCTGGGAGCACCTGGGCGACCGCCTGGACGAGAAGGTGACCGGCTCGCCGTACGAGATCTCCAACCCCGGTTTCGAGGAGGGCGGCGACACTCCCATGGGCTGGGAGGTGCCGGGCTGGGGGAAGACCGCCGACGCCTCCTGGTCCCGGGACACCACCGCCTCCCGGTCGGGCTCCGCCTCGCTCAAGGTGACGGCGAGCGCGGCGAACGGCTTCATCACCGTGTACAACTCGCCCAAGACCCGCGTGGGCAAGGGGAAGTACACCTACGGCGCCTGGATCCGGACCGACGGCGTCACCGGCACGGGCGCCCACATCGACCCGCTGTTCTTCGACGCGAACGGCAAGCTCGTCGGCGGCGACCACCGGCAGTACGCCACCACCGGCACCCACGGCTGGGAGTACGTCTCCATCGACCTGGAGACGCCTGCCGGCGCCACCCAGATGGAGATGCACCTGCGCCTGTCCGGCCCCGGCACGGCCTGGTTCGACTCCGTCGACCTGATCAAGCCCACCGAGCTGCGCAACCCCGGCTTCGAGCAGGGCGCCGCCACTCCCTCCGGCTGGGAGGTGCCGGGCTGGGGGAAGACCGCCGACGCCTCCTGGTCCCGGGACACCACCGTCAACCGGTCCGGATCCGCGTCGCTGAAGCTGGCGGCCACCGCGGCGAACGGTTTCGTCACGGCGTACAACACGGCGAAGCTCCAGGTCGGCAAGGGGAAGTACACCTACGGCGCCTGGATCCGGACCGACGGCGTCACCGGCACGGGCGCCCACATCGACGCGCTGTTCTTCGACGCGAGCGGCAAGCTCGTCGGCGGCGACCACCGGCAGTACGCCACCACGGGCACCCATGGCTGGGAGCAGGTCTCCATCGACCTGGAGACGCCTGCCGGCGCCACCCAGGTGGAGTTCCATCTCCGGCTGAGCGGCCCGGGCACCGCCTGGTTCGACGACCTGACCGTCACCCCGCCCGCGGACACCGGCACCCCCGAGCAGCCGGTGCGGCGCGCCGCGTACATCGACATGCTGAAGTCGAGCCGGGACTACTGGCGTCAGCACTTCCCGCACTACACCAACCAGTCGCAGATCTGCGCCATCGGCATCTACCAGGCCAACCGCGGCCTCGGCCTGCTCGCCCCGGAGCTCGCCCTGCCGGAGGAGAAGGCCCGCGACTACATGTACCAGTCGCTCGGCATGAAGCCCTACCTCGGCAAGGAGGACGAGGACGGCAACCCCACCAAGCCGCTCGGCGAGAGCTACCACCAGGTCAGCCGGGCCGGTCTGACCCGCGAACTGGGGTACGTGGGCAGCTACGGCGAGGTCCACGACTGGCTGATCATGATGTACGAGTCGGTCACGCGCGGATACCGGGGCAAGGAGGCGCCGGAGCTGCGCGAGCAGATGGTGAAGATCATCAAGGCCCGGGGGCGGTTCCGGGTGGTCGACGTCGACGAGACGGGCGCCCGCGTGTCCCGCATCGAGACGGTCGTCGGCTGGCGCAACGAGGTCTACCCCGGTGAGGTCGCCTACGCCTCCCGCACGGCCTGGGACTCGCACCCGCTGATGTCGGCGGTGGTGTTCAAGGACCCGGACATCGTCGGCTGGACCCAGGAGATGGTCGACGACGGGCAGTTCTACCGGCAGCTCGATCTGCTCGTCCACCACACCTGGACCCGCGTCGGCCTCGCCGCGCTGCGCCTGGTCTCCCGCGACTGGGACGCCTTCCAGGCGCTCCCGGCCCGCCCGGGGCGCATCCCCACCGCCTGGGACCGGCCCGACTTCGTCTTCACCGACGAGGAGAACGGCGTCCTGGCCGTGAAGAACGGCACGGAACTCCTCTTCGCCTCCCTGTACTGGCGCGCCCGGCAGGGCGTCAACGACTACGCCCGCATCCACCACCTCACCCCCACCGACCAGCGCTCCGCGACGATCCGCCAGCGCTCGGCCGGCGCCACCGACGACACGTACACGGTCAACGACTGGATCCTGTGGGACTACGCGATCAACGACCCCGGGGCCGGGCACATCCCGCCCGGCGGCTTTCCTCCGCCCGGCGACACCCTGCACCAGTCGCTGGCCGGTGACGTCCACCACCTGGCCCCGGTCCCCGCGGACGTCCCGGACCCGGCGCTCGGTGTCCACTTCGAGGGCGTGGAGACCATGCTCGTCGGACGCGCGCCGTTCTATCTGTGCGAGTACGGCGACTACCTGATCGCCATGAACACCAGCACCGACCGGACGTACACCCTGCCCGCCCGCCAGGACTTCGGCCCCGCCCGCGACCTCGCCACCGGCGAGAACATCGGCGCCGGACAGCGTCCCAAGGTCGGCCCGCGCAGCACGCTCGTGCTGTACCGGGGCCGGCGCGCGGCCGGCTGACCGCCCCGGGGGAGCCGGGCCGACGCCCGGCTCCCCCCCCATCTGCCACCCCCCTAACACTCAACGTCGAGTGAAAGAGGAAGACGCATGTCCGAGTCACAGCCCACCACGCCCGCGTCCCCGAGCCGCCGCCGATTCCTGCAGATCACCGCCGTCGGTACCACGGCGGCCGCCACCGGGCTCACCGCGATCCCGACCGCGGACGCACTGACCTCCTTCATCCACCCCGGGGTGCTGCACAAGCTCTCCGACATCCAGCGGATGAAGACCCGGATCGCGGCCGGCACCGAGCCCTGGCTCAGCGGCTGGAACGTGTTCAGGACGAACGCGTACTCGCAGTCGAACTACGCCATGATGGGCCCGCTCACGACCATCGACCGCGGCACCACCGAGATCGGCAACTGGGAGTTCTGGAACGACTGCAACGCGGCCTACCAGAACGCCCTGATGTGGAACCTCACGGGCACCACCGCCCACGCCACCAAGGCACTGCAGATCATCAAGGCATGGTCCGCCACCCTCACCTCGATCACCGGCAAGGACGCCCAGCTCGCGGCCTCCATCTATGGTTTCAAACTCGCGGCGGCAGCCGAGCTGATGCGGTACACCGCCCCCGCGGGCAGCTGGTCCGCGGCCGAGATCACCCAGACCGAGAACCTCTTCAGATACGTCTTCGTGCCCCTGGTGAGGACGTTCGGCGACGCGGGCTGGGGCACCAACTGCATCAAGGCCATGATGGCGTTCGGCGTGTTCTGCAATGACACCTCCCTCTACAACGCCGCCGTCGACGCCTTCCACCTGCACGACTGCTGCAGGATCAGCCGGGTGATCAGGGAGTCCGGCCAGTGCGTGGACAGCGGCCGCGACCAGGCCCACACCCAGCTCATCCTGGGCAGCATGGCCGAGGCCTGCGAGATCGCCTGGGCCCAGGGCCAGGACCTGTACTCCGCCTCCTCCAACCGGCTGCTGGCCGGCTTCGAGTACACGGCGAAGTACAACACCGGCAACGACGTCCCGTACACCGTCTGGGGCTCCTGCCGGCTCACGTTCAACTCCATCTCCACCATCGAGCGCGGCAACCTGCGCCCGATCTACGAGATGGCCTTCAACCACTACGTCAAGCGCCGCAGCCTGCCCGCCCCCTGGACGTACGCGGCCATCGGGAACATCAGCCCGGAGGGCGCGGCGTTCCAGTGTGACCACGTGGGCTTCGGCACCCTGCTGTTCACCCTCTGAGCGGAGCTTTCGTGATCCACAACCCCGTCCTGCGCGGCTTCGAACCCGACCCCGTGATCCTCCGCGTCGGCGCCGACTTCTACATCGCCACCTCGACCTTCGAGTGGTACCCGGGCGTCCGGATCCACCACTCCAGGGACCTGGTCGACTGGCGGTCGCTGGGCGGGGTCCTGGACAGCAGGCGCCTGCTCGACCTCACCGGCGTCCCCGACTCCGGCGGCATCTGGGCGCCCGGACTGTCGTACGCGGACGGCCTGTTCCACCTCGTCTTCACCGTCGTCGACACCTACGCCGAGGGCTGGAAGGACCTCCCCAACTACGTCACCACGGCCGCCTCGATCGAAGGACCGTGGTCCGACCCGGTGCCGCTGCACGGCCGGGGCTTCGACGTGTCCCTGTTCCACGACGACGACGGCCGCAGCTGGCTGCTGAACATGCGCTTCGACTGGCGTCCGGACCGCGAGGGATTCGCCGGGATCGAGATCCAGGAGTACGACCGCAAGACCCAGGCTCTGCTCGGCGAACCCCGCACCCTCACCACCGGAACCTCCGTCGGTGTCGCCGAGGGCCCGCATCTCTACCGGCGCGACGGCTGGTACTACCTGGTGCACGCGGAGGGCGGCACCGGATACGAACACGGCGCGGCCGTGGCCCGCTCCCGCGACCTGCTCGGACCGTACGAAGCCGATCCGGGCGGCCCCCTGCTCACGTCCCGGCACGACCCGGCCCTTGAGTTGCAGAAGGCCGGGCACTGCTCCCTCGTCGAGACGGCGACGGGACAGTGGTACGCCGCCCACATCGCCGCCCGCCCCCACACGGAGCGGGGCCGGTGCGTGCTCGGCCGGGAGACCGCGCTCCAGCCGGTCACCTGGACCGACGACGGCTGGCCCCGCATCGCCGGAGCCGTACCCGCCGTCACGGTACCGGCACCCGCGCTGTCACCGGCGCCCGTCGCCGAACCACCGGCGAACGACTGCTTCGACGCTCCCGTCCTCGGCCCCGACTGGTCCACGCTGCGCCGCCCGGCCGGCGACGACTGGATCGAGCCGGCACCGGGGCGGCTGCGCATCCGGGGCGGTCAGTCGCCGGCGGGCCGCCGCACGCCCAGCCTGCTCGCCCGGCGGGTGACCGCCCCGCGCTGCGCCTTCGAGACCAGCCTGACCTTCTCGCCCCGCACCCCCGACCACCTGGCGGGTCTGACGGCCTACTACAACACCCGCAACTGGCACTACCTGTACGTCACCGCCCAGGACGACGGCTCGCCGGTCCTGCGGGCACTGAGCTGCGAGGCCGGCCGTCTCGTCGCACACGAGCCAGCCGTACCGCTGAAGCCCGGACGCCCGGTCGTCCTGCACGCCGAACTCGACGTTCCGGCCCTGCGCTTCTCGTACGACACCGGTGGGGGAGTTCGGGCGCTGCCGCTCGAGCTCGACGCCACGGTCCTGTCCGACGAGCACGCCGACGAGTTCCACGACGGCCAGTTGCGCGTTCTCGGCTTCACCGGCGCCATGTTGGGACTGTGGGTGCAGGACCTCGACGGCGCCGGTGTCCACGCGGACTTCGCCTACGCCACGTACCGGACCTCTGAGGACGGTCGCGCATGACGATCATCGACCTGAAGCGCGTCCACCTCTTCTGCACCGCATTCGGGCCCGACCGGGCGGCCCCGCTGCTGCTGATGCACGGCTGGGGTGGAGACGGCCGGGAGTGGTCCGCGCACGCCGAGGCGCTGGCCGACCGGTTCCGCGTGATCGTCCCCGACCTGCGCGGGCACGGCCGGTCGGACGTCCCCGACGAGGGCAACACGCCGACGGAGATGGCCGACGACCTCGCCGCGCTGCTCCGGCACCTGGGCACCGGGCCGGCGATCGCCGTGGGCCACTCCATGGGCGGCCAGGTCGTCAACCTGCTCGCGGTACGGCATCCGGAGCTGGTCCGCTCGGTCGTCGCCCTCGATCCGGCTCACGGCGCGCACGGCGCGGAAGTCGAGGGGATCCCGGCCCGGCTGGCGGAGTACCGGGAGCGCGGGGCGCGCGCCGCGGCCGAATTCATCGCCGGCGCCTTCCCGGCAGGCGCTCCGGCCGGACTGCGTACGGCACATGTCCGCACCATGCTAGGCACCCCGGACCACGTCATCGCCCAGGCGTACTCCGGCATGTACACCGACTCCGGCGCGGTCGGCGTCCGCCCGCACAGCGAGGCGTATCTGCGCCGGCGCACCCAGCCCGCGCTCACCGTATGGACCTCGGCGCAAGCGGCCACCTGGGAACGCGGCACCCTGCATGTCCCCGGCTCCCGCGTCGAACACTGGCCTGACACCGGGCACTACCTGCACGAGGAACATGTCGGACGCACAGTGCGCCTGTTGGAGGACTGGGCGACGCGTTAGCTGTCAGTTATAATATTATGTGCGTCAGGCTTTGGCCTGGGGTCGTGCGCGTGCGAGACGATGGAGGAAGCCTGTGGCGCGCTACACCAAGGAACACAAGCAGGTGACGCGGCAGCGGATCATCGAGAAGGCGGGCCATCGGTTCAAGCAGGACGGCATCGACGGCTCCGGCATCTCTACGCTGATGTCGGATGCCGGGCTCACCAACGGAGCCTTCTACGCCCACTTCAAGTCCAAGGAAGACCTCGTCGCCAATGTCGTCGCAGACCAACTGCGCGCACAGGTCGCGACGTACGGCACGCTACGGCCCGGACGTCAGGGACTCGAGGACCTCATCCGCGACTATCTGTCGCCCGAACACCGGGATCATTCGGATGCCGGATGCCCCTCCGCCGCACTGCTCGGCGAGATCGGCCGCTGCGAGGACGGGATCAAGCATGCCTACGCCGATGGAGCGATGGCCATCGTGGAAGAGATCTCCGCCCGCCTGGCCCCTGAGAATCCGCGATCGGCTCGCGGCCAGGCCATAGGGCTCTTCACCATGATGGTCGGGACGCTGCAACTGTCCCGCGCCCTCAGCGACCGGAAGGACGCCGATGACGTCCTCGAACGGGGAATCGAGAACGCCCTGGCATTCATGGCCTGAGAAGGACGACGACACTCGCGTGGGCGTCGGCCTCCCGGGGCCCCGCCTGCCCCGTCGCCGCCTTGAGAGTCGTCATCGGGTCGACTACGGCTTCCGCGACGAACCGCTGCTCGATCGGGAGCCGTGTTGTCGGGGAGAGCTGGTGCTTGACGATTCGGCGTAGGTGATCCGGTCCCCACCGAGAACGATCGCCGTGCGCTCCGGGTACCGGGACGCAGAGTCGGTCAGCAGCCGGGACACGTTCCGGCTTGAACCATGCATTATCTCCCTCTCCTGGTTCTCGGGATGTTCGTGAAGTGAAAGTCCTACCGGGCCACTTGGCGACGCCTGAAGGTCCTCATGACCCGCCTCGCTTGGAGCGGAACGAGGTACGGCCGTTTCGCCGCACCATCGCGATGGTGGTGGCGAGTTGACCGCGACTCAGGTCGGGGAGCAGGCCGCTCCCCAGGCGATGCATCTGGTCCGTGTGCCAACTCAGGTCCAGCGCCCCGTCCAGTGCCTTGATGTCGGCGATTCTGCCGAGCATGCTTCTCATGCCGTAGCGCATCTGGTGTGCGGTGAGCATCTCGGCCCGCCCGTCGAGGATGAGCCGGGCCGCGTCCGGCGTGGTGATCGCCGGCCTGCCGATGCCGACCACGTCGCACTCACCGGCCTGTACGGCTCGCCGCATGCTTTCGCGGGTGCGGAATCCGCCCGTGACGGCGAGCGGGATGTCGCCCACGAGTTCGCGTACGGTACGGGCGTACTCCAAGAAGTACGCCTCGCGTGCCCTGGTACTGGGTGCCGCCTCGCCGCTCATGGCCCTGGACTCGTAACTACCGCCGCTGACCTCGATGAGGTCGATGCCTTCGGTGGCCAGCGCGGACAGTACGGCGCGGGATTCGTCCTCGCTGAAGCCGCCACGCTGGAAGTCCGCGGAGTTGAGCTTGACGGCCACCGCGAAGCCGGGTGCGACGCGGGCACGGATGCGTCGGACGACCTCCAGGACGAAACGCATCCGCCGCTCGGGGTCGCCGCCCCAGTCGTCGTCGCGCCGGTTGGACAGCGGTGACAGGAACTGTGAGATGAGATACCCGTGGGCTCCTTGCACCTCCACGCCGTTGAAGCCGGCTCGCTCGCACACGGCCGCGGCCGTCGCGAAGCGCTCGATGATCTCCTCGATCTCCGCCGGTCGCAGCTCGCGCGGCGTCCTGGCTCCGGGCAGCTTCGGTGCGACCGGGCTGGGTGCCACCGGCGTGTGTCCGAGTGCCATGGGGTTGGTCTGGCGCCCGGGGTGGTTGAGCTGCGCCCAGATCGGAACACCGGCATCCTGGGCCGTCCCGGCCCAGCGTGAGAGGGCGTCGACATCGCGCTCGTCTTCGATGACGATGTTGCCCGGTTCGCCGAGGTGGGCTCGATCGACCATGACGTTGCCGGTGATCAGCAGGCCGTAGCCGCCTCGGCTCCACGTCGAGTAGAGACGTCCGAGCCGCTCGTCCGGTGCGTTGTTCTTGTCACCCAGCGTCTCACTCAGCGCCGACTTCATCAGACGGTTGGGCAGCACCTGGCCGTTCGGGAGGGTGAGGGGGGTGTCCAGGGTGTTCATCGGGGGCTTTTCCTTGGAGGTGGGTTCGGCGCCAGGCAGGGTTTGCCTGTTGGCTAGCGTTCAGGGCGGCACGGATCGGTGGATCTTCATGCGAAGGTCGGCGGGGGCTGGTAGCCCTCCAGTTCCTGGCCGAGGAGCTCGGCGAACTTGATCGTGGTGAGGTCGCCGCCGCTGGGCCCCATCACTTGCAGCCCGACAGGCAGACCGTCCCGGGCTGTTCGGACCGGGACGGTCGTCGCCGGAGAGCCGGCCACATTGGCGACAGCGCTCCACTTGACCTGGTCCCAGTAGGGCCGGGACCGCCCGTTGACCTGGATCCGACGTCCGAACCTGTCGATCGGTTTGTTGTGATGGGGCGGTGCCGTGGTCGGCGTGACCGGCATGAGCACAACATCGAACTCCCGGAAGAACTCGACCCATCGCTCCCGGATCTCATGGCGTGCGACGTCCGCCTGCAGCCAGCTGTAGTGCGATTGGAAGGTTCCTCGCAAGGCATACCGCGCTTCTGTGCGGAAACGCTGGGCGGCGCGCGCGAGGAGCGCGGCGTTGGAGGCTGCCGTCAGTCCGGACCGGTCGTAGGTGAACGCCCCGAAGAGCAGGCGCAGGAAGACGTCGTGACTGGTCGCCATGGAGACGGGGAGGTCGGCGGGCTGTCGTCGGACCTTCGCGCCCGCCGTCTCCAGGGCGGTCAGGGCGTCGTCCACCGCGGCTTCGACATCGTGGTCGATGGGACACAGGGCATCCTCGGTCCACACCGCGACCCGGAAGTCACCCAGCTTGTTCGCCCGGGGCGGTGCGAGTGTGTAACTGAAGCCACCGTCACGCTCAGGCGGTCCGACCGTCGCAAGGAGAAGGGGGACAAGATCGCGCGCCTCGCGGACCTGGGCGCCCGCACAGGCGAGGTCGGACTCCCCCCACCGTCCGACACCCGGAGCGCCCGGCACATGGCCGATGAGCGGGATGGACCGCCAGGTCGCCTTGTGTCCGTAGAGGCCGTTGAAGTGCGAGGGAATCCGGGTCGAGCCACCGATCTCCGAGCCGAAGTCGAAAGCGGTCAGCCCCGCGGCTGTCGCCACGGCGCCACCGCCGGCCGAACCCCCCGACGTACGGGCGGTGTTCCAGGGATTCAGCGTTGGCCCGAACACCGGGTTGTCAGCCTGGACGTCCTGGTTTCCCGCGGGCATGTTGGTCTTGCCGATGATCACCGCGCCGGCGGCGCGCAACCGGCGCACCGCCTCGGCGTCCCGATCGGGTACGTAGTCCTTGAGGTCAGGGCGACCGCAGACCGTGCGCAGACCGGCGGTCTCGTAGCTGTCCTTCACCGTGATCGGCAGACCGTGGAGGGGGCCGAGTTCTGCTCCGCTCGCGCGTTTCGCGTCGGCATTCCCGGCCTCGCGCCGCGCCCGCTCGACGTCGAGGGTGACGATCGCGTTCAGCCTTTCGTTGTGGGCGCCGATCCGGCTCAGGTAGACCTCGAGCAACTCAGCGCTCGAAATCTCACCCGAAGCCAGCGCACTCAACTGGTCCGCGGCTGACTGGAACGGGAGGTCACGCACGGAGAGCCTCATTTCTGTACGCGCTGATTCGACGGGCTCAGAGGTTGGGAGTAGTCGACCTCGCCCACACCATTGACGTACGAAGATAATATTACGATCGTACTTCAATGTCCAACCTCCGCACCCGCGGTAACCGCCACTGGCGGCGAAGGCTCGTCTCCAACGCCGTTGCCTCGCCGGGCGGTGTCATGTCGGCATCGGCGCCGATGTGGCCGATCGCGGCCCGCCAAAGGAACGCGTGGCCGCTTCAGGAGGTCAAAAGATCTTCGCCTTCGCGGGCGTCAAGGCTTGCGACGATGCTCTGGACCTTGCCGTCGCCTGCCATTCGGGCGTCCATCACGGGGGCCAGTACGCCTCGCACGGCTGAGACCGCGGACCATCGGCGCGGGCGAACGACACGTGCGTCCCCGCGGCGCAGTCCGGCGACGATCGCGTGCGCCGCCTCCTCGGGGCTGATTCGCTTGTGGAGCATCTTCGGCAGGCCGTTGAGGAGCGCTCGCGCCGCCGGATCCTCATCGACGCTCTGCCGAATCATGTCGGTGTCGATCAGGGCGAAGTAGGCCGTGGTGACGCTGACTCCATGAGCGGCGAGTTCGACTCGCAGCCCTCTGCCGAGCTGCTCGACAGCCGCCTTGCTCATCGCGTAAGGGACCGTTCCTGTGCCGTTGACATAGGCGAACACTGACGACAGCAGCACGAGGCGGCCCTTGCTCTCGATGATGCGCGGCAACGAGGCATGGACGGTGTTGAGCACACCGCGAACATTGACATCGAGGAGCTGATCGATCCTGGGAGGCGCCGAAGCGCGAAGCGTTGCACCCCTGGCCGCCACACCCGCGTTTGCGATCACGATGTCGAGGCGCCCCCCTTTCTCCACTGTCTCCTCGACGGCTCCTGACATGGCGGCGAGGTCGGTGACGTCACCGCGCAGCACGGTGACCCGCTCGTCGATGCCTTGGTCGGCGCCCGGGGAGTGGAGATCGACGACGAAGACCCGGGCGCCCTCGTCGGTCAGGCGGCGTGCCGTCGCAGCACCCAACCCCCGTGAGCCGCCGGTCACGAGTGCGACCTTCCCCGCCAACGAAGCGATTCGCTGTGTCCCTGCCATGGCGCTCCTCCTGAACATCCTTGTCCAGGCCCTGGGGCGAAACGCCGACGGGCCGGCTGAGCATTGCCTGCCGAACATAATATTATGAACGTAAGCTATTGACTAGGGGAGCACCGCGGTCGGAGCAGTCTGCCGACGGGCGATCATCTTCACGTCGAGTGGGGCGGAGCGGAGCGGCAGCCCCGGCGGTCAGACCTCAGTCCGGTGCCGGGGAGCGGGTGGACTGCGGGAGTTGGCGGCGCCCTTCGCGATGCCCGGCCCTGCCGGGGTCCGCTGGTCTCACGGTGGGGAGGAGGGCCACGACCTCCCAGCCGTGGTCCTCGCGTGGGCCGGTGCGCAGTGTGCCGCCGAGGGCGGTGACGCGTTCGGTGAGGCCGACGATGCCGAAGCCTCCGCCGCGGGCGGCGTACGGCATCGCGGCGCCTGCGCGGCCGTTGTCGCGCACCGTCACGCGCAAGGTGTCGTCGGCGTGGGCGAGGGCGACGGTGACGTCGGTGGCGTCGGCGGCGTGGCGCCGTACGTTCGTGAGGGCTTCCTGGACGACACGGTAGGCGGCGGCCTGCACCTCGTGGGGCAGATCCGAAGGCACTGAGGCGTCGCGGTGCAGTTCGGCCTTCGAGCCGGTCGGACCGCCGAATCGGTCGACCAGTTCCGCGAGGGCTGTCAGGTCCCCCACCGGGCGGCTCTCGCCCGGCTCCAGCCGGGCCGTTCCCTGCGGGCCACCGCGCAGGATACCGACGGTCAACCGCATGGAGGCGAGCGCCTCGGTCGCCGCGTGCTCGATTCCCGCCAGGACCGGGTCCAGGCGATCTGGTTCGCTGCCGACCATCATGCGGGCCATCTGTGTCTGGACCAGAATGCCGGTGACATGGTGGGCGACGAAGTCGTGCAGGTCGGCCGCCATCGCGAGGCGTTCGGCGCGGCGGGTCTCGGTGACCGCGACGCCACGGCTGTGGTCCAGGGAGCGCAGATAGCCGCCGAGGCCGGCGAAAACGCCGGTCAGCAGCGCCAACGGCAGCGCGAACAGCAACGCGTCTTCCTTGGCGATGACGTCGTAGAAGCGCAGCGGCACCACAACGGTCGCTCCGCCTGTGAGGACGGCACACAGCCACGCCCACCATGGTGAGCAGGTACGGACCGCGATCAACAACAGGCAGAGCAGGACCGCCATTTCACCGGGGCCGAGTGTCCGCACGGGCTCGGTCGTCGCGGCCAAGGCGGTCAAGGCCAGCGAAACGCCTGCGGGTACGGCGGTCCGCAGTTGGGGGGTGAGCCACGCGGGTTGCCGGGCGGAGGGCCAGAGGACGGCCGCGAGGCCGAGCGACAGGAGCAGGAGCACCGGCCAGAGCGTCTTGCCGTTGGCGACGGCGATGAGCACGTCCGCGGCGGCCAGCAGGACCAGCGTGGTGACGCCCATCGCACGCAGGTAGCCCTGCCGACGGGTCCGCGTCGTGGGGATGTCGTCCGTCGCAGGCAGGAGGTTCACATCGGTCACTGTAGAGAGGAGCGGTCAGCTGCGCCTCGGCTGGTCGGCCGGCGCAGACGGCAGGCGCGGGAACCGCTTCGCCTGCGGTTCCCGCGCCTGGTCATGACACAAGTGGGAGCTGTCAGTTGATCCGGACGATCTTCCAGAGCTGGTCGTCGAGGTTGGCGCTGCCCCACTGGACGACGGCTGCCCCGTTGGCGGTGGAGGACTGGGCGACGCCGGCGACGAGGGTGCTGTTCACGTTCCGGAGTTTGTAGTAGCCGCCGCCCGCGTCGGTGAGGGTCCACTTCTGGGAGTCGGCGCTGGAGGCGGTGTTCTGGACGACGGCCGCTCCCGCTGTGGTGGAGGAGCCTTGGATGTCGAGGTTGAGGTTGCTCTTGACGTTCTTGATGTTCCAGGCGCCGCTGCCCGCGGACTGGAAGGTGAAGAGCTGGCAGGCGCAGGCCGTGTTCTGCCACTGGTTGGCGACGGTGCCGGCGGTGGTGGAGCCGTTCGGGATGTCGAGGTACTTGCCGCTGTTCTTGTTCACCAGGACGTACTGGCCGGTGCCCAGGGGCGGCAGGGCGGTCTGGGTGAGGTTCCAGCGCTGGCAGTCGCAGGTGGTGCTGCTCCACTGCACGGCGGTGGTGCCGACGGTGGTGGAGGCGCTGGGTATTTCGAGGAACTTGCCACTGACGCGGTTCGTGATGCTGTATCCGCCGGCCGGGTGGGGCGCGACGGCCCATTCGTGGTCGAGCGTGCCGTTGTCATCCCACTGCAGGACGGTTGCGCCGTCGGCGGTGGACTGGTTCTGGACGCCGAGAACCTTGCCACTGGCGACATTGAAGATCTTGAAGTAGCCCGAGGACCGCTGCTCGAAGCGCCACTGCTGGTTGGTGGAGGTGGTGGGGTTCTGCTGGGTGGCGGTGGTCCCGTTGGTGGTGGAGCCGTCGGCGATGGTGAGGTTCAGAGCGCTGTTCGCGTTGGTCATGGTGTAGGTCGCACCGTCGGAGACGCCGCCGCCCAGGTCGATCGTGCTGTAAGTGACCGGGTTGGAGAGGTTGCTGCCTCCGCGTCCGGCGCTGAGGATCAGCAGGCTGTGACCGTCGGGCAGGGACGTCATGCCGCGGCTGTAGCCGCCGGCCAGGTTGGCGCTGATGCGCGTCCAGGTGTTCGCGGCGCCGTTCTGCGTGTTGATGAACAGGTCCTCGGCGCTGTTGGCGCTGAGGGCGAGGGTTCCGTTGGGCCCTCCTGTGGGCAGCCAGGTCATGTAGGGAGCGCTCTGGGG
This sequence comes from Streptomyces sp. NPDC014995, assembly GCF_043080745.1. Classification (NCBI taxonomy): domain Bacteria; kingdom Bacillati; phylum Actinomycetota; class Actinomycetes; order Kitasatosporales; family Streptomycetaceae; genus Streptomyces; species Streptomyces sp. NPDC014995. The sequence goes on from NZ_JBIBVX010000007.1 coordinate 182,543, forward strand.
CACCACGCCGTCCGTCGTCCGCAGCGGGATGCCGGTGACCGAGCCGAACGCCTCCGGGTCGGAGGAGATCTTGTAGTAGACGGAGAAGTTGCCCTCGGGAGCACCGCCGTACTCGTACGACAGGACGTACTTGCCGTTCGGCAGCTTCGCGACGGTCGGCATACCCGGACGGTTGCTGAAGGTGGGCATGGCCACGTCGTCCACGACGGGGCCCCAGGTACGGGCGTCCGTGGAGACCTGGTGCACGATCTTCTGGCCGTGGTCGGGGTCGCGCTGGTCGGAGTAGTAGACGATGAGCCTGCCCCCGGAGACCAGGAAGAACGGCTCCCAGACCGGGGTGTTGCCGTTCGTGTCGAAGGCGGCGCCGCCGGTGGCGATATTGCTGACGAAGCTCCAGGTCTGACCGCGGTCCGTGCTGGCGTACAGATCGATCTTGGTGGCCGACCGGTCGGAGGGCACCGAGTCACCCGCGGCCAGGATGGTACCGGCCGGGAAGTCGCCTATGGCCGTGGGCAGTTCGAAGAGCTCGGGCTGCCAGCGCATGCCCCAGCCGTTCTGTGTGTCGGCGACGTCGGAGAGCTTGCTCCAGGAGTTGCCGTTGTCGGTGCTGCGGTAGATCGGGAAGACGGGCGTGCCGGAGGTGTACTGCTCGAAGGTGGCGAGCAGGGTGCCGTTGGCCGACCCGTTGTGCTGCAGTCGCAGCGCCCGCGGATACAGCGAACCGGGCGAAGGCGCGCCCGCGGGCGGGGTGTACATCGTCTGCGAGGGACGGGACAGGGCCTGCGCCCGCCCCGCGGCAGGCAGCAGAATCGTCGACGTGGCGACGATCAGCGCCAGGAACAGCAACAGGAGGGTGGTGGGGCGGGAATGCTGAGCGGCGCCGGGTCTGGCGCCCAACAGTGCAGGGGACATGTGCGGCTCTCAGGACAGGGGAGGGATAGGAGGGTTCGGTGCCTGCCGCCCCGGGACGAAACCGGGTAGGAAGCGGCGAGCCCGGAGTGCGCGTCCACCGCGTACGAGGAATTGCGGCGTCGTGCGGCACGGGAGTCGGACCGATCCGCCTCTCGGGTGAGACGACCGGTGCGAGTGGCAGAGCTGTGCCCGGGCGCGGTGCGTTCCCTGCTGCCGGGGTGCTCTCAGGTGGTGCGCCGGCCCGTCTTGTCGGGGTGCGACGGCGGAGGCGCGGTCGAGCCGCGGACGACGAGTTCGACCGGTGGGTCGCTCGCCTGCGGCAGGTCGGTGTCGGGCTTGTCGATCGCGTGCACGAGAAGGCGGATGCCTTCCCGGGCCGCGGCCTCGAAGGGCTGGCGCACGGTGGTCAGGGGAGGGGAGACGTAGGCGAAGACCGGATTGCCGTCGAAACCGACGACACTGATGTCCTCAGGTACGCGGCGCCCGGCTTCCCGCAGGGCGTGGATGAGCCCGATGGCCATCTCGTCGCCCGCCGCGAAGACAGCGGTCACGGACCTGTCCGAGGCCAGCGCCCGGCCTACAGCATGGCCGGAGGCGGCCGACCAGTCACCGTTGAGCAGCGGCGGCTCGTGCGCGCCCCGCGCCGCGAGCGCCGCCCGCCATCCTTCGATGCGGTCCTTGGTGGCGTACCAGCGCCGCGGGCCGGCGAGGTGATGAACGGTCGCGTGTCCCAGGTCCAGCAGATGCTCGGTGGCAGCCCGGGCCAGTTCGTGGGCGCCCACACCCATGGTCACGGTGCGGGTGGCGTTGAAGGCGGGCGGTGCCCCCAGGAAGAGGACGGGGACGTCGACACGGACGCTGACGTCCCCTTCCACGATGGGTTCGGAGACGATGACGCCGTCCACGCCTTGCTCGAGCAGGGACTCCACGGCACCCGCGATACCCGCGGGGTCGCCGTCCAGCGTGTTGACCACGCGGAGCGCGTAACCCGCATCGCGCACCGCCCGCTCGATGTGCACGAGCAGTGAGGCGGTTCCGTACCCGGCGGTGCCCAGGGCGACCACGCCGATGGAGCCGGTACGCCCGGAGGCCAGTGTCCTGGCCGCCTGGTTCAGCCGGTAGCCGAGTTCCTCAGCGGCTGCGAGGACCTTTGTGCGGGCCGCCTCGGAGACATAGGGCTCGTTGTTGAGGACCCTGGACACCGTCTTGCGCGACACCCCGGCCAGGCGGGCCACGTCCGCGCTGCGCGGCACGGAGGAGCCCTCGCTCCGTCCCACCACTGCTGCCATGAAGTCTCCCGACGGCCGTGCGTCTGCATCGAAGGAGGTCAACTGTATGACCACGCGGTCTGACCGCGTGGTCATGTCTACGTAGCCGACAGCTGTACGTCAAGGGTCCCCGCAGTATCGATTCCGGTGGGCGGCAACGGATCCGGTGGAGGGCGGCTGGCCGGCGACGGGTTGCGCAGCCACCGTGCGGGGGCACCTCGGCCGGGCATACATGCTGGTCAAACGGCACACTGTCACTCGCAATTCCGCTCACGGAACGAGGCCGTCGCTCCCGTCCCGCTGCAAGCCGTCCGACTTCTCGACATGTACGGTCGGGCCTGCGCTCAGGTCGAAGGGACTTGACAGCGACTCCCCGGAGCGTTCAGTCTTCCTCGCAACCGCCGGTCGGATTTGTTCGATCGTGTTGAGTCTTGGTCGCGTGGGCGACCGCTTCCCCGTCCCACCCCCGTCGGGCCGACGTGCCGCCTGGGCACGGCCGCCCTGTCAGGAGCCGAAATGCACTCTTCCTCCCTCGGTCGGCCCATGCCTGCTGCCAGTCGCCGCACCGTCCTGCGCGGTATTGGTGGCGCAGCCGTTCTCGGCGCCGGCATACCGCTGCTCAGCGCCTGCGGCGGCAGCGGTACGGTCGCCGACCCGAAGACGGTCAGCCTCGGGTCGAACGCGTCCGACGCGGTGCCGAAGAAGGCGTTCGCCGAGATCTACGCGGCGTTCACGAAGCAGTCCGGGATCACGGTCGACGTGAACACCAAGGACCACAACACGTTCCAGGAGCAGATCAACTCCTACCTCCAGGGCACCCCGGACGACGTGTTCAACTGGTTCGCCGGCTACCGCATGCAGTTCTTCGCGGCCAAGGGCCTGGCCGCCCCGATCGACGACGTGTGGCAGAAGATCGGCGGCAACTTCCCCGAGGCGATGAAGGCACTCAGCAAGGGCGCGGACGGCAAGTACTACTTCGTGCCGATCTCCACGTCCCTCTGGGGCGTCTTCTACCGCAAGAGCGTCTTCCAGCAGTACGGCTACGAGGTCCCCACCACCTGGGACCAACTCGTCGCCCTGTGCAAGCAGATGAAGAAGGACGGCCTCGTCCCGTTCGCCTTCGGCGACAAGGACGCCTGGCCCGCGCTCGGCACCTTCGACCAGATCAACTTCCGCACCAACGGCTACGACTTCCACGTCGAGCTGATGGCCGGCAAGGCGTCCTGGACGGATGCCAAGGTCCGCACCGTCTTCGACCACTGGGCCGAGATCCTCCCCTACCACCAGGAGGGCGCCGTCGGCCGCACCTGGCAGGACGCGGCCCAGACGCTGATATCGAAGAAGGCGGGCATGTACCTGTTCGGCAGCTTCGTGGCACAGCAGTTCACGAACAAGGCCGACCTGGACGACCTCGACTTCTTCCCCTTCCCGGAGATCAACTCCGCGTACGGGCAGGACACCGTCGAGGCGCCGACCGACGGCTTCATGCTCTCCAAGGCCCCGAAGAACAAGGCCGGCGCGCTCAAGCTCCTGGAGTTCCTGGGCACCCCGGAGGCCGAGCAGATCTACCTGAAGTCCGATCCGAGCCTGGTCGCGGCGTCCAACAAGGCCGACACCTCCTCGTACACAGCACTGCAGAAGAAGGCGTACGCGACGATCGCCGGCGCCAAGCACCTCACCCAGTTCATGGACCGCGACAGCCGCCCGGACTTCACCTCCACGGTGATGCAGCCCGCCCTGCAGAAGTTCATCCGTGACCCCAAGGGCGTCGACAGCCTGCTGGCGTCGATCGAGCGCCAGAAGAAGACGATCTTCGCGTCCGCATGACCGCCACCACGAACACCGGTACCGGGACCGGCGCCACCAGCACCCCGGGGACGGCCGCAGTGCCGCCCCCGGGCCCCCCGAAGAACGTGACTAAGAATCAGACCAAGCGGCTACGAGCCCCGTTGGGGCACCGACGACTGCTCACCCGACGGGACCGCATCACGCTCGGCCTGATGGCCGGGGTGCCGACGATCCTGCACGTCATGCTCGTCTGGCTCACGGCTCTCACCTCGATCGCGCTGGCCTTCACCACCTGGGACGGCATCGGCTTCGACTCCATCAAGTGGGTCGGCCTGGACAACTTCAAGGAACTGTTCACCAACAACCCGCAGTTCTGGCCGGCAGTCGAACACAACGTCGTCTGGTTCGTCGTACTCATCCTGATACCGACTCCGCTGGGCCTGTTCCTGGCCGTGCAGCTCGACAAGAAGATCCGGTTCAGCAAGGTGTACCAGACCGCGTTCTTCCTGCCCGTCGTGCTGTCGATGGCGGTCATCGGGTTCGTCTGGCAGCTCGTCTACAACCCCGACACCGGCCTGATCAACAGCGTCATCGGTGCGAACGAGCCCGGCAAGTACATCGACTGGATCGGCGACCCGGACCTCAACCTGTGGTCCGTCCTCATCGCCGCCTCCTGGCGGCACACCGGCTACATGATGATCCTGTACCTGGCGGGTCTGAAGGGCGTCGACCCGGCCCTGCGCGAGGCCTCCGCGCTGGACGGCGCCAACGAGTGGCAGACGTTCAAGAACGTCATCTTCCCCACCCTGCGCCCCACCAACACCATCGTCCTGGTCGTCACGATCATCGAGGCCCTGCGCGCCTTCGACCTGGTCTTCGTCTTCAACAAGGGCGCCGAGGGCACCGAGCTGCTGTCGATCCTGGTCACCAACAACATCATCGGCGAGTCCAGCCGGATCGGATACGGCTCGGCGATCGCCGTGGTCCTGCTGTTGATCTCGCTCGCCGTGATCATCCCGTACCTGATCGCGACCTTCCGGAAGGAGCGGCGCGCATGAGCACCGTGAGCGCGCTCGGAAAGCAGCGCACCCCCGTCCGCCCCGCCCGGATCCTGCTCCACGTGTTCCTCGCCGGTGCCGCGCTGGCCTGGCTCGCGCCCCTGCTGTGGGCGATGTACGCGGCGATGCGGCCGTACGCCGAGACCAGCACCAAGGGCTACGTGTCCTGGCCCGACAAGCTGAGCCTCGACAACTTCATCAACGCCTTCCAGCAGTCGGACATGCTGCACTACTTCGGGAACACGCTGCTGGTGGCGATCCCGGCGGTGCTGCTGACGCTGTTCCTGTCGTCGTGTGTGGCCTTCTACGTCAGCCGCTTCGACTTCCGGGTCAACCTCTTCCTGCTCCTGGTGTTCACGGCCGGCAACCTGCTGCCTCAGCAGGTCATCATCACCCCGCTGTACCGGCTGTACCTGCTGATCGACCTGCCCGGCATCACCATGAGCGGCAAGCTGTACGACTCCGCGCTCGGCCTGGTCCTCATCCACGTGGCGTTCCAGTCCGGCTTCTGCGCCTTCGTGCTCAGCAACTACATGCGCTCCCTGCCCCACGAGCTGACCGAGGCCGCGCTCGTCGACGGCGCCTCGGTGTGGCGCCTGTACTGGCAGATCGTGCTGCCGCTGTGCAAGCCCGCGATGGCGGCCCTGGCGACGCTGCTGTCCATCTGGATCTACAACGACTTCTTCTGGGCGATCGTGCTGATCTCCACCGGCGAGAACATGCCGATCACCTCGGCCCTGAACAACCTCTCCGGCCAGTACTTCACCGACCCCAACCTGGTCGCCGCCGGCGCCCTGCTCACCGCGATCCCCACGCTGATCGTGTACTTCGTGCTGCAGCGTCAGTTCGTCAGCGGCCTCACGCTGGGCGCCAACAAGGGCTGAAGCACGCCTCCCACTCGTTCCCCACACTTTTCGGAGTACCACCAGTGACCACCGAACGCCGTCTCCGCCTGCCCGGCATCGCCTACGGCGGCGACTACAACCCCGAACAGTGGCCCGAGGAGGTGTGGGCCGAGGACATGGCCCTGATGCGCGAGGCCGGGGTGACCATGGTCAGCGTCGGCATCTTCTCGTGGGCCCTGCTGGAGCCGTCCGAGGGCGTCTACGACTTCTCCCGCATGGACAAGATCCTCGACCTCCTCCACGAGAACGGCATCGCCGCCGACCTCGCCACCCCGACGGCGTGCCCGCCCGCCTGGTTCTTCCGGGCCCACCCCGAAGCGCTGCCGATCGACCGCGACGGCCGTACGCTCTCGTACGGCAGCCGCCAAACGTTCTGCCCCTCCAGCCCCGCCTACCGCACCGCGGCGCTTCGCATCGCGGGCGCGCTGGCCGAGCGGTACGCCGACCACCCGGCCGTCGCCATGTGGCACGTCCACAACGAATACGGCTGCCACAACGCCGAATGCTTCTGCGACACCAGCGCGGCCGCCTTCCGGCGCTGGCTGAAGGCGAAGTACGGCAACGACCTGGACGCGCTCAACCACGCCTGGGGCACGACCTTCTGGAGCCAGTGGTACTACGACTGGGAGGAGATCATCCCGCCCCGCGCCACCGGCGCCGACCCCAACCCGACTCACCGGCTGGACTGGCGCCGCTTCTGCTCGGACGAACTGCTGTCGCTGTTCACCGCCGAACGCGACGTGCTCCGCCGAGCCGCCCCTCACATCCCCGCCACCACCAACTTCATGGTGATGCACAACTTCGACGCCATGGACTACTGGCGCTGGGCCCCCGAGCTGGACATCGTCTCCAACGACCACTACCTGCTCGCCACCGACCCGGAGTCGGAGATCGACATCGCGCTCTGCGGCGACCTGGTCCGCTCCCTGGCCGGCGGGCGGCCCTGGCTGCTGATGGAACACTCCACGGGAGCCATCAACTGGCAGCCCGTCAACCGGGCCAAGAGACCCGGCGAGATGCGCCGCAACGCGCTCGCCCACGTCGCGCACGGCGCCGACGGCATCGCCTACTTCCAGTGGCGCGCCGCGAAGGCGGGCGCCGAGCAGTGGCACTCGGCGATGCTGCCGCACGCGGGCACCGACAGCCAGATCTGGCAGGACGTCATGCGGCTCGGCGCCGATCTGCGGGCCCTCGCCGAAGTGGGCGGCAGCACCAGCCCCGCCCAGGTCGCCATCGTCTGGGACTGGAACGCCCGTTGGGCCATGGAGCTGCCCTCTCAGCCCAGCAGCGAACTGCGCTTCCAGGACCTGGTGAGGGACTGGTACACACCGCTGTGGAAGGCCGGCGTGGCGGTCGACTTCGTACGTCCCGACAGCCCGGACCTCGACCGCTACCGGCTCGTCCTCACCCCCAGCCTGTACCTGGTCGACGACGCGGGCGCGACCAACCTGGCGGCGTTCGTCGAGCACGGCGGCACCCTCGCCGTGGGCTTCCACAGCGGTGCGGTGGACGAGAACTGCCACGTACGCCTGGGCGGTTACCCAGGCGCCTTCCGGAAGGTCCTCGGGGTGCACGGCGACGAACCGTTCCCCTTGCTGCCCGGACACACGGTTGGCCTGGCCGGCCAGGTCCCGCAGGATGCGACCGCCGACCTGTGGACCGAACGCCTCCGGCTCACCGGAGCGGATGCCGTCGCCAAGTACGCCGAGGGACCGCTGGCCGGCGTCCCGGCCATCACCTGCCACGCGTACGGCAGCGGAACCGCCTGGTATGTCGCCACCCACCCGGACCCCGCCACCCTGGCCACCGTCCTGGAGCGCATCCGAGAGGAAGCCGGAGTGCGCCCGGAGCACGACGTACCAGCCGGCGTCGAGGTGGTGAGGCGGCGGGGCGCGGAGGCCGACTACCTCTTCCTGATCGACCACGCCGGCCACGGCGCCGAGATCCCCGCCGAAGGGGTCGAACTCCTCACCGGCAAACCGGTCGTGGGCTCCGTCACCGTCCCCGAAGGCGGCGTCGCAGTCGTCCGCGAGGCGACGCGCGAACCGAGTGGCGGGTGAGGCATCCGAGGTTGCTCCGTGTGTCGGTCTCCCCTCGGGCACTGCCCCTTCGCTTCGGGAGGTGACTGTGTGGGACATCACCGCGCGGCCGACCGGACGACTTTGACAATCAGCGAGGTTCGGCCGTGTGGTCCAGGAGGCACTTGGGACATGAAGATCAGGACAGGGCGGCGCTCTCACCGCGCCGCGCCGCGCGGTACGGACGTGGCCCGTCTACGGCCGGTGCCGCCGCCCCGTCCCGCAGGATCGTCATGTCGGAGTACGGCGTCGGCGCCAGCACCACCCAGCACGCCCTCAACCCGCCCAAGCCCGCACCGGGCGGATCCTGGCACCCCGAGGAGTACCAGTCGCTCTTCCACGAGGCGCCGCACGAAGCTGAGTGTTCCCGTCGAACGGGCCACGTGTAGCGCCTGTTCCGTTTGTCGGACCGGGCATCAGTCGAGGGGCCGGGTTCTCAGTCGAGTGTCCAGTTGACGCTGTCGGTGTAGGTGGAGCCGTTCGGCGAAGAGGATGCATCATGACAGAACACCTTGAGATCCGGTCGGCTTCAGGCACCTTCGACGCGATGGTGGGCGCCCCGTCGGGGCGGCATCGTGCCCACGAACAGTCCGCTGCCGAGCAGCGCCGAAAGAGCCACCTCCAGGGCCAATCAGTTCTGTCGCCGCTTGCACCTCATCGCTCGCCGACGGGTGGGTCCGTGAGGCCGATGATCCAGGCGCACCACTGCGTATCGGCGCGCCGTTCGGGCAGGTCCAGCACCGCGGAGACCGTCAGAACGAGACCGGTGGCCAAGAAGGAACGCACCTGCATCGGGTCGGCGCCCGTCAGACGGGTGACGGTCTGCTGGAGGTCGAGCTGGCGCACCCGTACCGACTCCTGGACCACCGCGTCGCCCGCCGCGGCGTAAGCCTGCAACAGGACGAGGCCGACGCTGGGTCGGCTCTGCAGGAGATGCCGGTAGGCGTCACCGAGCGCGCTCAGCGTCGGTTCGGCGCTCTCGAACGTGGCCTCGATCCTGTCGTAGGCCGCGTGCACGACCTGAAGGAACAAATCACGCTTCGAGCCGAACATCTGCACGATGCGGGGGTGCGAGATCCCGACACGGGCGGCGATCGCCTCGATGCCCGCCCCCGACAGTCCCTTCAGGGCGAACTCCGCGTCCGCCGCTTCCATGATCTCGGCCCGCCGCACCGCCGCTGGTTTACGCGTGCGGCCCGGCTCGGTCACTGCCCGGTTTCCGCGCGCTTGAGCTGGCTCAGCACGAAGCGGTAGTCGTACAGGCACCGATAGGCGTGGATCAGCCCGTCATCTCCCAGCTCCAGACGGTCGTCACCGTGGAACTCAACGCGCTGATCCGTGCCGGCCAAGGTCCCCGAGAAGCGCCACGCCACCAGCACGGCCCGCCGCGTCACCTCCCCGTACAACCCCATACGCGTAAACGTGCAGTCGGGAAAGGCGCGTGTCATCTGCGTCACGAAGTCGCGGATGCTGTCTGGGCCGTGCGCCGTCTCACCAAGCGCCGGCTCGTCGTACACCAGGTCTTCGGCGCACAACGCGGCCGCGGCATCGCCGTCGTGCTCGTTCCAAGCCCTCTCCCACCGATCGCAGAACGCCTCAAGGGCCTTGATGTCTGATGCGGCCACTTCGGCCTGTCGAGGACGTCACTGGCACACCGCGCCGGCCGTCAAGAGATCGGAACATGTGCATAACGCCGAGCCTGCGCACTGACGCTGAAGCGGACCATGACGTCGCCTCTGCGGAGCCACGCACGGTGAGCGCGTTCACACCGTGCGCGGGCTGACATGCATGCGCTGGGCCACGTGAGTCCTGTGATCCCGCCTGCGCTAAAGGTAGAGCCTCTCGTTGATCTTGATCCCATTGGCCTTGCAGTGGCTTTCGTAATGATCGATGAACCAGAAAACGTCGACCGTTTCGAGCACCCGGTCCTCTTCGTCGAGGAATTCCAGCGGCCCGTTGAGCCAGAACATCGTCTTCATGCCACGTTCGGAGTAGAGCGTGTGGCTTCGCCCCGGGCTCTCGCGAACGAAGTCGCCCGGCTGCGCGACCCAGTCGTATTCCATGTACCGCCAGCTGCCTTCCAGCACGTAACCGGAGACCGGGCCGCGGTGGCGGTGGCGGCCGAGCACCCCGCCCTCCTGCACCCACAACACGTTCGCGGCGCTGCTGGTCCGGACGTCGAAGGTGAGGTGCTTGATGAAGACGTTGGGCACGAAGGGCACCCACGGAGTGCTGTCGTCGCTGATATAGCCCTCTTCGAGGGCGTACTTGTCCCGCATGAGGTCAATCCGTGACTCTGTCGCGACATGCTGCTTCATGATCTCGTCGGAAGTGGTCATCTCTCCTCTTTTCTGAAGCCGGGGAGGGAGGCGGACTTTTCTGAAGCCGGGGAGGGAGGTGGACTTCGCAACAACCGATTCCGTCCGGCTGCCGCTGGCGGGCAATTCCCCGTGCCCGCACCGAACATAGAAGGAGACGTCTGGCCAGGTCTTGACTCCCGCCGCACGGGATTGTTGACTCTGCGCGCACACGGGTCTCCTTTTGTCCGTGCAGGATCGGCAGCGAGGTGACCGCATGAGTCTGGAACTTTCCACAGCGAAGGTCGATGACCCCTCACAGCTGTCGTACTGGCACCAGGTCGTCAGCGAGGCGTTCGTCCCTTACGAAGTCGCCGTGCCGCGGCGTCGCACCGAGGGCTTCCGGGGCACAGTCACCGCTCACGCGATCGGCGACATGCAGGTGGCCACCGTCGACGCCGATCCGCACACGGTGTTCAGGACGCCATCGCTGATACGCCGGTCGCCACAGGACGACTTCCTCGTCAACCTGGCTGTCCGGGGCTCGGTCATCGTGACCCAGGGTGAGCGCGACGCGGTCCTGCGGCCGGGAGAATTCACCCTCTACGACAGCGCCCGTCCGTGCCGGATCACCGGTCCCGACCGGTTCGGGCTGGTTTCGCTGAAGATCCCCCGGCCACTGTTCACCGCACACTGCCGACTGCCGCAGGACGCGACAGCGACCGTCGTTCGAGGCGATCACGGCGTTGGCGCCCTGGTCTCGCCCTACCTCCGCTCGCTGACCAGGCACGCGGCCGAACTGGCGCCCGATGTCGTCCAGCAGGTCGGCATCAATGTTCTGGAGCTCCTGGGTGCCGCTCTGCCCAAGGGCCCCGCCTCTGGTGACGGCTCCGCGCTCCCTCGATCGGCACAGTGGCTGCGGGCCCGTCATTACATCGCGCAGCACATCGCGGACCCACAGCTCTCGCCCGCCATGGTCGCCGACGCCCTCGGTGTGTCCATCCGTTATCTGCAGGTGCTCTTCCGTGCCGAGGGCACCTCACCTTCCCGGTCGATCCAGGAACAGCGGCTCGAACGTGCCGCGCGGCTCCTCACCGACCCTCGCCATGCGGGGCGGACGATCACCGACATCGCCTTCGGTATCGGTTTCAAAGACGCCTCCCACTTCACCAGGGCGTTCAAGAACCACTACGGAGCGGGCCCACGCGCCTACCGCGACAGACAATCACCCGCTGGCCCCGTTTGACAGGTGCCCAGGCCGGAGACACCGGGACGGATGGTGGGACGGTGGTGCCACCGAAGGGGAAGATGCTGATCTCCAGTTGAGCGAAGGTCGCCGACGGGTTGATGCCTCCCTCCGGCACGAGGGAGGCGTTCTTCTGCAGGTCCAGCCCGACACTCGCCGGGCCCAGGCCGGAGGTGAACATGACACCTTCGCCATGCAGCATGCCCGCGCTCAGCCTCGTGAAGGGAGCGCCTTCTGCAGCGTGGTGCACACGGATGACTGTCTCGAAGAACCAGTGATCGGCCATTTCCTATGCCTCAGGACCGAGTGTCCGTCCTTGGCCGTGGCACGACGGTCATCATGGGAGTCTGCTTGCCGTACGGCAGTCGGCTCAGCAGCACCGGCCACGGCCACGCGCCGCCGGGACGGTGGACATCCGCGCGCAGCACCGTGCCGTCACGCATCCGCGCCGGAACGTCGACGTCGATCTTTATCTCCGCCATGCACTGCTCCTCAGGTCAGTGGTCGCGGGGGTCAGGCCACTGCGTTCAACAGGTCGGCCAGTACGTCGGGCCGTTCCAGGGCGATGAAGTGGCCTGCCTCGGGGACCTGTGTGAAGTCGGCGGCCGGAAGCAGTTGCTTGTTGGCCTCCCGGTCGGAGGGCCGGGACCAGTCCTTCTCGCCGTAGACGAGGTGGACGGGCGCCTTGACCTCGCGGTAGCGCGAGCGGGCGGCGATGAGGCTGGGCAGGCTCTGGTACACGGCCCGGGCGACGGTCGGGTAGCCGGGGCGCTGGCCCACCTGGAGGAGCTCGTCCACGTAGTCCTCCCGCAGCGCGCTCTTGTCCCCGAGGCCGCCCTGAAGGATCTTGGTGAGGGCGGGCTTGGGCTCCACCCCGGCGATCACCGGGCCCACCCCCGGGGCGAGAACACCGCTGATCACCACACGGGCGAGGAGGCTGGACCGGGCGATGCCGCCGCGGAAGTCGTAGGTGTTGACCGCGACGACGCGTCGGACCCGCTCCGGGAGATCGGCCGCGGTGGTCAGGGCGAGCACCGCCCCCATGGACTCCCCGACCAACATCACGTCGTGCAGGTCGAGTTCGGTCAGGAGCCGCTCGACGCCCGCGCGCATGGCCGGCTCGTCGTACGACGCCCCGGGGACGATCTCGGAGTAGCCCATCCCCGGCAGGTCGAGGGCGTACACGGTGTACCGGTCCGCGATCAGCGGGATGAGGTGGCGGAAGTGCTCGGCCTGGGTGCGCACGGTGTGCAGCAGGACCAGGGGCGCGCCGGTGCCCGCCTTGAGGTAGCGCAGAGTTCCCTCGCGGCCGTCAAGTCCCGCGCTCGGGGCGATGGTGTGGCTGGTCGTCCCCGGAATGTGGATCGTGGGACGTGACTGGTGGCTGGGCATCTCGCCGACTCCTTGGGTGTGAAGGGGTTACTTCGCCAGCTGGGCGTACAGTCCGGCCAGGTCGCCGGCCAGGCCCGCCTTGACCTGCCGCGAGATGTCGTCGGCGAGCACCTCGTACGCGCCCGTCTCGATGCCGTCGAGGGCGAGGGCGGCCACGTCACGAGGGTCGGACTTGGGTGCGTCGACGTCCGCCGCCAGGTCCGTGTCGACGTAGCCGACGTGCAGTCCCGTGACGGCGATGCCGCGCGGCTGGAGCTCCAGGCGAAGGGAGTTGGTCTGTGACCACAGGGCGGCCTTGGAGGCGCTGTAGGAGCCGCCGAGCGCGAGCCAGGAGAGCACGGAGTGCACGTTGAGGAGGTGGCCGCCGCCGTTGCGCTCGATGACCGGTACGAAGGCCCGGGCGACCAGGAGCGGGCCGTAGAAATTGGTCTCGAACTCCCGGCGTACGTCGTCGACCGGCGAGTCGAGGAAGGAGGCACCGACGGAGGCACCGGCGTTGTTGATCAGTACGGTCACGTCCTGCGCCTGTGCGGCGGCGGCCGCCACGGAAGCCGGGTCGGTGACCTCCAGCGCCACCGGGACCGCACCGGGGTGCGTCACGCTGCGCGGATCGCGGGCCGTGGCGTAGACCTTGCCGGCACCGCGCGCGTACAGCTCCTCCACCAGCGCCTTGCCGATGCCCCGGCTGCCGCCGGTGACGAAGACGTGTGCGCCCTTCAAAGCAGTCATGACTGCCTCCACAGAATGAGAAACCGATCGGTTTCCACTAAGGTAAACCGTTCGGTTTCCACGCGCAAGCCCGGCAGGGTTTCCGGCTTCACCGGGGCGTTCCGTAGTCGTGACCCGCGGCTGGGTCACGATGGCCGGCGGCCTCGTGGCGGCCGCCCTCTTCGGCTTCGGTGTACTCGGCTGGTGCGACCGCAAGGGGCTGCACCGCGTCCCGGCGGAAACGCCGCCTGAGAAGACCGTCGTCCCGGCGTAGCGGCAGGTCACAGGGCGGGGCCGTTACTCGGAGTGGCCCCGGTGTGTGTCGCCCTGCCGGGGGTGGCAGGCCCGCACACATCATGGCTCGGTGACGGCCCTTCCCCCGGGCCGTCGCCGAGCCTCTATCCGACCACCCCTGGAAACCGATCGGTTTTCTTTTCGTCTGCTTCGAGTTAACCTCGCGGTATGACCACCGAAGTGAAACTCAGCCCCAGGGAGCGGTTGCTGGAGGCGGCGGCCACCCTCACTTACCGGGACGGCGTCAACATCGGCGTCGAGGCCCTGTGCAAGGCGGCGGGAGTGTCGAAGCGCTCCATGTACCAGCTGTTCGGGAGCAAGGACGAACTCCTGGCGGCAAGCCTGAAGGAGCGCGCCTCCGCCTACGTGGCAACTCTCCTGCCCGCGGCGGACGACGGCCGCTCACCCCGTGAGCGGATCCTGCACGTCTTCGAGCAAGTGCAATCGCAGGCAGGGACGCCCGAGTTCCGGGGCTGCCGGTACCTGGCCGTGCAGATCGAACTCAAGGACCAGAGTCACCCCGCGAGCCGGGTCGCCCACCAGGTCAAGGCGAATCTGACCGCCTTCTTCCGCAGCGAGGCCGAGCAGGGCGGGGCGGGCGATCCCGATCTGCTGGCCCGGCAGCTCAGCCTGGTCTTCGACGGCGCAAGCGCCCGCGCGGGAATCGGCGCCGACAGCCTGACCGGGCTCGTCGCACCCACGGTGACCACCCTGCTCGACGCGGCAGACATGCACTGACGCACCACCCACCCGGAAAGCTCCCTCACTTTCCCGCACCCGAGGGAAGCCCGGTGGCCGTAAGCGTGTTGCCGGGCATGCCGCACACGAAGAAGCGTGCGGTCTCGTCGGCATCGGCGTCGGCACCCGGCGGCAGGTGCACGGTGTCCCGGATCCTCATCCAGCCGGCCCGGACGACCTCACCGATCAGGTCATCGCCCCTCGCCTCGGCGGCCGCCACGGCGGCGTATCCCTGCATCTGCATCAGGAGCGTTTCGTAGCGCGTCGAGATCAGCTGCGGGTAAGCGTTCGTCATGCCTGGGAGGTCCGCTCGCCGCCCTCCATCGGCGTCGGCGGCCCTCTCGGAAGCCAGGCGGGTGTCTTCCGTGCTCCGCAGCAATGCGGCGAGGAAGATCGTCTTCTTGTCGGGGAAGAGCCGGAAGAGATACGGCTGCGTGACGCCGACCCGGTCGGCGATCGCCGCAGTGGAGGTCCCGTGGTGGCCCGTGCGCGCGAACTCGGCGATCGCCCCGCGGATGACGCCCTCACGCCTCTCCTGCGCACTGATCCTGCCCATGAGGCCACTTTCCCCGCTTGGACTTGCAGATGGAAACCGATCGGTTTACGGTACTGGAAACCGATCGGTTTCGAGTGAGTTCGGGAGTCCATGATGACGACAGATCGGCCAGTGGCACTCGTGACGGGTGCGTCATCCGGAATCGGCAAAGAAACCGCGCTTGCGCTGGTCGCAGTCGGATTCAACGTGGTCGGCACAAGCCGTGACACCTCACGTGTCACCCCGCTCGACGGCGTGACGTTCCTCGGCCTCGACGTCGCCAGTGACGCCTCGGTCGCCGCAACGGTCCAGGAGGTGAGCAAGCGGTTCGGACGGATCGACGTCCTGGTCAACAACGCCGGCGTCGGCTCGATGGGTGCGGCCGAGGAAACCTCCGTCGCGCAAGCCCAGGGCATGTTCGACACCAACGTCTTCGGGGTCATGCGCATGGTGAACGAGGTCCTGCCGCACATGCGCGCTCAGCGACGCGGACGCATCATCAACATCTCGTCCGTGCTCGGGTTCCTGCCCCAGCCGTACATGGCCGCCTACGCCGCCTCCAAGCACGCGGTCGAGGGCTACACCGAATCCCTGGACCACGAGGTCCGTGACCATGGCGTCCGGGCGCTCATCGTCGAACCCGCTTACACCAGGACCGGGTTCGAGGCCAACAGCGCGAAGCCCGACACGCCGCTGCACGCGTACGCGAAGCAGCGGCAGACCGTCGACCGCCTGATGGCGGAGGCGGTCAGGGGCGGCGACGCCCCCGCCGTCGTCGCCAAGGCGATCGTCGCGGCAGCGACCGATGCGAAGCCGAAGCCGCGCTACACCGCCGGCCCGCTGGCCGGACGCGCACGCGTACTGCGTCGCCTCGCCCCCGCCGGGGTCTTCGACAAGCAGATCCGCAAGATGAACCAGCTGGCCGGCTGACGCACAGGCGCTGCCCGGGCTTTCCGAACAGCTGCCCCACCCCCACCAGACAGAGGACACCTTGATGCCAGAGCGCAATCCCATCCTGATCACCGGTGCCGCCGGCGAAATCGGTGGTGTGAGCCGGACGATGGTCGACATGCTGCTTGAACAAGGGCACCCGGTGCGGGCCTTCGTGCGTCAGGACGACGAACGCGCGCACTCGCTCCGCCAGGCCGGCGCCGAGGTCTTCGTCGGCGACCTGCTCACCATCGCCGACGTGACCGCCGCGCTGAAGGGTGTCCGGCGCATCTACTTCAGCATGAGCCTGTCGCCGTACTACACCGACGCCGTCAGCCTGATGGCCGCGGCGGCACGGGCCAAGGGCGACATCGAAGTCTTCGTCAACATCTCCGAGTACGAGCAGTCGTTCATGACGTTCGAGAAGATGACCGCGCCGGAGGAGGAACGACGCGCGTGGCTCGGCGGACTCATCGCCGACTGGTCGCCGCAGCAGCGGGCCCACTGGGTCGCCGAGCAGGTGCTGGAGTGGTCCGGCCTCCCGACCGTCAACATCCGCGGAGCCATGTTCGTCGAGAACCCCCTGATGACCTGGCTGGCCCTGGAGCCGCTGAGCAGAGGTGAACTGCGTCTGCCCTTCGGCGACCACCGGCTCGCGCCCATCGCGGGGTACGACGTGGCGGAGCTGTGCGTGAAGATCCTCACCGACCCGGCGCCGCACATCTCGCAGTCCTACGACCTCAACGGCCCGGAGCTGAAGGACATGCACGGCTTCGCGGAGGACTACGCGGCCGTGCTGGGACGCCCGGTCACCTATGTCCCCGTCGAGATCGAAACCTGGAACGAGACCTACGTGGACACCGCCCTGGCCTCGTTCCCGCACACCGCGGAGCACTTGAAGACCCTGACCAGGCTGATGGGCGGCGGGGGTTACCGTGGCACCACCGACCAGCTGGAGACCCTCCTCGGACGGCCGCCGAAGACGGTCCGCTGGGCACTGGAGAACCACCCGCGCATCCAGAAGCTGGCGACTGGTCCATGACAGGATCACCTCCTCGTTGAGCAGGGTCTCGCGGTCGGTGTCGGAGGCCCGCCCCCGTGACCTGCTGCTTCATTCGCCCGCGTCGGGCTTGTGCCCTGGGCTGTCGCGCACTTCCGAGTCAGTGGCCCGCAGGTCTCCCACCTGTGCGGTTGCCGGGTGGTTCGGGGACGAGCGCGGTGTCGGGTCGCAAGTGCGCGCACGGGTCGACGCCGCCGACGAGGGCCTGGACGCGGGCGGGCTGCCGGCGGAACTCGCGTGGCCGGGCCTCCGGGTGTGACTCGCTCGATCGCGCCGTGCGGTCGATACCCCTTCCCTTCCCTCCCAGGCCCGGTCGGTCGGGCGGTCGGGCGGGCGGATCAGCGCAGTCCGGCGAAGAGATCGTTCTCGGGTACGGCCGCGCCGGTGGCGTCCTGGACACGGACGAAGGTCTCCATGCCCATCAACTCGCCGAACCGCTCCTTGCCCATCTTGAGGAAGAAGATGTTCTCGCCCTGACTGGCGTGCGCGGCCAACGCGTCGAACTTCTGACCGCTGAACCCGGTCGTGTCCACCCACGTGGTGATCTCGTCGTCGGGGAGGCCGATCTCCGCCAACGCGGCGGCCTCGGCAGGATCAGGCTCCGGCATGTCCTCACCGAACTCGCGCATGACCTCGCCGAACCGCTGCATCATCGAGCGGGGCACCGTGGTCCAGTACACCTTCGGTGTCAGCGAGGTCATCTCCAGCGCCGCCATCGTGATGCGGTGGGCCTGGATGTGGTCGGGGTGGCCGTAGAAGCCGTTCTCGTCGTACGTGACGACCACATCGGGTCGGTAGCGCAGCATGAGTTCCGCGAGCCGGGCCGCTCCTTCCTGCACGGGGGTCTGCCAGAAGGATCCGGGGGCGTCGTTGCTCGGCCAGCCCATCATCCCGGAGTCGGCATAATCCAGCATCTCCAGATCGCTGACCTTCAGGACGTCACAGCTCGCCTCGAGTTCTCGACGGCGCATCAAGGCGACCGCCGCCGGATCGTGTCCGGGATCGCCGGGCTTGACACCTCCCGGTCCGTCACCGCAACCGCCGTCGGTACACGTCACGAGAACCGTGCGGATGCCTTCCGCCGCGTACCGCGCGAGGACGCCTCCGGTTCCGGTGGCCTCGTCGTCGGGGTGGGCGTGTACTGCCATGAGCGTCAAGGGCCGGTCAGTCATGGAACAGTCCTCCTGCGGACGTACGTCTTGGTCCGAGTGCGCGGCGGGCGTACCGCGATCCCGGGGCCCGGATCCTGGTGGGGCGGACGACCTTGCGGTCTCCGAGTTCCCCGCCCATACGGCGCCGGTCCCTCGTCGATACAACCGTGCCGACCGGACCGGCTGTTCCCGGCGCGGCCGCTTGGCCTTCCCGGCGTCTGCGTTTCCACGCGAACGAGGCACAGGCGGGACCCGCAAGCCAGCGCCACGTCGGAAACGGTTTCCTCCGGCACCAGGCGTGAGATTCCGGCACGAAGTCTGGAATCCTGCACTTCCTGGCCTGTTCTCTCGCCCTTGTCTGGAAGGTGCGGAAGGGGTCCTCGGCGACGGAGCAATGGTGAACGCACAGCTGACGGGCCGGACGCCGGCCCGCATCACCACCAAGCAGCAGCTGGGCCCCGACGCGCAGGTCGACGACAAGCCCTGGTCTTCGTGCCGCCCGACCCGGCCCTGACCCACCCCTTCCTCGCCCTGGTCGAGGACTCGTTCTCAACCCCGGGGCCTCGAATGGCACCACCACCGCGGCCTGGAGACCGCCACCACCGCGGTTGACGGCGTCCTCGAACACGGCGACAACCGTGGCCACGCCGGCGCCCTGGAGCGCGGCGAGGTGCCGTGGACGACCGCCGGGCGCGGCCAGCTTCTTCGGCGGCACTGATGCGTTCCTTGATCAGGTCCGGGGGCTCGCCCGCATGAAGGCCGGTCCGGATGCTTCTGGGGGAACGCGGCCCAAGTACCCTGCTACCGCCACGTTGTTCGCCGACGAATTCGGCGGTCACCTGCGTCGCCGGGCGATCCGCCATCGGCTGCGCTGTCGCCCGCTCAGCCGGCCTGACGTGACGAGGGTGGTGGGCCTGCGACGCCGGCCGGCAGCGTCATCGGTTGCCCTTCCGCCGCGCTCTGTTGGGTCCCGACGGCGTGGCGGACACGGCGAGGACGGACAGCAGCACGAGTGCGCAGGCGGGGCCGAGGAGGGTCCAGGGCGCCAGTTCGACGTACGGCTGGTTCTCCGACAGCAGGCGGCCCCATTCCGGAGTGGGCGGCTGCTCGCCCAGGCCCAGGAAGCCGAGGGAGGCCAGGACGAGGACCGTGGTGGGCAGCCGCAGCAGGGCGTTGCGCAGGACGGCGGGCAGGACCGCGGGGAGGTAGTGGTGGCGCAGCAGATACCGCGGGCCGGCGCCGAAGGAGATCGAGGCGAGTGTGTGACCGCTGGCCCGTTCCTCTTCGAGCAATGCGGCGGCCTGGGCGGCGTAAGGGGTCCAGGCCACCATGCACACCGCGAGCGCGGCACCCCAGGCGGACGGCCCGGTCACCGCGGTCGTCAGCAGTCCGGCGAGGACGGCCGGCAGCGTGGACACCACTTCCGTCAGGCCTGCGCCCACGCGAGCCGCCATGCCGAGCAGCAGCCCGAGGACGGCGCTGACGGCTGTCACCGCGAGGGCCACTCCGGCCGTGCGCAGGGCCCCGTGGCCCAGCCGGGCCAGCATGTCGCGGCCCAGTGAGTCCGTACCGAGTGGGTGGGAGGCCGAGGGCGGCAGCAGCCGGGCGGTCGTGTCCACGTTCAGGGGGTCGCGCAGCAGGCCGGCCACGACGAGGGCGAGCAGGGCGACGGCGCACAGTCCGGCGATCCAGCGTGTGGAGCGCCGCCGCGCAAGAGCAGGCTGGTGCAGGGTGTGCAGCGCGCCGTCGCGCAGGGCGGGGCCGAGCAGGGCGCGGCGCAGGGCCTGGAGGAGGAGGCCGGCGGTGACGCCGAGCAGGACGAGGGCCAGCGTCGTGGTCTGCAGTGGGGGGAGGTCCTGGGCCACGGCGGCGTCCAGGGCGAGGCGGCCGAGTCCGGGGATATTGAAGATCTTCTCCACCGCGACCGCGCCGCCGACCAGGGCGACGACGGTCGGCAGGAGCTGCGGAAGCACGCCGGCCAGGGCGCGGCGCAGCGCGTTGCGGGCGATGAGGCCGGCGGGGAAGCCGTAGGCGTGCCAGGTTCGTGCCCATGGTTCCTGGAAGGCGGCGGGCAGGGACTGGTCGAGCAGGCCGCCGATCATCGCCCCGGAGGGCACACCCAGGGCGAGGGAGGGCAGCACCATCGACTGCGCCCCCTCCCAGCCACTGGACGGGAACCAGCCCAGCCACACCCCGCACACCGTGGCGAGCAGCGAGGCGAGCAGGAATTTGGGCAGTGCCGCGAGGACGGCCGCCGCGGTGCCCGCCCGAGCCTGTCGCAGCCGATGCCGGGAGCCGAGATACAGGGTGCGGGCGCTGACGAGCGCGGCCACCGCGACCGTGACCGTGAACGCGCCGAGCATCAGTGTGACGGAGACCGCGAAAGCGGACGTCACCTGGGGCAGAACCGGTTCGCCTGAAACCCAGGAGGCGCCCGCGTCGCCGCGCGGCAGTCCGCCCAGCCAGCGCACGAGGTGGCTGAAAGGCCCTTCGTTCAGGCCCAGTTGCTCCCGTACGGTGGACAGTTGCGCAGGGGTGGGGGCCTGGTCGGCGGAGCGGGCCCGCAGGACCGTTCGCGCCGGGTCGGTGCCGGACAGCCAGGGCAGCAGGGACACGGCCGTCAGCAGGGTGCTTCCTGCGACGAGTCGGCCAACACCCCTGTGCCACCCGGCCGGTCGGGCATCGGCGCCGGCCGATGTCGCGCTCATCTACTTCAGACGGGTGTCGACGTCGACCAGCGACCGCTCACGCGGGTCGAGCAGCACGCCCTCGACATCGGTGGCGATGCCCTGCACGACCTTCTCGTGGACCAGCGGCACGACGGCGTCCGTGCGCAGGACCTCGGCCTCCGCCCGCATGATCTTCTGCTGCCGCCGCGCGGTGTCGTCCTCCTCGGCGGCGGCCTTGATCGCCTGGTCGACCTCGGCGTCCTTCAGGCCCGCGATGTTGTAGACACCGTCGCTGGTGAAATCGCTCGCGAGGTAGGCGACCGCGTCGCCGGTGTCGAGGAGCGTCACGCGGGAGAAGACGAGAGCGTCGTACTTGCCCGCGAGGAGGTCGGCCTCCATCTGCGTGTACTCGCGAATGTCCTGCTTCACGGTGAACCCGGCCTTCTCCAGTTGCTGCTGCAGAACGGTCGCGGCTTCCGGCAGTTCGGCGCGGTTGGTGATGGCGGCAAGGCGCACGGTCTTGCCCTTGGTCTTGGCCTTCACCTGCGCGGTGGTCGCGGCTCCGACGCGGGCGGTCACCGCGACACGGTTGTCGGCCGCCCAGGAGACGGCGGGCCCGAACAGGCCCTGCGCGGGGTCGGCGTACCCGCCGAACACCGAGTCGACGAGCGCGGAACCGTCCACGGCCTCGCGGGCAGCCGCCCGCAGCGTCTTGTCCGCGAAGATGCCGCCGGTACGGGTATTCAAGATCAGGCTGTCGGTGCGCACGGAGGACACTTCGTGACGGGTGTCCTTGTCCAGCAGCTTCGCCTGGGCGGTGGGGATCCACTCGGCGATGTCGACGTCGCCGCTGCGCAGGGCGTTGGCGCGGGCGGTGCCGTCGGCGATCCAAGTGACGTCGATACCGGACGACTTGGCCCTGCCACCCCAGTAGCCGTCGTAGCGATCCAGTGTGGCCTTGGACTTCCCGGTGAGCTTGGTGATCTCGAAGGGGCCGGTACCGGTGCCGACGGGACTGACGGTGCCGCCCTTGCCGTAGGCCTTCGGAGCGAGGATGCCCAGCGCCGGGCTGGCGAGCCGCAGGGGCAGCACCGGGTCGGCGGTCTTCGTAGTGATCGTGACGGTGTCGGCGTCCTCGGCCTTCGCGGTGAGGGTCACGTCGCTGAGGACACGGGGCCTGGTCTCGGCGGCACCCGCGTGGTCGAGCGCGTTCACGACGGACTCGGCGGTGACCTCGGTGCCGTCCTGGAAGGTGGCCTTGCGCAGTTCGAAGGTCCAGGTGGTGCCGTTCGTCTGCTTCCAGGACTTCGCCAGCGCGGGCGCGGCGGCACCGTCCTCGTCCAGCTCGGTGAGCCCCTCGGCCACGGAGAGCTTGCTCAGCACGGTGGCGTCGTTGCTGTACGGGGACAGCGCCTGCACCGGCGGCACTGCGAGCGCGATCCTCAGCCGACCGCCCGACGCTGCCTTGCCGCCCGAGCCGCCCTCCCCGGACACGAAACAACCGGCCAGCAACGGAGCGAGGGCCAGCACCGTGAGGAGGCCACGGGACGGGGACGTGCGCATGGTTGATCCTGTCGTGCGGGGAGAGGGGACGGTCGCGCCTGCGCGTACGTGGTACGGCGGCGGAGCTGCGCCAGTGTATAAGGTTAGCCTTACCAAGCTTTGATCAGGTGGGTGAAGTCTCAATAAACGAGACGCAACGTCTGCCGGCAGGGCTCGCGTCCGGCCCGCTCGGGCGAAGGAGTCCGCCAGGTCGGGTGCGAGTCCCTCAAGCCCGGTAGCTGCCTCCCGCTTGGCCGGAGTCGCCTCGCTCCTCGCATCCCCACGGGCTTGACCGTCGGCGTCCGGCGATGCCGCCCGCCGAGTGGCGTACCGGCGATCGCACGTGGAAGCGCAGGTCACGGTCCGGGTTCGGGGCCTGCCGTGCAGGTGCGGAGCCTGCCGTGCAGGCGCGCCTGACGGGGTCATTGGCGTCATCAGCGTTGCGTTGCTCCGCTCGTCCTCGTCCAGCAGCAACAGATCCGACTCCTGGGCGAGACCTTGGGCGATCAGGGCGCGCTGCCTCTGTCCGCCGGACAGCTCGCCGAGCTGACGGGTGGCGAGGTCGGTGATGCCCAGTCGCTCCACGGCCGTGTCCACGGTGGCGCGGTCCTGCCGGGTCAGCCGGCGCGAGGGTCCGCGTTCGCCCCAGCGCCCCATCTCCACCGTCTGTCTGACCGTCAGCGCCAGTGCGTCACCGACGGCGCCGCACTGCGGGACGAACGCCGGTGGTCGGTTGCCGTCGTGGTGCAGCTCGCCTGATGTGGGTTGGATCACACCGGCCAGGACGCCGAGCAGGGTGGACTTCCCGCTTCCGTTCGGGCCGACGAGTGCCGTGATGGCCAACACCGGTATACCGGCGAGCACGAGAGGTCTTGCGGGATCCCGGTACGGCCAACCGGGGATCTCCCGCTGCATCGGATCGGTGGCGGTCTGCGCATGGGCGGATCAGGACACCGCTCCTTCAAGGCAGTGCGATTCGGGCGGCGACCGGCAGATGGTCGCTGCCGGTGGTGGGCAGGGTGCGGATGTGAGTGACGGTCGCCGAGCGTGCCATGACCTGGTCGATCCGGGCCAGCGGGAAGGCGGCGGGGAAGCTGAAGGCGAAGCCCCGCCCGGCCACGTTCATCCGTGAGGTCAGCGGGGCCAGGCCGCGGTCGTCGACCGTGCCGTTGAGGTCGCCCAGCAGGATCACCGTTCTCAGCTGTTCGGCGGCGACGGCCCGGCCCAGCAGGCCGGCACTCTCGTCGCGCCAGGAGGACGCGAGGCCGCTCGCCCGGATGCGGACCGAGGGCAGGTGCGCGACGTACGCCGCGATCTCGCCGTGCGGCGTGTGGACGACGGTCCGCAGTCCGCGACTCCAGGGCTCCACGATCCCCCGGGGTTTGATGTCCAGTGGCCGGGCATCGGTGAGCGGATGCTTCGACCACAGTCCGACGGTGCCCCGGACCGCGTGGTACGGGTAGCCCGGGGCGAGAGCCTTCTGGTAGACCGGCAGCGCCGGGGGCACCAGCTCCTGCAGCGCGATGAGATCGGGCCCGGCGTCGGCCAGGGCGCGGGCCGTGCCCGCCGGGTCGGTGTTCTGGTCGCTGACGTTGTGCTGCACCACGACCAGGTCGTGCTGCCCGGACGTCGCCCCGGGCAGGAAGAGCCCGCCGAAGAGGTACGTCCAGGCCGCCACCGGCAGGAGCAGGGCCACCAGGGCGGTGGCCGAACGGCGCAGCAGGGCCTGACCGAGCAGTACCGGGACCACCAGGCCAAGCCACGGCAGGAACGCTTCCAGCAGACTTCCCAGGCGGCCCGGGGAGTTGGGCACCACCCGGTGGAACGCCAGCAGCCCGGCCGTCAGCACCGCGCACGCGGCGGGCACCCGCCCCCGCGTCCAGACCCACCGGCGTCCTGTACCCCCCTCCCCGCCCTCGCCCCGAACCCCCTGCCCGGCCCGGCGCCGCGCCCACCGGGGCACCGCGGCCTTTCCCGTCGACGTCACACCGCTGTCCGCCCGTTCCACCTGGCTTCCCCTCCGCTCGGCTCGTTACCCAGGACGAGTCGCCGGGTGGATCAGTTTCCGCTCCGGGCCGGTGAGCCCTGCTGAGGACCGGGTTGCCGATGTAAGAAGCCGGGGTGCGGGGGCTGGTTGTAGGCGGTGTTCTGCCAGGCGAGGGCGGTGTGGTACTGGGTGTCGTGGAGCAGGGTGGTGATGCGGGAGGTGGTCTGGTGAGGCGTGCTGTAGATGCGCAGGGCGGTGTTGTTGGTTGTCGGCCAGACGGCTTCTTCGCGCCAGTCGCCGAGGATGTCCCCGGACAGTGCGGGTGTGGCCTTGGTGCCGTTGTCGGAGTGGACGCCGGAGGCGGTGAGCAGGCGGGTGTGCTGGTCAGCTCTCGGTCGAGGCGTTCCACCGGTCGCGCGGTCGCGGCGGTGCGCGGTCTGCGAGAGTCCGGTGAGCACGGAGACGGCCAGGGCGGCGGCGGCCAGGGCGGCGGCGGCCGTGACGCCGCCGTGAGGGCTGAGCGCGGGAGGGCGCTGATACATCGTCAAGGATTCTGTCCGAACCTGGTGTTCGGCCTTGTTGGGATTCGTGACTTCGTCTTGTTCACTGATTGACAGTCAGGAGCGCGGCCCGGAAAACTGCGGGGTGCACCTCGGGTCGACCGGGGAACGGTCCCCGTCGGCTGACCGCCGAGTCACGAGCGCGAGCACGTCGACTCGGGGATGTACACCCGTAACCTCGTCCCGATCTGGGACCGTTCACAGCCCGTCAGTCACGGTCGACGGTGCCCGGTTCGCTGTGAGTGGCGGCCGGCCGACGTCGGCGGGTCGGTCGGCGTCGGGCGCAGCGCGAAGGCGTCCGGAGGCGGCAGCAGGGCCACCTGACCGCAGGGGAGCGGCCCTGGCGGGGCGGGTGGTTCGCTCCCTGGCCACGCGTCGCTCACCAGGCACTCCCGCGTCGATTTTCGTCGCGCCGAAGGAGGTTCACCGTCGTCATGAACGGCTTCACCCCGGCCTGAGCGACGGGCCGCAGACCTCAACCCGCACATCTCCGTGGTCAAGGAGGGCACACATGGTGGTAAGGGACCTGGCATCAGGGAGTCGCGGCAGACATGCGGCACGGCTGGGAGCAGCGGGCCTCCTGACCCTCGCGGCGCTGGCCGGTACCGGTGCGGCGCACGCCGGCCTCGCCACGCCGCGGGCTCTGCCGGCCGGCTGTTCCGGTACCTCGCCGATCAGCTGTCACTACGCGGTCCCGCCGGGCGACTACGACGTGACGGTCTCCCTCGGTGGAGCGTCGGCCGGGCAGACCGAGATGTGGGTGGAGGCCCGGCGTCTGATGCTTCCGGCGACGAGAACGGCCGCAGGCGCCGTCGCCACCTACTCGTTCACGGTCAACGTGCGGCAGCCGGAGGGGCAGCCGACCGGTCAGGGCGGCACCGGGAACCCCGGTCTGGACATCCGCCTCACGGGCTCCGCCCCGCAGCTCTCGGCCGTCTCCGTGAGGCCGGCGACCCGGCCGCTGGTCGCCTACCTGGCCGGTGACTCGACCGTCTGCGACCAGCCGGCCGCTCCGTACACCGGATGGGGTCAGACGATCACGACTGCGGTGCGTCCCGGCGCGGTCATCGCCAACTACGCCGACTCCGGCGAGAGTTAGGGAAGCTTCCTGAGCAACTCGGCGCTCTTCCCGGCCCTGCTGTCGAGGGTCGGGGCGAACGACCCGGTCTTCATCCAGTTCGGCCACAACGACAAGCAGACCAGCGCGTCCACCTACCGGAGCAACCTCACCGCCATGATCACGCGGGTCCGCGCCAAGGGTGGCGTCCCCGTCCTGGTGACGCCACCGGTCCGCCGGCTGTTCGACGGCAACCGGCTCACTCCAACGGCGTTGCACGTCAACGGCGTCGGCGTGGACCTGCCCGCCGAGATGCGCTCGGTCGGTGCGGCGCAGCAGGTGCCGGTGATCGATCTGACCGCCAGGAGCAGGGCGCTGGTCGAGTCCCTCGGCCCGCCCGCCTCCGCACAGCTCTTCCTCCGCTCCTCCGTCGACGGCGTCACGGACAACACCCACTTCTCGCAGTACGGCGCGACCCGGATCGGTGGGCTGCTGCTCCAGAGCATCCGGGAACAGAGCCTGCCCCTGGCCGCCCACCTGCGCTGACCGACGCGCGGCCGCGCCCGTCCCCGGGAGGGACCCGATGAAGAACCTACGGACCATCCTCACGACCGTGCTGGTGATCGCCCTGTCGAGCCTCGGCGTCAGCGCCGCCACGGCGGCGGACAGCGCCGCCACGGCGGCCGGCGGCGTCGCGGCGAACTGCGCCGGCGCCTCCCGCACCGCCGCCCCGGCCGTCCGAGCGGCGGCCGAGCCGGTCACCGTGTGGCTGGCGGTGACTCGACCATGGCCAACCCGAGTGCCGCCCGCTGCCCGGTCGGCTGGGGCAGCCGGTTCGCCGCCCTGTTCCACAGCGACGTGACCGTCAGGAACCAGGCGGTGGGAGGCCGCAGTATCCAGACCTGGCTGTACGAATCGAACGTGAGCAGCAGCCTGGGCCCCGACGGCGAGTGCCGCCTGACGTCCACCACGTACTCGGCGCGCTGGCAGGCGATGCTGAACGCGAGCACCGGGATGAAGGCCGGTGACTACCTCTTCATCCAGTTCGGCATCAACGACTCCTCCTCGACCTGCCCACGGCACGTCGGCCCGGCCCGGTACCAACAGCTGATGACCATGATGGCGCGGGCCGCCCTGGCCCGGGGCGCGCACCCGGTGCTGCTCACCCCGGTGGCCGCCATCACCTGTTCCGGCAGCACGGCCACCAAGAACCGCGGCTTCGTCACCCAGACCCTCGCGGCGGGATCCGCCACCGGGGCGCCGGTCGTCGACCTGCAGACGCTGAGCGTCTCGCTCTACAACAGCCTGCGCTTCTGCCTGCACGACGGCGACTTCGGATCGGGTCCCGTGGGCGCCTTCTTCTGCGACGACCGCACCCACTTCGAAACCCACGGCGCGCAGCGGATCGCGGGGCTCGTCGCCGGTGACGTACGCCGCCAGAACCTTCCGCTCGCCGCGTATCTCAGGTAGCACTCGGCGCCGTGTGCGCAACGCCGTACGCCGCGGCCCAGGAGGGCCACGGCGTACGGCCTCGTTGTCAGGTGCGGGTCCACGTCTGGTTGTTCTGGCCGGTGCAGGTCCACAGGATCAGCTTGGTGCCGTTGGCGGTCGCCCCGCCGGAGGCGTCCAGGCAGAGGCCCGAGAAGTTGTTGGTGATGGTGCCGTTCGCGTTGGCGGTCCACTTCTGGTTGGTGCCGCCCGTGCAGTCCCAGATGATGACCTTGGTGCCGCTGGCGGTGCCGTTGTTGTCGGCGTCGAGGCACTTGTTGCCGTAGACGACGAGTTCGCCGCGGGAGGTCTGGGTGAAGGTCTCGTTGCGTCCGCCGGAGCAGTCCCAGAGCTGTGCCTGGGTGGCGTTGACGTAGGTGTTCTTGTCGATGTCCACGCAGCGGCTGGAGGCGGAGCCGACGAGGGCGACGCCGTCGGTGCCGGGGACGCCCTGGACGCGGAGGGCGTCGATGTCCGGGGCGGTGCTGCCGGAGACCGCGGCGAACCTCACGGTGTTGGCGCCCTTGGCCAGGTGCGCGAGGACGGACACGGTGCGGTAGGTGGTGGCCGAGCCGGTCGGCGGGAAGGACACGACGTACTTGAACTGGCCGCCGACCTGGATGGTGGCCTTGCGGGCCGTGCTGCCGCCGTTGGCGTACGTGATGTCCACGAGTTTGGTGCCCGCCGCGGAGGCGGTGACGTTGCTGAACGTCGGGGTGGTGGCGGTGGTGGTGTCCTCGTACGTAGCGCCGGACGCCTCGGTGCCGGAGACGGTCAGCAGGACCGCGTCGTTGGCGGGGACGGAGGTGGTGTAGCCGGTGGCGAACGATCCGGCGTCGGTGCGGGTCCAGGCGTTGCGCACGGTGGCGGAGGCGGTGGTCAGGCCGAGGTCGGCCCAGCGCACGGTGATGTTCGCGGCGGAGCCGGTGCGGTTGAACAGCATCACCGCCCGCTTGCCGGTGCCCGAGAGGACCTTGCCGTACACCTGGAGGTTGCGGGTGTCCTCGGCGACCTTGACGCCCTGCAGGCCGCGCGGGTCCTGGTTGACGGCGAGGACCTCGGGGTTGGTGAGGATGTCGCGGGTCTCCGTGGTCATCGTGGCCACGTTGTTGCCGGCCAGCAGCGGGGCGCCGGCGATCGACCACAGGCTCATGTGCAGCCGGTTGCGGGCGGCGGTCATGCCGTTCAGGCCGACCATCAGCATGTCGGGGTCGTTGACGTAGCCGGTGTGGTGGGCCGCGGGCTGGAGGGCCTCGTCGAAGTTGCGATACATCTTGGTCAGGCCGGGGGTCTCCTTGTACAGGAGCACGTCGTGGCTGGTGCGCCACAGGTCGCCGTAGCCGGTCGCCCAGTTCCACGGCAGTCCGGTGCCCCACTCGCAGAAGGACAGCACGAGCCTGCGGCCGGTGACGGCGGACGCGGCCTCGTTCGCGGCGGCGATCTGCTTGTACGTCGTCTCCTGGTTCAGGCCCTCTTCCCGGCCGCCGCACCAGTCGATCTTGACGTAGTCGAAGCCCCAGCGCTGGAAGGTCTCCAGGTCCTGCTGGTAATGGCCCTCCATACCGGTGTTGGGCGCGGCGGGCCGGGTGGTGGGGAAGTAGTAGCCGCAGCCCTGCTTGCCCGCGTCGGTGTAGATGCCGGCCTTCAGACCCTTGCTGTGGATGTAGTCGGCGATGGCCTTCATCCCGCCGGGCCAGAGGTTCTCGTCGACGACGATGTTGCCGTTGGCGTCCCGGGCGCCCTGCCACCAGCCGTCGTCGAGGTTGACGTACTTGTAGCCGGCCGCCGCCATGCCGGAGGAGACCAGGGCGTCGGCCTGCTGCTTGATCACGTTGTGGTCGATGCTGCTGAAGAAGCTGTTCCAGGACGCCCAGCCCATCGGCGGTGGCGTCACGCCGATCTGCTGGGTGCTCACGGCGGCCGGTTCCGCGGCCAGCGGCACCGACGGCTCCTGCCGGTCGAGGGCCGCCAGACCCGCGACGGCGAGTCCGACGGTGAGGACCTGGGCGGTGATGCGTCTGATCCATCGTCGTGCAGGGGTGTGGGACATGCGGGCTCTCCAGGCGAGGGGGAAGGAACGCTGACCAGCCGTGGCGCGTCAGTGGACGACGGAGAACAGGACGTGGGCGGAGCCCGCGGCGTGGGCGGCGGCCGCCCCGATGGTCAGGCCGGCGGCCATGGCCGCCACCGGAACCGCGGCCGACATGCCGGGGAACCGCCGACGCGACGGCTGGGAGCCCGGCGCGGGACGTGTGCTCATCTGCTCTCCAGGGGAGACGTGCGGGGGAGGGGCGAGCGCTCGGCAGGAAGGAACACCGAGGGACACGTCGGCGGAGCCACCGCCGGACAATGTCCGGTATTCCGGACGGAGTTCGGTGAGTCGGTCAGAAAGTAGAGGTGAGGCTACGACAGGTCAATGGTTCTGTCGTTTCTCGTTGGACTTTGTGCGACTGCACGGGCTGGGGACACTCCGCGAGCCGCCGTCACCGTACGCCCGCCAGAACACGCGGAGTTGGACCACCAGGGAGCCGGCCCCGCCCCGGACACCCCGCTCGGCGGGCCCGGGCCACCCATCTGCACGAGGAACGTCGCGAGGACACCGTCCGGCTCCGGCGGACCCGGACGCACGGCCTTCAGGGTGGGAACCCCGGTGGCTGCGCCGTGCCCGTGGCTGTTTCCCGCCCCTTTCGGACGTGCCGATTCCGTATACCGGGGACTCCTGGGGATCCTGTGCAGAAGCTCTGTCTAAACTCTGGAGCTCTCACGGAGAGGGGCCACGCGTGTCGGAACCGACGGACCTCGCCTGCCCGCAATGCGGTACGCCCCGGGCGGCGGACGGCACTCCGGCGTGCTCCTGCGGTCGCCGCGCGTCCGACGCCCACATCGAGGCCCGTACGGCGGAGGCCGCGGCCGCGGAGGACTTCGATCCGCTGCGCATACGGCCGTTCGTGGAGGTCGGTGACGGCACCGGGCCCGACGACGGTCCCCCGGCCCCGGCCGCACCGGACGCCGCACCCGCGGACGGAACGGCCGTCGCCCCGGAGGGGTCTCTCCCTTCCGCCGCTGATGAGAAGTCCGTGCCGTCGGAGTCGGGGCCGTCGGAGTCGGGGCCGTCGGAGTCGGGGTCGTCGGAGGCCGGACCTTCGGAGTCGGAGTCGGAGTCGGGGCCGTCGGAGGCCGGGTCCTCCGAGTCCGGGCTGTCGCAGGCGCCGGCGGTCGCCGTCGGCAGCCCCGTGGACGGTCGGCGCCGGCGTCGGCGTGTCGTACTCGTCTCGGGGGCGGGAGCCACCGCGGCCGTCCTGGTGACGGGGTGCCTCGTCGGCGGGCTCCTCGCGTACCGGAGCCCTTCCCGGGACGGGTCCCCGCCGGAGGGTGTGCGGGCGAGCGTGCCGGAGGCGACCTCCCGGAACGGAACGTCGTCCGACGGCCGGTCCCCGGGGGCGTCGTCGGCGCCGCCGTCCGGGGCCGCGGCCTCGTCGCCGACCGCGGCCCCGGCCGAGAGCCAGGCCGCCCCGACCGGTTCCACCGGCCCGTCCGGGCTCCCGTCCGGCGCAGGCCCGACCGCCACCGCCACCGCCGCTCCCGCACCCGGCCCGCCGGACGGACAGGACCCCGTCCTCCGCCGCGGCGACACGGGGCCGGAGGTCACCGAACTCCAGCTCCGTCTGCGGCAGATCGGCTTCTACGACGGGGACGCCGACGGCGAGTTCGACCGCCGCGTCGAGAACGCGGTGCGCGGCTACCAGCTCACCCGGTTCGTCCTGGACGACGAGCCGGGCGTCTACGGCACGGCGACCCGGGCGTCCCTCGAATCCGAGACCTCGCAGCCGTGACCGCCCGGCCCCGCTCAGCAGGGCCTGCGCCACACCCCCAGCTCCGGCTTCTTCAGCATCGACGACAGCTTCAGCCTGCGGGCCTCGGGGCAGAAGCCGGCCGTCGGCTCGGCGTACTCCACGTGGAAGACCGCCTTGCCGGCCTCGATGAACGGAGTGAGCCGCTCGCACTCGTCGTACTGGGCGCACTCCTCGTTGACCGCGAAGTCGAAGTCGGCGAGGAGCTGGGGGATCTGGGGGAGGTCGTTCTTCAGGCCCACCGACAGCCCGCGCTCGTGGGCGATGTCGGCGATCATGCGGTTGTAGCGGAGCTGGTCGCGGGCGGTGAGCGGGAAGCCGGTGTCGTTGCCGTAGCCCTCCACCAGGTCGGGCTCGACCGCGTCGAAGCCCTTGTCGCGGCACATGTCGAAGCGCCGCTCCATGATCGGCCGCAGGACGGTGATCCGCCGGATGTCCAGCCAGCGCTCGCCCGCCCAGCCGTTGGGCCTGCCGAGCACCGAGCGGGGGAAGGCGTCCTTGTCGGGCCGGAAGTCCTCCCAGGCGCCGACGTTGACGTAGCAGATGACCTTGCGGCCGTCGCGGTGCAGACGGGCGACGTCCGCCGCCGAGTTCTCGAAGCCGTCGATGTCGTAGACGGGCACGTCGGCCGACGGGTCGACGCGGCCGTCGAGCTGCCACTGCCAGGCCAGACCGGGGCGCGGCTGCCAGCGGGCCGTCGCCGTCCCCCGCACGTCGGCGGGCCGGTCGTCCCCGCCGCCCGCACCGGAACAGCCGCTCAGCACCCAGACCGGCAGTGCGGCCAGGACCGTCATGATCGCCAGTGCCCTGCTTCTCATCGCTCCGTCCCGTTCAGCGCGGGGGTCAACGCGGCCCACGGGTTGGGCGGCTCGCCCGTCACCGGCCCGCAGACCGCCGCGCCGCGCTCGTGCGCGGTGCGCACGGCGAGCGGCACCAGCGCCCGCGGCACACCGTAGACCAGGTGGCACAGCCGCTCGGACGGGAGACGGGCGGTCCACGCCGGCCGGCTGAACGCCGAGACGTACGTCGACCAGTGGCCCTCGAAGGTGACGGTCAGGTCGGCGAGGCGGGCGTACCCGGGGGCCGGGTGCACCCCCGGGTTCAGCACGACCGTCCCCGCACCGAGCCGGCGCACCGCCCGCACCAGCCGGCGGCAGGCGGGCAGAGCGTCCGGTGTCGCCGTCACCCGGTCGAGGAAGCAGCCGTCGGCCGCGTACCACTGCCGGTGCCGGCGGACGTCGTCGGCGACCTCGGCCACCTCCCGCACCCCGTAGTCGGTGTCGACGTAGCCCAGCAGCCGGGCCCCGGCCGCCCGCAGCGCCGCGGCCGCCGCGGTGAACGCCGGGTCGGGGCTCTCGCCCGGCCCGCTCGCCGGGTTCAGGACGACCCCGTAGGTGCCCGCGGCGGCCGCGATCAGGCGGTGCCAGGCGCCCGGGTCCTCGGCCGGGTGGACATACAGCGGGACGAGCAGGTTCAACGGTCGCCCTCCCACAGCGCGGCCAGCGCGTCGTCGAGGGTGTGTGCGGGCCGCCAGTCGAGGGCCGCCCCGGCGGCGGTGATGTCGGAGCACTGCCACGACACCTCCGCCGAACGCGACGAGCCCGCCGGCCCGGTCGGTCCGGCCGGTCTGGTCGGTCCGGCCGGTCTGGTCGGTCCGGTCGGTCCGGTCGGTCCGGTCGGTCCGGTCGGTCCGGTCGGTCCGGCCGGTCCGGGAGCGTCCTCCTCGATGCGCCCCGCGAAGCCCGCCCGCCGGGCCAGCCCGTGGACCAGCTCACGCACCGGGACGGCCCGGCCCCCGCCGATGTTGAGGACCGGCGGCAGCGGGCCCGGGGCGGTGACCGCGAGGACCACCGCCCGCGCCACGTCGCGTACGTCGACGAAGTCGCGGTACGCGGACAGGTCGCCGAGCCGCAGCACCGCGTCCGGGTCCGGGCCGGCCGCGCGCAGCAGGCCCGCGAGCCGGCCGGGCAGGCCGGACGGCGGCGCCCCCGGCCCCACCGGGTTGCCCACCCTCAGCACCACCGCGTCCAGGCCGGAGGCGGTCACCGCGACCGTGCCCGCGAGCTTGGTCGCGCCGTACGGGCCGACCGGGCGGGTGGCCGCCGACTCCGCGACCCGGATGTCCGGAACGCCGGGGCCGTACTCGGCGGCGGAGCCCAGATGGACCAGGCGGGCCCCGGGCGCCGCCGCGCGCAGCGCGGCACACAGCACGGCGGGGCCGCGGGCGTTGACCTCCGCGAGGGTGACGGCGTCGCCGCCGGTCGCGCCCGCGCAGTTGACCACGGTGTCGGGCGTCGCCGACGCCAGGGCCTTCGCCAGCCGTTCGGGGCGAACGGTGGCGAGGTCGACGGGGAGGTCGGCGGCGGGCGAGCGGCCGCCGCCGAGGACGGTCGCGCCCGGCAGGGCGCGCAGCCGGTCGGCGACGTGGCGGCCCAGATAACCGGTGTGGCCCAGGACGAGGATGCGCATGCGGTGCTCAGGCTCCCTTGAGCAGAAGCGACTTGCGGGTGGTGAACTCGGCGTTGGCCCGGTCGTAGTCGTCCGGGCGGCCGATGTCCAGCCAGTAGCCGTCGAACTCGTAGGCGTGCGGCGGCTCCTGGGCTCTCAGCAGGTCCAGGACCAACTCGTCGAAGCCCAGCGGCAGTCCGGGCGTGTACCCCTCCAGCGTCGAGCGGGACAGACCGTAGACGCCCATCGAGACGCGGTAGTCCACGCTCGGCTTCTCGGTGAACGCGACGACCTTGCCGTCGGACGTGGTCAGCACCCCGAAGTCGATGTGCACCTTGCGCGCGTACGTGGCGATGGTCAGCGGCGCGCCCGACTCCCGGTGCCGGCGCAGCACGTCGGCGTAGTCGAGGTCGGTGAGGACGTCGCCGTTCATCACCAGGAACGTCTCCGGCAGCCGGTCGCGCAGGTTCAGCAGCGGGCCCATGGTGCCCAGCGGGCTGTCCTCGGTGGCGTAGTCGACGGCCAGGCCCCACTGGGAGCCGTCGCCGACGTAGGCGCGGATGATCTCGCCGAGGTGGCCGATGGCGATGGTGCAGCTGGTGAAGCCGGCCGTGGCGAGCTGGCGCAGCACGATCTCCAGGATGGCGTGCTGGTCGCCGATGGGGACGAGCGGCTTGGGCAGCGCGGTGGTGTAGGGCCGCAGCCGGACGCCCTTGCCTCCCGCCAGGATCACTGCGTGCATGGAGCTCCTCCTTCTGGACGTGCTTCGGACGTGTGTGCCGGACGGACGGGCGTCAGATGTTGTAGATGCCGGTCTTGTAGCGGGCCAGGTTGGCCGGGTCGCGGAAGAACTCCACGGTGTGCGCGAGGCCTTCCTCCAGGGTGTGCGCGGGCTGCCAGCCGGTGGCGGCGGCCAGCCGGCCCGCGTCCGCCACCAGCCGCATCACCTCGGAGTTCGCGGGCCGGACACGGGCGGTGTCCTCGCGCACGTCGAGGGCGGTGTCCATCACCTTGCCGATCAGCGCGACGAGGTCCCCGACCGAGATCTCGCCGCCCGTACCGGCGTTGAAGGTGCGCCCCACGACCTGCTCCGCGGAGGCGGTGCCCACCGCGAGGAACGCCCGCGCGGTGTCCTTGACGTAGGTGAAGTCACGGGTCGGGCGCAGGTCGCCCAGGGTGATCGTCCTCTCCCCGGCCGCGACTTGGCCGATGACCGTCGGGATCACCGCCCGCATCGACTGGCGCGGCCCGAAGGTGTTGAACGGCCGCAGGGTCACCACCGGCGTGCCGAAGCTCGCGTGGTAGCTGTCGGCCAGCCGGTCCCCGCCGGCCTTCGACGCGGCGTACGGCGACTGGGTGTTGATCGGGTGGTCCTCGGTGATCGGCACGGTCCGCGCGGTGCCGTACGTCTCACTCGTGGAGGTGTGCACCAGCCGGGGCGTGCCGAGGGCGCGTACGGCCTCCAGGACGTTCAGGGTGCCGGTGACGTTGGTGTCGACGTAGCTGTGCGGGGCCCGGTAGGAGTACGGGATCGCGATGAGCGCGGCCAGGTGGTAGGCGGCGTCGGCGCCTTCGAGGAGGCCGCGGACCGAGCCGGGGTCGCGGACGTCACCGAGGACGATCTCCACCTGGTCCAGGACGTCGGGGTGCAGGGTCTCCAGCCAGCCGTAGGAGGAGAAGGAGTTGTACTGGGCCATGGCCCTGACCCGGTGTCCGGAGGCGACCAGCGCCTCGGTGAGATGGGAGCCGATGAAACCCTCGGCTCCGGTGACGGCGGCGAGCGGTGCGGAGGTCAACTCGGGGGTCCTTCCGGTGGGATGGTCGCTGGAGCGGGGAGGCGCGGTGGGCAGTCCGGGTGGGGCGTGCGGGTGGGGCGTGCGGCGTCGGGAGGCGGCTCGGCCGGGCCGGGGGTGCGGGTCGGGGTGCCTGGCCGAGGTGCGGATCGAGACGCGGATCGAGGTGTGGGTCGGGAGTGCGGATCGGTGGTGTGGGTCGGGAGGCGGACAGGGAGTGCGGGTCGGGAGGCGGATCGGAATGGGGGCCGGGAGGACGTCGGGGTGCGGGCCGGGTGCGGATCGGGAGGCGGGCCGAAGGCGTGGAGGCGGGCATGGGGTGACCTGGGGTCAGGTGTGTGCGGCGGGGCGGCCGAGGAGCCGTAGCGCGCACGCCGTCAGGGCCAGCGCGGCCGCGCCGCAGCACAGCGGCAGGGCCGCCCGGCCCGGTGGGAGGTGCAGGAGGGTGACCGTCCCGGCGGCGGCCGCCGCCGTCAGACAGATCGCGGCCGACGGCCACGCCGCCCCGAACGCCTGGAGCAGCAGCGCGGTCCACAGGGCGGCCGCGAGCGGCAGCAGCACGGCCGGTTCGGCGCCGGTGAGCAGGGCCGCGGGCAGCAGCGGCAGGAGGTAGGCGGTCAGGCAGAGGCCGAGCACGCCGGCCGACCGCAGCAGGAACCCGGCGGGGGTGGCGGTGGCGCGCAGCGCGGCGACCGACAGCCCCCGGTAGCGGTACAGCAGCCACTCCGCCGGCCCCATGCTCACCGTCAGCACGATCACCGCGTACGGCTCCCGCCGTCCCTCCAGCAGCACCAGCACGCCCGCGGCCAGCCCGAACAGGCCGTACGGCAGGGACTGCGGCAGCGGCGGCCGGGTGGCGCCGGCGACGGCGGGCACGGCGAGGGCGGCCCGCAGGGCGTGGACGGTGACGGCCAGGGCGGCGAGCAGCGCCAGTAGCACCAGCCCCGCCCGCGGCCACGGACCCGGCTCCCCCCACGGCAGCACGACGGCACCGGCGACCAGCGGGGTGAGCGCGGCCAGCAGCAGCCGTTCGCGGCCCAGGACGAGCAGCACGCCCGCCGCCGCCAGGTACGCCGACTGCGCGGCCGCCACCAGCGTCACCGCGCCGCCCCCCGCGGGCAGCGCGGCGGCCCCCGTGGCCACCACGGCCCCCACGGGCGCGCCGACCAGCAGGGTCAGGCCCGCCTCCCGCAGCCCCATCGCCCTGCGCAGATGGGCGCGGTGGCCGAGCGCCTGCCCCCAGGCCCAGGACACGAGTCCGGCCACGACGAGGACGGCGGTGTGGCGGCCGGCGTCCCACAGCGGCGCGGTGAGCAGGTAGGCCAGACCG
This sequence comes from Streptomyces sp. NPDC014995, assembly GCF_043080745.1. NCBI lineage: Bacteria > Bacillati > Actinomycetota > Actinomycetes > Kitasatosporales > Streptomycetaceae > Streptomyces > Streptomyces sp. NPDC014995. Next base: position 219,628 of record NZ_JBIBVX010000007.1, read on the forward strand.
GGCAGGGCGAACAGTGCGCCCCGCAGCAGACAGCGCACGGTGTCCGGGCGCCACGGGTCGGCCGCCGGCGCGGGTTCGGGGAACGTCCGCGGCACCCGCTCGTACAGCGCGGAGGCGAGCGAGAACAGGTTCGGATGGCCGTACCGCTCCTTGATCACGGAGGCGGGCAGGCCCTCCGCCTCCAGCAGCGCGGCCACCTCGTAGGGGTGGACGGCGGGGCCGACGCGGTCGGCGAGATCGGCGGCGAGGGCGCTGACCGCATCCTCGTCCGGACCGTGCCCCGGCGACCGGACGGCGAGCGCGGTGTCGTCGACGGCCCAGCGCGGGCGGCGGCGCGCCGGGCGCGGGCCGGCGGGCCGGAGCGCCCACGTGTCCGGTGCGGCGCCGCCGGGTTCGAGGGACAGCGGCCCGCTCATCCGGCGAGGCTCCCCGTGACCGTGCGGGCGGGTACCTCGACACTGACCGGCATGGCCGTCAACTCCTGCCGTGACAAGGGAAGTTCCTCATAGATGGACCGGAAGGTGTCGACGGTCTGCCGCAGGGTGAACTGCTCGATCACCCTGAGCCGGGCCGCCTCGCCCATGGCCCGGCGGCGCGCCGGATCGCCCAGCAACTCCAGCGCCGCCGCGGCCATCGCGGCCGGATCGCGCGGCGGCACCACCAGCCCCGTGTCGCCGACGGCCTCCCGCACCCCGCCCACGTCGGTGGAGACGGTCGCCCGGCCGCACGACATCGCCTCGATCAGCGTGAAGGGGAAGCCCTCGCTGATGCTGGAGAGCATCACGACGGTGCCGGCCGCGTAGGCGTCCCTGATGTCGTCCACGCGGCCCTCGAAGGTGACGGCGTCCGCGTGCCCCAGCTCCGCGGCCAGCGCCTCGCACCGCTCCCGGTAGGCCTCACCGCCGCGCGGTGTCCCGCCGAACAACCGCAGCCGTACGTCCGGAAGCCGGTCGCGCACCAGGGAGAAGGCCCGGACGAGGGTCTCCAGGTCCTTGATCGGGTCGACCCGGCCCGCCCAGCTGAGGGTGAGCCCCTTCGGCTCGGGCCCGGCCGGCGGGAACGCGGCGGGGTCCACGCCGTTGTAGACCGTGCGGATCGACTCCGGGTCGGCACCGCCCTGTTCCTCCCACAGCCGGTTGTAGCGGTTGCCCGGGGTGATCAGCGCGGCCCGGCGGTACGTCTCTTCGGCCAGCAGCCGGAAGAAGCCCAGGACGACCGCCTTCACCGGCCAGCGGTAGGGGGCGGTGCGGTAGCCGAGGTAGCGCTCCCGCAGATAGACGCCGTGTTCGGTCAGCAGCAGCGGGACGCCGTGCCGTTCGAGGGCGGTGAGGCCGGGCAGGACGGCGACCCCGCCGCTGACCGCGTGGGCGACCCCGTGCTCGGGCGGCGGCACGGCCAGCGGGCGCAGCGCGTGCTCCAGCAGGGCGGTCGCGGTCAGCGCGTCGTGCACGGTCGGCCGGGCCTCGCGCACGGTGAGCCCCGGCCGGTTCCAGACGGCGGTCAGCACGGCGATCGCCCGGTCGCCGCGCAGGAAGGCGCTCAGGGCGCCGTCCGCCGCCGCCCGCGCCATCACGTACAGGGCGGGCGCGAAGCCGTCCTCGGCGCACGGGTCGAGCAGCGCGGTCAGGAACTCCTCGTAGGCGGCGGCGAGCCGGTGGTGCGCACGGCCCCGCGGCGGGCGGCCCCGCGGCGGGGCGCCCCACATCGGGACGGACAGCACCCGCGAGACGTGCCCGGGCAGCTCCCACACCACGGGTTCGCGTCCGGTGCCGGTGACCGCGACGACGTCGAAGTCGACGTCGGGCATGCCGCGCACGAGCTGGTCGCACCAGACGCTCACGCCACCGTGACTGTGCGGATAGGTGCCTTCGGTGAGCAGGGTGACGCGCGTCGCGCCGGGGCGTCGCGCGCCGTGGGGAAGGTGCATCGATGTGCTCCACGGCCGAGGTGTGGGTGGTTCGCGCCGAGCTGCGGCGCCCGGCGGTCACTTCCCTGGGAGGAATCGTTTCGCCGGTGGTGGCCCCGGCCGCGGGTGCGGCGGCCGGGGGCCGCGTCCGCTCAGTCGTGCGCGGCGGACGCCGGCAGCGCGAAGGTGAGCGGGGTGCCCGTGGCGGGCGTCCAGCCGGAGACGGCGCCCGCGTACGCGTCGCCGAAGGCGGTGCCGGCCAGGGCCGTGCCGGTGGGCAGGGTCGCGGTGACCGCGAGTCCGGCGGGGGCCTCGACGGTCACGGTGTCGCCGACGCGGTGGGCGCTCACCCGGCCGTCCCGCAGGGCCGTCCGCCAGGCGGCGCGGCGCCGGAGTTCGGCGCCGATGTCCTTCATCCGCAGGTTCACCACCGGGGTGTCCTCGGTGAACAGGGCCGCGTAGCCGTCGAGGACGCCGCTGAGCACCGGGTAGGCGATCCGGTCCTCGGCCAGGTTCGACTGGTGGATGAAGTGCGGCTTCGGGTCGTTGGCGAGGACGTGTCCGAGGGCGATGCGCGTCTCCAGCGGCACGATGTGCCCGGCGTAGCCGGTGGCCGTGTCCAGCGGTGCCGCGAGGCACGTGGTGGTGGCCGGGTTGTCCTCGCAGATGCCGCTGCCGCCCTGGGCCCGGCTGGTGTAGATCCAGTTGTACTCGTCGACCTGCTCGGCGGCCCGGCCCGCGTTGTAGAAGACGTTCATGGGGTGGCGCGGGACCGTCGTGGCGGGGCCGACCGGGCGCTGGGCGGGTTCGCGGGAGTTGTCCGAGCCGAGCCAGGCGATGTCGTTGTCGTCGAGGGCGAGGGCCAGGTTGGGGTTGTCCTCGGGCTGCTGCGGCAGCACCTTCATGCCGGAGTGCTCGCCGGTGACCAACTCGCCGTGCTCCAGCGGGAGTCCGGCCGCACGGCCCCAGGCCCGGTTGGTGGCGATCTCCTCGGAGATTTCGGTGCGGCTCACCCACCGGGTGGAGCCGTCGGCGTCGGTGGCGCACCGCCACGGCACCACCGCGGTGTCCTGCGCACAGCCCAGGAAGGCGTGCGTGTAGGTGTGGTTGATCCAGCGGAACCGGCCGCGGTCCGCGATCAGCCTGTCGGCGAGTTCGTCGACGCCGCCGTTGTCCTCGCGGTGGTCGACGCTGCCGGCGCCGTTGTAGGCGAAGTCGAGGGTGAAGTCCTCGCTGTCCTGCCAGGCGACGGCGTGGCCGACGTCGGCGGGCGTCATCCGGATCGGGTCCGGCGTGGCGTTGGGGTCCGTGCAGTCGACGTCGCCGGGCGTGCAGTTGAGTGTGGTGTTCCAGCGGTCGTCGGCGGCGAGGACGTCATCGACGTGCACGGCGAAGTAGTGGCGCGAGGCGCCCAGGTGCACGCCGCCCGTCATCCACTCCACGATGCCGCGGGCCAGCAGCCGGAACTGCTGCTGGTGCTGGTTGTAGACGAAGGTGACGACCAGCTCGCGCCGCCCGTCGTGCCGGTACTCGCCCACCAGCGAGCCCCGGGTCGTCCCTCCGGGGACCGGGGCGTCCACGTACGACGTGAAGTCGGCGCCCGCCGCGGGCGTCGACAGGTGGGCGTAACTCTCGCCGACTGCCGGGTCGTTGTCCTCGAAGGGCACCGCCCCGTCGAGGTAGCCGAAGGGGCCCGCCTTCCCGGCGGCGGTCACCGACGCCTCCACCCCGTCGACGCTGCCGGAGTAGCCGCCGTCCACCGGATACCGCAGACCCGCTTGCGGACGCGCGTAGGTGTAGGCGTCGACCTGGGGCACGGCGTACGTCCGCTCGTAGGCCGCGAGCGCCGCCATCTCGGTGGAGCCGGCCGGGAACGGGTCGTCGTCGGGCAGCACCACGGCCTGGAACTTCGCGCGCGGCCGGCCGTCCACCGTGTCCGAGAGGAACCCGGCGTCGATGACCGGACGCCCCGCCCGCGTGAGGTCGATCTCGGTGTACGGCGTTCCCGCCGCGTCGAGTTCGGCGGCGATCGCGGCGGTGGACGGGCCGCCGTCGCTCACCACCAGCACCCGCAGGTCGACGCGGGGGGCGATGGTGTCGGCGTGGGCCGTGCCGGCCGGCAGACCCAGCGCGGCGATGAGTGCGCCCACCGTCAACACGGTGGTGCGTAAGCTCCGCTTCATGCGGTGAAGTCCCCTCCCCGGGCAGGGGTGGGCACGGCTCCCGTGGAGCGGACGCACCCCCTTGCGCGACGCCGGCGTCCCCCTCAGAAGCCAGTCGGTCGAGCATCCGTCGCGTCACATAGTGATGTCTGTGTGTAGCTTTCGTGGTCATGTTGCGAAACGTGACGCAAAAGAGCAGGTGTCCATATGGGCGTTTGTGGGACCGAAATGAGCATGCGATCGTCCGCCGGTGCGCCGGGTCCCGGAGGGCACGCGTGCTCGGCGTGCTGGTCCGGGCCGTGGGCGGCGCGCCGGCGGGCCGACCGGGGCCGCCGGGTGCGGCGCCGGTGGTCCGAGCCGGGGTGTGTGGTTGGTCGCGCTCCTTTTCAGGTCACCCCGGCCACCGCCGGCCCGCGCCCCGGCGGGCCGTCAGGCGCAGAGCACGCGGGTCCCGGGCGTGTGGACCGGTCCGCCGCTGATGTTCGTGCGGTCGCTGAACTCGGCGTAGAAGTACGAGTAGAAGCCGATGTCGCCGTTGCAGCCGGAGTCGGCGGCGACCTGGAGCGTCAGCGTGACGGTACGGCTCTGGCCGGGCGGGACGGTGGTGCCGTAGTTGGCGCCGAGGTCGGCGGGCCCGGTCCCGGAGCAGGGGGCCGGGCCGGCGGCCGTGGTCAGGGCGCAGCCGGTGAAGGCGTACTTCAGGTCGGGGCGCTGGGTGGTCAGCCAGGTCGGGTCGATCGTCTGGTGCACGAACCAGATGTCGTAGGTCTTGTGGTTGGTGAGCGTCATCGACAGGTTCACCGTGCCGCCGGGTGTGGTGGTGGCGCTGTCGGTGGTGAACGTCAGCTCGGCGGCGGCGGGTTCCGCGCTCGCCGACGGGGCCGGGCCGAACACGGCGAGGGCGGCGGCGAGGACGGCGGCGAGGCCGAGGCGTCTCATCAGGGGTGATCGCATGGGCCGGGAGGCTAGGCAGGCGGCGAGGCCACCGTCTGCCCCACGGGTCGCCGCCGGGGAGTGGACCGGCCGGAAGTGCGCGTCACGTGAAGAAGGTGGAGGAGCGGTGTTTCCGCACGGCATCGGGGACGTGTGACGGGGCGCCCGGTGACGCCTCGCGTCAGCGGTATTGGCGTGGACCGGACCTGGTGGACCGCACCACGGGGCTGAACGGGCCCGGGGCTTCTCGGCCATCCGCCGGTTTCCGGCCCGGCCACCGGAGCCGCCTTGGCTGCGCGAACCCTCACCTCTCCTTGGCGAACCTCGGCTTCTGGTGCCAACGGGTCGGCGGTCGCCGCGGAACGCGCCGCCAACGGGCCGGCCGTCACGGGGCGAGGCGCCAACGGGCCGGCTGTCACGGGGCGAGCCGTCACGTATGCGTGCGATGGGTGAGTAAAGGCGCGGTGAACACCGCATCGTGGGGGCTGGTCAGGTCCGGGTGGGCTCGGGGTAGTGTGCCCCGGTGACCACGCATTCGAACACACCTGCAGGTTGGTACCCGGATCCGCACGGAGCCGCCCGGACCCTCCGGTACTGGGACGGCTCCCAGTGGACCGAGCACACCCACGCCGACCAGCAGGCGCCGCCCCAGGCGGAGCCCCAGGCACAGGCGCAGCCCGTGGCCCAGGTGCCGGCGCAGCCCGCCGGGCCCGACCCGCGTGTGCAGCGCCAGGTGCAGCAGCAGGCCGGGGTCGCTCCGAGCGGTTCCGGGGGCGGCACCCTGTTCAGCGAGCCGGTGCTGGTGGTGAACCAGAAGGCCAAGCTGATCGAGCTGACCAACGAGTACAAGGTCATGGACCAGCAGGGCAACCAGCTCGGCTCGGTCGTCCAGGTGGGGCAGAGCGCCCTGCGCAAGATCCTGCGCTTCGTGGCCAGCATCGACCAGTTCATGACGCACCGGCTGGAGATCCGCGACGCGTACGGGCAGCCGGTGCTGCTGCTGACCCGGCCCCGGAAGATCTTCAAGTCGCGGGTGGTCGTCACGCGTCCCGACGGGCATCCGGTCGGTGAGATCGTCCAGCAGAACGTCTTCGGGAAGATCAACTTCGCGATCAACGCGAACGGGCAGCAGCTCGGCGCCATCAAGGCGGAGAACTGGCGGGCCTGGAACTTCGCGATCGTCGACCACGCGGACAACGAGGTCGCCCGGATCACCAAGACCTGGGAAGGCCTCGCCAAGACACTGTTCACGACCGCGGACAACTACGTCCTGCAGATCCACTACCAGCTGCCCGAGCCGCTGCTGAGCCTGGTCGTCGCCACGGCGCTGACCGTGGACACCGCGCTCAAGCAGGACTCGCGCGGCCTCGGCTGACCCGCCCGGGCGGTCCTACAGCGGTGTGAGGTGCCCCGGCCCGGTCGTCGGCCGGGGCAGCAGCGCGGGTTCGGGGGAGGCCGTCTCCGGCTCCAGCGCCAGCACCGCCGCCACCGGATGCGCCTCCTGCCCGTCGGCCGGTACGGCGTCCGGTGCCGCCCGTGACAGCACGACCACTCCCCACCCGGCGAGGCCCGCTCCCGCCAGCGCCGGCAGCACGCCGGCCGCCCCGCCCTGGAGCCGCTCGCCCAGCAGCGCCAGGCCGATCACCGCGGCGGCCACCGGGTTCGCCAGCGTCACCACCGCGAGCGGGGCACCGAGGCCGCCCCGGTAGGCGGTCTGCGACAGCAGCAGGCCGGCCGCGGCGAACGCGGCCACGAGCAGCGCCACCACGATCACCCGCACGCCGAGCAGCGGACCCGACCGGTCCGTCGCGGCCACCGTCACGGTCTGGGTGAGCGCCGAGGCGACACCGGAGGCGAGTCCGGACGCGGTCGCGTGCCGCAGCCCGGGCCGGGCGCCGGGCCGCGACAGAAGACCGATCAGCGCGGTCGTCGCCCCCGCCACCGCGAGCGCCTCGGGCACGCTCAGCACGTCCCGCGGCGCCGGCCCGGAGGCCGTGACCAGGATCGCGGCCAGCCCCAGCAGGGTGAACGCGGTGCCCCGCCACTCGGCCGCACGGACCCGCCGCCCCGCCATCCGCGCGCCCATCGGCACCGCCGCGACCAGGGTGAGCGCGCCGAGCGGCTGTACGACGGTGAGCGGACCGTACGCGAGGGCCACCACGTGCAGCAGCGCGGCGCCGCCGTTCAGTGCCACCGAGGCCCACCAGGCGCCGCTGCCCAGCAGCCGCAGCGGGCCGGCGCCCGGGGAACGGGAGGCCAGCCGCTCCTGGGCGACGGCGGCGGCCGCGTAGGCGACGGCCGAGAACAGCGACAGGACGACGGCGACGAGGGTGGCGTTCACCGGCCCGCTCCCACGAGTACCTGCCGCGGTGCCCGCTCCCCGGCGGGGACGGTCCGCCGCTTCCCCCGCCCGGCCGTGGCCGTCGGGCGCCGCGGCGCGCGGACCGCCGCGAGCGCGGTGCCCAGCAGGGCCGCGGCCACGAGCGCGTCGAGCCAGTAGTGGTTCGCCGTCCCGACGATGACCAGCAGCGTGACCAGCGGGTGCAGCAGCCACAGCCACCGCCACCGGGACCGGGTCGCGGCGATCAGGCCGATCGCGACCATCAGCGCCCAGCCGAAGTGCAGCGAGGGCATCGCCGCGAACTGGTTCGACAGCTGGTCGGTCTGCGGCGGCCCGTACACCGACGGCCCGTACACCCGCGCGGTGTCGATCAGGCCCGTCGCCGCGAGCATGCGCGGCGGCGCGAGGGGCAACAGGAGGTGGAGCGCCAGGGCCGCGGCGGTGACGGCGGCCAGGACGCGGCGGGCCCAGACGTAGTGCGCGGGGTGCCGCAGGAGCAGCCAGACGAGGAAGGCGGCGGTGGCGGGGAAGTGGACGGTCGCGTAGTAGGTGTTCGCGACGCGGACGAGGGTGTCGCCGTGCAGCAGGAGGGACTGCACCGCGCCCTCACCGGGCAGACGGAGCCACCGTTCGGCGTCCCACACGCGGTGCGCGTTGCGGAAGGCCTCGGCGGTGTGGCCCGTGGCGAGCTGCCGGCCGAGCTTGTAGACGAGGAAGAGCCCTGCGACGAGCAGGAGCTCCCGGACTATGGGCGGCCGTACCGGCGTGGCCGGCTCCGCTTCTCCAGGCTCGGTGCGGGCATTCATCCCCCGGCCCCTTCGCTGACGGTGGTGCGCGTGGTGGCGCGGCATGGACCCGTGGCCCGGGAAAGCGCCATCGATACGGTGTCGTACCGATACGTCAGTGTACCGATACGGTCCAGTACCGGTACACTGGCGTATCGATTGAGGTACGACACACTGGAACCAGGCGCCCGGCGGGCCGCCGGACAGCGGGACCGGCCGGAGAGGCCGACAGCAGCCGCCAGCAGCAACGAGGAGAGACAGCGATGACGTCGCAGGCCGCGGACGGACCGGAGTCGGTCACCGCCTCGCGCCGCTCCAAGCTCACGCCCGAGCGCGAGCAGGAGTTCTTCGACGCCGTCCTCGAACAGGTCCGCGAGTGCGGGTACGAAGCCGTCACCATGGAGGGGGTCGCCACCAGCACCCGGTGCAGCAAGTCCACGCTGTACCGGCAGTGGAAGACCAAGCCGCAGTTCGTGGTCGCCGCGCTGCGCTCCCGCCGCCGCTCGCGTCTGGACGGCATCGACACCGGGACGCTCGCCGGCGACCTGCGCGAGGCCGCCCGGGCCGCGGCCCGGTGGTCCACCACGGACACCAAGCTGCTCCAGGCCCTCGGCCACGCCCTCACCCAGGACGAGGAACTCGCCCGGGCGCTGCGCGAGGCGCTCGTCGACCCGGAGATCGCCGCCCTGCGGGAGATCCTTCGGCGCGGTGTCGAGCGCGGCGAGATCCCCGCCGGTCACCCGGCGCTGGAGTACATCCCGGCCCAGATGTTCGGCGTCGTCCGCGCCCGCCCCGTCGTGGACGGCACCTACGCCGACGAGGACTACCTGCTGCGCTTCGTGGAGGCCGCCGTGCTGCCGGCCCTCGGCCTCACCCAGGAACCCAGGCCGCCGTCCGCGGGATGACCGGACGGTGACCTGCTCGCGCCGCACCGTGGGGACGGGGGCGGCGCGCACCCCCCGGCCGGGCGGGGTCCCCCTTGAGCGGAGGGGCGCCCCACCCGGCCGGCCTGTGCCGGGGGCGGCTCAGACGTCCTGTCCGCTGCCGCCGCCCGTGGCCACCTTGATGCCCTTGGTGATGGTGTCGATGACGGACACCGACTGGTCGGCGTCGACACCGAAGCGCAGCACCACCAGGCGCTCGGTGTCCGCGGGCGCCGGGAACGCCAGCGACTCGACGTAGCCGTCGGCGCCCTTGCTGGTGACCGCCTTCCAGCGCACCAGGTAGCCCTTCTGCCCGGCCACCGTGACCGCCTTGGAGGCGAGCACCTGGTGCGAGGTGATCTCGCCGTACGTGGTGCCGCCGTAGGACTCCTCGGCGTTGGCCTGGATGTCCGCCTTCGCGACCTCCTCCGCGGTGGCGCCCTTGGTGCCCAGCGCCTCGGCCGGCGCCGAGTACACGCCCCCCTTGGTGCAGGTCTTCGACGTGTCGCCGGGGCACTTGTAGGAGGAGTCGGACGTGATCTGCGCGCCCACGCTCAGCTCCTGCCCCGTCCAGCCGTCCGGGATGGGGATGCTGATCCCGTTGAGGGCGTCGGTCACCGCGCCGCTCTTGATCGTGGGGGGCTCGGACTCGTCCGGCGCGGGCGAGGACCCGCCCGACCCGCCGGAACCTCCCGGGTCGTCGAACGGGCCGCCCTGGCCGCCGTCCTGCCCTCCGGAACCGCCCTGGCCACCCGGCCCCTGCGCCGTTCCGGGGCCGTCGGAGCCGCCGTCGCCCTTGGTCAGCGCGTACACGCCGACCCCGATGCTCGCGAGGACCGCCACGGCCGCCGCGACGGCGATGCCGGTGCGCAGCCCGCGCCGCCCACCCGGGCCCGCCGGTGCAGCGGGATACGCCGGATACACCGGATGGGCCGGGTGGGTCGGATGGGCGGGATCGGCCGGATGGGCCGGATACGTCCCGGCGGCCGGCCCCTGCGCCGGCGGACCCCATGCGGCGGCCGAGCCCGCGGGGCGGGTCCGGTCCGTCCACGCCTTGCCGTCCCACCAGCGCTCGGTGGCGGGACCGTCACTTGTCTGCCCGGGGTCGGGGTACCACCCGGGAGGAGTCACCTGCGTCATGCCCCCACCGTATGAGGCATCGGTGAAAGTCGGATGAGAGGGATGGCCGCCGGTGCGGCCGCCGGCCCGGCACACCGTGCCCATCTGGCGGGAAATCGACGTCAATTCGCTGCGCGTCCATCGCCGTTGACGTCCTCGGTCCTCTTCCGCAGGCCCGTCGGGGCGTCCCGGCGCGCCCCCGTCACCCGGTGGGGCAACACCTGGGCGGACCGGCCTCCGTACGGGCCCGCGGAGGACTACGCTCGAGACCTGTACGTCATTCGGGCGACTTGGGGAGGTAGCGGGATGACGGAGGTACGGCCGGCGGCGGCCGCCTCGGCTTCCCTGTGGGAGCGCGACGAGGAAGTCGCCGCCATCGAACGGGCGGTGGGGACCCTCTGCGCCGACCGGTCCTCCTCGGGACGAGTGCACGTGCTGCGCGGCGAGGCGGGACTGGGCAAGACCGCCCTGCTGGCCGAGACCCGCCGCATCGCCGAGGCCCGGGGCTGCACGGTGTGGTCGGCCCGCGGCGGCGAGACCCTCAGGTCCGTCCCCTTCAACGTGGTACGGCAGTTGCTGCAACCCGCGCTGCTGTCCCTGCACCCGGAGGAGGCCCGCGAGTACCTCGGCGACTGGTACGACATCGCCGGCCCCGCCCTCGGCATAGCGGACCCGGTCGAGCGGCAGGCCGATCCCCAGGGCGTGTGCGACGGCCTGGTCGCCGCGGTGACCAGGCTGGCCCGGCGGGACTGGCCGCTCGTCCTGCTGGTGGACGACGCGCACTGGGCCGACCAGGAGACCCTGCGCTGGCTCGCCGCCTTCGTGGAACGCCTCGACGACCTGTCCGTCCTGGTCGTCGTGGCCCGCAGGCCCGGCGAGGTCAGGGCGGACAGCGCCCGCTACCTCGACGCCGTCGCCGCCGTCGCCGGACAGTCCGTCACCAGCCTGAGCGCCCTCACCCCGGACGCGGTCGCCGGCCTCACCCGGGCCACCGTGGGCGCACACGCCGACGACCCGTTCTGCCGCGAGGTCTGGGCCGTCACCGGCGGCAACCCCTACGACACCGTCGAACTCCTCGCGAAGGTCCGGGACAGCGAACTCGAACCGAGCGAGTCCTCGGCCCCCGAACTGCGCCCCCTGAACCGCGCGGCCCGCGGCGGCGGGCTCGTCGACCGCCTGGAGGAACTGGGCGTCGACGCCACCCGGTTCGCCATGGCGGCCGCCATTCTCGGCGCCGACATCTCCGTCGACGAGGCCGCCCGGCTCGCCGGCATGGCCCGCGACGACGCGGAGCGCTGCGCCGACCTGCTGCGCAACGCCCGCATCCTCACCTACCCGGACCCCGCGGTGGGCCCCGTCGCCGACGGCGGCGGACTGGAGTTCGTCCACCCGCTGATCGCCACCGCCGTCTACGACTCCATCCCCGAGGGCCTGCGCCGGGCCATGCACGGCATCGCCGCGAGGGTCGTCCTGGACGCCGGCCGGGGCGTCGCGGCCGCCTCCCGCCACCTCCTCCAGGTCCACCCGGACGACGACGAGGAACTCGTCGAGCAGCTGCGCGAGGCCGCCCGCGAACACGTCGCCGTCGGCGCCCCCGACGCGGCCCGCCGCTGCCTGGAACGCGCCCTGAAGGAGCCGCCCGGTCCCGACGCCCACGCGCAGGTGCTCTACGAACTCGGCTGCGCCACCCTCCTCACCGCGCCCGCCAGGACCATCGGCCACCTGCGGGAAGCGCTCGCCGTGCCCGGCCTCGTCGGCGACCTGCGCGTCGACGCCGTCTACCGCCTCTCCCAGGCCCTCCTGCACAACGACCAGATGGAGGAGGCCGTCCGCACGGTCGAGGCGGAAGCCGCCCGGCAGCCGCCGGGACCGGCGCGGATGCGGTTGCAGGCCGTGCAGTTCATGTGGGAGGGCATCCACGCCGGGGAGACCACGTCGCCGGGCCGCTCGGAGAAGCTCGCCGCGCTCGCCTCGACCTGCACCGGCCGGGACAACTCCGAGCGTGCCCTGCTCGTCCTGCGCGGCTTCGACGCCATGACCCACGGCGAGAACGCCGAGGTCGTCGTCGAACTGTGCGACCGCGCCCTCGTCAACGGCCGCCTCGCGCCCGGCCTCGGCTGGACCGACACCGAGTGGGGCATCGAACTGCCCATGATGCTGGCCAGCTCCTACGCCTACACCGACCGGCTCGACCGCGCCGAGTCCTTCTTCAACGAGGCCCTGCACGCCTACGAGTCGTCCGGCTGGAGCGGCGGCCACCTCGCCCTGGCCCACGCCTACGTCGGTCTCGGCCACCGTCGCCGGGGCCGTCTGAAGGAGGCGGAGAAGTCCCTGCGGGAATCCCTGCGCCTCGCCGAACGGGTCGGCCGCGGACTGCCCCTGTACTGGTCCGCGACCTGCAACCTGGTCGACACGCTGCTCGCCCGCGGCCACGTCGAGGAGGCCTGGCGGATCGCCGGCCAGTACGGCTTCGCCCCGCCCTACCCGTCCACGATCGTTCTGCCCGACCCGCGGTCGGTGCGCGGGCGGCTGCTGCTCGCCGTCGGCCGCACCCAGGACGGCATCAACGAACTGGAGGAGGCCGAGAAGGCGGCGGCCGCCCGCGGTCACCTCAACCCGGTGATGGTCCCCTGGACGGTCGACCTCGCCCGGGCCCTCGCCCGCGAGGACCCGGTCCGCGCGGCCCGGCTCGTCTCCGACGTCCGCCGCCAGGCCGAGCGCTTCGGCACCGACACCGCCATCGGCGAGGCCCTGCGCTGCGCCGCCGCCCTGGAGACCGGACAGCGCGCGGTCCGGCTCACCGCCCAGGCGGTGACCTTCCTGGAATCCTCGCCCTGCCAGTACGAACACGCGGCCGCCATCATCGAGCACGGCATCGCCGCCCGCTCGGTGGCCGAACTCAACCGCGGCCTGACGCTGGCCCGTTCCTGCGGCGCGGACGGCCTGGCCGCACAGGCCCGATCGGCCCTGGACGGCTTGGGCGCACCCCAGGTGGGACTCGTACCCGGACAGGTACGGGGCCAGGAATGACCGCGGCCGGCCGGACCGACGCCCGACGCGCCCTGCTCGGGTGGTTGGGGCCGGGCGGCCGCAACGCGTCGGTGGCGGTGCTTCGGGCGACGTCCGGCGCGTTCGCTTGCGGTGGTTCGGCCTGGGCTTGACGTGTCCGGTCACGGTGGTTGGGGCCAGGGCCCGGTCGCCCGCTCGGGGTGGTCGGGTCGGTGCCTGGCGCGTCGGGCCGTGGTGGTTGGGGCCGGGTCGCAACGCGCCGCTCGGGGTGCTTCGGGCGACGTCCGGCGCGTTCGCTTGCGGTGGTTCGGCCTGGGGCCTGGCGTGCCCGGTCACGGTGGTTGGGCCGGGTGCCACGACCCGCCCCGCTCGCGGTGGTCGGGTCGGTGCCTGGCGCCTCCGGCCGTGGTGGTTCGGGCCGGGCCCGCCACGCGCCCGCTCGTGGCGGTCGGGCCGGGCCGCAACGCGCCCGCTCGCGGCGGCCCGGCCGGGGCCCGACGCGTCCGCTGCGGTGGGCGGCCTCTCGTCGGGGTGAACGGGGGTCAGGCGCCGAGGAGTCGGCGCGCCAACCGCGTGCACGACCCGCGGGGTCACCCCAGGCCCGGCTCGTCCTCCTCGGCCAGTACCCGCTGGGCCGTCGCGAACGCCGAGTTCGCCGCCGGGACCCCGCAGTACACGGCCGTCTGGAGCAGGACGGCGCCGATCTCCTCCGGGGAGAGCCCGTTGCGCCGGGCCGCCCGTACGTGCATGGCCAGCTCGTCGTAGTGGCCGTGCGCGACCAGCGCGGTCAGCGTGATCATGCTGCGCTCGCGGCGGCTGAGGGTCGGGTCGGTCCAGATCTCCCCCCAGGCGTAGCGCGAGATGAAGTCCTGGAAGCGGGCGGTGAAGGGGGTCTGCCGGGCCTGCGCCCGGTCCACGTGCGCGTCGCCGAGCACCTGCCGCCGCACCGCCATGCCCCGCCCGGCCCTGCCGGCGGCTCCGTCGAAGTGGGCCCGCATCGCGGTCAGCACGGCCTCGGGGCGCTCGGCCGGCGCGAGGTGGGAGGCGCCCGGGATCTCGACCAGCGCGGCGCCCGGCACCGCGTCGGCGATCTCCCGCAGATGCGCGGGCGGTGTCGCCGGATCCTCGCGGCCGGCGACCAGCAGGGCCGGCACGGCGATCTCGGGCAGCCGCTCCCGCAGGTCGAACGCGGCGAGGGCGTCGCAGCAGGCGGCGTACGCCCCGGGGTCGGCGGCGCGGTGGTCGGCGACCAGCTCGGGCACGGTGAAACCGGGCGTGAACCAGCGGGCGTTCGCGCTCTCCGCCAGCCCGGCCAGCCCCTCGCGCCGCACCAGCGCGGCCCGCTCCCGCCACGGCCCGGCCCCGTTGAAGTGGGCCGACGAGCAGATCACCGCCAGGGACGACACCCGCTCGGGGTGGTGCAGCGCGAGGTGGAGCCCGACCGCCCCGCCCAGGGACACCCCGGCGTACGCGAACCGCTCCAGGCCGAGCGAGTCGGCGAGGGCCAGCACCAGGCCGGCCAGATCGCCGACGGTGGCGCCGGGACCGATCAGACCGGCGGCGGAACCGCCGTGCCCCGGCAGGTCCCAGCGGACCACCCGGTGCGTGATCGACAGCTCGGGCGCGACCTTGTCCCACAGGGCGTACGAGGTGCCCAGGGAGGGCCCGAGCAGCAGCGGGGGAGCGGAAGCGGGCCCCTCGGCGCGGTGGTTGAGCAGTTTCTCGGTCAACGTCGCTCCAGCGCACGGTCGGTGAGGGCTCCGGCGGAGCCGGTGTAACGGGCGGGGTCGGTGAGGTCGCCGAGATCGACGTCCTGCAACTTCGGTTCCTCGGCGAGGAGTTCGGCGAGGGGGCGGCCCTCGGCGTAGGTGCGCGGTGCCAGCCGGGTGAGGAGTTCCCGGGCGCGGGCGCGGCCGAGCACGGCCGACAGCCCGGCGGACAGCCGCTCGGAGACGATCAGCCCGTGGGTGAGGCCGAGGTGCGCGCGCATGGCGTCCGGGTGCACCCGCAGCCCCTCCGACAGCTCGGCGGCGTCCCGGGCGGCCCCGCCGACCAGCCGCAGCAGGTCCCGCAGCGGCTCCCACTCGGCGTGCCAGGCACCGGCGGGCCGCTCGTCCTCGGCGGCCAGCGACCCGTACAGCGTGGCCGCGAGCTGCGGGGCGCGCCGGGCGGCGGCCGCGATCAGCGTGGACCGCACCGGGTTCGCCTTGTGCGGCATGGCCGAGGAACCGCCCCCGCTGCCCTCCGCGACCTCGGCGATCTCGGTCCGGGCGAGGGTGAGGACGTCGGCCGCGAGCTTGCCCAGCGCGCCGGCCGTGAAGGCCAGGCATCCGGCGAGATCGGCGATCGGCGTCCGCAGGGTGTGCCACGGCAAGCGGGGGGCCCGCAGGCCGAGTTCACGGGCGTAGGCGGCGGGCAGCGCGGTCGCGTCCTCGGCGCCGTACGCGGTGAAGGCGGCCAGCGTGCCCGCCGCTCCGCCGAGTTGTGCGGGCAGGCCGTCGCGTACGGCCGTCACCCGGTCCCGCGCGTCCAGCACCAGCGACCGCCATCCGGCCGCCTTCAGCCCGAAGGACGTCGGTACGGCGTGCTGGGTGAGCGTGCGCCCCGGCATCGGCGTGTCCCGGTGCTCGGCGGCGAGCCGCGCCAGCGCCTGCCCGCTGCGGCCGAGGTCGGCCAGGACCAGGTCCAGGGTGCGCACCGCGACCAGCATGGTGGCCGTGTCCATGATGTCCTGGCTGGTCGCGCCCCGGTGGACGTACGGCCCGTACTGCCCGCCGACCGCCTCGGTGAGGTCCGCGACCAGCGGGATCACCGGGTTCCCGCCGCCCCGGGCGCGCTCGGCGAGGGACCGCACGTCGAAGGCGCCGCGGGCGGCTGCCGTCACCGCCGCCCCGGCCCCCGGCGGGGCCAGCCCCAGGGACTCCTGGGCGCGGGTCAGCGCGGCCTCCGCGTCCAGCAGCGCCCGCAGGAAGGCGCCGTCGCCGGTCGCGGAGGCGGCGGGGGAGCCGGTCCACCCGGGGGCGAGCAGACCGGCGCCGGACGGGACGTCGGGGGGCACAGGTGTCACTGGAACTCCAGGAAGACCGTTTCGCCTTCGCCCTGAAGGCGGATGTCGAAACGGTAGGTGCCCAGCTCGTCGGCCGTGGCGACCAGCGTGGCGCGGCGCGCCTCGTCGAGCCGGGACAGCAGCGGGTCCGCGGCCAGCGCGGTCGTGTCCTCCGGGAGGTAGATGCGGGTGAACAGGTGCACGAGCAGTCCGCGCGCGAAGACGCACACGCTGAGGTAGGGGGCGCTCCGCCCGCGCGCGCCGGGGCGCAGCGTGCGCGCGGACCAGTGGCCGTTGACGTCCGTCTGGACACGGCCCCAGCCGGTGAACTCCACCCCGTTGCGGCCGAGGAAGCCGCCGCTGGCCGGGTCGCGCCGCATGGAGCCGTCGACCCGCGGCAGCCGGCCGTCCGGATCCGGGCCCCACAGCTCCACGAACGCGTCCGGCAGCGGGTTGCCCTCGCCGTCGTAGACGTATCCGCGCAGGGCGATCGTGTCCGGGTGACCGGCCGGGGCGATGTCGCCGCCGCCGGGGAACGGCAGGGCGTGGCCGTAGAAGGGGCCGACCGTGTGCGACGGCGTGGGCAGCACGGTCTCCGGACGGCTTGTGTCGATCTTCGTCATGGCAGGTCAGCGTCCCTCTTCGATCCAGGTGGCGTGCGGCCCGTCGAGCACGATGTCCCAGTGGTAGCCCATCGAGAACTCCGGCACCGACAGGCTGTGGTCGTACGTCGCCACCAGACGCTGCCGGGCGGCGTCGTCCGTCACCGACTGGATGATCGGGTCGTACGGGAACAGCGGGTCGCTCGGGAAGTACATCTGCGTCACCAGCCGCTGGGTGAACGCCGTACCGAACAGCGAGAAGTGGATGTGGGCCGGCCGCCAGGCGTTCACGTGCTGGCGCCACGGGTAGGGGCCCGGCTGGATGGTGGTGAAGCGGTAGTGGCCGTTGTCGTCCGTGAGGGTGCGGCCGACGCCGGTGAAGTTCGGGTCCAGCGGGGCGTCGTGCTGCTCGCGCTGGTGGGCGTACCGGCCCGCCGAGTTGGCCTGCCAGATCTCGATCAGCTGGCCGCGGACCGGGCGGCCGTCGCGGTCCAGCAGCCGGCCGGAGACGGTGATGCGCTCGCCGATCGGCTCGCCGTGGTGCTGCCGGGTGAGGTCGTTGTCGATCTCGGTGATGTCGCGCTCGCCGAAGGCGGGGGAGGCGAGCTCCACCAGCTCCGGGTCCTTGCTGACGTCGATCGCGACCGGCGGCTGCTTCGGGTGGCGCAGCACGGAGGAGCGGTAGGGCCCGTAGTCGCGGCGCGGGTGGTGCTCGACGGGGGCGCCGTCGGCGATCCGCTTCTCGTAGGCGGCGTGCTCGGCCGCGATCTCCAGGTCGATGTCCGCTTGGGTGAGAGTCATGGGGGTTCCTAGCGTTCGAGAACGAGGGCGAGGCCCTGGCCCACGCCGATGCAGAGGGTGGCGACGCCGGTTCCGCCGCCGCGGCGGGCGAGTTGGTGGGCGACCGTACCGGCGAGGCGGGCACCGGAGGCGCCGAGCGGGTGGCCGAGGGCGATCGCTCCGCCCTGCGGGTTGAGGATCGCGGGGTCGAACTCGGGCCACTCGGCCACACAGCCCAGCACCTGGGCGGCGAAGGCCTCGTTCAGCTCCAGCACCGACAGATCGCCGAATCCCCTGCCCGCCTTGGCGAGGGCGCGGTTGACCGCCTCGACGGGGGCGAGCCCGAAGTAGTGCGGGTCGGTCGCCGACACCCCGGTGGCGGACACCCGGGCGAGCGGTTCGCGGCCGGTGGCCCTCAGGCCCTCCTCGTCGACCAGCAGCAGGGCCGCCGCGCCGTCGTTGAGGGGCGAGGCGTTTCCGGCCGTCACCGTGCCGTTCTCCGTGCGGAAGGAGGGCTTCAGCCCGGCCATCGCGGCCAGTGACGCGTCGGGCCGTACGCTCTCGTCGGCGGCGAGGACCACCGGGTCGCCCTTGCGCCGCGGGATCGACACCGGCGCCAGCTCGGCGTCGAACCGGCCCCCGGCCCGCGCCTCGGCCGCCTTGCGGTGGGAGGCGAGCG
The DNA here is from genome assembly GCF_043080745.1 of Streptomyces sp. NPDC014995. Taxonomy (NCBI): domain Bacteria; kingdom Bacillati; phylum Actinomycetota; class Actinomycetes; order Kitasatosporales; family Streptomycetaceae; genus Streptomyces; species Streptomyces sp. NPDC014995. Next base: position 237,913 of record NZ_JBIBVX010000007.1, read on the forward strand.
CGAACTCGTCCTGCTGCTCGCGGCCGATCTTGTGCTTCTCGGCGATGAGTTCGGCGGACTCGCCGAGCGGGACGGTCCACTGCGGGTCCATCCTCGGATTGACCATCCGCCAGCCCAGGGTGGTCGAGTACAGCTCCGCGTGCCCCGCCGGGAACGGCCTGTCGCTCTTGGGCAGGACGTAGGGTGCGCGGGTCATCGACTCCACGCCGCCCGCCACGGCGATCGACGCGTCCCCGACGGCGATGGCCCGGGCGGCCTGGATCACGGCCTCCAGGCCCGAGGCGCACAGCCGGTTCACGGTCACGCCCGGCACGGAGGTCGGCAGGCCCGCCAGGAGCGCGGCCATACGGCCGACGTTGCGGTTCTCCTCGCCGGCGCCGTTGGCGTTGCCGACGTACACGTCCTCGATCCGCGAGGGGTCCAGCTGCGGTGTGCGGGCGAGGAGTTCGCGGATGGCGTGGGCGGCCAGGTCGTCCGGGCGCACGCTCGCCAGAGCGCCGTTGTACCGGCCGATCGGTGTGCGGACGGCGTCGACGATGTAGACGTCCTTCATTCCGGGTTCCTCACTTCAGGTGGTCCGCGACGATCAGTTTGGCGTCGGTCCTGGCGGTGATCTCGTCGACGCCCACACCGGGCGCGGTCTCGACGAGGACCAGGCCGTCGGGGGTGACCTCGAGGACGCCGAGGTCGGTGATGATCCGGTTCACACAGCTTCTGCCGGTGAGCGGCAGCGCGCACTCGGTGAGGATCTTCGGGTTGCCGTCCTTGGCGGTGTGCGTCATGACGACGATGACCGTACGGGCGCCGTGGACCAGGTCCATCGCCCCGCCGATCCCAGTGATCATTTTGCCGGGGATCGCCCAGTTGGCCAGGTCACCCCGCTCGGACACCTGCATCGCGCCGAGCACGGCGACGTCGATGTGCCCGCCCCGGATCATCGAGAAGGACAGGGAGGAGTCGAAGAAGGAGGCGCCCGGCAGGACCGTCACGGTCTCCTTGCCGGCGTTGATCAGATCCGGGTCGACCTCGTCCTCGGTGGGGTAGGGGCCGGTGCCGAGGATGCCGTTCTCCGACTCGAGGACCACCTCGACGCCCGGCGGCAGGTAGTTCGGGATCAGCGTCGGCAGACCGATGCCCAGATTGACGTACTGACCGTCGTGCAGCTCGCGAGCGGCCCGCGCGGCCATCTCTTCCCGCGTCCACGCCATGACTAGCTCTCCGTCCCTCGCGCCGCAGGCGCGGACACCGTGCGCCGTTCGATCCGCTTGTCGGCGGCCTGCTCCGGCGTGAGCGCCACCACCCGCTGGACGAAGATCCCCGGCAGGTGCACGGCGTCCGGCTCGATCTCGCCGGGCTCCACCAGTTCCTCCACCTCGGCGATGGTCACCCGGCCCGCCATGGCGGCCAGGGGGTTGAAGTTCCGGGCGGACCTGTTGAAGACCAGGTTGCCGTGCCGGTCGCCCTTCGCCGCCCTGACCAGCGCGAAGTCGGTGCGGATGCCGCGCTCCAGCACGTACTCGGTGCCGTCGAACTCGCGCACCTCCTTCGGCGGCGAGGCCAGCGCCACACCGCCGGAGCCGTCGTAGCGCCAGGGCAGTCCGCCGTCGGCGACCTGGGTGCCCACACCGGCCGGGGTGTAGAAGGCGGGGATGCCGGCGCCGCCGGCCCGCAGCCGCTCGGCCAGCGTGCCCTGCGGGATCATCTCGACCTCCAGCTCGCCGGCCAGGTACTGGCGGGCGAACTCCTTGTTGGCCCCGATGTAGGAGCCGGTCACCCGGGCGATCCGGCCCGCTGACAGCAGCACCGCCAGCCCCGACTCCATGGCCCCGCAGTTGTTGGAGACGACGCTCAGCCCGCCGGTCCCGCGCTCGTACAGCGCCTGGATCAGTACGTTCGGCACACCGCTCAACCCGAAGCCGCCCACCGCGAGCGACGCGCCGTCCGGCACATCGGCCACGGCCCGCAGGGCCGTGGCGACCACCTTGTCCATCCGTGAAGCCCCATCCCGTCCGAGCGCCCGACGCGGCCAAGGGCCGGTGATTAGTCAGGGCACTGATTATTTCAGCGAGGTGTCCCTCACGCTGCCACCGGAGGGACCGGGCGTCAAGGTCTTGGAGAAAGGCGAGGTCAGCTCACACGGCGACCTCAAGACAGTCGTAGCGGCTGCGAGTATTGTTCAGTGCACCAACGAATACGACCTCGGGAGCACGCATGGCCGCGGTGGATCTCACCACCCACCCCGGGCACCTGGCCCGGCGGCTGCAGCAGGCGCACTACCTGCTGTGGAACACGATGGTCTCCGAGGAGATCACCTCACCGCAGTTCGCGGTCCTGAACGCGCTCGTCGCCGAACCCGGCCTCGACCAGCGCACCGTGGGCGAGCGGGTCGGGCTCGACCGCTCCACCATCGCCGAGGTGATCAGCCGGCTGGGCCGGCGCGGACTGCTCGACAAGGTCCGCGACCCACAGGACGGCCGCCGTTTCCTGCTGCGCCTCACCGACGAGGGGCTGCGCACCCACCGCAAGCTGTCCGTGCGCACGGCCCGGATGAACCAGGTCTTCCTGGCCCCGCTCTCCGCCGAGGAGCAGACCGTGTTCTTCGACCTGATCCGGCGGGTCGCGGACGCGGCCGAGGGGCTGCGCAACCCGGCGGAACCCGTCACCACCCCCTCCTGACCGTCCCCGGCACCACCCCCGCCTGACCGCCCCCGGCGCCTCCCGGCCCGCCTCACGCCTTCACGAACACCACCCACACCTGGCCCTCGGCGAAGGCGACGCGCTTGCCGTCCCGGGTCGTGAACTGCGTGCCGTCCGTGGCCGCGGCCCGCTTCCAGGTCACGTCGTGGGCGCGCCCGTCGCGCAGCACCTCCGCCCTGCCCGAGCCCACCGTCTCGGTGTACGGCGTGTTGTTGCCGAGGAAGTCCCGGAAGGCCGACGGCCGCACCCTGACGTACTGCACGACCACCGTCGCCGGTGCCACCGGCCCCGCGTCGGTGGTGACCGTCGCCCGGCCGTCCGTCGACACCAGCCAGCGCTGCCGGTCCTCGGACCAGGTGAAGGTGAAGCGGACCGCCGGGTAACGCACGGTCCGCGAGGCCTGCGCCGTGCCTCCGGCGGGCGCGGCCCCGTGGTCGAAGCCGGTGGTCAGCGCGGCCGCGCCCGGCGCGGCGGGCAGGAGCCGCTCGGGGCGCAGATAGAGGTTGTGGGGCGCGGGCCGGCCCGGTCCCCGGTAGTAGGCGCCCTGCACCTCGCCGGGCGCGACCGCCTCCAGCGGCGCCCTGTCGATCAGCGGCAGCAGCTTGCCCTGCGCCCCGGAGAAGGCCAGCACCGGCCGGTCGAACTGGCGCAGCAGCTCCAGGTCGGACTCACGGGCGCTGCGCACCGGCCCGACGGCCTTCGGCAGCTTCGTCGCGTACACCGCCATCAGCCGGCTCAGACCGCCCTCGACCTGCTCGACGTAGACGACGTCCGCGGCGTTCAGGCCGGTGTGCGGCCGGGCGGCGGCGGCGTTGTCGATCTTCACGGCGAGCACCGGGCGGGCGGCGGCCGGACTGACGACGCCACTGCGGGCCGGCTCGCGGACCGGGGGACGCCCGTCGTCGGCCGGTCCGCCTCCCGTGGTGCAGCCCGCCGCCAGAGAGACCGCGACCGTGGCGAGCGCCGTGGCCAGGACGGTCGCCGGGGTGCGTCCGGGGCGGGGTCTGCGGCGCGTTCCGCGGCGGGTTCCGCGGCGCGCCGTGCGTCTCGCGTCCGCCGTCGTCGCGTCCTGCGTCGTCGCGTCCTGCGTCGGTGCGGGTGCGTCTGTACTCGTCGCGTGTGCCGTCGGCGCGTCCGTCTTCCCTGCGTTCGCCGACGTACCGCCTGCTGACGCCGCGGCTGCTGACGCCCCGCCTGCTGACGCCGCGTCTGTCGTCGTCGCGTCCGCCGTCGGCGGGTCCGTCCTTGTCGCAGCCACGTCCGCAGCCACGTCCGGGTCCGCGTCCGGGTCCGCGCGCGCCTGCGCGGTCGGCGCGTCCGTCGTCGCCAGGTCCATCGCCACCACCCCGTTCCGTGCCTTGATTGTGCGCTTATCCGCTCTTTGATGGCCATAGCTGATCGGTTTCGATCGTTCGCGCAGGATGGGGTGATCGGTCCGGATCGGGTGGGAAGCGCGGTTCGCAACCGGGTCGTCGGGTACCCGGGCGTAACCCAGGGCCCGGCCCCCCGACACGGCGGGACCCCCGAACTCGGTGGAGGGAGCGCGGCACGATGAAGGCAGTGACCTGGCAGGGGAAGCGGGACGTGCGGGTGGAGACCGTGCCGGACCCGGCGATCCAGGAACCGACGGACGCCGTCATCCGCGTCACGTCCACCGGACTGTGCGGTTCCGACCTGCACCTCTACGAGGTGCTCACCCCGTTCATGACCCCGGGCGACATCATCGGCCACGAAGCCATGGGCATCGTCGAGGAGGTCGGCCCCGGGGTGCCCGACCTGAAGGCCGGCGACCGGGTCGTGGTGCCGTTCCAGATCGCCTGCGGCGGCTGCTGGATGTGCCTGAACGCCCTGCCCACGCAGTGCGAGACCACCCAGGTCCATGGCGAGGGCATGGGCGCCGCCCTGTTCGGCTACACCCGCCTGTACGGCGCGGTGCCCGGCGGCCAGGCCGAGTACCTGCGCATCCCGCAGGCCCAGTTCGGCCCCATCCAGGTCCCGGAGGGCCCGCCCGACGACCGCTTCGTCTACCTCTCCGACGTCCTGCCCACCGCCTGGCAGGCGGTCTCCTACGCCGACATCCCCGAGGGCGGCAGCGTCGCCGTGCTCGGCCTCGGCCCCATCGGCGACATGGCCTGCCGGGTCGCCCAGGTGCGCGGCGCCGGGCGGGTGTTCGGCGTGGACCTGGTCGGCGACCGGCTGCGCCGGGCCCGCGCGCGGGGTGTGGAGACGTACGACCTGCGCAGCTTCGACAGCGAGAAGGAACTGGTCGCCGCGATCCGCGACGAGACCGACGGCCGCGGCCCCGACGCCGTGATCGACGCCGTCGGCACCGAGGCCCACGGCAGCGCCGCCGCCCGCCTCGTGCAGAACGCCTCCGCCCTGCTGCCCCGCAAGATCGGCGGCCCCCTCGCGGAGCGCTTCAGCATCGACCGGCTCGCCGCCCTGCACACCGCCATCGAGCTGGTACGCCGTGGTGGCACCCTGTCCCTGGTCGGCGTCTACGGCGGCATGGCCGACCCGCTGCCCATGCTCACCATGTTCGACAAGCAGCTGCAGATCCGGATGGGCCAGGCCAACGTACGCCGCTGGAGCGACGACATCATGCCGTACCTCACCGACGAGGACCCCCTCGGCGTCGACGACTTCGCCACCCACCGGCTGCCGCTGTCGCAGGCGCCGAAGGCCTACGAGATGTTCCAGCAGAAGCGGGACGGAGCGGTGAAGATCCTCATGACGCCGTGAGTCAGGCGATCAGGCGCCGGACCCCGCCGGTGGCGTCCGGGGCGGGCTGCCGAGAATCTCCGCGAGGTCGTAGCGCACCGGCTCCTCCAGCTGCGCGTACGTGCAGCTCTCCGGATCGCGGTCCGGGCGCCAGCGGCGGAAGCGGGCGGTGTGCCGGAAGCGCGCCCCGTTCTCCATGTGGTCGTACGCGACCTCCGCCACCCGCTCCGGCCTGAGCGGCACCCAGGAGAGGTCCTTCTTGCCCGACCAGCGGCTCGGCGCGCCGGGCAGCCGGGCCGTCTCGTGCGCGGCCTCGTCCGACCAGGCAGCCCAGGGATGACCCTCCGCGTCCTCCATGCGCAGCGGCTCCAGCTCCTCGACCAGTTCCGCCCGGCGCCTCATGGAGAACGCGGCGGACACGCCCACGTGCTGGAGGGCGCCCCGGTCGTCGTACAGGCCCAGCAGCAGCGAGCCGACCACCGGACCGCTCTTGTGCAGCCGGTAGCCGGCCACGACCACGTCCGCCGTGCGCTCGTGCTTGACCTTGAACATGGCCCGCTCGTCCTGGAGGTAGGGCAGCGTCAGCGGCTTGGCGATCACACCGTCCAGGCCCGCCCCCTCGTACTCCTCGAACCACTGCCGCGCCACCTCGACCTCCGTGGTCGCCGGGGCCAGGTGCACGGGCGGCGTCACCCCGGCCAGCGCCCTGGCCAGCAGCGCCCGCCGGTCGCTCAGCGGCACGTCGAGCAGCGACTCGTCGGCCAGCGCCAGCAGGTCGAAGGCGACGAAGGACGCCGGGGTCCGCTCGGCGAGCGTGCGCACCCGGGAGTCCGCCGGGTGGATGCGCTCGGTCAGCGCGTCGAAGTCCAGCCGCCCCTCCCGCGCGATCACGATCTCCCCGTCCAGCACGCACCGCTCCGGCACCCGCTCCCCGAGCGCCCGCACCAGCTCGGGAAAGTACCTGGTCAGCGGCTTGCCCGTGCGGCTGCCCAGCTCGACGTCCATCCCGTCACGGAACACGATCGCCCGGAACCCGTCCCACTTCGCCTCGTACTGCATGCCCGGCGGGATCACCGTCACGGACTTGGCGAGCATCGGCTTCACGGGCGGCATCACCGGCAGATCCATGGTCCGATTCTGCGCCCACAATGCCCGCAATGCGAGGAACGCCCCGGTGTGCGAGCTGTGAGAGGTGCGCCTACCGTGGCTCGCATGGCGGATGCGGTGGAACTGGAGGCGGGCGGCCGGACCGTGCGGCTGTCCAGCCCGGACAAGGTCTTCTTCCCGGAGCGCGGATTCACCAAGCTGGACCTCGCCCGGTACTACCAGGCGGTCGCCCCCGGCATCCTGCGCGCCCTGCGCGACCGCCCCACCACCCTCGAGCGCTACCCGGACGGCGTGGGCGGCGAGTCCTTCTTCCAGAAACGGGCCCCGAAGAGCATGCCCGACTGGATCCCCACCGCCCACATCACCTTCCCCAGCGGCCGCACCGCCGACGAGATGTGCCCCACCGAGGAGGCCGCCGTCCTGTGGGCCGCCCAGTACGGCACCCTCACCTTCCACCCCTGGCCGGTCCGCCGCACCGACGTCGACCACCCCGACGAACTCCGCATCGACCTCGACCCGCAGCCCGGCACCGACTACGACGACGCCGTCCGCGCCGCCCACGAACTGCGCGCCGTCCTCGACGAGTTCGGCGGCCTGCGCGGCTGGCCCAAGACCTCCGGCGGCCGCGGCCTGCACGTCTTCGTGCCGATCGAGCCGCGCTGGACCTTCACCCAGGTCCGGCGCGCCGCCATCGCCGTCGGCCGGGAGATGGAACGCCGCATGCCGGACCGGGTGACGATCAAGTGGTGGAAGGAGGAACGCGGACGCCGCATCTTCCTGGACTACAACCAGACGGCGCGGGACCGCACCATCGCCTCCGCCTACTCCGTACGGCCCTGGCCGCACGCCCCCGTCTCCGCCCCCCTGCGCTGGGAGGAGGTCGGCCAGGCCCGCCCCCGCGACTTCGACATCGCGTCCATGCCCGCCCGCTACGCCGGACTCGGCGACGTGCACGCCGACATGGACGACCACGCCTACTCCCTGGAAGCGCTGCTGGAACTGGCCACCAAGGACGAACACGACCACGGACTCGGCGATCTGCCGTACCCGCCCGAGTATCCGAAGATGCCGGGCGAACCCAGGCGGGTACAGCCGAGCCGGGCCAGGAAGGCGCCGCCTACAGCTCCTTGATCCGGATGTCGCGGTACGACACCACGTCCGTCGTGCCGTGCACCTGGAGCCCGATGTAGCCGGAGGCGAACCGCCGCCCGTCCGTCCCCGGGTCGTCGGCGCGCGGCGGGGCGAAGGCCAGGCCGCCGACGTTGTCGAACTCGTTGATCAGCACGCCGTTGCGGTACACCGAGTAGTGCTGGCCGACCACGCGGATCTCGTAGTCGTTCCAGGTGCCCTTCTGCGTCACACCGGCACCGGCGAGCCCCACCCGGTCGAAGCCGTAGACCGAGCCCGTCTTGTACTGGTCGCCGTCCGGACGGTCCAGCACCTGCACCTCGTGCCCGTACTTGATGGCGGCCCACTCCGGACGCGGCTCCTCGGGATGACCGTGGACCCACGGGAAGCGCACGAACACCCCGGAGTTGGCGTTGCCCGTGCCGGGAGCGTCGTCACGCCACTGGAGCCTGAGCGAGAAGTCGCCGTACGTACGCTGCGGGAACCACAGCATGCCCAGGCCGGGCCTCGTCGTGCCCGAGGTGATCGACCCGTCGGCGTTCAGGGCGAACGAGCCGCCGCCGGCCTGCTCCCACCGCGCGAAGGACTCCGCGCTGCCGTCGAGGATCGTGCGGTAGCCCTCCGTCTGCCCCGGCCTGCCGATACCGGACGCGCGGGCCGCCTCCAGGACGGCGTCGTGCTCCCGATCGTCGAGGACCCCCTCCCTGAACAGCCGGTCCAGGACGGTCCTCACATGCTTGAGGAAGAGCGCGTGGGACGTCCACTCCTTCTCGTCCTCGATCAACTCGTTGATCCGGCACCGGTTGTCGGTCACCCGGTTCGGCACGCCCGTGTCGACCGTGCCGACGATCACCGTCAACCGCTCGTCCCACTCGGGGCAGTGCGGCGCGGGCACCCCACCGCCGGCCACCACGCCGAACATCACGCTGAGCGCCGCCGAGGTGTTGCCCGCCCTGTCGCTCGCCCGGTAGGCCACGGTGTGCGTACCGACCCGGTCGACGACCACGGGAGCGCCGTACGCCAGGTACGGCCCGCCGTCGAGCGAGTACTCGATGCCGGCCACCCCCGAACCGCCGTGGTCCGTCGCGCTGACGGTCACCCGCGCACTGCCGACGTACGCGCCGGAGGAGTCGCGGGTGCCGTCGACGGTCACACCCGTCACCGGGGGAGTGGTGTCCCGCGGGGGAGCGGCGACGACCGTGAAGGTGACGGTCTTCTCGGCGGAGACGTTGCCCGCCTTGTCGGTGGCGCGGTAGCGGACGGTGTGGGTGCCGGGCCGGTGGACCATCACGGGGGCGGTATACGGTATCCAGTCGGCCGTGGGGGCGACCGCGTACTGGATACGGTCGACGCCCGACTGCATGTCGGACGCGGTCACGGTGACCGTGGCCATGTCCACGTACGCCCCGTCGGCGTTCTGCTCCCCGCTGACCGTCGCCGACGTCTCCGGCGGTGCGGTGTCGTCCGTCGGCGGCGCGACCACGGTGAACTCGACGCTCTTCTCCGCCGAGACGTTGCCGGCCCTGTCGAACGCCCGGTGGCGGATCCTGTGGCGGCCGAGCTGGTCGACGACGACCGGCGCGGTGTACGGGATCCAGGCGCCCGCCTCGCCGACCGCATACTGGATCCTGTCCACCCCCGACCCGCCTGCGTCGTCCGTCGCCCCGATCGCGACGCTCGCCGACCCCACGTACTCACCCTGGGCGTTCTGCGCCCCGCTCACCGTCGCCGACGTCTTCGGCGGTGTCGTGTCCCCGCCGCCGCCCTCGGTGACCACGAGGATGCCCTGCATCTGCCCGTGGCCGGGGATCGTGCAGTGGTAGAAGTAGCGGCCCGGGGTGAGCGTGACCTCGGCGGTGTGGCGGCCGCCCCGGTCGTCGGCCGGGTTGGCGAGGATGTTGAGCTGGACGTCGCCGTTGAACTCGGGATCGGAGGTCACGAACGTCAACGTGTGCGGCATCCCGGTGGTGTTGCCGGTCGCCGCGCTGTTCTCGAAGACGATCGTCGCCGCTCCCGCCACCGCCGTCGCGGGCGCCGAGGTGTACTTCGTGATGTCGTCGCCGGCCGTCCAGGTGAGCACCTGCGCGGCGGCCCGGCCGGAGGGTTCGGTCCGTCCGGCCGCCGGCGCCGCCTGCAGGCCGAGCAGCACGAGCAGCGCCGCCAACAGGGCTCCGAGGGCTCGTCGTTGCGGCATCGTTCGGCTCGTCGTCATGTGGCTCGTCACCGGTTGCCCCCCACCAGCCGGCCGGCGGCCGGTGTCTCGGCGCCGCCCGTGTAAGTGATGCGCCACAGCGCCGACTTGGCGTCGGAGGTGAAGAAGCCGCGGCCGTAGTCGAGGACGTACAGGGCGCCGTCCGGACCGAACTTCCAGTCCATGAGGTTCTTGATGCCGTCGTTGCCGACCGGCACGATCCCCTTCAGCGACTCCGAGTGGACGGGCAGGCCGCCGTTCCCCTGGGTCGCGGGGTTCATCAGCACCGCGTTGCGCGGCTGGCCGGCGTCGTAGAAGTCGCCGACGAACCACTTGCCGTCCCAGTACGCGGGCCACTTCGCGGTGCTGGCGCTCGCGGCGTCGTAGCGGTAGACCGGCCCGTTCATCGCGGCCTGCCCGCCGCCCTTGAGCCACGGAAGCCGGTAGGTGGCCTCCTGCGTTTTGTACGAGGGGACGCCGCCGGCGTCACGCGGGTAGTCGGGGGCGCCGCCCTGGGGCGAGTACCAGATGTTGTTGCCCGTCACCGGCGGCAGGTTCACCAGGCCGTCGTTGTGCGGGGACTCGTTCCTCGGGTGGTCGCAGTCGTACCAGCCCAGCGGCTGCGAGGGATCCGGCAGGTTGCGGTCCCGGTAGGGCTGCTTGTTGCCCATGCAGTACGGCCAGCCCCGGTTGCCCGCCTCGGTGATGACGGCGAACGTGTCGTACTTCGCGGGGCCCCAGGTCGGCGACGGCTCGCTCGCGTCCGGGCCGACCCACCCCGCGTACAGGATGTCGGTCGTCCGGTCGACGAAGATGCGCGCCGGGTTGCGCACGCCCATCACGTAGATCTCGCCGCGCGTCTTGCCGCCGCCCTCGTCGGTCTCCCGGCCCGTGAAGAGATTCCCCGCCGGGAGGGTGTACGTCCCGTCGGGCTCCGGGTGGATGCGCAGGATCTTGCCGTTGAGGTTGTTGGTGTTGCCGGCGGTGCGGCGCGCGTCGGCGAAGCCGACGCCCCGGAAGGCCGGCTGGGGGTTGTTGCCCGAGTAACCGCCGCTGAAGCCGCTGGAGTTGTTGTCGCCGGTCGCGATGTACAGGTTGCCCTTCGAGTCCCAGGCCATCCCGCCCCCCGCGTGGCAGCAGCTGTGCACCTGCACCGGCCACCGCAGCAGCACCTTCTCGCTGCCCAGGTCCAGCCTGTTCGTGGCGGGGTCGAGGGTGAAGCGGGAGACACGCCGCTCGGCCGTCCGGGTCTCGCGGTTGACCTGCGCGTGGGGTGTGTAGTGCAGGTACACCCAGCCGTTCTGCTCGAAGCGCGGGTCGAGCTCGATACCGAGGAGGCCCTCCTCCACCTTGATCAGCTCGTCGCCGCCGCCCTTGTTGCCGAAGACCGTCACCTCGCCCGCCAGGGTGACCTTTCGGGTCCTCGGGTCGTAGACGTGGATCTGGCCCCTGCCCTTGCCGACGTCCGGGTTGTTCCAGTCGGTGATCACCGGCTGCGAGGAGTCGGCGCCCCCGCGGCCGATGTAGAGGACGCGGCCGTCGGGGGCGGTGACCAGGCCGTGCGGCTCGCCGATCTGGTCGTTCTGCCCCGGCTGGTTCGGCTGGGTGAGGCGCTCCGCCCGGTAGTGGCCCGTGATGGTCGCCTTGCAGTCGGCCCGCACCAGCCGGGTGGTCCACAGCAGCGCGCCCCGCAGATGCGTACGGAAGTCCGTCTCGTCGTACGACGACACCGTGCCGCCCATGCCCGTGTAGAAGGAGCGGCCGCCGTCGTAGTCACGGCACCAGCTGATCGGGTGGTCCCAGCCGTTGGCGCTCGCCCCCGGCTGGTACGTCGTCTCCCGCACCCGCGCGACGGTGTGCACCGTGCCGGACGGGTTGCGCACCCAGTTCGGCCACCGGTCGGGGCGTTTCCACTCGACCGGCAGATCCTTGGTGGCCGGATGCCGCCGGTCGCCGACCTCGACGGTGGCCCGCTGCACGGTCGTCGGGCCGGAGGCGGCGGGGCGGGCGCCGATCAGGCCGGTGAACCAGTCGGAGTACGGCTCCGCGCGGGCCGCGTCATGGATGCCGACGAAGCCGCCGCCCGCCTCCATGTACGCCTCCAGGCCCGCCTCCTGCTCCGGCTCGAGGACGTCCCCACCGCCGGTCAGGAAGACGACGGTGTGGTAAGTCCCCAGCCGGGCCTCGCTGGTGAAGACGGAGGCGTCGTCCGTGGCCTCGATCTCGAAGCGTTGCTCCGCGGGGCCGGACAGGCCGATCCGTTCGATCGCCGCGATCCCGGCGTTGACGACCGGCGACTCCTCCCCGGCCGCCGCCGACCCGTGGAAGACGAGCACCCGGACGTCGGCGCCGCCCGGCGGCGACTTCACGGACATCGTTGTCGGAGACGGTTCCGGGGCCGGACGCGCGCTCGCGTCCGGCCCCGACAGCAGTCCGGCGGCGACGGCCCCGACGGCCACACCGGCCACCCAGCCCCGTCTGCTCGGCGTCCGCCGGCTTCTCGTCCTTCTCGCGGTCCCCGCGTGGCTCCTGCTTCCCTCGTTTCCCGTGCTCGTTGTGCTCCACCCTGGTAAGCGCATGGGCACCTCCTCGGTCACAGCGACAGCGCCAAGGAAGCTAGACCCCTTTGCACGACTCGCCAATACCTATGACCGCGATGGCACGAACTTTGTCCTGGGTGTGGATGAACGGCGGAACGACCGGTACCGTCTCACAGGTTCATCACAGGTACGTCTCCGCAAGTTCCTTACCAGGGTGGGGAGTTCCGCATGGACAGACGCAGTTTCAACCGGCGGATGCTGCTGGGCGGCGCGACGGTCGCGACCTCGTTGTCCCTGGCGTCCCAGGCCGCCGGCGTCGGCGGACCGGCGCGAACGGCCCCTGCCGGGGGCGTGGTGAGACACCTGAAGCTGTATGCCGAGAAGCTCCCCGACGGGCAGGTGGGCTACGGCTTCGAGAAGGGCAGGGCCTCGATCCCGGGACCGCTGATCGAACTCACCGAGGGCGACACCGCCCACATCGAGTTCGAGAACACCCTGGACGTGGCGGCGAGCCTGCACGTCCACGGCCTGGACTACGAGATCTCCAGCGACGGGACGAAGCTGAACCACAGCGACGTCGAACCCGGCGGCACCCGCACCTACACCTGGCGCACCCACGCCCCCGGCCGCCGCGCGGACGGCACCTGGCGCGCGGGCAGCGCCGGCTACTGGCACTACCACGACCACGTCGTCGGCACGGAACACGGCACGGGCGGCATCCGCAAGGGCCTCTACGGACCGGTGATCGTCCGCCGGAAGGGCGACGTCCTGCCCGACGCGACCCACACGATCGTCTTCAACGACATGACGATCAACAACAGGCCGGCCCACTCCGGGCCCGACTTCGAAGCCACGGTCGGTGACCGCGTCGAGTTCGTCATGATCACGCACGGCGAGTACTACCACACCTTCCACCTGCACGGACACCGTTGGGCCGACAACCGCACCGGCATGCTCACCGGCCCCGACGACCCCAGTCAGGTCATCGACAACAAGATCGTCGGCCCGGCCGACTCCTTCGGCTTCCAGGTGATCGCGGGGGAGGGGGTGGGCGCCGGCGCGTGGATGTACCACTGCCATGTGCAGAGCCACTCCGACATGGGGATGGTGGGGCTGTTCCTGGTGAAGAAGCCGGACGGCACGATTCCGGGATACGAGCCGCACGGACCGCACGAGTCGCACGGGACGGCCGACACCTCCGGGACCGCCGACACCGTCGGCAGCTCCCGGGGCGCCGGCACCTCCGGGGCCCTTGGCAGCTCCCGGGCCGGCCAGGCCTCCGGGGCTGCCAAGAACCCCGTGACGCACGAGCACTGAGGGATCCTGGGCAGCCGGCAGGAACTCGCCCGAGACCTGCTGATGGCGGTGCACCCCGTCGCCGACGACCGCTGACTCGCCCTCGCCACAGGCGCGCCGGCAGCGGCCGGCCCGCGCGCCGACCGCCGGCGCCACCCCTCGCCGAGATCCTGCGCGGCGACGACTCCGGGCGCACGGACCGCCCCCCGCTCCGCGTACGCGCCCGTCGGCACGCCCTGGCACGAGGCCGGCCGGTGGTCAGCCGATGTCGTACACGGCCCAGTCGGTGAAGGGCTTTTCCTGGACGTACAGGCGGGGGCCCCGGCTGACGACCCGGCGCCGGCCGAGTGCCCCGCCGTCCGCCCGGCGCAGCGGCCCCTCGGCCACGACCTCGACGGTGCCGTCCGTGAGACGGCAGTCGACGAGGAGGTGGTTGAGGAACACCACCCGGTCTCCGTGCACGGCGAGTGCGGACGGACTCCTGACCGGGTTCCTCCACACCCGTACCCGCTGGTCGGCGTGGATCTCCAGAAGCGGGAAGCGGGGATAGTGGCAGGCCCAGGCCACTCGGCCGGACACGTTCAGGGCATAGCAGTCGTCGATGCCGTCGTCCATCTCCGGGAGGCGCCGAAAGGCCCACAGCGGTTCGCCCGTACTGCTCCAGCGGCGCAGGCCGGGCACGCTCAACTCGTCTCCGCCGTAGATGCCCTCGTCGAAGTAGCCGACCCAGAGGTCACCCGCCTCGTCGGCCAGGAAGTGGCTGATGCCGTCTCCCACCCGGAACGTCCAGGTGGAGCGGCCCAGCGCGTCGAAGACCTGGACGTGCTCCTCGTCCCGGGCCGAGCGGCCGGCCGCGAGCACGAAACCGCCGTCCGGCAGGGCCTCCAGCAGACGGCACCCCGGCAGTACGGCGCTCAGCTCGGTCGCGTACGCGGAGCCGTCCTCGACGGTCACCACCACGGCGTCGTACGGATCCCTGCGCCGCGAGTCGACCGGGTGCTGGGTGAGGAGCCAGTGAGCACGTCCGTACACGTCGATCGTGCTGTGTCTGATGTGCAGATCGCGATAGGTGCGCGGCAGTCGGGCGTAGGGCGCGAGCCGCGCCTCGGGGCGTCTACTCGGCATGAGCCTTTCTCATGGTCATGCCGTGATCTTCGCCGAGGGAGCTCCCGGGCGCAAGCCTCTCGCCGTCGGCGAGAGCGCTCTCGTCCCTGCTCGGCCCGGAGCTATCCTGATCGGCACCCACCGAGGAGGAGCCCCGCAGTGAGCAAGACAGCGCCGCGTCCCACGCTGGAGGCCGTGGCCGCGCGGGCCGGGGTCTCCCGGGCCACCGTCTCGCGGGTCGTCAACGGTGGGGACGGCGTCAGGGAGCCGCTCGTCGAGCGCGTCCGGCGGGCCGTGGAGGAACTCGGGTACGTCCCCAACCAGGCGGCCCGCAGCCTGGTGACGAAACGACACGACGCCGTCGCCGTCGTCATCGCCGAACCGGAGACCCGCGTCTTCGCCGACCCCTTTTTCGGGCTCCAGCTCCGCGGCATCAGCAAGGAGTTGACGGCTCATGACAATCAGCTCGTGCTGCTGCTGACCGAGGGCCGCGACGACCACGCCCGGGTCGCCCGCTACCTCGCCGGCGGCCATGTCGACGGCGCCCTCGTCTTCTCGCTGCACCTCGACGACCCGCTGCCCGGCCTGATCCAGGGCGCCGGAGTGCCGACGGTGTTCGGTGGCCGCCCCGGCTGGAGCGACGGCACGCGCGACGTCGTGTACGTCGACAGCGACAACCGCGGCGGCGCCCGCGAGGCCGTACGCCACCTGGTCGGCCTGGGCCGCGGCCGCGTCGCGCACCTCACCGGGCCCCTCGACCAGACCTCCGCGGCGGACCGGCTCGAGGGGTTCCGGGACGTGATGGGCGACGCCGATCCGCGGCTGGTGGTGGAGAGCGACTTCACCCCCGGTGGCGGTGAGCGGGCCATGCGGGAACTCCTCGACCGCTGCCCCGACGTCGACGCCGTCTTCGCCGCCAACGACCTCACCGCCTCGGGCGCCCTGCGCGTCCTGCGCGAACGAGGCCGGCGCGTCCCCGAGGACGTCGCCGTGGTGGGCTTCGACGACATGCTGCCCGTCGCCGAACAGACCGACCCGCCGCTGACGACGGTCCGTCAGGACATCGAGGAGATGGGCCGGATCATGACCCGCCTCCTGCTGCGCGGCCTCGACCGCCGCACGCCGCACGCCGCACCGGACGACGCCCCCGACGGCTCACCGTCCGGTGTCGTCCTGCCGACCACGCTGGTGCGCCGCGCCTCGGCCTGACCGACCGCTCCCGCCGACCGCTCGTCCCGGGCACTCCGTCCCAGGCCCGGCGGCGGCCGCCGTCTCACGTCTGCTGCGGCGCGCTCCTGATCACCGCGAAGCGTGCCCCGTCCGGGTCGGCGAGACGGGCGATCCGGCCGACGCCCTCGACGTCCGTGGCGGCGAGCCGCACCGTGCCGCCCAGCTCCTCCGCCCGCGCGACCACCGCGTCCACGTCGGTGACCTCGAAGTACGGCAGCCAGTACGCCCCCGAGCCGGCCTCCGTGGGATCGTCGGCCGGGGGCACCACCCCGCCGAACGCGGCGTCCTCCCCGGCGCCCGCCGGGTTGACGCAGGTGTAGGTGCCGCCCGGGAAGGTGACGGCCGAGGTCTCCAGGCCCAGGGTGGCCCGGTAGAAGGCGGCGGCCGCCGCTTCGTCCGGCGTGTACAGCTCGACCCAGCACAGCGAGCCCGGCTCGCCCGCCACGTCCACGCCCTGGGTCCGCCCGGGCTGCCAGAGGCCGAACGGGGCCCCCGCCGGATCGGCGAGGAGCGCCATCGTGCCCCGGCCCATCACCTCCATGGGCGGGAACAGGACTCTGCCGTGCGCCTGCTCGGCCGCCTTGCACGTGGCCTCCGCGTCCGGCGACCGGAAGTACACCGTCCACGACGGCGGGCCCTGCTCAGGCGTGGTCTGCATACCGCCGGCCGCGATCCTCCCGTCCAGCTGGAAGAAGCCGTACCCGCCGGCGTCGGGCCCCGCCGACTCGAACCGCCAGCCGAAGAGGGCGCCGTAGAAGGTGGAGGCGCGGCCGATGTCGGTGGTGCCGACGTCGATCCAGTTCGGAGCGCCGTTGACGAAACGGGTGGTGAGCATCTTCGCCCTCCTCGTCGGAGTCCCGCCTGTGCACTGCCGAGTCTCGCACCGCCCACTGACAATCGCTGCCGGGGCGCGGCGGTCGGCGGAAGGGGCGATCCCTTCGCTCCCCTTGCCGCGGTACCGCCCTCCCGCCCTCCCGCCGTCCCGTCGTGCTCGCCCTCCCGCCGTTCCGGCCGTCCCCGACGTTCCTCTCGTCGTCCCCGCGCGCCGCCGTGCGCCACGGCCCCCGGCGGGGGCACCATCAGGGCGGCCGGAGGCCTGCGGTGCCGCGTATATCCGGCGTTGATCGAACGTTTTTCGCCGCGCGGCAGGCTTCTCGCCATGTACACCGACACGATTCCCACGCCCGACCTGACCTGGCAGCGGGAGGCGCTGTGCGCGCAGACCGGGGCGGACTTCTTCTTCCCCGAGCCGGGCAGTTCGGTGCGGGAGGCCAAGCGCATCTGCGGCATGTGCGAGATGCGCTCCGCCTGCCTCGAGTACGCCCTGGCCAACGACGAGCGGTTCGGCGTGTGGGGCGGCCTGTCCGAGAAGGAACGGTTGCAGCTGCGGCGTTCGTCGCGCTGAGGCCGCGTATCCGGGCGACCGCATCGCGGGGGTGCGGTGAGGATCCGGGGGCGCGTCCGGACGTGGCGCGGAGGCAGGCGCGTTGCCCTGCCAAGGCGGATCACGCCGGTTGAATCCGGCCGTTCGGACGCGTCTGCGGTCCCGTGGAGCAGAGGCAGACTCGCCGCCTTCTCAGGGCGGATACGCCGGTTGGAATCCGGTTGGTATCCGGTCGGGACCACGGCACGGCGAGCGCGGTGCGGGGCAGGCGGGGCAGGTCGGGGCGGGTGCGGATGGGCGAGGACATCACCAGGACGAGCGCGGGGGCGCAACCGGTGGCCGAACCGGATCCGGGGTGGACCGCGGCGCCGGCCCCAAGTCCCGCTCTGCGCGGCGGACATCGCCGCTTTCCACGACCTCGTGGGCAAGCTGCGCGCCCTGCCCGTCGACGATCCCGTGCGGCTCAGGGCCGAGCAGGTCGCCGTGTCCTTCGCGCGCGACGGGCGGCTGCGGCGGCGCAAGGCGCGCGACGCGCGGACGTCGGCCGCGGACGCCGCCGCGATGGCCGCCACCGCGACCGGCGCCCCGGACCGGCGCGAGGACGCGCCGCTGACCGGCGCCGGCAGCTCCGGTGTGTTCCGCCGGCCGCGCACCTGCTACGTCTGCAAGTCGCCCTATCGACAGGTCGACGCCTTCTACCACCGGCTGTGCCCCGACTGCGCCGCCGACACCACCGCCCGCCGCGCCCTGAGCACCGGCCCGAGCAGGTCGCAAGGCCTCCTCCGCCGCACCGACCCGCGCCGGGAACACGAGGTGACCCACCGCCAGCACCTCCAGGACGCGTACGGCGGACCCGTGGTCCGTCGCGTACTCGGCCGGGCCGTCCAGCACGCCCGCCCGGCGCACCCGGTGCACGAACCGGGGGTGCGAGCCGAACCGGGGGTGCGAGCCCAACCGGGCGCGCAGCGCGGGCGGGCAGTCGGGGCGTACGGACAGCGCCCAGCGCGCGTAGCCGGGCAGCGGCGTCCCGGCGTCCGCGTCGGTGACCGCGCGCCGGTCGTCCCGAGTCAGCACCGTGGACGCGGCCGCACGGCCGGCGGCCAGGGAGCGGGCCTCGCGCAGCGCGCCGACGAGGCCGTGGCGGACGTGGCTCTCGGGGATCGCGGGTTCCTCGCCGGGCAGCCGGGGGTCCACCGGGACGGGCTCCGTGCGGCCGGGGCCGAACGGGATCCCCCGGGCGAGGGCCCGGCGCAGGCCGGCGTCGAGCCCGACGTACCGCCACACCACGGCGTTCAGCTCCGGGTCGTCCTCCTCCGGGATCCACAGCGCCAGGGAGGCGGGCACCCGGGGCCACGACCACACGCGGTGCGGGCGGCGCCGCGTCGCCTCGGGGCTGTCCGGTTCGGGCGCGGGCAGGCCGATGCGGTCCCGGATCCGTCCGGCGGCGTCCTCGCCGGCCAGACCGAGCAGGAAACCGAGCGCCTGCCGGGCCGGGTGGCTGTAGTGCGTGGCGGCATGCTGCCGCGGGTCGCGAACGGCCCGCACCGGGACATCGGTTCCCCGGGCGGGCCGTCGTGGACCGTCTTCGAGTGGGGGTCAGCCGGCGGCGCGCGCCGCCATCCGCGCCTTGCGGGTCGCCAGCTTCTCGTCGAACTTCAGGGCCTCCGCGTCCAGGCCGCCCATGAACAGCCCGAGTTCCTCCTGCGCCTGCCGCCCCTCGGCGCCGAGGCCGTCGATCTCCATGACCTTCAGGTGGCGCAGGACGGGCTGGAGGACGTCGTCGTGGTGGATGCGCAGGTTGTAGACCTCGCCGATCGCCATCTGCGCCGCGGCCCGCTCGAATCCGGGGATGCCGTGGCCGGGCATGCGGAAGTTCACGACGACGTCCCGCACCGCCTGCATGGTCAGGTCGGGGGCGAGCTCGAAGGCCGCCTTGAGCAGGTTGCGGTAGAAGACCATGTGCAGGTTCTCGTCGGTCGCGATGCGCGCCAGCATGCGGTCGCAGACCGGGTCACCCGACTGGTGGCCGGTGTTGCGGTGCGAGATGCGGGTCGCGAGCTCCTGGAAGGCGACGTAGGCGACCGAGTGCAGCATCGAGTGCCGGTTGTCCGACTCGAAGCCCTCGCTCATGTGGGACATGCGGAACTGCTCCAGCTTGTCCGGGTCCACCGCGCGCGAGGCGAGCAGGTAGTCGCGCATCACGATGCCGTGCCGGCCCTCCTCCGCCGTCCAGCGGTGCACCCAGGTGCCCCAGGCGCCGTCGCGGCCGAAGAGGGTGGCGATCTCGTGGTGGTAGCTGGGGAGGTTGTCCTCCGTCAGCAGGTTCACCACCAGCGCGATCCGGCCGACCTCGGTGACCTTCGACTGCTCCTTGTCCCAGGCCTCGCCGTCCTCGAAGAAGCCGGGGAAGTTGCGGCCGTCGCTCCACGGCACGTACTCGTGGGGCATCCAGTCCTTGGCGACCTGCAGATGCCGGTTCAGTTCCTTCTCGACCACTTCCTCCAGGGCGTACAGCAGCCGGGCGTCGGTCCAGACGGAGGGGCTGCCGAGGTGCGGGGAAGTGATCGTCACGGGTACTCCAGGGGACGTGATGCAATGCGGAAACCGTCCGGCAGGCGATGCCGGAACTTACGGGATCGTAGGCTACGAACCCGTAGGTTACGAAGCCGTAGGTTAAGAGTGTTGTAAAGACCCCTGATCAGCCCACGTCCAGGGGCCTTCGAAAGACCGTGTCCGGGTATGCGCGACAGCCCCGGGATCCGCAGGTCCCGGGGCTGGAAACGGCGAGGGGGCCGCCCGGTCAGGCGTACAGCTCCCGCAGGCGCACCGAGAGGCATGTCACACAGCCCTCGAGCTTCTCGAACTCGCCGATGTCGACCACGACGGGCTCGTACCCGAGGTCGGCCAGCAGCTCGGCCGTCTTCGGCGCGCTCGCCGCCATCAGCACCTTGGGGCCGCCCAGCAGCACCACGTGGGCGCCGGCCTCCTCGGGCACCGACAGGAAACGCGGGAACAGCGACGGCCGGTCCACCTTCGGGATGTGGCCGACCACCGTGCCGTCGGGCAGCGCGGTGACGGCCGACTTCAGGTGCAGCACCTTGCTCACCGGTACGGCCACGACCCGCGCGCCCAGCGGTTCGAAGGCCTCCCGCACCTGCTGTACGCCGGCCGCGTTCGTACGACCGCCGCGGCCGACGTAGATCGTGTCGCCGACCTTCAGCACGTCGCCGCCGTCCAGTGTGCCCGGCTCCCAGATCCAGTTCACCGAGCAGCCCAGACGGGCCACGGCCTCCTCGACGCCGGCGGTCTCCGCGCGCCGGGACTCGGCGCCGGGCCGCGCGATCAGGGCGACGTTCTTGTACAGGACGACCGTGTCCTCGACGAACACGGAGTCCGGGCAGTCGTCGGCAGGATCGACCTCGATGGTCTCCCAGCCGTGGGTGCGCAGCGCCTCGGCGTACGCCTCCCACTGCTCCAGGGCGAGCCCCGTGTCCACCTTCTGCCGCTCGAGGTGCGTCACCAGACCTTCGGCGAGGCGCGGGCTGGGGCGGCGGATGAGGGCCTTCTTGCTGGGCACGTCCAGGTCTCCGGGATCGGCGGTGGCTGACCGGCGCCCCTGACGCGGCGCCGGTCAGCCATCATGCAGGCCCGGTCGACGAGGACAAAACCCTCACCGGCCGGCTGTGCCTGTCCTGAGACACGCCGGCCCTACGCCGGGTCCGCCGGATCCCCCACCTCCTCCGCCGACGTCTCCCGCAGTTCCCCGTCCAGCAGCAGCCAGCGGGTGATGCCGATCGACTCCAGGAACGGCAGGTCGTGGCTGGCCACGATCAGTGCCCCCTCGTACGACTCGAGGGCCGTGGTGAGCTGTCGGACGCTCGCCATGTCGAGGTTGTTCGTCGGCTCGTCCAGCATCAGCAGCTGGGGCGCCGGTTCGGCGAGCATCAGGGCCGCCAGGGTGGCCCGGAACCGCTCGCCGCCGGAGAGCGTCGCCGCCTTCTGGTCGGCCCGGGCGCCGCGGAACAGGAAGCGGGCCAGCCGGGCCCGGACCCGGTTGTTGGTGGCGCCCGGCGCGAACCGGGCCACGTTCTCGGCGACCGTCAGCCCGCCGTCGAGGATGTCCAGCCGTTGCGGCAGGAAGCGGAGCGGCACGTGCGCGCGTGCCTCGCCCCCCGCCGGTGCCAGCTCCCCGGCGATCGTGCGCAGCAGCGTCGTCTTGCCCGCCCCGTTGCGGCCGACCAGCGCGACCCGCTCGGGCCCGCGCAGGTCGAGACCGCCCCGCACGCGCGCGCCGTACGCGAGGTCCAGGTCCAGGAGCGTGAGGACGTCACGGCCCGGCGGTACGGCCGTGTACGGCAGGTCGACGCGGATCTCGTCGTCGTCCCGTACGGCCTCCACCGCCTCGTCGAGCCGTTCCTTGGCCTCGGCGAGCCTCTCCTCGTGCATGATGCGGTGCTTGCCCGCGGACTCTTGCGCCGCGCGCTTGCGGGCCCCCATGACGATCTTCGGCTCGCGCTTGCTGTCCCACATCTTCTGGCCGTACCGCTTGCGGCGGGCCAGTTTGACCTGGGCGTCGGCCAGTTCGCGTTTCTGCTTGCGCAGGTCGGCCCCGGCGACGCGCACCATGCGCTCGGCCGCCTCCTGCTCGGTGGCGAGGGCCTTCTCGTACGCCGAGTAGTTGCCGCCGTACCAGGTGACCTCCCCGGCGTGCAGGTCGGCGATCTGGTCGACGAGTTCCAGCAGTTCCCGGTCGTGGCTGACCACGACCATCACGCCCGGCCAGGACGCGACGGCCGTGTACAGCCTCCGACGGGCGTACAGGTCGAGGTTGTTGGTGGGTTCGTCGAGCAGCAGGACGTCCGGGCGGCGCAGCAGCAGCGCGGCCAGCCGCAGCAGGACCGACTCGCCGCCCGACACCTCGCCGATGGTGCGGTCCAGGTCGATGTGGCCGAGTCCGAGTTCGCCGAGGGTGGCGAGGGCGCGTTCTTCGACGTCCCAGTCGTCGCCGACCGTCTCGAAGTGCTCCTCGGACACGTCGCCCGCCTCGATGGCGTGCAGCGCGGCCCGCCGCGCGGCGATGCCGAGGGCCTCGTCGACCCGCAGGGAGGTGTCGAGCGTGACGCTCTGCGGGAGGTGGCCGACGTCGCCGGCGATGCGGACGGTGCCGTCGGAAGGGCTGAGTTCCCCGGCGATCAGCTTCAACAGGGTGGACTTGCCGGAGCCGTTGACGCCGACGAGTCCGGTGCGGCCGGGGCCGAAGGCGACGTCGAGGCCCTCGAAGACGGGCGTGCCGTCCGGCCAGGTGAAGGAGAGGGAGGAACAGGTGATGGAAGTAGTCAAGCGGGCCTCGCGGTTGCGTGTGCGGTCAGGGGCAACGCGTATCGAGACACCGGAGGGCGGCGACCACCGCGGGGAGCGGGGAGCGAGGGGGCACGGACACGGCCGCGCGTCCAGGGGCAGGGCCCTGCTCCGCAAGGACGGCTCGAACGCCGAGGTCGCACGCGGCACCCACACCCGTCGGGTGTGGTGCGGTGTCTCGGACCTCAGACGAGCAACGTCCTTCTCCTATCGACGGCAACAGAACCGTTCTACACCGTAAAAGCGCGGTGGAGGGCTGTCAACGCATTAACTCAGGCCTCCCGCATCAGCTCCGCCAGGTCGTGGTCGAGGTCGAGCTGGAGGTGCTCCAGACCGGCGGGCACCAGCTCGCTCGTGGCCCGCAGGAAGCGCCGGATCTCCTCCGAGTGCACGTGCACGATCGCGGTGCCCTCGGGCGCGTGGAACTCCAGCACCGTACGGTCGTAGCCGTAGGGGCGGACACGGACGTCGCCGTGTCCCTCGGCCTCGTGCAGACCCGCGGAGAGCAGCTCGCGGGCGAAGGTCCAGCAGACGTCCACGCCCTCCAGGGTCGCCGGGGCCGGGAAGGTCATGCGGACGGCGAAGGGGTCGCGCCGGTCGTAGTGCAGCGTGGCCGGGATGCTCTGCATCCGAGGTGCGGCGGCGACCAGGCGGGCCTCGACGGGCTGCTCGATGACGATGGACAACGCCTTGCTCCCTTGTGACGGCGGGACGAACTTCCGGGCGGGTGGGGGCCGGACACTGGAAGAGACGCCGGAACCGGCCGATCCGTGCACACGAAATCCGAGTGACCTCGGTCACCGCCTTTCATGCACGGGAGTGACTCACCTCTCTTGCCGTGTCCCGCAGGGCGTTTGAGGCGCTGGGGGTCCTCTGGACGGCACCCGGGCGGTGGGCTAGCTTCGCCCGCCATGAGGCGCTTGGGGAACTCGCGACGCACGGTTCGAACGGCACGGGTGAGGCGCACAGGGCGGGTGACGGCCGCCGGAGCGGCCTGTACGGCGGCCCTGGCCGTCCTCACCGCCGCACCCGCCCAGGCGGGGGCGTCCGTCCGGGCGGAGGCGCTCGCCCAGGTGGAGGCGCCCGGCCAGGGGCGGGCGCCCGAACGGGCGCAGGCGCACGGCCCGGCATGGGCGCACAGTCCCGGGTGGGCGCTCAAGGACACCGGCGCTCCCTCCGTCCGCTTCCGCGGCCTGGCGGCGGTCGACCGGGACACCGCCTGGGTGGCCGGCAGCCAGGGCACCGTTCTGCGCACCACGGACGGCGGGAGCAGCTGGCGGAACGTCTCGCCGCCCGGCGCCGCCGAACTCCAGTTCCGGGACGTCGAGGCCTTCGACGCGCGGCGCGCCGTGGTGCTCGCCATCGGCGAGGGCGAGGCCTCGCGCGTGTACCGCACCGACGACGGCGGGGCGACCTGGACGGAGTCCTTCCGCAACACCGACGCACGGGCCTTCTACGACTGCCTCGCCTTCTTCGACCGCCGCCACGGCCTGGCGATGAGCGACCCGGTGGACGGCAGGTTCCGCATCCTGTCGACCAGCGACGGCGGCCGCTCCTGGACGGTGCTGCCCGACGCGGGCATGCCGCCCGCCCTGGACGGCGAGGCGGGCTTCGCGGCCGGCGGCCAGTGCCTCGTCACGGCCGGCTCCCGGGACGTCTGGCTGGCCACCGGCGGCGCCGCACGCGCGCGCGTGCTGCACTCCGCCGACCGCGGGCTGACCTGGACGGCCACCGACGTCCCGGTCCCGGCGGGCGATCCCGCGCGCGGGGTCTTCGCCCTCGCCTTCCGCGACCGCGCCCACGGCCTCGCGGTCGGCGGCGACTACCGCCCCGACCAGCCGTCCCCGCGGGCCGCGGCGACGACCGGCGACGCCGGCCGGACCTGGCGGTCCGCCACCACGCCCCCGCCCGCCTACCGCTCCGGCGTCGCCTGGCTGCCGCACAGCCGCACCGCCGCCCTCGCGGTCGGCCCCACCGGCACCGACCTCACCACCGACGCCGGCCGCACCTGGCGCACGCTCGACACCGGCTCGTACGACACCGTCGACTGCGCCCCCGACCTCGGCTGCTGGGCCTCCGGCGAACAGGGGCGGGTGGCAAGGCTGGAGAGCTGATCCCGCGCGTGGCGCCCGTTTCGGGGTACCCGTTGTGCGAACGCGAAAGGAGTGAGCGCACATGCCACGCGGTTCCAGCCCCAAGCGGGAGCGCCAGTACGAGCACATCAAGAAGAGTGCTCAGGACCGGGGGGAGAGCACCGACCGGGCGAAGGAGATCGCCGCCCGCACGGTGAACAAGGAACGCGCCCGGTCCGGCGAGTCGAAGACCGCCAGCCGCACCTCCACACAGGACATGTCGTCCGGCAAGCGCGGCGGCCAGCGGTCCGGCAAGGGCTCACAGGGGCCCACGTACGACCAGCTGTACGAGGAGGCCAAGCGTCGCAACATCCACGGCCGTTCGGACATGAACAAGAGCCAGCTGCAGCGGGCCCTGGGCAAGAGCTGACGCAGCCGCTCCGGAACGAGATCGCGGGCCGGCCCGCGGGAGCCGTACGCTCGTCCTCACCATGACGAGGACCGTACGCATCCCCGCGGGCTGGCCCGCGACCGAGGAAGAGGCCCGCGCCGTCCAGGACGAGCTGCGGGCGAGGGTGGTGCTCGACGAGCCCGGGCCCCCGCCCGGCACGGGCCGGGTGACGGGGGTCGACGTCGCCTACGACGACGGACTCGACGT
This sequence comes from Streptomyces sp. NPDC014995, assembly GCF_043080745.1. Lineage (NCBI taxonomy): Bacteria > Bacillati > Actinomycetota > Actinomycetes > Kitasatosporales > Streptomycetaceae > Streptomyces > Streptomyces sp. NPDC014995. The sequence continues at coordinate 263,399 of NZ_JBIBVX010000007.1, forward strand.
CGTCGCGGCGGCGGCCGTCGTGCTGGACGCGGCGAGCCTCGACGTCGTCGCCGAGGCCACGGCGGTCGGGCGCGTCTCCTTCCCGTACGTGCCCGGCCTGCTCGCCTTCCGGGAGATCCCCACCGTCCTGGCCGCCCTCGACGCCCTGCCCTGCCCGCCCGGCCTGGTCGTCTGCGACGGCTACGGCCTCGCCCACCCCCGCCGCTTCGGCCTCGCCAGCCACCTGGGGGTCCTCACCGGACTGCCCACGATCGGCGTCGCCAAGAACCCCTTCACCTTCACGTACGACGACCCGGACACCCCGCGGGGATCGGCCGCACCGCTGCTGGCGGGCAGCGACGAGGTGGGCCGCGCCCTGCGCACCCGGGAGGGCGTGAAGCCGGTCTTCGTGTCCGTCGGCCACCGCGTGACCCTGGACGACGCCTGCGCCCACACCCTCGCCCTCACCCCGCGGTTCCGCCTGCCCGAGACGACGCGCAGGGCCGACGCGCTGTGCCGCAGGGCGCTTCAGGACGCGACGACCCGCCACTGACCGACCTCGCGGTACTCCGAGTCGAGGATCGCCGATCCGTCGCCGGGCTCCAGGGCGTAGTGGCGGAGGTTCCCGCCCCAGTACCGCAGGATGCGCCCCAGCTCACTCACCGTGTCCTGCGCCAACGCGCCCTCGTCCACCGTGACTTCGAGAACGAACTTCAAGCTGCTCACCTCCCTCCGCTCGTGCCCTTCCATCGTTTCATTGAAGTGCTTGTTGGCACTTCGGCACCGGTGCACCCTGGCGGGACCGGGGGAGAGAGGCGACAAGTCTCAAATGGGCCGGCGGTGCGGGGCCGTCGCCGGGCGCACGAACCCGAGTACGTCGTCTGAGTACCTGTACGGATGTGGGGCCCGGCCGCCGTCCGGCAGGCTGACGGCATGACGACGCACCGCGCCCCCAAGCCCCTCGCCGACCCCGACCGCCCCGTCGAGCGCGCCGTGAACGCCGCGCTGATCCTCGCCGTCCTGGCCGGGCTGGGCTGGATCGCCGGGATGATCTACACGCTGGTGGAGTGGCCGGTCTAGGTCGTGACTTTCGGATCGGCCCGACTCGGGGCCGCGGCGCCCCGCTCACCGGGATGATCCGAAAGACACGGTCCTGGGCCGGCCGAGGACCGGCCCAGGACCGGCCCAGGACCGTCAACGGCTCGCGGCCACCCGGAAGCGGATGCCGGCCGCGCGCAGCCGCTCGGTCAGCGCGTCGCCCATCGCCACCGCCGTGGTGACCTGGCCGGCCGTCTCCGGGAGGTCGTCGAGGGCCAGGGCGAGCGCCGCCTCGGCGAACATCTTCGCCGTCTCGTCGTAGCCGGGGTCGCCGCCCGAGACCTCGGTGCACACCCGCCGGCCGCCGCCCTCGCCCACGAACCGGACGGTGAACCAGCTGCGCGCCCGCTTCTCGGCGCTCGGCCCCTCCCCGGGCTTCAGCCGGTCCGACAGCCAGCGCCGGGCGGGCGGCAGTTGGGCGGCGGCGAAGAGCGCCCCGACGGCCGCGGTGCCGCCCACGGCGACCGGCAGCCGTCGTACGGCCGCGTAGTGGCGGTAGCGGAAGTCGGGGCCGTAGCGCTCCAGCGCCTTCGCGGACCGGCGCACGATCTGCGGGTCGATGGTCGGCAGGGGCAGCGCCCAGGCGCCGACCTCCGGGGCGAACCGGGGTGTCCCCAGCGGTGCCGTGGCCCGGCGGCCCACCAGCCGCGGCTCGTGCCGGTGCCGCTCCCGCGCGGCGGCCACCATCTGGCGGCCGCGGGCGAACTGGCCCAGCGCGGAGGCGAACGTGCCGCCCGAGAAGGCGGCGTCGGCGGTCACGAAGCCGTCCACGGTCAGCGGCACGCCCTCCGGCAGCTGCCGGACGGTGAAGTACACGCCCAGGTCGTGCGGGACCGAGTCGAACCCGCAGGCGTGCACCAGGCGCGCCCCCGTCTCCCGCGCGCGTGCGTCGTGCCGGACGTACGTCAGGTCCACGAACTCCGGCTCGCCCGTGAGGTCGAGATAGTCGGTGCCGGCGGCCGCGCAGGCGGCCACCAGTTCCTCGCCGTACCTCACGTAGGGGCCGACCGTCGTCGCCACCACGCGCGCGTGCCCGGCGAGGGCGCGCAGCGAGGCCGGGTCCGACACGTCCGCGCGCAGCACCCCGGGCCGCGCGCCGCCGGGAAGCCGGTCGCGCAGCCGCCGCAGCCCCGTCTCGTCCCGGCCGGCGATCGCCCAGCGCAGCTCCTCGGGGGCGTGGGCCGCGAGGTACTCGGCGGTGAGCGTCCCCACGAAGCCGGTGGCCCCGAAGAGCACGATGTCGTACGGACGGTCCGTCCTTTTCAGCCTGCTCATGACACCCCTTGGTCGTGCAGCCCGTGCCGCTGTCGGTGGCCGAGGCTAGCGTGAGGAGTGCGGAGCCCGACGACGAGCCCGGAGGCAGCAGGTGGCCGTACCCAGGAACGCCCTCAGGAAGTGGGAGAAAGTGCGCGGGTTCGCGCTCGGCCTGCCGGGCGCGACCGAGGAGTTCCCCTGGGGCGAGACCGTCGCCAAGGTCGACAAGAAGGTGTTCGTCTTCCTCGGCGTCGACGACGGCAGTCACCCGCTCGGCGTCACGGTCAAGCTCACGGACGAGACGGCCCACGCCCACGCGCTGGCCGCCCCGGGCGCCTGCCCCGCCGGATACGGGCTCGGCAGGTCCGGCTGGGTGAGCGTCCCGCTGGAGCGTCCGGGCGCCCCCGCGGCCGACCTGCTGTGCGACTGGGTGGAGGAGAGCTACCGCACGATCGCGCCCAAGCGGCTCACCACGGAGCTGGACGGCCGCGGGCGCCCGGCAGGCGCCCCGCCGTAAACTGGCTAAGCGCTTGCTCGCCCCACCTCTTGTGTCCACTGGAACACGTTCTTAGCATCACTGGTGTTACATCGGTGGTGTCACGGCAAGGGGGCTGGATGACAACGGCAGGGACGGCCGGAGGGACAACCGGCACGGCGGGCCACGGCCCGCTCGCCGGCGTGCGCGTGGTCGAACTGGCCGGCATCGGTCCCGGCCCCTTCGCGGCCATGCTCCTCGCCGACCTCGGCGCCGACGTCGTCCGGGTGGACCGCCCCGGCGGTTCGTCGCTCGGGATCGACCCGGCCCACGACGTCACCAACCGCAACAAGCGTTCCGTCGTCGTCGACCTCAAGGCCCCGGACGGTCCCGCGCGCGTGCTCGACCTCGCCGCCCGCGCCGACGTGCTGATCGAGGGCAACCGCCCCGGCGTCGCCGAGCGCCTCGGCATCGGACCCGAGGCCTGCCACGCCCGCAACCCCCGGCTGGTCTACGGCCGGATGACCGGCTGGGGCCAGGACGGCCCGCTCGCCCACCGCGCCGGTCACGACGTGGCCTACATCGCCCTCACCGGCACCCTCGGCCTGATCGGCGCCCCGGAGACACCCCCGCCCGTACCCGCCAACCTCCTCGGCGACTACGCCGGCGGCTCCCTCTACCTCGTCGTGGGCGTCCTCGCCGCGCTCCACCACGCGCGCGTGACGGGCACCGGCCAGGTCGTCGACGCCGCCATCGTCGACGGCACCGCCCACCTCTCCGCCATGATCCACGGCATGCTCGCCGCCGGCGCCTGGCAGGACCGGCGCGGCGCCAACCTCCTCGACGGCGGCTGCCCGTACTACGGCACCTACGAGACCGCCGACGGCGGGTACATGGCCGTCGGCGCCCTGGAACCGCAGTTCTACGACGAGTTCGTACGCCTCCTCGGACTCGAGGACGTCACCGGCGCCCGCACGGACCGGACCCGCTGGGGCGACCTGCGCGAGGCGGTCGCCGGCCGCTTCAAGTCCCGCACCAGGGACGAGTGGACGGCCCTCTTCGAGGGCTCCGACGCGTGCGTGGCGCCCGTGCTGTCGCTGCGCGAGGCCCCGCACCACCCGCACCTCGCCGCCCGCTCCACCTTCACCGACCACGACGGCATCACCCAGCCCGCCCCCGCCCCCCGTTTCTCCGCGACCCCGACCGCCGTCCGCAGCGGTCCCGCGCGGCCCGGCGCCGACACGGCCGCCGTGGCCCGCGACTGGGACACACCCCGGCTCGTCGACGACCTCCCGCAGGGCGACTGACCCCGTTCGGCCCACCCTCCCCGAAAGGCCTACCAGTGAGCACCGAAGCGTACGTGTACGACGCGATCCGCACCCCGCGCGGGCGAGGCAAGGCGAACGGCGCCCTGCACGGGACGAAGCCCATCGACCTCGTCGTCGGCCTCATCCACGAGCTGCGCGACCGCTTCCCGGGCCTCGACCCGGCCGCGATCGACGACATCGTCCTCGGTGTCGTCGGCCCCGTCGGCGACCAGGGCTCCGACATCGCGCGGATCGCCGCGATCGCGGCCGGCCTGCCGGACACGGTGGCCGGCGTCCAGGAGAACCGCTTCTGCGCGTCGGGTCTCGAGGCCGTCAACCTGGCCGCCGTGAAGGTCCGCTCGGGCTGGGAGGACCTCGTCCTCGCGGGCGGTGTCGAGTCGATGTCCCGGGTGCCGATGGCCTCCGACGGCGGCGCCTGGTTCAACGACCCGATGACCAACCTCGCCGTGAACTTCGTGCCGCAGGGCATCGGCGCCGACCTCATCGCCACCATCGAGGGCTTCTCCCGGCGCGACGTCGACGAGTACGCGGCCCTCTCGCAGGAGCGGGCGGCCACGGCCTGGAAGGACGGCCGCTTCGACCGCTCCGTCGTCCCGGTGAAGGACCGCAACGGCCTGGTCGTCCTCGACCACGACGAGCACCTGCGCCCGGGGACGACCGCCGAGTCCCTCGCCGGGCTGAAGCCCTCCTTCGCCGACATCGGCGACCTGGGCGGCTTCGACGCCGTGGCCCTGCAGAAGTACCACTGGGTCGAGAAGATCGACCACGTCCACCACGCGGGCAACTCCTCCGGCATCGTCGACGGCGCCTCCCTCGTCGCGATCGGCTCGAAGGAGGTCGGCGAGCGTCACGGCCTCACCCCGCGCGCGCGGATCGTCTCCGCCGCCGTCTCCGGCTCCGAGCCCACCATCATGCTCACCGGCCCCGCCCCCGCCACCCGCAAGGCCCTCGCCAAGGCCGGCCTGACCATCGACGACATCGACCTCGTCGAGATCAACGAGGCCTTCGCGGCGGTCGTCCTGCGCTTCGTGAAGGACATGGGCCTGTCCCTGGACAAGGTCAACGTCAACGGCGGCGCCATCGCCCTCGGCCACCCCCTCGGCGCCACCGGCGCCATGATCCTCGGCTCGCTCGTCGACGAACTGGAGCGCCAGGACAAGCGCTACGGCCTCGCCACCCTCTGCGTGGGCGGCGGCATGGGCATCGCGACGATCGTCGAACGCGTCTGACCACCCCGGCGGAACCAAGAGACTTCTACGGAGACCCTGTCATGACACAGAGCACCACCATCCGCTGGGAACAGGACCGCACCGGCCTCGTCACCCTCGTCCTCGACGACCCGGACCAGTCCGCGAACACCATGAACCAGGCGTTCCGCGACTCCCTCGCGGTGATCACCGACCGCCTGGAGGCCGAGCAGGACACCATCCGGGGCGTCATCATCACCTCCGCCAAGAAGACCTTCTTCGCCGGCGGAGACCTGCGCGACCTGATCCGCGTCACCCCCGGCACCGCCCAGGAGCTGTTCGACGGCGGCCTGGAGATCAAGCGCAACCTCCGCCGCATCGAGACCCTCGGCAAGCCGGTCGTCGCCGCGATCAACGGCGCCGCCCTGGGCGGCGGATACGAGCTCGCCCTCGCCTGCCACCACCGGATCGCCCTCGACGCCCCCGGCTCCAAGATCGGCTGCCCCGAGGTCACCCTCGGCCTGCTGCCCGGAGGCGGCGGCGTCGTGCGCACCGTGCGTCTGCTGGGCATCGCCGACGCCCTCCTCAAGGTCCTCCTCCAGGGCACCCAGTACAGCCCGCGGCACGCCCTGGAGAACGGCCTGGTCCACGAGGTCGCCGCCACCCCAGAGGAACTCCTCGCCAAGGCCCGCGCCTTCATCGACGCCAACCCCGAGTCCCGGCAGCCCTGGGACCGGCCCGGCTACCGCATTCCGGGCGGCACGCCCGCCAACCCGAAGTTCGCGGCGAACCTGCCCGCCTTCCCGGCCACCCTGCGCAAGCAGACGGGCGGCGCCCCCTACCCGGCCCCGCGCAACATCCTCGCCGCGGCCGTCGAGGGCGCCCAGGTCGACTTCGACACCGCGCAGGTCATCGAGGCCCGCTACTTCGTGGAGCTGGCGGCCGGCCAGACCTCGAAGAACATGATCCAGGCCTTCTTCTTCGACCTTCAGGCCGTCAACTCCGGCGCCAGCCGCCCGAAGGGCGTCGAGCCGCGCCAGGTCCGCAAGGTCGCCGTCCTGGGCGCCGGGATGATGGGCGCCGGCATCGCCTACTCGTGCGCCCGCGCGGGCATCGACGTCGTCCTGAAGGACGTCTCCCTGGAAGCGGCCGTCAAGGGCAAGGGCTACTCCGAGAAGCTGTGCGCCAAGGCCGTCTCCCGGGGCCGTACCAGCCAGGAGAAGGCGGACGCGCTGCTCGCCCGCATCACGCCCACCGCCGACCCGCAGGACCTGGCCGGCTGCGACGCCGTCATCGAGGCGGTGTTCGAGGACACCTCCCTCAAGCACAAGGTCTTCCAGGAGATCCAGCACGTCGTCGCGCCGGACGCCCTGCTGTGCTCCAACACCTCCACCCTCCCCATCACCGTCCTCGCCGAGGGCGTCGAGCGCCAGGCCGACTTCATCGGGCTGCACTTCTTCTCGCCCGTCGACAAGATGCCCCTGGTCGAGATCATCAAGGGCGGGCGCACCGGCGACGAGGCGCTCGCGCGCGCCTTCGACCTGGTCCGGCAGATCAAGAAGACGCCGATCGTCGTCAACGACTCCCGCGGCTTCTTCACCTCCCGGGTGATCGGCCACTTCATCAACGAGGGCGTCGCCATGGTCGGCGAGGGCATCGAGCCCGCGTCCGTCGAGCAGGCGGCGGCCCAGGCCGGCTACCCGGCGAAGGTCCTGTCCCTGATGGACGAGCTGACGCTCACCCTGCCCCGCAAGATCCGCAACGAGTCGAAGCGGGCCGTCGAGGAGGCCGGCGGCACCTGGCCCGGCCACCCCGCCGAGGCCGTCGTCGACCGCATGGTCGACGAGTTCGGCCGCACCGGCCGCAGCGGCGGCGCCGGCTTCTACGACTACGTCGACGGCAAGCGGGCGGGCCTGTGGCCGGGCCTGCGCGAGCACTTCACGCGCGAGGGCGCCGAGATCCCGTTCCGCGACATGCAGGAGCGCATGCTCTTCTCCGAGGCCCTCGACACCGTCCGGCTCCTGGAGGAGGGCGTGCTGACGTCCGTCGCCGACGCCAACATCGGCTCCCTCCTCGGCATCGGCTTCCCCGGCTGGACCGGCGGCGTCCTGCAGTACATCAACGGCTACGACGGCGGCGCCGGGGTGGGGACCGGCCTGCCCGGATTCGTGGCACGCGCGCGTGAACTCGCCGAGCGCTACGGCGACCGCTTCACCCCGCCCGCGCTGCTCGTGGAGAAGGCGGAGAAGGGGGAGACCTTCACGGACGGCCGCTGACGCATCCCTCCGGGACACCGCGCCCGCCCGGCGGGCGCGGTGTCCCGGAGGGACCTTCGTCACCTCAGGCGGACCCGTCCGCCTCCGGCTCCGTCAGCCACTGCCGCAGCTCCTCCCGCAGCGACCGCTGGAAGGTCGTCAGCAGGGCCTGCACCACCAGCGGATGCATCTGCGCGCTCAGCGACTTCACGTCCTGCGCGTCACGCTCCGCCACCGCGTCCCGCAGCAACCGCGACAGCTCGTGCGCCGCCGCGCGCGCGTGCTCCGTCAGCGCGGTGCGCGCGGCGAGGATCACCTCCTGCGACAGCGGTACGTCGAGCAGCCGGACCCCGAGCGGCAGCAGACCGCAGTCGACGCGGTAGGAGCCGTCGCCCGCCTCGGCGCCCCCGACGATGTCCATCGCCTCCAGCCGCGTCACCTCCTCCTCGCCCAGCGCCCGCCCCGCCCGCCGCTGAAGCTCCTCCCGCGTCATCGTCTCCACCGCGTCCGGCGCCCAGGAGGCCACCACCGCCCGGTGGACGGCGAGGTCGTGCGCGTCCAGACCGGGCGGCAGCCGGCTCAGGTAGCGCTCGATCGCCGCCAGCGTCATGCCCTGCCGCTGCAACTCCTCGATCAGCGCGAGACGCGCGAGATGCGCCGGACCGTAGTGCCCCACCCGGCGCGGACCGATCACCGGCGGCGGCAGCAGACCCCTGGTGCTGTAGAACCGCACCGTGCGCACCGTGACCCCCGCGCGGGCGGCCAGCTCGTCGACCGTGAGGGCCGGCTCCTCGGTCTCGATCGTCATGTGCAGCAGTATCGCTGTCGCACCGGAGCTGTGACACCCGAGGGGACTGGGGAGACGGCCGCGCGATCCCGTGACGGCCGTGTGAGAAGTCACGCTGTGTGACGTGAACCACCGCATGACCGCGGATACCTCTGGGAAGCTGCTGCCCTGGTCTGTGCCCCGACCCGGGAGCCGCGGGCCATGACCGTACGGACACCCGGGCGCACACGCCCGGGCGCACCAGAGAGTGGAACCACCCGTGAGCAAGGACACCGTGCACACGGCCAGGGTCGCCGCCCACCCCCAGGCGACCGCGACACCCGCGGACGCGGGCGACGCCGGCTACAGCAAGGACCTCAAGCACCGCCACGTCAACATGATCGCCATCGGCGGGGCGATCGGCACCGGCCTCTTCCTGGGCGCCGGAGGACGCCTGCACAACGCGGGCCCGGCGCTCGCCCTCGCCTACCTCGTCTGCGGCGTCTTCGCCTTCTTCGTCGTCCGCGCCCTCGGCGAGCTGGTCCTGTACCGGCCGTCCTCCGGGTCGTTCGTGTCGTACGCGCGCGAGTTCCTCGGCGAGAAGGGCGCCTACGTCGCCGGCTGGATGTACTTCCTGAACTGGTCGACCACCGGCATCGCCGACATCACCGCCATCGCGCTCTACACGCACTACTGGAGCATGTTCACGAGCGTCCCCCAGTGGGTGCTCGCGCTCATCGCCCTCGCCGTGGTGCTGGCCGTGAACCTCATCTCGGTGAAGATCTTCGGCGAGATGGAGTTCTGGTTCGCGATCGTCAAGGTCGCCACCCTCGTCGCCTTCATGTGCGTCGGCATCTTCCTGCTCGCCACCCAGCACGAGGTCGGCGGCCAGACGCCCGGCCTGCACGTGATCACGGACAACGGCGGCTTCCTCCCGCACGGCCTGATGCCCGTCGTCCTCGTCATGCAGGGCGTGATCTTCGCGTACGCCGCCCTGGAGCTGGTCGGTGTCGCCGCGGGCGAGACCGCCGAACCGGAGAAGGTCGTCCCGCGCGCGGTGAACTCCATCATGTGGCGCGTCGGCCTCTTCTACGTCGGCTCGGTCGTCCTGCTCGCCCTGCTGCTGCCCGGCTCGGTCTACTCGGCCGACGAGAGCCCCTTCGTCACGGTCCTGTCGAAGATCGGCGTCTCCGGCGCCGGCGACGTGATGAACCTGGTCGTCCTCACCGCCGCCATGTCGTCCCTGAACTCCGGCCTGTACTCCACCGGCCGCATCCTGCGCTCCATGGCCATGGCGGGCTCGGCCCCGAGGTTCACCGCCCGCATGAACCGCAGCCAGGTCCCCTACGGCGGCATCCTCCTCACCTGCGCGGTGTGCGTCCTCGGCGTCGGCCTGAACTTCCTCATGCCCGACCAGGCCTTCGAGATCGTGCTGAACGTCGCCTCCCTCGGCATCATCAGCACCTGGGTGATCATCATGGTCTGCCACCTGGTCTTCGTCCGCCGCGCCAGGGCCGGCCTGGTCGCCCGCCCCTCCTTCCGCCTCCCCGGCAGCCCCGTCACCGAGATCGTCACGATCGCCTTCCTGGTCGCGGTGCTCGGCCTGATGTGGAACGACCCCGAGGTCGGCCGCAGGACCCTCCTGCTCGTCCCGGTCGTCGCGGCCGCACTCGTCGTCGGCTGGTTCGCCGTCCGCCGCAGGGTGGCGAGGACGGCCGACGAGGAACTGTCACAGCTCACGAAGTAGCCGCCGCGCAGCCGGAAAAAAACAGCACGCCCGCTGTCGGTGGCGTCGCCTACGGTGGCGTCATGTCGGAGATCACTTATGTCCGGGGTGACGCCACCGTGCCGTCGGTGAAGGGCGTCAAGGTGATCGCCCATGTCTGCAACGACATCGGGGGATGGGGAAAGGGCTTCGTCCTGGCGCTGTCGCGCCGCTGGCCGGAGCCGGAGGCCGCCTACCGCGCCTGGCACCGGCAGCGCGCCTCGAACGACTTCGGGCTGGGCGCGGCCCAGTTCGTCCAGGTGGAGCGGTACGTCTGGGTGGCCAACCTGGTCGGCCAACGGGGGACACGCACCGGCAGCAAGGGCGTCCCGGTGCGCTACGAGGCGATCGACGCCGCGCTGGCCCGCCTGGCCGACAAGGCGGCGGAACTCGACGCCACCGTCCACATGCCCCGGATAGGCTGCGGCCTGGCCGGCGGCAAGTGGTCCCGCGTCGAACCGCTGATCACCGAGCGGCTGGTGCGGCGGGGGATCGCGGTCACGGTCTACGACCATGGGGAGGGCGCGCGTTGAGCCGTGACACCGACGTGCTCGTGCTGGGCGGGGCGGGCGTCGACACCATCGTGCACGTGCCGGAGCTGCCGCTGCCGTACGCCGACAGCTACATGATCGACAGCGGGATCCGCCCACGCGCCGGGCAGACCGGGGACTTCGTGGCCCTGGGGCTGAGCAGCCTCGGCCTGCGCACCCACCACCTCGACTTCCTCGGCGACGATCCCGAGGGCGACCTGGTCCGCGCCCTGCACCGGGAGAAGGGCATCGCCCTCACCGCGATCCCGCAGCCCGCCGGCACCAAGCGGGCGGTCAACCTGGTCGGTCCGGACGGCCGGCGGCTCTCCCTGTACGACACGAGCCGCGCCCGCCCGGACGACCGGTTCCCGGAGGACACCCTGCGGACCCTGGCCGCGACGAGCCGCCACGCGCACGTCTCGATCACCCAGCCCTGCGCCGACGCCCTGCCCCTGCTGCGCGAGGCCGGCGTCACCCTCTCCACCGACCTGCACAACTGGGACGGCCGGAACCCGTACCACGAGTCCTTCGCGTTCACCGCGGACGTCGTCTTCCTCTCCGCGGCCGCCCTGCCCGACCCCGAGGCGACCATGCGGCACATCGTCGAACGGGGCCGCGCGGAGGTGGTCGTCGCCACGGCCGGCGCCGAGGGCGCGTACCTGCTGGCCGACGGCGAGCTGACCCGGATCCCGGCGGTGCGGCCGCCCACCCCCGTGGTGGACTCCAACGGGGCGGGCGACGCCTTCGCGGCCGCCTTCCTCTACGGCCGCCTCACCGGCGAGCCACCGCTCAGGTGCGCCCTGTACGGCGCGGTGGCCGGCGCCCACGCCTGCACCGTGCCGTCGACGCGGGCGGACGCCATCGGCCGGGAGGAGCTCCTCGCCCGGGTGGCCCGGGAAGTCCCCGCCCCCTGAGCCACCCCGGCCGTCACCCGGCCGTCACTCAGCGCTCGTACGCGTGCCCGTCGTGCCCGCCCTCAGGGGCGTGCTCGTGCTCGTGCACACCGTTCGTCGCGGCGATCTTCTTCCACGACCTGGGCTGGACGGGTGCCCCCTGCGTCCCGAGGGGCCGTGCCGGGATCGACGCCTCCCGCGCCGCCGGTGCCGTCGGCTTCGACGCCTGGAACAGCCATGTGCCGAACAGCGCGTCCAGCGGCTTCCCGGACACCTCCTGCGCGTACCGCCGGAAGTCGGCGACGGTCGCGTTGCCGTGCGCGTACCTCTGCGGCCAGCCCTTCAGGAGCGCGAAGAACGCCTCGTCCCCGATCTCGTTCCGCAGCGCCTGAAGCGTCAGCGCGCCCCGGTCGTACACCGCGACGTGGAACTGGTTCTGCGGCCCCGGGTCCCCGGGCCGCACCGTCCAGAACGGGTCGTCGGCCGGGCGTGAGGCATACACGTAGTCCGCGATCTCCTGCGCCGTGCCCTCGCCCTCGTGCTCGGACCACAGCCACTGCGCGTACCGCGCGAAGCCCTCGTTGATCCAGATGTCCTTCCACCCGGCGACCGACACGAGGTCGCCGTACCACTGGTGGGCCAGCTCGTGCACGACCAGGGAGGTGTTCGAACCGTTCGCGAACTGGCGCGGGCTGTAGAAGGGCCGGGTCTGCGTCTCCAGCGCGTACCCGGTGGTCGTGTTCGGGACGTACCCGCCGAGCGCGTCGAAGGGGTACGGCCCGAAGTACTCGGCCAGCCAGTCGGCGATCTCCCCGGTCCGTTCGATGCTCGCGCGCGCCGCACCGGCGTTGTCGCCGAGGTCCTCGCTGTAGGCGTTGACGACGGGGATGCCGCTCTCGCTCCTGCCGGTCGTGATGTCGAACCGTCCGACCGCGAGCGTGGCGAGATAGGTCGCCTGCGGCTTGGCGGAGCGCCAAGTGAAGCGGGTCCAGCCCGCGCGTGAACTCGTCGACTGGAGGGTGCCGTTGGAGATGGCCTGCGTGCCGTCCGGCACCTGCACCGACACGTCGTAGGTGGCCTTGTCCAGCGGGTGGTCGTTGCTCGGGAACCACCACCAGGCCGCCTCGGGCTCGTTCGCGCCGACCCCGCCGTCCGGGGTGCGGTGCCAACTGGTGAAGCCGTAGGCCTGCTTCGACGACGGGACCCCGCTGTAGCGCACCACGACGGTGACCGCCGTGCCCTTGGCCAGGGGTGTCCTCGGCGTGATCTCCAGTTCGTGCTCGCCCGAGGCCGCGAAGGCCGCCTCGGCGCCGTTGACCCGCACCTCGGTGACGTCGAGCAGGAAGTCCAGGTTGAACCGCGACAGGTCCTGCGTGGTTTTCGCCAGGATCGTCGCCGTTCCCTGCACAACGTCCGTGGCGGGCTGGTACTTGAGCCGCAGGTCGTAGTGGGAGACGTCGTATCCGCCGTTGCCGTAGGCCGGGTAGTAGGGGTCGCCGATGCCCGGGGCGCCGGGGGAGACGCTCGCGGCCGATGCCGGGATCGCCAGCAGGACGCACGCGGCGGCGCATGCGCCCGGCGCGATGATTCCGTGGTGCACGTGAGCTCCAAGTCGTCGGGTGCACGAAGTCTGTCCGGAGTCGGTCGACTTCCTGTGCCACGACCTGCCCACGGCCACCGGTGTCACACGATCGCCATTCGGCCGTCCCTGACCGCTCCCCTCCCAGGGGCGTGTTCCGGCCACAGCCGTTGCCCAGTCGCCCTCTTCTGCACGGGAGTTGGCCCCTGTACCGTCCCGCGCATGCCGACACGCACGCGCTTCACGATCTGGAGACCGCTCGCGACCGCCGCCATCACCGCCCTGGTGGCCGCCTTCCTCACCCCGGCAGCGGCCCACGCCACCACCTCGCGCGAGAGCAAGCCCGTCTACTCGTACGACAACGCCCTTCGCGAGGCCGTCTGGGTGGACACCCGCCTCGACGGCGACGGCGACGGAAGGACCGACCGGGTCGCCGTCGACATCGTCCGCCCCCGCGAACCCGCCGAGCGGGGCCGCAAGGTGCCCGTCATCATGGACGCCAGCCCCTACTACTCCTGCTGCGGACGCGGCAACGAGAGCCAGAAGAAGACGTACGACGCGCAGGGCCGCGTCGTGCAGATGCCGCTGTTCTACGACAACTACTTCGTGCCCCGCGGCTACGCCGTCGTCGGTGTCGACCTGGCCGGCACCAACCGCTCCGACGGCTGCGTCGACGTCGGCGGCCGCTCCGACATCCTCTCCGCGAAGGCCGTCGTCGACTGGCTCAACGGCCGCGCCACGGCGTACACCACCCGCACGGGCACCACCACCGTCACGGCGGGCTGGACCAACGGCAGAACCGGCATGATCGGCAAGAGCTGGGACGGCACCATCGCCAACGGCGTCGCCGCCACCGGCGTGAAGGGCCTGAAGACCATCGTCCCGATCAGCGCCATCTCCTCCTGGTACGACTACTACTTCGCCCAGGGCGCCCCGCTCTACGACTCCGGCCCCGACTGGCTCTCGAACTACGTCGACAGCCCCGACGCCCGCGCCAAGTGCGCCGCCGTCCAGCGGAAGCTCGTCGAGGAGGCCCCGCGCACCGGTGACCGGACCGGCCTGTGGACCGAGCGCGACTACGTCGAGGACGCGAGCAAGGTGAAGGCCAGCGTCTTCCTCGTCCACGGCCTCCAGGACCTCAACGTCCGCATGCAGCACGTCGGCCCGTGGTGGGACGCCCTCGCGCAGAACGGCGTCGAGCGCAAGATCTGGCTCTCCCAGACCGGCCACGTCGACCCCTTCGACTTCCGCCGCGGCGCCTGGGTCGACACGCTGCACCGCTGGTTCGACCACGAACTCCTCGGCTACGACAACGGCATCGACCGCGAGCCCATGGCCGACATCGAACGCCACCCCGACCAGTGGGTGACCTCCGAGGTCTGGCCGCCGCAGGGCACGCGGACGGCGACCCTGCGCCCCGCCGCCGGCGAGCAGGCGGGCGTCGGCACCCTCGGCCTCCGCGAGGGCACCGGCACCGCGACGTTCACCGACGACCCCCGGCTCGGCGAGACGGACTGGGCCGCGGCCATCGACACCCCGACCCCCGGCAAGGCCGGCTTCGTGACCGGGCCCCTCAGCCGTGACCTGCGCCTGTCCGGCTCCTCGAAGGTCACCGTCACGGCCACGCCCACCACCCCGACGGCCCACCTGACCGCCGTCCTGGTCGACCTCGGCCCCGACACCATCCGCGACTACGCGGCGAGCGGCGAGGGCATCACCACCCTCACCGAGCGCACCTGCTGGGGCGCGAGCACCACCGGCGACAGCGCCTGCTTCAAGGAGACCGAGGCGCGGACCGCCGACGTCGACTTCACGGTCGTCAGCCGCGGCTGGGCCGACCTCGGCACCCACGCCGACCCCGGGAAGGGCGTCCCGCTCACCCCGGGCAAGGCCTACACGATCACCCTCGACCTGGCCGCCACCGACCACGTCGTACCCGAGGGCCACCGCCTGGCGCTGATCGTCGCGGGCACCGACCGTGACCTGATCGACCCGCCCGCCGACACCCCCACCCTCACCCTGGACCTCTCCCGCACCTCGGCCCGGGTCCCGCTGGTCGGCGGCGCCAAGGCCTTCGCCCACGCCACGGCCGGCCCCCGACCGGCGGCGACACCCGACGCGACCCCGCTGGAGGGGGTACAGCCACCGCCCAACCCGTACCGGATCCCCTGACGGGGCCTACCGGAATCCCGTGAGCCGGCCGGGCCGGATCTGGTAACCCGACCCGGCCGACCGGGATCCGGTGACCCGGCCGGGCCGAATCCCGTAACCCAACCAACCCGGCCGGGATCCGGTGACCCGGCCGGGTCGTATTCCATGACCCGGCGGGTCGGGCACCCGGAACTCGGCCCGCCGGAGCCCTGCGACTCGGCCGGCGCGGGTTCCGTGACCCTGCCGGGTCCCGTCCCGTAGCCGGCCGACCGGCTCCGGTGACCCCGCCGGGCCGGCCGGGTCACGTGACCCGGCCCGGCCGGGTCACGGGACGGTGACCCCGCCGCCGACCACGACGACCTCGCCGTTCCCCCGGACGTCCACGCCCGGACGGTGGCCGAACCTTCCGCCGGGCGGCCAGGGGCGGAACCGGCGCGACCGCGGCGCCGCGGGCCGACTAGGATCCACCGTCTGTGACCGCCACCCTCGTCGCCAAGAACCTCGCCGCCGGACACGGCGACCGCTCCCTCTTCTCCGGGCTCGACCTCGTCGTCGCCCCCGGGGACGTGATCGGGCTGGTCGGAGCCAACGGCGCGGGCAAGTCCACGCTGCTGAAGCTGCTCGCCGGCCTGACCGCGCCGGAGGAGGGCGAGCTCAGGCTCTCCCCGCCGACCGCGACCGTCGGCCACCTGCCCCAGGAACCGGAGCGCCGCCCGGGTGAGAGCGTGCGCGAGTTCCTCGCCCGCCGTACCGGCGTCGCCCAGGCGCAGCGCGCGATGGACGAGGCCACGCAGGCCCTGGTCGACGGCGCGCCGGGCGCCGACGACGCGTACGCGACGAGCCTGGAGCGCTGGCTGGATCTCGGCGGCGCCGACCTCGACGAGCGCGCGGAGGAGGTGGCCGACTCCCTCGGCCTCGGCGTGGACCTCGGCCAGCCGATGACCTCCCTGTCGGGCGGCCAGGCGGCCCGCGCGGGCCTCGCCTCCCTCCTCCTCTCCCGCTACGACGTCTTCCTCCTGGACGAGCCCACCAACGACCTGGACCTCGACGGCCTGGAGCGCCTCGAACGCTTCGTGACCGGACTGCGGGCCGGCACCGTCGTCGTCAGCCACGACCGCGAGTTCCTCACCCGCACCGTCACCAAGGTCCTCGAACTCGACCTCGTCCAGCAGCGGATCAATCTCTACGGCGGCGGCTACGACGCCTACCTGGAGGAACGTGAGGTGGCCCGCCGGCACGCCCGCGAGGACTACGAGGAGTACGCCGACAAGAGGGCCGCCCTCCAGGACCGCGCCCAGATGCAGCGCACCTGGATGGACAAGGGCGTGAAGAACGCCCGCCGCAAGGCGGCGGGCGACAACGACAAGATCGGCCGCAAGTTCCGCAGCGAGGCCAGCGAGAAGCAGGCCGCGAAGGCGCGGCAGACCCAGCGCATGATCGAGCGTCTGGACGTCGTCGAGGAGCCCCGCAAGGAGTGGGAGCTGCGCATGGAGATCGCGGCCGCCCCGCGCTCCGGCGCGGTCGTGGCCACCCTCCGGGACGCCGAGGTGCGGCGCGGCGACTTCACCTTCGGACCGGTGTCGCTGCGCATCGACTGGGCCGACCGGGTCGCCGTCACGGGCGCGAACGGTGCCGGCAAGTCGACGCTGCTGGGCGCGCTCCTGGGCCGGGTCCCGCTGGACGCCGGCCACGCCGCCCTCGGCTCCGGCGTCCTGGTCGGCGAGGTCGACCAGGCGCGCCGGCTGTTCCACGGACCGGAGGCACTGCTCGACGCCTTCGGCGCGGCCGTCCCGGACACCGAACCGGCAGAGATGCGCACCCTCCTGGCCAAGTTCGGTCTGAAGGCGGACCACGTGCTGCGCCCGGCGGCCACCCTGTCACCCGGTGAACGCACCCGCGCCGCCCTCGCGCTGCTCCAGGGCCGCGGCGTCAACCTCCTCGTCCTCGACGAGCCGACCAACCACCTCGACCTGCCGGCCATCGAGCAACTGGAGTCCGCCCTCGACGCCTACGAGGGCACCCTGCTCCTGGTCACCCACGACCGCCGCATGCTGGACGCGGTCCACGTCACCCGCCGCCTGGAGGTCGCCGACGGCAAGGTGACGGAACGCTGGGCCGTGACGTCCGGATCACGCCGGTGAGGCGCCGCGGCCCCGAGTCGGGCTGATCCGGAAGACACGGCCCAGCCCTCCCCGGGCCCGCCGGCCCGCCGTGCCGCCCGCTCGACGCGGTCACGGTGCGCCTCCCACCACGCCGCGTCGCCCTCGGGCGTGTTGGCGCCGCCCGGTCGCTGTCCCGTCGCCCCGTCGATCAGCTCCCGGACGACGTCGGCGTGCCCGGCGTGCCGCTGCGTCTCGGCGATCATGTGGGCGAGGGCGTGGTGCAGCGTCACCTCGGACCGCGCACCCCCGGGCAGCCGGCCGACCGCGTCCAGCGGCAGCGCCGCGATCGTCTCGTCCGCGTGCGCGCAGGCCCGCCGGTACAGTCCGACGATCTCCTCCCGCGTCTCGTCGGGCCGCGCCCACAGGTCGGCGTTCGGCTCGGCGTCCCCGGTGATCCACAGGGGCGTCCCCGCGAACGGCCGCCCGAAGACCGTCCCGAAGTACAGCGCCTCCGCCCCGGCCAGGTGCTTGACCAGCCCCAGCAGGTTCGTGCCGGTCGGCGTCACGGGCCGCCGTACGGCGTACTCCGACAGGCCGTCGAGCTTCCACACCAGGACGTCACGGGCGTCCTGGAGTTACGTCACGAGGTCCGCTCGCGGATCTGATCCGGTCATGCGGTCAGTCTGTCGGTCCGGTGACCGGCGGCAACCGTTTTTCAGGCGAGGCGGCGCGCGAGCTGCGGATAGTCCACCACGAAGCCGTCCCCGTCGAACTCCACGTCACTGCGGAAGCTCCCGGAGGCGTACCGCACCCGCGCCCCGCGCCCGCTCGGCCCCAGACGGGTGTACGTCTGCCACGAGGGCCGCACGGTCAGGTCCGGCACCGACACCCAGGCCATCAGCAACCGCCGTTCGCCCGGCTCCCGGAGCAGCCCGTGCCGCAGGACGGGCATGGTGTTGGTGAGCGGACACAGCCCGAGGTCGCAGTCGAGCGCGTCCTCGAAGCCCGGCAGCCGCTCCCCGTCGGCCGTCCAGCCGCCCCGCTCGTCGCGCCGCAGGTCGAGCGTCCGCGACCGGGCGGCCGTCTCGACCGTCACCCGCAGCCGCCGCGTCACGAACCCGTCGCCGGTGTCCAGTTCGTACGCCACCCAGTAGGGCGCCGGGAGCGTCCCGACGGCCCGCCCTCGTGCCCGCAGTACGCCCTCTCCGTACTCGGCCCACGCGGTCTCGTAGCCCCTGCTCGCCATGACGTCCCAGGTCAGTACGCGGGAAGTGGTCATACGGCCACTCTACGAGCGGGGAGCGCGCACGGGAGCGGGCCCGGGCCCGTACGCGCGACGGCGTACGGAACCCGGGCCCGTGGGCCGGTCACGGCAACGGGCGTGCCGTCGCCCGTGCCGGTCCCGGCGTCAGCCGCGGCCCTTCTTCGGGTCGAGCAGCCCCGCCCGGCGCAGCGCGTCGGCCATCGCGCCGTTCGCCGGCGCCGGGGCCTGGCGGGCACCGCCGCCCCGCTGACCGCCGCCCCCGCCTCCGGCGCGCCGGCCGGAGCCGGACTGCTGCCGCTGCTGCGGCGGACGCCCGCCACTTCGCTGCGGCCGGCCCTCGCCGGAAGCGCCGTCCTTCGGGGCCGCCTCGTCGTCGAGCCGGAGCGTCAGCGAGATCCGCTTGCGCGGGATGTCGACGTCGAGGACCTTCACCTTGACGATGTCACCGGGCTTGACCACGTCACGCGGGTCCTTGACGAAGGTCCGCGACATCGCGGAGACGTGCACCAGGCCGTCCTGGTGGACACCGACGTCGACGAAGGCGCCGAAGGCGGCCACGTTCGTCACGACGCCCTCGAGGATCATCCCGGACGACAGGTCGGAGATCTTCTCCACGCCCTCCTTGAAGGTGGCCGTCCTGAAGGCGGGCCGCGGGTCGCGCCCGGGCTTCTCCAGCTCCCTGAGGATGTCGGTGACGGTCGGCAGACCGAACGTCTCGTCCACGAAGTCGTCCGGCCGCAGCGAGCGCAGCACGGACGTGTTGCCGATGAGCGCGGCCACCTCCTGCCCGGACGTCTTCACCATCCGCCGCACCACCGGGTACGCCTCCGGGTGCACGCTGGACGCGTCCAGCGGGTCGTCGCCGCCGCGGATCCGCAGGAAGCCCGCGCACTGCTCGTACGCCTTGGGGCCGAGCCGCGGCACCTTCCTCAGCTCGGAGCGGGACGTGAACGGCCCGTTGGCGTCCCGGTGCGCCACGATGTTCTCCGCGAGACCGGAGGTGATGCCGGAGACCCGGGAGAGCAGCGGGGCCGACGCGGTGTTGACGTCGACACCGACGCCGTTCACACAGTCCTCCACCACCGCGTCCAGCGAACGCGACAGCTTCACCTCGGACAGGTCGTGCTGGTACTGGCCGACACCGATCGACTTCGGGTCGATCTTGACCAGCTCGGCCAGCGGATCCTGGAGCCGGCGGGCGATCGACACCGCGCCGCGCAGCGACACGTCCATGTCGGGCAGCTCCTGCGAGGCGAAGGCGGAGGCCGAGTACACGGAGGCGCCGGCCTCGGACACCATCACCTTGGTGAGATTCAGCTCCGGGTGTCTCGTGATGAGTTCACCGGCGAGCTTGTCGGTCTCGCGGGACGCGGTGCCGTTGCCGATCGCGACCAGCTCGACCGCGTGCTCCTTCGCCAGCCGGGCCAGCTTGGCGATCGCCTCGTCCCACTTGTTCGCCGGGACGTGCGGGTAGATGACGTCGGTCGCCACCACCTTGCCGGTCGCGTCCACCACGGCCACCTTCACGCCCGTACGGAAGCCGGGGTCGAGGCCCAGGGTCGCGCGGGTGCCCGCCGGGGCGGCCAGCAGCAGGTCCCGCAGGTTCGCCGCGAACACGTTGACCGCCTCGTCCTCGGCGGCCGTACGCAGCCGCAGGCGCAGGTCGATGCCGAGGTGCACGAGGATCCGGGTGCGCCAGGCCCAGCGGACGGTGTCGGTCAGCCACTTGTCGGCGGGGCGCCCGCGGTCGGCGATCCCGAACCTGTGGGCGACGATCCCCTCGTAGGACGAGGGCCCGTCGGTCGGCTCCTCCGGCTCCAGGACGAGGTCGAGGACCTCCTCCTTCTCGCCGCGCAGCATCGCCAGGACGCGGTGCGAGGGCAGCTCCGTGAACGGCTCCGCGAAGTCGAAGTAGTCGGCGAACTTCGCGCCCGACTCCTCCTTGCCCTCCCGCACCCGGGCGGTGAGGCGCCCGCGCACCCACATCCGCTCGCGCAGCTCACCGATCAGGTCGGCGTCCTCCGAGAACCGCTCGGTCAGGATCGCCCGCGCGCCGTCCAGCGCGGCCTGCGGATCGGCCACGCCCTTGTCGGCGTCGACGAAGGCGGACGCGGCCGCCAGCGGCTCGACACCCGGGTCACCGAGCAGCCCCTCGGCGAGCGGCTCCAGACCGGCCTCCCGCGCGATCTGCGCCTTCGTCCGCCGCTTCGGCTTGTACGGCAGGTAGATGTCCTCGAGCCGCGCCTTGGTCTCGGCGCCGCGGATCCGCGCCTCCAGCTCGCCGGTGAGCTTGCCCTGCTCGCGCACCGACTCCAGGATCGCCGCCCGGCGCTCCTCCAGCTCCCGCAGATAGCGCAGCCGCTCCTCGATCGTGCGCAGCTGCGCGTCGTCGAGCATCTCGGTCGCTTCCTTGCGGTAGCGGGCGATGAAAGGCACCGTCGAACCGCCGTCGAGCAGTTCCACGGCGGCCTTCACCTGCCGCTCCCGTACGCCGAGCTCCTCGGCGATCCTGCCTTCGATGGACCCTACTTCGATGGACCCGGGTGTCGTCACGATCCCGTACCGCCTATTCCACTGAGGTTGCGCGGCAATTGTGGCAGGCGACACCGACACTCGGGGACCAGGGCGGATTCCCGGCGGGCCGGGGAGGCGGAAGCGGCCTGGTGCTCGTGATCACCACACCTGGCCTCCCCGGCGGCCCGGGTCCGCGCGGCTCAGGCCCTGCCGTGCCGCGTGGAGGCCGAGGCGCCGCCGAAGAGCCGGGCCACGGCCCGGAAGGGCAGGGTCACCACGGTGGCGATGGCGCCACCGATCTGCCGCAGTACGTCTGCGATCGCACGGAACACGTGATTCTCCTTTCCTCTCCCGGCCGCCGCGGCCGGGAGGGCACGGGTACCTCGACGACGCCCGGGCATGCCCGCCGCCTGCGGCCCGCATGGCAGGAAAGGTGGGAAGCAGGTCATTGCGGCCATCTCACACGCCGTCAAGAATCGACCGCATGGCCCAGCGAACCGTCCTCGTCGTCCTCTTCGACGGCGTCCAGAGCCTCGACGTCACCGGGCCCGCGGAGGTCTTCACGGGAGCCGAGACGATCGCCCCGGGCGCGTACCGCATCGTCACCGCCTCCTGGGACGGCGCGGCGGTCCGCACCTCCAGCGGCCTCGCCCTGACCCCCGACGGGTCCCTCACCGACGCGCCCCGCCCGCACACCCTGATCATCCCGGGCGGCCGGGGCACCCGCCGCCCCGACCCCCGCCTGATCGGCTGGGTGCGCGAGCGTGGACCCCGTGCCGAGCGCCTGGTCTCCGTGTGCACCGGCGCGATCCTGCTGGCCGAGGCGGGGCTGCTGGACGGCCGTCGCGCCACGACCCACTGGGCGTACTGCGACACCCTCGCCCGTGACCACCCCGCCGTCGAGGTCGACGCCGACCCCGTCTACGTACGCGACGGAAACGTGTCGACGTCGGCCGGCGTCACCGCGGGCATCGACCTCGCTCTGGCCCTGGTCGAGGAGGACCTCGGCCGCGAGGTGGCGCTCACCGTCGCCCGTCACCTGGTCGTCTTCCTGCGCCGGCCCGGCAACCAGGCCCAGTTCAGCGCCCAGCTCGCCGCCCAGACCGCCCGGCGCGAACCGTTGCGCGACGTCCAGCAGTGGATCACCGAGCACCCCGCCGCCGACCTGACCGTCGAGACCCTCGCCGCCCGCGCCCGTCTGTCGCCCCGCCACTTCGCCCGGGCGTTCCGCGCCGAGACCGGCACCACGCCCGGCCGCTACGTCGACCGCGTCCGCCTCGAACACGCCCGCCGCCTGCTGGAGGACACCGCGGACGGTGTCGAGCAGATCTCCCGGGCGAGCGGCTACGGCACGCCCGAGGCGATGCGCCGCGCCTTCCTCAAGGCCCTCGGCACCGGCCCGGCCGAGTACCGCCGCCGGTTCCGCCCGGCGGGCGCCCACTGACCCACCCACCGGCCCCCACCGCAGCGCCCTTCGACCCAGCAGTCCCGGGAAGGAAACAGATGCAGATCGCCATCGTCCTCTACGACCGCTTCACCGCCCTGGACGCCGTCGGCCCCTACGAGACCCTCGGCCGCCTCCCGGACGCGGAGACCGTCTTCGTCGCCGAGCAGGCGGGACCCGTGCGCACCGACACCGGGAGCCTCGCCCTCACCGCGGACCGGACGCTCGCCGACGTCCCGAGTCCCGACATCGTCGTCGTGCCCGGCGGCCCCGGACAGACCCCGCAGACGGACAACGGCGTGCTGCTGGACTGGCTGCGCACCGCCGACGCCACCAGCACCTGGACGACCTCGGTGTGCACCGGCTCCCTGCTGCTGGCCGCCGCCGGACTCCTCCGGGGACGCCGGGCGACCTCGCACTGGCTCGCCCTCGACTTCCTCGGGTGGTACGGCGTCGACCCCACGGGCGAGCGGGTCGTCACCGACGGCAAGTACGTCACGGCGGCCGGCGTCTCCGCCGGCATCGACATGGGGCTCACCCTGCTCGGCAGGCTCGCGGGCGACGAACACGCCCAGGCCGTACAACTGCTGACCGAGTACGACCCGCAGCCGCCCTACGACGCCGGGTCGCCGCAGAAGGCGCCCGCGCACCTCGTCGAGGAGTTCCGCTCCAGGAGCCGCTTCCTCCTGACGTAGGCCGCGTCATCCCGACGCGCTCCAGGTGAAGCGCGGCTCCCTGCGCTCCAGGAACGCGGCGACGCCCTCCGCGGTGTCGCCGCTGCCGCGGGCCTGCGCGGCCCAGTGGGCGTCCCGGTCCGTGCGGCCGTTCGCGAACTCCTTCGCGGCGGCCTGCGTCAGCTGCGAGCGGGACACCAGGACGCGGGTGAACTCCGCGACCCGGCCGTCGAGTTCACCGGCCGGCAGCACCTCGTCGACCAGCCCGGTGCGCAGCGCCCGCCCGGTGCCGATCAACTCGCCCGAGAACAGCAGGTACTTGGCGGTGGCCGGCCCCACCAGCGCGACCAGCCGCCGGGTCGCGGAGGCCGGGTAGACGATCCCGAGCTTCGCCGGCGTCACCCCGAACAGGGCGCCCTCCTCGGCGAACCGCAGATCACAGGCGGCCGCGAGCTGCGCGCCACCGCCCACGCAGTGTCCCTTCACCGCCGCCAGTGTCGGTTTCGGAAACGCGGCGAGGGCCTCCTCGGCGCGCACGGCCAGCCCCTGCGCCTCGTCCGGCGACCCGCGGAGGGTGGAGATGTCGGCCCCCGCGCAGAAGGTGCCGCCCGCACCGGTCAGCACGAGCGCCCGCACGTCCGGGTCGGCGGCCAGCTCGTCCAGCAACGGCGGGAGCGCCCGCCACATCGCGGCCGTCATGGCGTTGCGCTTGGCCGGGTGGTGCAGGACGACGGTGGCGACCGCGTCGGTGACGCCGTGCAGCAGCTCGGGCTCCATGGCCGGGATGCTAACCGGACGCCCGCGCGCGTGATCGGCCGCGTCCGGGTGAGCGCCGCCGCATCGGGGGAACCCGGGGAGCGCCGAGGGCGGCGTCGACGGAAAACACCGACAGAAAACACCGACGGAAAACACCGACAGAAAACACCGACAGAAAACACCGACGGGAACCATCGACGCGTGCATCGAGGGCACAAGGGATGAACGGGGACCGGACCTGAGGAGGTGCCCATGGCCGCGTCCACCCACTCCGGGGGCGAGGCGGCGAAGCTCCAGCGGGGGTTCGGCTGGCTGGCCGTCCTCGGTGTGATCCTGGTCGTCGCCGGGCTCGTCGGCCTCGTCTACACCGGGGTCGCCACGCTGACGTCGATGCTCCTGTTCGGCTGGCTGCTGCTGATCGGCGGCGTCGTCGGCCTGCTCCACGCGGTCCAGGCGCGCGGCACCAACTTCTTCTGGCTCGGCGTCATCGTCGCCGCCCTGAACATCGCGGCCGGCGTGGTCGTCATCCGCATGCCCGACACGGCCGCCGCCGCGCTCACCATGTTCGCCGCCCTGCTCTTCCTCACCGGCGGCCTCTTCCGGCTGGTCGGCAGCATGGTCGTGCGCGGCCCGCAGTTCGGCTGGACGCTTCTGCTGGGCGCCTTCGACCTGCTGCTGGGCATCCTGGTGCTGATCGACTGGCCGAGCAGCAGCCAGTACGTCATCGGCTGCTTCTTCTCCCTCGCGCTCCTCTTCGACGGCCTGGGCCTGATCGCCACCGGGTTCGGCGGCCGGCGCATCGTCGGGCTGGTCTCCGATCGGCTGGCCGGGCAGAGCGCTCCGGAGGACGAATCGGGTGAGCGTCGCGCCAAACCCGTACAACCCGAATAATGCGCGAAGGTGCTGTGAAGACGGCAGGAGTTGCCGTATTCCTGGCAGCCTCCGACATGGACGGTCGGAAACGCTCGATAAGTGCTGACTTCTTTTCAGTGCTCCGGAGCGAAGCGCCTCGTTACCAACACTCGACGTGTGGTGACAACCGAGCGCAAGGGTGGCGACCGGACGATGGACGATGACGGGTGCGGGCCCGGCCCACGCCCAGCAGGCGACACAGGCGCACCTCCCGAATCCCCGGAGGACGCCGAAGCCCCCGAGACCGACGCACCGCGACCCCTGCCGTACGAAGGGGTCTGGCGGTTCACCGCCCCCGCCGTGGACGCCTCGGTCCCACAGGCCCGGCACGCCGTGCGGGACCTGCTGTTCCGCCAGGGAGTACCCGTCTCGGACGACCTCGTGCAGGGTCTCCTGCTGATCGTCTCGGAACTGGTGACCAACGCCGTCCGGCACGCGGCGCTGCTGTCGCCGGTGCTCGCGGTCGAGGTGGCCGTCGGCGCCGAGTGGGTGCGGGTGTCCGTGGAGGACGACCACCCCTACCGCCCGACCGCCCTGGAGACCGACCACGCCCGGACGGGCGGCCGCGGACTGCTGCTGGTGCGGGAGATCGCCAGGGAGGCGGGCGGAGTGTGCGACGTCGAGCACACCGCGAGCGGAGGCAAGGTCGTCTGGGTCGCCGTGCCGCTCA
Source organism: Streptomyces sp. NPDC014995 (assembly GCF_043080745.1). Classification (NCBI taxonomy): domain Bacteria; kingdom Bacillati; phylum Actinomycetota; class Actinomycetes; order Kitasatosporales; family Streptomycetaceae; genus Streptomyces; species Streptomyces sp. NPDC014995. The sequence goes on from NZ_JBIBVX010000007.1 coordinate 288,995, forward strand.
AGACCGCGGGCGCCGTCTAGGGAGCGTCCTGCGGCCGGGCACCGCGGGCCCGGGCCGACCCGCAGGAGACGCCCCGGGTCACCAGCCGGCCGACGGGCCCGTCAGTTCCCTGACCGCCGGACGGGCCGCGTCCAGCACGGTCATGAACCACGCGGAGAACGTGTCCTTCGCATGCCGCTCGGCCAGCTCGGCGGGCGTCACGAAGGCCGTCTCACCGACCTCCTCGGGGTCCGGCCGTAGCGGGGACTGCACCATCCCGACGAACAGGTGGTTGTACTCCTGCTCCACCAGACCCGAGTCCGGGTCCGGATGGTTGTAGCGGACCGTGCCCGCCTCCGCGAGCAGCGACGGGGACACGCCCAGCTCCTCGAAGGTGCGCCGTGCGGCCGCCGCGAAGGGCGCCTCGCCGGGGTAGGGGTGACCGCAGCAGGTGTTGGACCAGACACCGGGGGAGTGGTATTTGCCGAGCGCCCGCTGCTGCAGCAGCAGCCGGCCGTACTCGTCGAAGAGGAAGACGGAGAACGCCCGGTGCAGTCGTCCCGGCGGCTGATGGGCGGCGAGCTTTTCCGCGGTGCCGATGGTCACGCCGTTCTCGTCGACGAGCTCCAGCAGAATCGTGTCCGCGGTGCCGTTCGACGAACCGGTCGTCGTGGTGGCAGGTGTGATCGGCATACCCATCCTTAGCATCGGTCCTCGCGCCCCAGTCTGCCGTACCCGTCCGGCACTCCCGGCGCTTCGCGCGAATGCCCGCATGTCCCGAGCACGGCAGCGGGCCCGGTGGTCGATCTTGCCCGGCGGGGTGCGCGGGGAACCGTCCTGAACGGGTGTGCGGACCGCGTGGGCGCCCCGGGGTCCGGGCCGCTCAGTGGCAGAGCCGCGCCTCGTGCTCGGCGTGCCCGCCCGGCTCCAGCTGGAAGGTGCAGTGCGCCACGTCGAAGTGGTCGCCCAGGCAGCCCTGGAGCTCGTGCAGCATCTTCTCGTGGCCGATCGCGCTCAGTACGTCCGAGCGCACCACCACGTGCGCGGACAGCACCGGCATGCCGGAGGTGATCGTCCAGGCGTGCAGGTCGTGCACGTCCTCCACACCGTCCAGGGCCAGTATGTGCGCCCGCACCTCCGCCATGTCGACGTCCCGGGGAGCGGCCTCCAGCAGCACGTCCAGGGTCTCGCGCAGCAGCCGGAGGGTCCGAGGCACGATCATCAGGCCGATGACGAGCGAGGCGACCGGGTCGGCGGCCTGCCAGCCGGTGGCCAGGATCACCGCCGCCGACACCAGCACCGCCACCGAGCCCAGCGCGTCCGCCGCCACCTCCAGGTAGGCGCCCCGCACGTTCAGGCTCTCCGCCTGGCCGCGCATCAGCAGCGTGAGCGAGATCATGTTCGCGACCAGGCCGATCCCGCCGAACACGATCATCAGCCCGCCCTCGGTGGCGGCCGGCGTGAAGAACCGCTGCACGGCCTCGTACAGGACGTAGCCGCCCACCCCGAGCAGCAGCAGGCAGTTGGCGAGCGCGGCCAGGATCTCCGCGCGGGCGTAGCCGAAGGTGCGGTGGGCGCTCGGGGGCCGGTTGGCGAAGTGGATGGCGAGCAGCGCCATGCCGAGACCGAGCGCGTCCGTCGCCATGTGCGCCGCGTCCGCGATCAGGGCGAGGGAGTCAGCGAGCACCCCGCCGACGATCTCCACCACCATCACGGTGAGGGTGATCGCCAGCGCCACCCGCAGTCTGCCGCGGTACGCCGCCGCGGCCGTACCGGTGGTCGGCGCGTGCGTGTGCGCGTGGCCGTGGTCGTGCCCAGCCCCCATGGGAGAAAGCCCTTCTGCGTTCCGTCCGGGACCACAGTGAACTACGGGTGGGAGGTAGCGGGCAACGCGGCACTGAACATCGTTGTCATCTGCTCTGACCTGCGGAAACGAACCGCAGGTGAGGGCGGCCCCACGTGCCGCCGGGCGGTCCCGTACGGCGGCCCCGGAGCACGGTTTGTCGGCCGGGCCGCCGATCACCCATGATGATCTCTGCAGAGGCCGGTTCACACCGTGCTGTCGGACCGTGCGAAGCGACCTGAACGGTCGGTGAACACGGCCTTCGCGGCATCCGATAGCCTCTGCCGACATGCCGCCCGCCTGGTGCCGCCAAGGGGCGCCCCCACCATGCAGATGACCGACGTGGACGCGTCGGGACCCAGGGAGTGAGTTCGGTTGCCGACCGCCATCCTCACCGGTCAGCCGGTCCCCGGATCGTCGATCGAGTCGGACCTGCGGTCCCTCGGCTTCGACGTCCGGGCCGCCGCCGACGCCGCCGACGCGGAGACGCTCCTCGCCGCGGTCCCCGGTGACGAGCGGGTCGCCGTCGTCGACAGCCGCTTCGTCGGTCACCTGCACGCGCTGCGCCTCGGCCTCACCGACCCCCGCTTCCCGCTCGCCGCGGTCCCCGGCGCCGTGACCGCCCAGGCGGCCGGCCGTCAGGCGCTGACCCGCGCGATGGCCCGGGAGAACTCCGCGACCGGCGGTACCGCGCTCGCCGTGGACAGCCTCGCCGACCGCATCGTCACCGCCCTCGACGCCGACGGCGCCGACGTCCACCGGCCCGAGCTCGGCACCCTGGTCGCGCGGATCGCCGCCGACCCGCAGGCCCGCAACGAGGCACGGCAGGCCGTCGCGGCCGTCGACGACGAGGCCGTACGCCTGAAGTCGGCCGTGAAGGCGCGCGACGGCTTCTTCACCACCTTCTGCATCAGCCCCTACTCGCGCTACATCGCCCGCTGGTGCGCCCGCCGGGGCCTCACCCCCAACCAGGTCACCACCGCCTCGCTGCTCACCGCACTCATCGCGGCCGGCTGCGCGGCCACCGGAACCCGCGGCGGCTTCGTCGCCGCGGGCCTCCTGCTGCTCTTCTCCTTCGTCCTGGACTGCACCGACGGCCAGCTCGCCCGCTACTCCCTTCAGTACTCCACCCTCGGCGCCTGGCTGGACGCCACCTTCGACCGGGCCAAGGAGTACGCCTACTACGCCGGCCTCGCCCTCGGGGCCGCGCGCGGCGGCGACGACGTGTGGGCGCTGGCCCTCGGAGCGATGGTCCTGCAGACCTGCCGGCACGTCGTGGACTTCTCCTTCAACGAGGCCAACCACGACGCCACCGCCAACACCAGCCCCACCGCCGCCCTCTCCGACAAGCTGGACAGCGTCGGCTGGACGGTCTGGGTGCGCCGGATGATAGTGCTGCCCATCGGCGAACGATGGGCCATGATCGCCGTCCTGACCGCGGTCACCACCCCGCGGATCACCTTCTACGCGCTCCTCGTCGGCTGCGCCTTCGCGGCGGCCTACACGACGGCGGGCCGTCTGCTGCGGTCCCTCACCCGCAAGGCGCGGCGCACGGACCGGGCGGCGAAGGCACTGGCCGACCTCGCGGACAGCGGACCCCTGGCCGGACTGCTCGCGCGCGTCCTGCCGGCCGGCGTCCGTGTTCCGGCACCCCTGGCCGCCGGCGTGGGCGGCCTCGTCCTGGTGCTCGCGGCCCTGCTCGACGGGCCGGGCCCGTCGGTGGTCATCGGCGCCGTCGTGTACGTCCTGCTCTCGGCCGACGCGCTCGCCCGCCCCTTGAAGGGCGCCCTCGACTGGCTGGTCCCCCCGCTCTTCCGCGCCGCCGAGTACGGCACCGTGCTGATCCTCGCCGCGCGGACGGACGTGAACGGAGCGCTGCCGGCGGCTTTCGGGCTGGTGGCCGCCGTCGCCTACCATCACTACGACACGGTGTACCGCATCCGCGGCAACGCCGGAGCGCCGCCGGCCTGGCTGGTGCGCGTGGTCGGGGGGCAGGAGGGACGGACCCTGCTGGTCGCGGTCCTGGCGGTGCTGCTGACCGCCGAGCAGTTCACGCTCGCGCTCATGGTGCTCGCGGTGGCCGTCGCCCTCGTGGTGCTCGCCGAGAGCATCCGCTTCTGGGTGTCCGCAGGGGCGCCCGCCGTACACGATGAAGGAGAACCCGCATGATCGGCCTCGTGCTGGCGGCCGGCGCCGGACGGCGTCTGCGCCCCTACACCGACACCCTGCCGAAGGCGCTGGTGCCGGTGGGGCCCGCGGGCATAGAGGGCGAACCCACGGTCCTGGACCTGACCCTCGGCAACTTCGCCGAGATCGGCCTGACCGAGGTCGCGGTCATCGTCGGCTACCGCAAGGAGGCCGTCTACGAGCGCAAGACGGCCCTGGAGCGGAAGTACGGCCTCAAGCTCACCCTCATCGACAACGACAAGGCCGAGGAGTGGAACAACGCCTACTCCCTGTGGTGCGGACGTGACGCCCTCAAGGACGGCGTGATCCTCGCCAACGGCGACACCGTCCACCCGGTCTCCGTCGAGAAGACGCTGCTCGCCGCCCGCGGCGAGGGCAGGAGGATCATCCTCGCCCTCGACACCGTGAAGTCCCTCGCGGACGAGGAGATGAAGGTCGTCGTCGACCCCGGCAAGGGCGTCCAGAGGATCACCAAGCTGATGGACCCCGCCGAGGCCACCGGCGAGTACATCGGCGTCACCCTCATCGAGGGCGACGCGGCCCCCGAACTGGCGGACGCGCTGAGGACCGTGTGGGAGACCGACCCGCAGCAGTTCTACGAGCACGGCTACCAGGAACTCGTCAACCGCGGCTTCCGCATCGACGTGGCGCCGATCGGTGACGTCCCGTGGGTCGAGATCGACAACCACGACGACCTCGCCCGGGGACGGGAGATCGCGTGCCAGTACTGACCCGGCTGATTCCCTCGCCGCTCGTCGTGGACATCCGCCCGGGTGCCCTCGAGGACCTGGCGTGTGTCCTCGCGGACGAGCGCATCTCGCACTCCGGCAAGCTGGCCGTCGCCGTCAGCGGCGGCTCGGGCGCCCGGCTGCGCGAGCGGCTCGCGCCCTCGATGCCCGGCGCCACCTGGTACGAGGTCGGCGGCGGCACCCTCGACGACGCCGTGCGGCTGGCGGGCGACATAAAGGCCGGCCACTACGACGCGGTCGTCGGCCTCGGCGGCGGCAAGATCATCGACTGCGCCAAGTTCGCCGCGGCACGCGTCGGCCTGCCCCTGGTCGCCGTCCCGACGAACCTCGCGCACGACGGCCTGTGCTCGCCGGTCGCCACCCTCGACAACGACGCGGGCCGCGGCTCCTACGGCGTGCCGAACCCGATCGCGGTCGTCATCGACCTCGACGTGATCCGCGAGGCCCCGGTGCGCTTCGTGCGCGCCGGCATCGGCGACGCCGTCTCCAACATCTCCGCGATCGCGGACTGGGAGCTGGCCAACCGGGTCAAGGGCGAGAAGATCGACGGCCTGGCCGCCGCGATCGCCCGGCAGGCCGGCGAGGCGGTCCTCAGGCACCCGGGCGGCATCGGCGACACCGACTTCCTCCAGGTCCTCGCCGAGGCGCTGGTCCTCAGCGGTATCGCCATGTCGGTGTCCGGCGACTCGCGGCCGTCCTCCGGCGCCTGCCACGAGATCAACCACGCCTTCGACCTGCTGTTCCCCAAGCGCGCCGCCGCCCACGGCGAGCAGTGCGGACTGGGCGCGGCCTTCGCGATGTACCTGCGCGGAGCCCACGAGGAGTCGGCACACATGGCCGAGGTGCTGCGACGGCACGGACTGCCGGTGCTGCCGGAGGAGATCGGCTTCACGCCGGACGAGTTCGTCCGCGCCGTGGAGTTCGCCCCCGAGACCCGGCCCAGCCGCTACACGATCCTCGAACACCTCGACCTCAAGACCGAACAGATCAAGGACATCTACGCCGACTATGTCAAGGCCATCGGTAGCTGAACTCAGACCGGTCGTCCACCCCCCGGGGGTGAAGGACCGGCGCAGCGGTGAGCACTGGATGGGACGCCTCTACATGCGCGAGGTGTCCCTGCGGGTGGACCGCTACCTGGTCAACACCAGGGTCACGCCCAACCAGCTCACGTACCTGATGACCGTCTGCGGCGTCCTCGCTGCCCCGGCCCTGCTGGTGCCGGGGATCGCGGGCGCCGTGCTCGGCGTGGTCATGGTCCAGCTGTACCTGCTGCTGGACTGCGTCGACGGCGAGATCGCGCGCTGGAAGAAGCAGTACTCGCTCGGCGGGGTCTACCTGGACCGGGTCGGCGCCTACCTGACCGACGCCGCGGTGCTCGTCGGCTTCGGTCTGCGCGCCGCCGACCTGTGGGGCTCCGGGCGGATCGACTGGCTGTGGGCCTTCCTCGGCACCCTGGCCGCCCTCGGCGCGATCCTGATCAAGGCCGAGACGGACCTGGTCGGCGTCGCCCGCCACCAGGGCGGTCTGCCGCCGGTCAAGGAGACCGCGTCCGAGCCGCGCTCCTCCGGCATGGCGCTGGCCCGCCGGGCCGCCTCGGCGCTCAAGTTCCACCGGCTGGTCCTGGGGATCGAGGCGTCCCTGCTGATCCTGGTCCTGGCGGTTCTGGACCAGATGCGCGGCGACCTGTTCTTCTCCCGGCTCGGCGTCGCGGTACTGGCCGGCATCGCGCTGCTGCAGACGCTGCTGCACCTCGTGTCCATCCTCGCGTCCAGCAGGCTGCGGTGAGCTCCATGGCCTCCTCCTCCCCGAAGGTCGGCGCGGTCATCATCACGATGGGCAACCGCCCCGACGAGCTGCGCGCCCTGATCGACTCGATCGCCAGGCAGGACGGCGACCCGGTCGAGGTGGTCGTCGTCGGCAACGGCTCGCCCGTCCCCGACGTCCCCGACGGCGTGCGCACGGTCGAGCTGCCGGAGAACCTCGGCATCCCGGGCGGCCGCAACGTCGGCATCGAGGCCTTCGGCCCCAGCGGCCGCGACGTCGACATCCTGCTCTTCCTCGACGACGACGGCCTCCTCGCCCGGCACGACACCGCCCAGCTGTGCCGCGAGGCCTTCGCGGCCGACCCCGGGCTCGGCATCATCAGCTTCCGCATCGCCGACCCGGACACCGGCGTCACCCAGCGCCGCCACGTGCCCCGGCTGCGTGCCTCCGACCCGATGCGCTCCTCCCGGGTCACCACCTTCCTCGGCGGCGCCAACGCCGTGCGCACCCGGGTCCTCGCGGAAGTCGGCGGGCTCCCGGACGAATTCTTCTACGCACACGAGGAAACCGACCTGGCATGGCGGGCCCTCGACGCGGGCTGGATGATCGACTACCGGTCCGACATGGTGCTGTACCACCCCACGACCGCGCCCTCGCGGCACGCGGTCTACCACCGCATGGTCGCCCGCAACCGCGTCTGGCTGGCCCGCCGCAACCTGCCCGCCCCCCTGGTCCCCGTCTACCTCGGGGTCTGGCTGCTGCTCACGCTGGCGCGCCGCCCCTCGCGGTCCGCGCTGAAGGCGTGGTTCGGCGGATTCCGGGAAGGGTGGACCTCGCCGTGCGGACCGCGCAGGCCCATCAAGTGGCGTACGGTGTGGCGGCTGACCCGACTGGGCCGGCCTCCCGTCATCTGACAAGCTCGTCCCCGAGGGCCCCGGAGCGTGCCGTGGCCCCCCGGCTCATGCCAGACCCGTTCCGGTCGCGCATCACGAAGACGAAAGTTTCCTACTGGTGAGTGAGACAACGCATGACGGCGGAGTCGCGGTGAGCGCGCCCCCGTCGCCCGACGAGGGCCTCACGGCGGCACAGCTGGCCGCCAAGTACGGGCTGGCCGTGAGCGGTGCCCGGCCCCCGCTGCGGGAGTACGTCCGCCAGCTCTGGGGCAGGCGCCACTTCATCCTGGCCTTCTCCTCGGCGAAGCTGACCGCCCAGTACAGCCAGGCCAAGCTGGGCCAGCTGTGGCAGGTGGCCACTCCGCTGCTGAACGCGGCCGTGTACTTCGCGATCTTCGGCCTGATCCTCGACGCGGGCCGCGGGATGGACAAGGACGTGTACATCCCGTTCCTCGTCACGGGCGTGTTCGTCTTCACCTTCACGCAGAGCTCGGTCATGACCGGCGTCCGGGCGATCTCCGGCAACCTCGGCCTGGTCCGCGCCCTGCACTTCCCGCGGGCGTCGCTGCCGATCTCCTTCGCGCTCCAGCAGCTCCAGCAGCTGATGTACTCGATGATCGTGCTGTTCGCGGTGGCGATCGGCTTCGGCAGCTACCCGGACGCCTCGTGGGTCCTGATCGTCCCGGTGCTCGTCCTGCAGTTCTGCTTCAACACCGGCCTGGCCCTGATCTTCGCCCGGGCCGGAGCGAAGACCCCGGACCTCGCGCAGCTGATGCCGTTCGTGATGCGCACCTGGATGTACGCGTCCGGCGTGATGTTCTCCATCCCGGTCTTCCTCGCCGACAAGCCGCAGTGGATCGCGAACGTCCTCCAGTGGAACCCGGCCGCCATCTACATGGACCTGATGCGCTTCGCCCTCATCGAGGAGTACGGCGCCGAGAACCTCCCCGACCACGTCTGGGCGGCCGCGGGCGCCTGGGCGGCCCTGTTCGCCGTCGGCGGCTTCGTGTACTTCTGGCAGGCGGAGGAGAGGTACGGCCGTGGCTGACCAGGTACCGGGGCGCAGCGTCCCCACCGTCATCGCCGACGACGTGCACATCGTCTACCGCGTCAACGGCGCGAAGGCCGGCAAGGGCAGCGCCACCGCCGCCCTGAGCCGCATCGTCAAGCGCAGCGAGGACCGCGGGGTGCGCAAGGTGCACGCCGTGCGCGGCGTGTCCTTCATCGCCTACCGGGGCGAGGCCATCGGCCTGATCGGCTCCAACGGCTCCGGCAAGTCCACGCTGCTGCGTGCCATCGCCGGTCTGCTGCCGCCCGAGAGCGGCAGGGTCTACACCGACGGCCAGCCCTCGCTGCTCGGCGTCAACGCGGCCCTGATGAACGACCTCACCGGCGAGCGCAACGTCATCCTCGGCGGTCTGGCCATGGGCATGTCCCGGGAGCAGATCAGGGAGCGCTACCAGGAGATCGTCGACTTCTCCGGCATCAACGAGAAGGGCGACTTCATCACCCTGCCGATGCGCACCTACTCCTCCGGCATGCAGGCCCGGCTGCGCTTCTCCATCGCCGCCGCCAAGGACCACGACGTGCTGATGATCGACGAGGCCCTCGCCACCGGCGACCGCAAGTTCCAGAAGCGCTCCGAGGAACGCATCCGGGAGCTGCGCAAGGAGGCCGGCACGGTGTTCCTGGTCAGCCACAGCAACAAGTCGATCCGGGACACCTGCGACCGCGTCCTGTGGCTGGAGCGCGGCGAGCTGCGCATGGACGGCCCCACCGACGAGGTCCTCAAGGAGTACGAGAAGTTCACGGGCAAGTAGCCCGGCGAGACCCTCGGGACACCGACCCCTGCGTCCAGGGCCCCGCCGGAACTGTCCGGCGGGGCCCCGCGTCTGCAAAGGAAGCGTCAACTCCGGCCCCGCGTAGGAAGCTTGACGCCAATCGGTGTGTTGTTGTGATCTGCGGGACACCCCCGCGAACCTCGCCGCGTTGTACAACGTAAGCTGTACCGGTCCCGAAACACGTCAAGTGGGGCGATATTGCGCGACACCCTCGGACGGGGCTGCCGTGCGGACGGCTGGGCGGCGTGTCCGAAATAGTGGGCCTTGGGTTGTCGGTGTAGAACGGGAGATGTGACGGCAATGGCTACGGAAACTCCCCAGCTCAACGCAGCACGTGCCGTCCCTGCCCCGGGCAGCCGACGATGACGGCGCCCGCCCCGTCGCGCCCGCTGGGTCCGGAGCGCGACACCCTCGCCAAGGCCGCCCACGAGAACTTCCCCGTGGCCCCGTTCTACCTCCCCCGGGCCTGGCGCGACGACCTCATGGCGGTGTACGGCTTCGCCCGCCTCGTCGACGACATCGGTGACGGCGACCTGGCCCCGGGCGGTGCCGACGCCCGACTGCTCGGCGTGCCGGCCACCGACGCCGAGGACCCCCTCGTGCTGCTGGACGCCTTCGAGGCCGACCTGCGCCGCGTCTTCGACGGCACGCCCCGCCACCCCCTGCTGCGCCGTCTCCAGCGGACCGTCCGCCGCCGTGCGCTCACCCCCGGGCCCTTCCTCGCCCTGATCGCCGCCAACCGCCAGGACCAGCTCGTCTCCCGCTACGAGACCTACGACGACCTCCTCGCGTACTGCGCGCTCTCCGCCAACCCCGTGGGCCGGCTCGTCCTCGCCGTCACCGGCACCTCGACTCCCGAGCGGGTCCGCCGCTCCGACGCGGTCTGCACCGCCCTCCAGATCGTCGAGCACCTCCAGGACGTCGCCGAGGACCTCGGCCGCGACCGCGTCTACCTGCCCGCCGCCGACATGAAACGTTTCCACGTCCAGGAGGCGGACCTCGCCGCGGCCACCGCGGGCGCGTCGGTGCGCGCCCTGGTCGCCTACGAGGCGCGACGCGCCCTCGACCTGCTGGACGAGGGCGCCCCCCTGGTGGGGAGCGTCGACGGCAGGCTGAGGCTGCTGCTCGCGGGGTTCGTGGCGGGGGGAAGGGCGGCGGTCCACGCGATCGCCGCCGCCGAGTACGACGTCCTTCCCGGCCCGCCCAAGCCCGGCAAGCTCCGGTTGTTGCGCGAGGTGGGCGTGACCCTGCGAGGAGAGGGGTGATCCGGACCGTGGACTCCGCGCCACACGTGTCCGCGCCGGTACTCGCCGCCTACAGCTACTGCGAGGCCGTCACCGGACAGCAGGCCCGCAACTTCGCGTACGGCATCCGGCTGCTGCCGGCGCCGAAGCGGCGCGCGATGTCGGCGCTGTACGCGTTCTCGCGCCGCGTCGACGACATCGGCGACGGCGCGCTGGGCGGCGACGTGAAGATCGCCCGGCTCGAGGACACCCGGGCGCTGCTCGGCCGGGTGCGCGAGGGCGAGGTCGACGAGGACGACACCGACCCCGTCGCGGTGGCCCTCGCGCACGCCGCGCGGCTCTTCCCGATCCCGCTGGGCGGCCTGGACGAGCTGATCGACGGCGTCCTGATGGACGTGCGCGGCGAGACCTACGAGACCTGGGACGACCTGAAGGCGTACTGCCGCTGCGTGGCGGGTGCCATCGGCCGGCTCTCGCTCGGCGTGTTCGGCACGGAACCCGGGGCGCGTGGCGCCGAACGCGCACCGGAGTACGCCGACACGCTGGGCCTCGCGCTGCAACTGACCAACATCCTCAGGGACGTTCGCGAGGACGCCGCGGGCGGCCGCACCTATCTGCCGGCCGACGACCTCGCGAAGTTCGGCTGCTCGGCCGGATTCGACGGGCCGAGGCCCCCGGAGGGCTCCGACTTCGCGGGCCTCGTGCACTTCGAAGTGCGACGGGCCCGCGCTCTGTTCGCCGAGGGCTACCGGCTGCTGCCCATGCTGGACCGGCGCAGCGGCGCCTGTGTCGCCGCGATGGCCGGCATCTACCGCCGCCTCCTCGACCGCATCGAGCGCGACCCGGAGGCGGTCCTGCGCGGCCGGGTCTCCCTGCCCGGCCGGGAGAAGGCGTACGTCGCCGTGCGCGGGCTGTCCGGTCTCGACACCCGGCACGTGTCCCGGCTGACCGTCAGGAGGCCGTTGTGATGGACACCCTGGGCGAGACGGTGGGCCGAGGTGATGGCACCGCCGACAAGCGGCACGCAACCCTCCGGCGCGGCGCGGCGTCCCTGACTGCGACGGCCCGCCGTGCACCGTTGGAGCGTCGCGGCGGACGCGCAGGGGAGGCCGCACGATGAGCGACGAGCTGATCCCGCCCGCCCCGGAGGGGCCCGGGCGTTCCGGGCGGGAGGCCGTCGTCGTCGGCGGTGGGCTCGCCGGCGTCACCGCCGCGCTCGCGCTCGCCGACGCGGGCCTGCGCGTCACCCTGCTCGAGGGCCGGCCCCGGCTGGGCGGGCTGGCCTTCTCCTTCCGGCGCGGCGGGCTCACCGTCGACAACGGACAGCACGTGTACCTGCGCTGCTGCACCGCCTACCGCTGGTTCCTCGACCGGATCGGCGGCGCGGCGCTGGCACCGTTGCAGGACCGTCTCGACGTGCCCGTCGTCGACGTCACCAAGCCCGAGGGGCGGCGGCTCGGCAGGCTGCGGCGCGACGCGCTGCCCGTCCCCCTCCACCTGGGGCGCAGCCTCGCCACGTACCCGCACCTCTCGCTCGCCGAACGCGCCGGGGTGGGCCGGGCCGCGCTCGCGCTCAAGGGGCTCGACCTCGCCGATCCGGGCCTGGACGCACAGGACTTCGGCAGCTGGCTGACCGCGCACGGCCAGTCGGCGCGTGCCGTCGAGGCCCTGTGGGACCTGGTTGGGGTCGCCACCCTCAACGCGGTCGCGGGCGAGGCCTCCCTGGGGCTCGCCGCGATGGTGTTCAAGACCGGTCTGCTGTCCGAGCCGGGCGCGGCCGACATCGGCTGGGCGCGGGTCCCGCTGGGCGAGCTGCACGACCGGCTGGCCCGCGAGGCGCTCGCCTCCGCGGGCGTGCGCACCGAGGTCCGTACCCGTGTCACCTCCCTCTCCGGGAACGGGGACGGGAGCTGGTGTGTGCGGGTTCCCGGGGAGACGCTCCGGGCCGACGCCGTCGTCCTCGCCGTACCGCAGCGCGAGACGTACGACCTGCTCCCGGACGGGGCGCTCGACGAGCCCGGGCGGTTGCTGGAGATCGGCACCGCGCCCATCCTGAACGTCCACGTCGTCTACGACCGCAAGGTCCTCGACGTGCCCTTCCTGTCCGCGCTCGGCACGCCGGTGCAGTGGGTGTTCGACCGCACGGAAGCCTCCGGGCTGCGCGCGGGCCAGTACCTCGCGCTGTCGCAGTCGGCCGCGCAGAGCGAGATCGACGAGCCCGTGGCCGTGCTGCGCGAGCGCTACCTGCCCGAGCTCCGGCGGCTGCTGCCGCGCACGCGCGGCGCCGAAGTGCTGGACTTCTTCGTGACGAGGGAGCGCACGGCGACGTTCGCCCCCACCCCCGGCGTCGGAGGGCTCAGGCCCGGCGCCCGCACCAAGGCACCCGGCCTGTACCTGGCCGGAGCGTGGACCGCCACAGGGTGGCCCGCGACCATGGAGAGTGCGGTCCGCAGCGGTGTGAGCGCGGCGTCCGCCGCGCTCGGCACCCTCGGCCGGCCCCGGCCCGGCCACCTCTTCGCGTTCGAGGAGGCGGCCCGCCGCATCGTTCCGGGGGACGCCGCATCCGACAGCGGCTGCGCCGCGGGCCGGACCCCCGGCCGAGAACCGGAGGGAACCGGCGTCCCCCTGCGAGGTGGGAACCGGTGAAGTTCGCTCAGCACGGCTCGGCACATCCCCGCACCCCCTCCGGTACCGCAACAAGAGGAGAAACTGTGCCCACTGTGCCCCCGGCCTCGACGGCCGCTCGAAGGCCCGCGGTGGACGTGACCGCGCTCCTGGAGCGCGGCCGGACCCTGGCCACGCCGGTGCTGCGGGCGGCCGTCGACCGTCTGGCGCCCCCCATGGACACGGTCGCCGCCTACCACTTCGGCTGGATCGACGCCCAGGGCAATCCGACCGACGGTGACGGCGGCAAGGCGGTGCGCCCCGCGCTCGCGGTGCTCTCCGCGGAGGTCACCGGCGCCGCCCCCGAGGTGGGCGTCCCCGGCGCCGTCGCCGTCGAGCTGGTCCACAACTTCTCGCTCCTGCACGACGACCTGATGGACGGCGACGAGCAGCGCCGCCACCGCGACACCGTCTGGAAGGTGCACGGCCCCGCCCAGGCCATCCTGGTCGGCGACGCCCTGTTCGCCCTCGCCAACGAGGTCCTGCTGGAGCTGGGCACCGTCGAGGCCGGCCGGGCGACCCGCCGGCTGACCACCGCCACCCGCGCCCTGATCGACGGCCAGGCGCAGGACATCTCCTACGAGCACCGCGACCGCGTCAGCGTCGAGGAGTGCCTGGAGATGGAGGGCAACAAGACCGGCGCCCTGCTGGCCTGCGCCAGTTCCATCGGCGCCGTGCTCGGCGGCGCGGACGACCGCACCGCCGACACCCTGGAGAGGTACGGCTACCACCTGGGCCTGGCCTTCCAGGCCGTCGACGACCTCCTCGGCATCTGGGGCGACCCGGTCTCCACCGGCAAGCAGACCTGGAGCGACCTGCGTCAGCGCAAGAAGTCCCTGCCGGTCGTGGCCGCGCTCGCGGCGGGCGGCTCCGCCTCCGAGCGGCTGGGCGAGATGCTCGCCGCCGACGCCAAGAGCAGCGACTTCGAGACCTTCTCCGAGGAGGAGTTCGCGGCCCGGGCCGCTCTCATCGAGGAGGCCGGCGGCCGGGAGTGGACCGCCGAGGAGGCGCGCCGTCAGCACACCATCGCCATCGAAGCGCTGAACGCCGTCGACATGCCCGAGCAGGTACGGGCCCGGTTCACGGCGCTCGCCGACTTCGTCGTCGTACGAAAGAGATGATCACTATCGGTCGAATAGCCCTCGCGTAGTCGCCGGCCGGTGCAGCGAGGCGAGGACGAGCACCGGCCGACGGCGGACCCACAGCAGCACGATTTCGCACGACTGCACGAAGGGGAAGCCATGACAGCGACGACCGACGGAAGCACCGGGGCGGCCCTGCCGCCCCGCGCTGCCGCGGCCAGCGAAACCGACATCGACACCCCCGTGGCGGCCGGGGTGCACGAGGCCGCCGTGCGCGCGGTGCAGCGCGCCACCGACTTCCTGCTCGCCCGGCAGGACGCGGAGGGCTGGTGGAAGGGCGACCTCGAGACGAACGTCACGATGGACGCCGAGGACCTGCTGCTCCGTCAGTTCCTGGGCATCCTCGACGAGTCCACGGCCCGCGCCGCCGCCCTCTTCATCAGGGGCGAGCAGCGCGAGGACGGCACCTGGGCCACCTTCTACGGCGGCCCCGGCGAACTCTCCACCACCATCGAGGCGTACGTCGCCCTGCGCCTGGCCGGCGACGCGCCCGACGCGCCCCACATGGCGCGGGCCTCCGCCTGGATCCGCGACCGGGGCGGTATCGCCGCCGCCCGGGTCTTCACCCGGATCTGGCTGGCCCTGTTCGGCTGGTGGAAGTGGGAGGACCTGCCCGAACTCCCGCCGGAACTGCTGTACTTCCCGAAGTGGTTCCCGCTCAGCATCTACAACTTCGGCTGCTGGGCCCGGCAGACCATCGTCCCGCTCACCATCGTCTCGGCGAAGCGCCCGGTGCGTCCGGCGCCGTTCCCGCTCGACGAACTGCACACCGACCCCGACCACCCGAACCCGCCCAGGCCGCTGGCGCCGGTGAACAGTTGGGACGGGCTCTTCCAGCGGCTGGACAAGGTCGTGCGCGGCTACCGCTCGGTCGCGGTGCGCCGGCTGCGCAGGGCCGCCATGAACTCCGCCGCGCGCTGGATCATCGAACGGCAGGAGAACGACGGCTGCTGGGGCGGGATCCAGCCGCCGGCGGTGTACTCCGTCATCGCCCTGTACCTGCTCGGCTACGACCTCGAACACCCCGTGATGCGGGCCGGGCTGGGGTCCCTGGACCGGTACGCGGTGTGGCGCGAGGACGAGGCCCGGATGATCGAGGCCTGTCAGTCGCCGGTGTGGGACACCTGCCTGGCCACCATCGCGCTGGCCGACGCGGGGGTGCCCGCCGATCACCCCCAACTGGTCAAGGCGGCCGACTGGATGCTCGGCGAGCAGATCGTGCGTCCCGGCGACTGGTCCGTACGACGGCCCCAGCTCCCGCCCGGGGGCTGGGCGTTCGAGTTCCACAACGACAACTACCCCGACATCGACGACACCGCCGAGGTGGTCCTCGCGCTGCGCCGCGTGAAGCACCACGACCCGGAGCGGGTGGAGAAGGCGATCGCGCGCGGGGTGCGCTGGAACCTCGGGATGCAGTCGAGGAACGGGGCCTGGGGCGCCTTCGACGTCGACAACACCAGCCCGTTCCCCGACCGGCTGCCGTTCTGCGACTTCGGCGAGGTCACCGACCCGCCGTCCGCGGACGTCACCGCGCACGTCGTCGAGATGCTCGCCGTCGAGGGGCTCTCGCACGACCCGCGCACCCGGCGCGGCATCGCGTGGCTGCTGGCCGAACAGGAGCCGGACGGCTCGTGGTTCGGGCGCTGGGGCGTCAACTACGTCTACGGCACCGGCTCGGTGGTGCCCGCGCTGACCGCCGCGGGACTGCCCGCCCAGCACCCGGCGATCCGCAGGGCGGTGGCCTGGCTGGAGCGGGTGCAGAACGACGACGGCGGCTGGGGTGAGGACCTGCGCTCCTACCAGGACGCCGGCCGGTGGAGCGGCCGGGGCGCCTCGACCGCCTCCCAGACGGCCTGGGCGCTGATGGCGCTGCTGGCGGCGGGGGAGAGGGGGTCCGGGGCCGTCGAGCGGGGCATCGCCTGGCTCGCCCGGACCCAGCGGGAGGACGGCTCCTGGGACGAGCCCCACTTCACCGGCACCGGCTTCCCGTGGGACTTCTCCATCAACTACCACCTCTACCGGCAGGTGTTCCCGCTCACCGCGCTCGGCCGGTACGTCCACGGAGAGCCCTTCGCCGCCAAGGCCCCCGCCGACGCGGTGTCCGTCGAGGCCGAGAGCTGATGAGCGCGCGGCCCGCTCCCGCCCCGCTGCTGATCGCCTGCGCGCTCGGCATCGAGCACCTCGCCCTGCGCATGGGTGACCGCGGCGGGGCCGGCGGGCCGGTCACCGTCCTGCGCACCGGTATGGGGCCGAATGCGGCCGAGCGTTCCGTCGGCCGGGCCCTTGCCGACCCGGTGCTGAGGGGCGCGGCCGTGCTGGCCACCGGCTTCTGCGCGGGGCTCGCCCCCGGCATGCACCCGGGCGACCTGGTCGTCGCCGACGAGACCCGCGACCGGTGCGGCGCGGTGCCGTGCGTCGGCACCGAACTGCTCGTCAAGGAGCTCGTGCGCACGCTGCCCGGGCGCACCGTCCACACCGGCCCGCTCACCGGCTCCGACCACGTCGTGCGCGGCCCGGAGCGGTCCGACCTGCTAGCGACCGGCGCGATCGCGGTCGACATGGAGTCGGCGGCCACGTTGCTGAGTGCCGTCCGCGCGGGGACGCGCCCGGTTGCGGCTGTCCGGGTGGTCGTGGACGCTCCTGAACATGAACTCGTCCGGATCGGCACGGTGCGCGGTGGAATATCGGCTTTCCGCGTCCTTCGTTCCGTCCTGCCTGCATTCTTCGAATGGCACCGTAATGTGCTGCTCCCCCGGAGGTGAGCCAGATGGCCATGCCGCTGCGCCAGTCCATCAAGGTCGCTACGTACTTGGCTGAACAGAAGCTCCGCAAGCGGGACAAGTTCCCGCTCATCGTCGAGCTGGAGCCCCTCTTCGCCTGCAACCTCAAGTGCGAGGGCTGCGGCAAGATCCAGCATCCGGCGGGAGTGCTCAAGCAGCGCATGCCGGTCGCCCAGGCCGTGGGGGCGGTGCTCGAATCCGGTGCGCCCATGGTGTCGATCGCCGGCGGCGAGCCGCTGATGCACCCCCACATCGACGAGATCGTGCGGCAGTTGGTGGCGAGGAGGAAGTTCGTCTTCCTCTGCACCAACGCGATGCTGTTGCGCAAGAAGATCGACAAGTTCAGGCCCTCTCCCTACTTCGCCTTCGCCGTGCACATCGACGGGCTGCGCGAGCGGCACGACGAGTCGGTGGCCAAGGAGGGCGTCTTCGACGAGGCCGTGGAAGCGATCAAGGAGGCCAGGCGCCGCGGCTTCCGGGTCACCACCAACTCGACCTTCTTCAACACCGACACCCCGCAGACGATCATCGAGGTGCTCAACTTCCTCAACGACGACCTCCAGGTCGACGAGATGATGATCTCGCCCGCCTACGCCTACGAGAAGGCGCCCGACCAGGAGCACTTCCTGGGCGTGGAGCAGACCCGCGAGCTGTTCAAGAAGGCCTTCGCGGGCGGCAACCGGCGCCGCTGGCGCCTCAACCACTCCCCGCTCTTCCTGGACTTCCTGGAGGGCAAGGTCGACTTCCCGTGCACGGCCTGGGCGATCCCGAACTACTCGCTCTTCGGCTGGCAGCGCCCCTGCTACCTGATGAGCGACGGGTACGTGCCGACGTACCGCGAACTCATCGAGGAGACCGACTGGGACAAGTACGGCCGGGGCAAGGACCCGCGCTGCGCCAACTGCATGGCGCACTGCGGCTACGAGCCCACCGCCGTCCTCGCCACCATGGGATCGCTGAAGGAGTCGTTGCGCGCCATGCGCGAGACGGTCTCCGGGAACCGGGAGTGACCCGGTGACGGCCGTCTCCCCGGGCGTCCCCGAGGTGCCGGTCCGGCCGGTCGCCGAGCGCCGCGCGTCGCGGCGGATCCAGGTCGGGCCGGTGGCGGTCGGGGGTGGGGCCCCGGTGTCGGTGCAGTCGATGACGACGACGCGTACGTCGGACATCGGCGCCACGCTCCAGCAGATCGCCGAACTGACGGCGTCCGGCTGCCAGATCGTCCGCGTCGCCTGTCCCACGCAGGACGACGCGGACGCCCTCGCGACCATCGCGCGCAAGTCGCAGATCCCGGTGATCGCGGACATCCACTTCCAGCCGAAGTACGTGTTCGCCGCGATCGAGGCGGGCTGTGCGGCCGTACGCGTCAATCCCGGCAACATCAAGCAGTTCGACGACAAGGTGAGGGAGATCGCGCGCGCCGCGAAGGACCACGGCACGCCGGTCCGGATCGGGGTCAATGCCGGCTCGCTGGACCGGCGGCTGCTGCGGAAGTACGGCAAGGCGACCCCCGAGGCGCTGGTGGAGAGCGCGCTGTGGGAGGCGTCGCTCTTCGAGGAGCACGACTTCCGGGACATCAAGATCTCCGTCAAGCACAACGACCCGGTGGTGATGGTCGAGGCGTACCGGCAGCTGGCGGCGCGGTGCGACTACCCCCTGCACCTGGGGGTCACCGAGGCCGGTCCCGCCTTCCAGGGCACGGTCAAGTCGGCCGTCGCCTTCGGGGCGTTGCTGTCGCAGGGCATCGGCGACACCATCCGGGTGTCCCTGAGCGCCCCGCCCGCCGAGGAGGTCAAGGTCGGCATCCAGATCCTCCAGGCGCTGGGACTGAGGCAGCGGCGGCTGGAGATCGTGTCCTGCCCCTCCTGTGGGCGCGCCCAGGTCGACGTCTACCGGCTGGCCGACGAGGTCACGGCCGGACTGGAGGGCATGGAGGTGCCGCTGCGCGTCGCGGTGATGGGCTGTGTGGTCAACGGTCCCGGCGAGGCGCGGGAGGCGGATCTGGGGGTCGCCTCCGGCAACGGCAAGGGGCAGATCTTCGTGAAGGGCGAGGTCGTCAGGACCGTCCCGGAGTCGAGGATCGTGGAGACCCTCATCGAGGAGGCGATGAAGATCGCCGCGCAGCTGGAACAGGACGGCGTCGCGCCCGGGGAGCCGGCCGTCACCGTGAGTTGAAGAGCACGGACCGAGAGGGGGCCCGAGCGTGACGATCCTGGAGACCATCCGGCAACCACGCGACCTGAAGGCGCTGTCCGAGGCGGAACTCGGTGAACTGTCCAAGGAGATCAGGGAGTTCCTGGTGCACGCGGTCGCCAGGACCGGCGGCCACCTCGGGCCCAACCTGGGCGTGGTGGAACTGACCATCGCGCTCCACCGGGTCTTCGAGTCGCCGGTCGACCGCATCCTGTGGGACACCGGCCACCAGAGCTACGTGCACAAGCTGCTGACGGGACGGCAGGACTTCTCCAAGCTGCGGGGGAAGGGCGGACTGTCCGGCTACCCGTCCCGTGAGGAGTCCGAGCACGACGTCATCGAGAACAGCCACGCCTCCACCGCCCTCGGCTGGGCCGACGGGCTCGCCAAGGCCCGGCAGGTGCGGGGGGAGAAGGGCCACGTCGTCGCGGTCATCGGCGACGGCGCGCTGACCGGTGGCATGGCCTGGGAGGCGCTGAACAACATCGCGGCCGCCAAGGACCGGCCGCTGATCATCGTCGTCAACGACAACGAGCGGTCCTATGCGCCGACCATCGGGGGGCTCGCCGACCACCTGGCCACCCTGCGCACCACCGACGGCTACGAGAAGGTCCTGGCCTGGGGGAAGGACGTCCTGCTGCGCACGCCGGTGGTCGGGAACACCGTGTACGAGTCGCTGCACGGCGCGAAGAAGGGCTTCAAGGACGCGTTCGCCCCGCAGGGCATGTTCGAGGACCTCGGCCTGAAGTACGTCGGCCCGATCGACGGGCACGACATCGGGGCCGTCGAGTCGGCGCTGCGCCGGGCCAGGCGCTTCCACGGGCCGGTGCTCGTGCACTGCCTCACGGAGAAGGGCCGCGGCTACGAACCGGCCCTCGCCCACGAGGAGGACCACTTCCACACCGTCGGCGTGATGGACCCGCTGACCTGCGCGCCGCTCGCGCCCGCCGGCGGGCCGTCCTGGACGTCCGTGTTCGGCGACGAGATCGTACGGATCGGGGAGGAACGCGACGACGTCGTGGCGATCACGGCGGCCATGCTGCACCCGGTGGGTCTCGGCAGGTTCGCCGAGCGCTTCCCGGAGCGGGTGTGGGACGTGGGCATCGCCGAGCAGCACGCGGCGGTGAGCGCGGCCGGACTCGCGACCGGCGGCCTGCATCCCGTCGTCGCCGTCTACGCCACGTTCCTCAACCGCGCCTTCGACCAGCTGCTGATGGACGTGGCCCTGCACCGCTGCGGGGTGACCTTCGTGCTCGACCGGGCCGGGGTGACCGGTGTCGACGGCGCCTCCCACAACGGCATGTGGGACATGTCCGTCCTCCAGGTCGTCCCGGGCCTGAGGATCGCGGCCCCGCGCGATGCCGACCAGCTGCGCGCCCAGCTGCGGGAGGCCGTCGCGGTGGACGACGCCCCGACCCTGGTCCGCTTCCCCAAGGAGTCGGTGGGGCCGCGGATCCCGGCGATCGACCGCGTGGGCGGCATGGACGTCCTGCACCGCGGCGAGCGGGCGGAGGTGCTGCTGGTGGCCGTCGGTGTGATGGCACCGGTGTGCCTGCGGGCCGCCGAGCTGCTTGCGGCGCGGGGCGTCGGCTGCACGGTCGTGGACCCGCGCTGGGTCAAGCCCGTCGACCCGGCCCTGCCCGCCCTCGCCGCCGGCCACCGTCTGGTGGCAGTCGTCGAGGACAACAGCCGTGCGGCCGGCGTCGGTTCGGCGGTGGCGCTGGCCCTGGGCGACGCCGAGGTCGACGTGCCGGTACGGCGGTTCGGCATCCCGGAGCAGTTCCTCGCGCACGCCAAGCGCGCCGAGGTGCTCGCCGACATCGGCCTCACGCCCGTCGAGATCGCCGGGCGGATCAGCGCGAGCCTGGCCGTCAGGGAGGAGCGGTCCACGGCGCAACCGTCGAAGGCGCAGCGGCCCGGGGCGGGGCTGCCGGGGGCGCAGCCGTCCGGGGCCGAACCGCCCGGGGCCGAAGCGCCCGAGGCCGAACCGTCCAAGGCCGCGCTGTCCCAGGAAGAGCTGTCCAAGGAGCAACAGGAATGACGACCGCGGAACCCGAGTCGGCCTCGTCCCCGGCGGGGGAGTTCGACCTCCGCCGGCTGCTGGCGGAGCGCGGAGCCGAGCGCTACGCACTGCACGGCAGGTACCTCAACCACCAACTGCCGCGCGTCCTGCACACGATCGGCTTCGACAAGGTCTACGAGCGGGCCGAGGGCGCCTACTTCTGGGACGCGGACGGCAACGACTACCTGGACATGCTCGCCGGGTTCGGGGTGATGGGCCTGGGCCGTCACCACCCCGTCGTCCGCAAGGCGCTGCACGACGTCCTCGACGCCCAGCTCGCCGACCTCACCCGCTTCGACTGCCAGCCGCTGCCCGGGCTGCTCGCCGAGAAGCTCCTCGCCCACAGCCCGCACCTGGACCGGGTGTTCTTCGGCAACAGCGGGACGGAGGCCGTCGAGACCGCGCTGAAGTTCGCCCGGTACGCAACCGGGAAGCCGCGGGTCCTGTACTGCGACCACGCCTTCCACGGGCTGACCACGGGCTCCCTGTCGGTCAACGGGGAATCCGGCTTCCGGGACGGCTTCGCCCCGCTGCTGCCCGACACCGCCGTCCCGCTCGGTGATCTCGACGCGCTGGCACGGGAGCTGAAGCAGGGCGACGTCGCCGCCCTGATCGTCGAGCCGGTCCAGGGCAAGGGCGTGCACGAGGCCCCGCCCGGCTTTCTGCGCGCCGCCCAGGAGTTGCTGCACCGGCACAAGGCGCTGCTCATCGCAGACGAGGTGCAGACCGGTCTCGGCCGGACCGGCGACTTCTACGCCCACCAGCACGAGGAGGGCGTCGAGCCCGACCTGGTGTGCGTGGCCAAGGCGCTCTCCGGCGGCTATGTGCCGGTGGGCGCCACGCTCGGCAAGGACTGGATCTTCAAGAAGGTCTACTCGTCCATGGACCGGGTGCTGGTGCACTCGGCGAGCTTCGGTTCCAACGCGCAGGCGATGGCAGCCGGCCTCGCGGTGCTGTCGGTCATCGAGAACGACCGGATCGTCGAGAACGCCCGCGTCACCGGGGAGCTGCTGAGGTCACGGCTGGCCGCCCTCACCGAGAAGTACGAGCTGCTCGCCGACGTCCGCGGCCGGGGCCTGATGGTCGGCATCGAGTTCGGCCGTCCGAGGTCGCTGAAGCTGCGCGGCCGGTGGGCCATGCTCCAGGCGGCCCGCAAGGGCCTGTTCGCGCAGATGGTGGTCGTCCCGCTGCTCCAGCGCCACCGGATCCTCACCCAGGTGTCCGGCGACGAGCTGGAGGTGATCAAGCTGATCCCGCCGCTGGTGATCGGGGAGAGGGAAGTGGACCGGTTCGTCGACGCGTTCACCGAGGTGATGGACGACGCGCACAGCGGGGGCGGACTGATGTGGGACTTCGGCAGGACACTGATCAAGCAGGCGGTGGCCAACCGGTGACCGGCCCCGGCGACGGGCCGTTTGAGGGTTTTGCCTCTGAGGCAAGAAATTTGCCAGAGAGGCAAGGCTCGGGCTGAATGGAGGCATGAGCTCCTCCGACGCCGATCCCGGCATCGATTCCGGTAACGGTCCCGGCACCGGTTCCGTTCCCGGCCCGGGCGACACCCTGCCCGCCGTCGCACCGCAGTTGCGCGCCCTGCGCCGCCGGGCCGGACTGACGCTGGAGGCCGCGGCCCGGGCCGCCGGTCTGTCGCCCGCCCACCTCTCCCGGCTGGAGACCGGGCAGCGTCAGCCCTCGCTGCCGATGCTGCTGGCGCTCGCCCGTGTCTACGGTACGACCGTCTCGGAGCTGCTCGGCGAGACGGTCGCCGGCCGGGACGCCGTCGTGCGCGCCGACGCCATGGAGCCGACCCACGCCGGTGGCTGGACGTACTGGCAGGCCGGTGCGCCCGGGCGGGGCATGCAGGCCCTGCGCGTCCACGTGCCGTACGGCTCCCAGGGCGACATCGTGCGGGTGCACGCCGGTGAGGAGTGGCTGTACGTCCTCACCGGACGGCTGCGGCTGCGGCTCGGCGACACCACGCACCTGCTCGGCCCGGGCGACAGCGCGCACTTCGACTCGCTGACCCCGCACCGTATCGCCGCACAGGACCCCGACGGCGTGGAGCTCCTCTTCGTCCACACCCTGCTGCAGAGCCCGACGGCCGCACTGTGCCTCGGTCCCACCCCTGGAGAGACGTCATGAGCGACATCGAGGAGAGGTTCCCGCGGAGCCTCTGGATCCGGCTGATCATCTACATCGCGGTGGGGCACGTCTTCGCGGCGTTCCTCTGGCTGCTCTTCGAGGTCGGCGCCAAGCAGTAGGCCCGCGGGGCTCAGTCGAGCATCCGCTCCCGCAGCCGCTCGCGGGTCCCGGCGGTCAGCCCGAGGCCCCGCTCCAGATAGGCGTCGACGCCGCCCCACGTCTCCTCGATGGTCTCCATCGCCGCCGCGAGGTACTCGGCGCGCGCGTCGAAGAGGGGGCTGAGCAGCTCCATGACCTCGGGGGAGTAGGCCGAGGCGGAGGTGCTGGTGCGGTGGACCTTGTAGCGGCGGTGCTTGGCGTTCGACTTCAGGTAGTCGTCGAGGATCGCGTCGCGCTCGACACCGAGGGCGAGCAGCGTCACCGCGACGGACAGGCCGGCCCGGTCCTTGCCCGCGGCGCAGTGCATCAGGGCGGGGACGCTGTCCTCGGCGAGCGCGTGCACCACCTGGGAGTGTTCGGCGGTGCGCTCCCGGATGATCGTGCGGTAGGAGACGATCATCCGGTGCGCGGCCTTGCCGTCCGCGAGGATCTCGCGCAGCTGGTCGATGTCGCCGTCGCGGACCATCTTCCAGAACTCCGCGCCGTCCGCCGGGTCCGTCAGCGGCAGGTTCACATTGCGCACGCCCGGCAGCTCGACGTCCGCGCCCTCCAGCTTCTGGTCCGCCGCGTTGCGGAAGTCGAAGATGGTGTGCAGGCCGAGGGAGGAGAGGAACACGGCGTCCTCGCCGGTCGCGTGCGCGAGGTGGCCGCTGCGGAACAGCACGCCGTGACGCACCCGCCGTCCGTCGACGGTCGGCAGGCCGCCCACGTCGCGGAAGTTGCGCACGCCGGCCAACTCGGGTTCGGTCGACGGGATCTGCTGCGTCACAGGGGCTCCTCCAGTCGTCGGTCCCGGCCGGCGCGGCTCGGGGTGGCCGACGGAACACTTCCCCGACGATACGACACGGATGCGCGGCGCCCGGGGGCGTCCACGGGTGAGCGCGGCCACCCGGCCCGGTGAACGGTCGTCGCCCAGGTTTGCCCAGCGGGACGCCCGCCCCTGATGATGTTCGTGCTTGATCGCACCTGTTCGAATCAGTGGGGGTTTGATGCCCGAGTCCGCCGTCGACGGCCGTACCTGGCTCCTTTCGGGACCCGGCAGCAGCTACGCCGTCCATGTCACCGAGGCCGACGAGCTGGTGCATCTGCACTGGGGTCCGCGGCTCGCCCTCGCCGACGCCGAGGCGCTCGCCGAGCGGCCGCTGCCGGACTACTGGCCCTTCGAGTCGCCGCTCGACGGCCGGGAGGAGTACCCGGTCGAGGGCGGCGCCCGCTTCGTGCGGCCCGCCCTGTCCGTGCGCACCGCCGGACGGCGCGGCACCGAGTGGGTCTTCGCGGGGCACGAGAGCGAGGACGACGAACTGCGGCTGCGCTTCCGGGACGCCGGGCTGGCCGTCACGCTGCACTACCGAATGCGCGGCGACGTCGTCGAGCGCTGGGCGACCCTGCGCAACGAGGGCGACGAGCCGCTGGAGCTGCTCCGCGCCGACTCCGCCACCTGGACGCTGCCCGACCGCGACGGCTGGCGCCTGTCCCAGCTGCACGGCCGCTGGGCCGCCGAGTCCCGCCTCACGCGGTCCCCCCTCACCTACGGCGAGAAGGTCATCGGCAGCCGCCGCGGCCACACCGGCCACCAGCACCTGCCCTGGGTCGCCCTGGACACCGACGCCACCGAGGAACGCGGCGAGGTCTACGGCTGCGCCCTCGGCTGGTCGGGCTCCTGGCGGATCGCCGTCGCGCAGCTCCCCGACGCGCGCGTGCAGATCACCGGCGGCGCCGGCTACGACGACTCGGGCCTGCTGCGGCTGGCGGCGGGGGAGTCCTTCACCACGCCCGTCTTCGCCGGCCTGTGGACCGACGGCGGCTTCGGCGGCGCGAGCCGCGCCTGGCACGCCTACCAGCGCGCGTACGTGATCCCGGACGCCGAGCGCGACCGGCCCGTGCTGTTCAACTCCTGGGAGGCCACCTACTTCGACATCTCCGAGGAGCAACAGGCGGCCCTCGCACGCCGGGCCGCGGACGTCGGCGTCGAGCTGTTCGTGGTCGACGACGGCTGGTTCGGCGCGCGCACCGGCGACCACGCCGGCCTCGGTGACTGGCGGCCCAACCCCGACCGCTTCCCGAAGGGCCTGAGGCCCCTCGCGGACCACGTGCATGCGCTCGGCATGCAGTTCGGCATCTGGGTCGAGCCCGAGATGGTCAACCCCGACAGCGACCTGTACCGGGCGCACCCCGACTGGGTGCAGTTCCAACCGGGGCGAAAGCGGACGGAACTCCGCAAACAGCTCGTCCTCAACCTCGCCCGTGAGGACGTGCAGGAGTACCTCTGGCAGCAGCTCGACACGTTGCTGTCCAGCGCTCCCATCGACTACGTCAAGTGGGACTTCAACCGCTGCTTCACCGACGCCGGCTGGCCCGACGACCCCTACCCGCAGCGGCTCTGGGTCGACCACGTGCGCGCCCTGTACGCGCTGCTGGACCGGCTGCGGGCGGCCCACCCGGGGGTCGCCTTCGAGTCCTGCTCGGGCGGCGGCGGCCGGATCGACCTCGGGGTCATGAGCCGTACCGACCAGGTGTGGACCTCCGACAACACCGACCCGCTGGACCGCCTCGCCATCCAGCACGGCTTCAGCCAGATCCATCCCGCGCGCGTGATGGCCGCCTGGGTCACCGACAGCCCCAACACCCAGCTGAACGGCCGGACCAGCTCGCTGCGCTTCCGGTTCGTCAGCGCCATGGCCGGAGTGCTCGGCGTCGGCGGCGACCTCTCCGGGTGGACCGAGGAGGAGCTCGCCGAGGCTCGGCGGTGGGTCGACCTCTACAAGGAGATCCGGCCCCTCGTGCAGCACGGCGACCTCTACCGGCTGCGCCCCCCGGAGGGCGGGCTGAGCGCCGTGCAGTACGTGCGCGGGGGTGAGACCGTCGTCCTCGCCTGGCTCCAGACGCAGCGGTACGGCGAGCCGGTGCCGGCGCTGCGCCTGCGCGGCCTCGACCCGACAGTCTCGTACGAATGCCTCGAAACGGGCGAAGTGCACCGAGGGGCGGTGTTGTTGCATCACGGGCTGCGTACCGGGTTGCGTGGTGACCTTGATGCGGCGGTTATCCGGCTGCGTCGCATCTGAGAGTTCTGTCCGAATTGGAATCCTTCGTTCCAACTCGCTCTGGAGTAAACGAACCTGGAGACGTGTCACGTGAGGAGCGTCATATTCGTGACCGAGCGTCGCCCGTCATGTTCACGTAATTCGGGTGCTTTTCCAGGGTCTTCGGTGAAAGGCTGGCCTTTTGGCTCACGGACGGTGACCGGGAATTCCCACGGCGGATCACGAGAAATGCCGTGACAGCACAACCTTCGCTTGTCCCTGTGCGTCTTGGTCGCTTACGTTCCACACCAATCCGGACGGGCCGCCGAATCCTGCCGCCGCCCGGAGTCCGCACACTCACCCGTGCACGGCAGGAGCGGGGGACCCACAGGCAGAACCGCCTGTTCCGGTCTCCGGAACAGGCTTGGGGTAAAGCCGCGCCTCGGCGCGGCCGGGCATCTCCAGTCCGCACCCGACAGCTCACCTCGCAGGCGCCGGAGAGGAATTCGCCATGCCCGCGAAGGGTAAGCACCGCCGTCCGAAAACCCAGCGCTTCACCCGCTCCATAGCCGTCGCCGGAACCGGGGGCGCCGCGCTCGCCCTTCCGCTCATGGGGGCCACCGGCGCCCACGCCGCGCCCGCCAAGCCGGCGGCCGAGTCGGTCTCCTCGGTCTCGGGAAAGGCCGTCCAGGCCGTTCCGGTCGCGCAGCAGGCCGCCACCGGGTCGAAGGCCGCCGCGACCCCCCGTACCTACACGGTGCGGGCCGGCGACTACCTCTCGAAGATCGCGGACGAGCAGAACGTCAGCGGTGGCTGGCACAAGCTGTACGAGGACAACCGTGCGGCGGTCGGTGACGACCCGTCGCTGATCCACCCCGGCCTCAAGCTGTCGATCGGCAAGAAGGCCACGACCGGCGCCCCCAAGACGCCGTCCGCTTCGTCCGGTTCCTCCTCCTCGTCGAAGTCCTCGAAGTCCTCGAAGTCCTCGAAGCCCTCGAAGCCCTCCAAGGCGTCGGAGTCGTCGAAGGCCTCGGAGTCCTCGTCGTCGCAGACGTCGACCACCCAGGTCGCCGAGAGCGGCGGCAACTCCAGCGGTTACACCAAGCCCGTGGCCGGTGCCACCGTCGGCACCCCGTACCGCATGGCCGGCAGCATGTGGTCCAGCGGCTACCACACCGGCGTCGACTTCGTCGTCCCGACCGGTACCTCGCTCAAGGCCGTCGGCGCGGGCACGGTCGTCTCCGCCGGCTGGGGCGGGGCGTACGGCAACCAGGTCGTCATCAAGCTCGCCGACGGCTACTACGCCCAGTACGCCCACCTGTCCTCGCTCTCGGTCTCGGCCGGCCAGTCCGTCTCCGCGGGCCAGCAGATCGGCCTCTCCGGCGCGACCGGCAACGTGACCGGCCCGCACCTGCACTTCGAGATCCGCACCACGCCGGACTACGGCTCGGACCTCGACCCGATCGCCTACCTGCGCTCGCACGGCGTCTCCGTCGGCTGACCTCCGGCACGACCACCGCACGACCCCTGCCCGAACACGCACGCCGAAGGCCGGACCCCTGGAATGCACCTTCCCGGGTCCGGCCTTCGGCGTGCGTGCGGACGGCCTCCGGAGGCATCGACAAGGGGGGTGGAGTGGGGGCACAGTGATCCCCGACAGGGGAAAGCGCTTTCTGGACGTGGGGGCGGAGGTCCGTCACCCACACCACCCGGCCCACCGAAGGAGCCGTACTCCATGACGACCACCCGCAGGGCCTTGGGCACCCTGGCCGCCGGCGCCGCCCTGGCCGCTCTCGCCCCGGCCGCCACCGCGAGCGCCGCGTCCCGCCACCGCCGTCTCGTCGCCCACGACGACTTCCGCCACGGCCTCGGCCGGTGGGCCGTCGAACTCGAGAAGGGCGGCACGGTCACCGCCTCCCGCGGGATCCTGGAGGTGGACGTACCCGCCGGCGCGACGATCTGGTTCAAGCAGCGCCTCCAAGGGCCGTACGTCCTCGAGTACACCGCCACCCCGGTCGCCGCGGGCGGCGTCAACGACCGCGTCTCCGACCTCAACAACTTCTGGAACGCCGTCGACGTCCGCTCCCCGGACGACCTCTTCGCGACCCCCAGGGGCGGGGCGCTGGCGGAATACGACCACCTGAGGGCGTATTACGTCGGCTACGGCGCCAACACCAACACCACGACCCGGCTGCGCCGCTACGTCGGCCGGGCGGGGGTGCGGCCGCTCGTCCTCGACTACACCGAACCGTTGCTCGTGGCCAATGAGCCGAACCGCGTCCGTGTCGTCTCCGACGGCTCCACCGTCCAGTGGTGGAACAACGGGCGGCTCGTCTTCGACCACACCGACCCGGAGCCGTACACCAGCGGGCACTTCGCGTTCCGCACCACCTGGAGCCACTTCCGGATCAGCGGGTTCCGGGTGTGGTCGTCGCATCGACGCGGCTGACGGGGGGTCTATTCCCTGATTGGCAAATTCTTTAGGAGTGGCTTATCTCACCGCCCGTCAACCCTCGCCTACGGTCGCGTAGGTCACATTCGAAGGTGAATCATGCACTGCTGTGGCAGACGATTCGAAGAATGACAGCAGATCAGTGATCGGGTCGTACGTGGCGGTGGGGGACAGCTTCACCGAGGGCGTCGGCGACCCCGGCCCCGACGGGGCATTCGTCGGCTGGGCCGACCGGTTCGCGGTGCTGCTCGCGGACCTGCGGCCCGAGGGCGACTTCAACTACACGAACCTGGCGGTGCGCGGCAAACTGCTCGACCAGATCATGGCCGACCAGCTGCCGAAGGCGGTGCGACTCGCGCCCGACCTGGTCTCCTTCTGCGCGGGCGGCAACGACATCCTCCGTCCCGGCACCGACCCGGACGAGGTCGCGGAGCGCTTCGAACGGGCGATCGCCGCGCTGACCTCCGCGGCCGGGACGGTCATGGTGACGACCGGCTTCGACACCCGTGGCGTCCCCGTGCTCAAGCACCTGCGCGGCAAGATCGCCACCTACAACGGGCACGTCCGCGCCATCGCCGACCGGTACGGCTGCCCGGTGCTCGACCTGTGGTCCCTGAAGTCCGTCCAGGACCGCCGGGCCTGGGACCACGACCGGCTCCACCTCTCCCCGGAGGGGCACACGCGCGTGGCCCTGCGCGCCGGGCAGGTCCTCGGCCTGGAGGTGCCCGCCGACCCGGAGCAGCCCTGGCCGCCGCTCCCGCCGCGCGGCACCCTCGAGATTCGGCGCGACGACGTGCACTGGGCGCGCGAGTACCTCGTGCCGTGGATCGGGCGCCGGCTGCGCGGGGAGTCCTCGGGCGACCATGTGACGGCCAAGGGCACGCTGTCGCCGGACGACATCAAGATGCGGATCGCCTCCGTGGCGTGAGCCCCGCCGGTGCGCGGCCGGCCGCCGACGCCTGGCGGCCGGCCGCGCACCCGCGAGGTGAGCAGACGGGACTGACACCCCCGCGCCGACAGCCTGAAGGGCTCAGAGTCGCTCGGCGTTCAACGTCCGCGTCTCCAGCCCGAGTTCCCGGGCCAGTGCCTCGTCCACCCACTCCCGTGCGCGGGGCCGGGAGACCGCGCCGTCGTAGGAGGTCAGCTGCACGGCGAGGCCGTCGAGCAGGGCCGTCAGGCGCAGGGCGGTGCCGGACGGGTCCGGGCAGTGGAACTCGCCCGCGGCCACCCCCTCCGCGATGACCTCGGCCAGCGCCGCCTTCCACTGCCGGTCGAGGTCGCGGGCGACCTTCCGCAGGGCGGGCTCGCGCAGCGACACCGCCCAGCCCTCGATCCACAGCCGCCAGCCCTTGGCCTGGCCCGTCGGCGCGTACCAGCGCACGGCCGACCGCAGCCGGCGCAGGGCGGTGGTGCGGCGGCCGAGCAGCTTGCGCAGGTGCCTCAGGTCGTCCTCGGCCGCGTACGCGAACGCGGAGGCGACGAGCTTCTCCTTGGTCGAGAAGTGGTAGAGCACGAGTGCGTTGCTCACGCCGAGCGCCGCGGCCACGTCGGCGATCCTGACCGCCGCCACGCCCCGCGCCTCGATCTGCTCGATGGCGGCCCGCAGCAGTTCCTCGCGCCGCTCGGCCACACTCAACCGGACTCTCGCCACGCGGTCACCCTACACAGGGCCCGCGACCTGCGCCGACGCCTTCACCGGTGGCGGCCGAACGGCTCCGCGACCACCGGCAGCCGCCGTACGGCGATCGCGTGCGCGGCGGTCCGGGGCGTCGTCCCGTCGGTGTCGGCATGCGCCTGCACCGGTTGGACCAGCGCCCGCATCGAGCGGCGCGTGTACGCGAACGCCTCGTCCGCGTCCGCGCCGACGTCGCCGAGGAGCGTCCACCAACAGGCCTTGTTCCCGGAGTTGACCACGACGTCAGGCAACACGCGCACCGCGCGCGCGTGGAGCAGTTCC
The DNA here is from genome assembly GCF_043080745.1 of Streptomyces sp. NPDC014995. Lineage (NCBI taxonomy): Bacteria > Bacillati > Actinomycetota > Actinomycetes > Kitasatosporales > Streptomycetaceae > Streptomyces > Streptomyces sp. NPDC014995. Next base: position 320,063 of record NZ_JBIBVX010000007.1, read on the forward strand.
TCGGAGTTCCCGGTCCGTGGCACGCAGGGCGGAGCGGTCGACGGTGCCGTGGGCGTCCCGCGCGGCCGGCAGCGTCTCCACGTCGAGACCCGCCGGATCGGCGATCGTGCCCTTGACGTCGGCGACGGCCACGACTGAAGGCGTCCGCGAGCCGCCCCCGAACCGCGGTCTCGTCGGGCAGTGGGTAGACGGCCTGGACCGACGAAGGCGGGCCCCGCCTCGGCGGCCGCCCGGTCCACCGCGTCCTGCGCCTGCCCCGGATCCTCGCCGGTGGTCCGGCAGCTCGGTGACCTCCTCCAGGGTGCAGCCCTCCCGCATCCGCGGACCGCCGCTGCACACACCGCGCACGAGCCGGTCGGCGACCAGGAAGCCCTGGCGGCCGGTGATGTCGTCGGTCCGGGTGAGGGAGAGCAAGGGGGCGGTCACGCGGGTTCCTCGACCGTAACCGTTACTGAACGGTGGGTCAGTGTCGAGAGCGTGCGGCCGCCGTGCCGACGCGGCGTCGCGGGCTCCCCAGGAGGGCGGTCCGGCTTTGTCGTAGGGGCCGACCATAATGGGAATCCTCAGCAACTCCACCTGGAGGTACCGTGGCCGGTTCCCGTTCCCTGAGCTCCGGGCTCCGCGCGTTGCAGCCCGAGGCCTTCGGCGCGGACCCGAGCGGTGAGCGCCTGGCGCGCATCCGCAGATCGCCCCGCTTCAAGGACGGGGTCTTCCAGAACCCCGGCGGGCCGGCGCGCACCCGCCCCTCGGGCTCGGCCCTCGACTTCGCCAAGGTGTTCTTCGACAGGGAGGCCCGCCCCCGCCGCGCCCCCGCGGGGACGGTCCCGGTGCACGCCACCACCGTCGCCGACCTCGCCAGGCCGCCCGCCACGGGCCTGCGCCTGACCTGGCTGGGCCACTCCAGCGTGCTCGCGGAGATCGACGGGCAGCGGGTGCTGTTCGACCCCGTCTGGGGCGAGCGCTGCTCCCCCTTCCCCTTCGCGGGCCCGAAGCGACTGCACCCGGTCCCGCTCCCGCTCGCCGCCCTGGGCCCGGTCGACGTCGTCGTCATCTCGCACGACCACTACGACCACCTGGACATGCCCACGATCAAGGCGCTGGCCGGCACGGACACCCTGTTCGCCGTCCCGCTCGGCGTCGGCGCCCACCTCGAACACTGGGGCGTGTCCGCGGACCGGCTGCGCGAGCTGGACTGGCACGAGGCGACCAAGGTCGGCGGACTCACCCTCACCGCCACCCCGGCCCGCCACTTCTGCGGCCGCGGTCTGCGCAACACGCAGCACACCCTCTGGGCGTCCTGGGTCGTCGCCGGCGACGAGCACCGGATCTACCACAGCGGCGACACCGGCTACTTCGAGGGCTTCCGGGACATCGGCGCCGAGCACGGCCCGTTCGACGCGACGATGATCCAGATCGGCGCGTACTCCGAGTTCTGGCCCGACATCCACATGACGCCCGAGGAGGGCCTGCGCGCCCACCTCGACCTCCAGGGCGGCCCGGCGGGCAGGCTCCTGCCCATCCACTGGGCCACGTTCAACCTCGCCACGCACGCGTGGTCCGACCCCGGTGAGGGCACCCTGGCCGCCGCGCGCGCCGCCGGTGCGCCCCTCGCGCTGCCCCGCCCCGGCGAGCCCTTCGAGCCGACCGCCGAGACCGTCCCGGCCGAGCCGTGGTGGCGCGCCGTGGCGCTCGCGCCGGCGGGCGGCTGGCGGCCTCTGACCGAGGCCGGAACGAAGGCCAAAGCAGATACCGAGCGTGATGTTCCGAAGGGGGCGGCCGAGGACGGCCAGGCCCCGGACGCGGTCCCGGCGGGCTGAGCGGGACCGTCCGGGCGTACGGCGGTGAGGGTCGGGGAGCGAAGAGCCCCCGGCCCTCACCTTTTGTTTGCGGCCACCTCTGATCAGGTCTGATCGACTTCTTTCCTCGGATTGTCGCAACGGGACGCGGGGTTATCGGTCTTTCGTGCGAGCCCTCATACCAGAGCGGGACGCTCCCTGCGGGAGTTTGTCAACTGCCCGCCGCACTTGTTGCGTTGGCGACTACTGTGAGTGTCCGTCGGGCGACGTGCGGCCGAATACGCGGCCCTCTCGACCGACACCGCGATGGCGCCCGCCCGAGTCGCGCACCAGGCGCGAACCACCACGCCCGACGGACACAGTACGAGGACCCCGATGTCTCACCTCCGCGCACCGGCCGCACGCGCAGACCGCCGTGAGGGCGGACGGCACGGACGACCGGTCGCCCGCACCGCACCCGCACCGGCCGAGACACACATACGGCCCCAACTCCTGCGGCTCGCCGTGCTGCCACCGACCGCCGTCGCCCTCAGCGCCTGCGCGGCCGTGCTGTTCGCCGTGCGCTCCACCGGCGCCCGGCCCGGCCCCACCCTGTGGGCCGTCCTGGCCGGCGCGCTCGGCGTGACCACCGCGGGCATCCTGATCGCGGCCGTGGCCGCCGACCGCGCCGCCCGCTCGGTCAGCGACCGCATCGAAACCCTGCGCCGCACCAGCGCACGCGGCGAGGCCGACCTGCGCACCCTGCTCGACACCCTGCGCCGCGGCGAGGCCCCGCCCCAGCGCACCTCGCGCGGCACCCCGCCCGCCCGGGCCGACGAGTTCGAACTGCTCGCCGCCGACCTGTCCCGCGCCCACGACGGGGCCGTCACCGCCGTCGTCCAGGCCGCCCAGCTCTCCAGTCAGGTCGGCAGCGAACAGAAACTCGAGGTCTTCGTCAACCTCGCGCGGCGCCTCCAGTCGCTCGTGCACCGCGAGATCTCGATCCTCGACGAGCTGGAGAACGAGATCGAGGACCCCGACCTCCTCAAGGGCCTCTTCCACGTCGACCACCTCGCCACCCGCATCCGCCGCCACGCCGAGAACCTCGCCGTGCTCGGCGGCGCCGTCTCCCGGCGGCAGTGGAGCAACCCGGTCTCCATGACCGAGGTGCTGCGCTCCGCCATCGCCGAGGTCGAGCAGTACTCCCGGGTCAGGCTGGTGCCGCCGATCGACGGCGAACTGCGCGGGCACGCCGTCGCCGACGTCATCCACCTGCTCGCCGAACTCGTCGAGAACGCCACGCTGTTCTCCGCCCCGCACACCCAGGTGCTGCTGCGCGCCAACCTGGTCACCTCCGGGCTCGCCGTGGAGGTCGAGGACCGCGGCCTCGGCATGCCCGTCGAGGAACAGAGCCGGATGAACGCCCTGCTCGCCGACCCCGACCAGGTCAACGTCGGCCGCCTGCTGGCCGACGGCCGTATCGGGCTCTACGTCGTCTCCCAGCTCGCCCGCCGGCACGGCATCCGGGTCCGCCTCCAGACCAACATCTACGGCGGCGTCCAGGCCGTACTCGTCGTACCCCAGGCCCTGTTGGGCTCGGCGCCGGACACGCTCGCGCCGCAGACGGAGGAGAGCGGCGGGGGAGGGACGCCGGTTGGGGAGGGCGCGAGGGGGCGGGCGCCCCGGGAGGCCCAGGCCCAGGTCCCGGTACGGGCCGAGACCCTGACGCCGGCCAAGCCGCAGATCCCGTCCCAGCCCCGGACCCCGACCCCCCGCTCTCAGGCCGTCCGCACGGCCGGGCCCGCGCCGGGCGGTGCGCCGATGCCGGCCGGCGGCCACCGCGGGGGCGACGACCCAGCGGCGCGTGGCACGGCCGCCGCAGGACGGTCGCCGTCGCCCGCACCGCCGCACCAGGAGTCCGGCGGGGAGCGCCGGCCGCCGACCCCGCGGGCCGTACCGCCCAACCCCCAGACCGGCCCCGGAACCCGACGCCACGACGGGCCGGCGACGCCGCCCGGCCGGGCCCGGCACGACAGCCCGCGCGGGACCGGCCGCGGCCCCGCGCCCCTGCCCGTCCGCGGCGCCCACGAGGAGCGGCCCAACCCGGCGGAGGCCGTGCCCGGCGTGCGGCCCGGCGACCGGCCCGTCGTGGAGGAGCACGAGGGCCGCGCACCGACCCCCCGCGCGGGCGCGGTGCGCGGCACCATGGGCAAGCCCCAACTGCCCCGCCGCCGCGCCCAGGAACACATCGTGCCCCAGCTGCGCGGTGGCCCCGCCCCCCGTCAGGACGCCGAACACCCCGTCGGCCACGACCCCGGCCTCATGGCCGCCTTCCAGCGCGGCATCGGCCTCGCCGAGGCCCAGCAGAGCCTGGAGCCGGACGCCTCGCAACCCGCCCCCTACACCCCGGCGGACCCCCTGCGGCCCCCGCCGGACACCACGGCCGTACCGCCCGCGTCACCCACATCCGCGGCACGCCCCGCGCCCGCGCCCGCCACCCCCCGGGCCCACGGCGCGTCCGGCCCCGACCACCACCCCACCACCCGGCACGACGGGAGCGCACCAGCCGGATGAGCACGCCCCCTACCACCCCCGCCCTCACCCCCACCGCTCCCGCAGACCTTCGTACCCCAAGGAGTCGATCCACCATGGCGAGCGATGCGCCGACCGGCCAGGTATCCGATCTCGACTGGCTGATGAGCGGCCTCGTGCAGCGCGTACCGCACACGACGAGTGCGGTCCTCCTCTCCTCCGACGGCCTCGTGAAGTCCGTCCACGGCCTCGACCCCGACAGCGCCGACCACATGGCCGCCCTGGCCTCCGGCCTGTACTCCCTCGGCCGCAGCGCCGGCGTCCGCTTCGGCGACGGCGGAGACGTACGCCAGGTCGTCGTCGAACTCGACTCGACCCTGCTGTTCGTCACCACGGCCGGTTCCGGCACCTGTCTCGCCGTGCTCGCCGGCCGCGAGGCCGACGCCGCGGTCCTCGGCTACGAGATGGCCATGCTGGTCAAGAGCGTCCGCCCCTACCTCGTGACCGCGCCCCGGCAGCAGGCCGTCGCACCGTCGGTGATGAGGCCTTGAACGTGGCGGCGGCCGGCGACGGGCCCTGGCTCGACGACGCGGCCGGACGCCTGGTGCGCCCGTTCACGGTCAGCAACGGCCGCACCAGGCCCACCGTCGCCCTCGACCTCATGTCACAGGTGAGGGCCACCGGGGTGACCCCCTTCGGCTACCTCGGCCCCGAGCACACCCAGGCCCTCGACCTGTGCCGCGCACCCGTCCCGGTCGCCGAGGTCGCCGCTCACCTGAAGCTGCCGGCGGCGGTCACCAAGGTGCTGCTGTCGGACCTCGTCGACTGCGGGGCGCTGACCACCAAGCCCCCCGAGTTCCACCACAACCCCACCGACCGGGCCCTACTGGAGGCAGTGCTCGATGGACTACGACGACAGCTCTGAGCACGACGAGTTCGCCGACGGCCCCGACCCCTTTCCGACCGCGCTGAAGATCCTGGTGGCGGGCGGGTTCGGGGTCGGCAAGACGACGTTCGTCGGCGCGGTCAGCGAGATCGCCCCGCTCAGCACCGAAGAGCTGCTCACCACGGCCGGCGCCGCCACCGACAACCTCGACGGCATCGAGAACAAGGTCGAGACGACCGTCGCGATGGACTTCGGCCGCATCACCCTCGACCCGCGGCACGTGCTGTACCTGTTCGGCACACCCGGACAGGAACGGTTCTGGTTCATGTGGGACGAGTTGTCCGAGGGCGCCCTCGGCGCGGTCATCCTCGCCGACACCCGTCGTCTGGAGGAGTGCTTCGCGGCCGTCGACTTCTTCGAGGAACGCGGCGTCGGCTTCATCGTCGCCGTCAACGAGTTCGACGGCGCCCACCGCTACGCCCCCGAAGAGGTGCGCGCCGCCCTCGACCTGGCGCCGCAGATCCCCGTCGTGCGCTGCGACGCCCGGATCTCCGCCTCCGGCGTCCAGACGCTGCTCACCCTGGTCAGGCACCTCCTCGCGCACGCACCGGCGGTACCCCGGCCGAGCCGCGGCGCCCACAGGTGATCCCCGCACACAACGCACCGGAGCCGTATATGCCCCACGTCCACAGCGACGGAGCCCGCCGATGAGCTACGACCCGCCGCGTCCGGCCGGTCGACTGCTGCTCACGCCCGAGGACAAGGACGCTCCCGCCCGCACCCTGAGGCTGCGCCGACTCGGTCTCGGCGAGCGGCCGGAGCCCGCCCTGGACGTCTTCGCGGACCGTCTGGCCGAGCTGGCCGGCGCGCCGTACGCCATGGTCAACTTCATCGGCGAGGAGCGGCAGTTCTTCGCCGGGCTGCACACCCCGGACGGCGGTGCGGCCGCCCGCGGCGGCAAGCCCGAGGTGGGACGCGGGCTGCCCCGCGACTACGGGTACTGCCCGCATGTCGTCGTGCGGCGCAAGGCGCTGGTCCTGGAGGACGTCCGCGACTATCCGCGCTTCGCGGGCAACCCGGTCGTCGACGAGTACGGCATCCGCTCCTACCTCGGCGCCCCGCTCATCGACACGACCGGCATGGTGCTCGGCACGGTGTGCGTGGCCGACCTCGCGCCCCGGCCCTGGGGCAGGGCCGGTCTGGAGACCATCAAGGCGACGGCCGCCGACCTCGTCGCACGGCTCGACCGGCCGGTGGACGACGGGCTGCCGTAGCCGGGCCGTGGACGGGCGCCGGACCGGTGGGAAGGAAGGCGCCGGACCGGTGTGAAGGAAGGTGGCGGACCGGTGGGAAGGAAGGTGGCGGACCGGTGTGAGGGGGGCGGCGGACCGGCGTGAAGGAAGGTGGCGGACCGGTGTGAAGGGAGGCGGCGGACCGGTGTGAAGGAAAGCTGTGGCGCCGCTTAAGAAATCCTCGATGGACCGGGGAGGACCGGGTGCGGCAGATTGCTCCCCGAATCCACCCCTCTCCCCGGATGCCGGCCCCTTCGGCGTGCCCGGGACCTCACCACAGGAGCCGTAGCGTTGAAGGCGCTGGTCAAGGAGAAGGCGGAGCCCGGGCTGTGGCTCACGGACGTGCCGGAGCCCGCCGTCGGCCCCGGCGACGTACTGATCAAGGTCCTGAGGACCGGCATCTGCGGCACCGATCTGCACATCCGGGCCTGGGACGGCTGGGCACGGCAGGCCATCCACACCCCGCTCGTGGTCGGGCACGAGTTCGTCGGCGAGGTCGTCGACACCGGGCGGGACGTCACGGAGATCGCGGTCGGCGACCGGGTCGGCGGCGAGGGCCACCTGGTGTGCGGCAAGTGCCGCAACTGCCTGGCCGGGCGCCGCCACCTGTGCCGGGCCACCGTCGGGCTCGGCGTCGGCCGCGACGGCGCCTTCGCCGAGTACGTCGCCCTGCCCGCGTCCAACGTGTGGGTGCACCGTGTGCCGGTGGACCTCGACGTGGCGGCGATCTTCGACCCGTTCGGCAACGCCGTGCACACCGCCCTGTCCTTCCCGCTGGTCGGAGAGGACGTCCTGATCACCGGCGCCGGCCCGATCGGCCTGATGGCCGCCGCCGTCGCCCGGCACGCGGGCGCCCGCAACGTCGTCGTCACCGATGTCAGCGAGGAGCGCCTGGAACTGGCCCGCAAGATCGGCGCGAGCCTCGCGCTGAACGTCTCGCGGGCGTCCGTCGCCGACGGGCAGCGGGAGCTGGGCCTGCGCGAGGGCTTCGACATCGGTCTGGAGATGTCCGGGCGCCCCGAGGCCCTGCGCGACATGATCGCCAACATGACGCACGGCGGCCGGATCGCCATGCTCGGCCTGCCCTCCGAGGAGTTCCCGGTCGACTGGGCCCGCGTCGTCACCTCGATGATCACGATCAAGGGCATCTACGGCCGGGAGATGTTCGAGACCTGGTACGCGATGTCGGTGCTGCTGGAGGGCGGCCTCGACCTCGCCCCCGTGATCACCGGCCGCTACGGCTACCGGGACTTCGAGGCGGCGTTCGCGGACGCGGCGAGCGGTCGCGGCGGCAAGGTCATCCTCGACTGGACCCCCTGACGTCCCGGCTCCGCCTCCCTGACCTCGACTCCCTCACTTCGGCTTCCGACCTCCTCGAAGGACTGATGATGTTCGACTCCGTGCGCGACGACCTGCGCGCCACCCTCGACGAGATCCGCGCCGCCGGCCTGCACAAGCCCGAGCGGGTCATCGGCACCCCGCAGTCCGCGACCGTCGCCGTCACCGCGGGCGGCCGCCCCGGCGAGGTCCTCAACTTCTGCGCCAACAACTACCTCGGCCTCGCCGACCACCCCGAGGTGATCGCCGCCGCCCACGAGGCCCTGGACCGCTGGGGCTACGGCATGGCCTCCGTGCGCTTCATCTGCGGTACGCAGGAGGTGCACAAGGAGCTGGAGGCGCGGCTGTCCGCCTTCCTCGGCCAGGAGGACACGATCCTGTACTCCTCCTGCTTCGACGCCAACGGCGGCGTCTTCGAAACCCTCCTCGGCCCGGAGGACGCGGTCATCTCCGACGCCCTCAACCACGCCTCGATCATCGACGGCATCCGCCTGTCCAAGGCCCGCCGTCTCCGCTACGCCAACCGCGATCTGGCCGACCTGGAAGCGCGGTTGAAGGAGGCGTCCGACGCGCGGCGCCGGCTGGTCGTCACCGACGGCGTCTTCTCCATGGACGGCTACGTGGCGCCCCTGCGCGAGATCTGCGACCTCGCCGACCGCTACGACGCCATGGTCATGGTCGACGACTCGCACGCCGTCGGCTTCGTCGGCCCCGGCGGCCGCGGCACCCCCGAGCTGCACGGCGTGATGGACCGCGTCGACATCGTCACCGGCACCCTCGGCAAGGCCCTCGGCGGCGCGTCCGGCGGCTACGTCGCCGCCCGCGCGGAGATCGTCGCGCTGCTGCGCCAGCGCTCCCGCCCGTACCTCTTCTCCAACACCCTCGCCCCGGTGATCGCCGCCGCCTCGCTGCAGGTCCTCGACCTGCTGGAGTCGGCGGACGACCTGCGGGTCCGGCTCGCCGAGAACACGGCCCTGTTCCGCCGCCGGATGACCGCGGAGGGCTTCGACATCCTCCCCGGCGACCACGCCATCGCGCCCGTGATGATCGGCGACGCGGCGAGGGCCGGCCGCATGGCCGAGCTGCTGCTGGAGCGCGGCGTGTACGTGATCGGCTTCTCCTACCCGGTCGTACCGCAGGGACAGGCCCGCATCCGCGTCCAGTTGTCCGCCGCGCACTCCACGGACGACGTGAACCGCGCGGTCGACGCCTTCGTCGCGGCGCGGGCGGAGCTGGACGCGGCCTGAGCAGCCCGGACATATTGCGATAATCGTTCGCATGATCGAAGCGCGGCGGCTCCACATCCTCCGTGCGGTGGCCGACCACCGCACGGTGACGGCGGCTGCCGCCGCGCTGTACCTCACCCCGTCCGCCGTCTCCCAGCAGCTCACGGCCCTGGAGCAGGAGACCGGCCACCGCCTGGTCGAACGCGGCGCCAAGGGGGTACGGCTCACCGCAGCCGGCGAGATCCTGCTCGCCCACACCAACGCGGTCCTCGCCCAGCTGGAGCGGGCGGAGGCGGAACTGGCCGCCTACGGCTCCGGGGCCGCCGGGACCGTCACGGTGGCCGCCTTCGCGACCGGCATCGCCCTGGTCGTGGCGCCCGCGGTGGCCCGGCTGGCCGGCACCGCCCCGGGGACCAGGATCCGCGTCCAGGACGCCGAGGGCGACGCCAGCCTGCCGATGGTGCTGGACCGGCAGGTCGACGTCGCCGTCGCGGTCGAGTACCGCGGGGCACCGGCCGCCGACGACCCGCGCCTCACCCACGTCCCGCTCTACGCCGAGCCCTTCGACGCCGTCGTCCCGGTCGGCCACCGCCTCGCCGACGCCGCCGAGGTGCCGCTGGCCGAGCTGGCGAAGGACCCGTGGATCGGCCCCTACCCCGGCAACCCCTGCCACGACGTGGTGGTCCTGGCCTGCGAGCACGCCGGCTTCCAGCCCCGTCTGGAGCACTCCTCGGACGACTTCCGCGCGGTCGTCGCGCTGGCCTCGGCCGACGCGGGCGTGGCCCTCGTCCCGCGGTCGGCACTGCGCGGCATGGACCTCACCGGCGTGGTCGTCCGCCCGGTCGACGGGGTGGCCCCGACCCGCCGCGTCTTCGCCGCCGTACGGCGCGGCGCGGAGGAGCACCCGCTGATCCGGCCGGTGCTGGAGGCGCTCGGGGAGGTCACGCCCTCCGCCACTGGCTGAGCCGGGTGCGCGTCCGGGCGCCACCGAGGCGGACGTGAGAGCCGTTCGGCGGCGGTGTCGACGGCCATCGTGCCGTGGGCGGGCGGCCGGTGTGGCCGGAGTGGTTCTTGGCGTGGGGCACCGGCGGAGCGCGGCGCCGACGTGCGCACCCCCGGTCGATCCCGTCCGTGCCGACGGGCAGCCGGCTGATCGTGACGGTGACCGATCACTGCCGTACCGCATCGAATGATTCCCGGATTCGGGATAGCATCCCGAATATGAAACAGCCTGGAGAGGTCGAGTCCACCCCCGACACCGTCGACGCCCGGCTCGCCGCCCGTCTGGCCGAGCTGCGGGCCGAACACGGGTGGTCCCTCGGGGAGCTGGCCGAGCGCAGTGGAGTGAGCCGCTCGACCCTGTCCCGTGCCGAGCGGGCGGAGATCAGTCCCACCGCCGCCACGCTCAACCGCCTCTGCCATGTCTACGGGCGGACGATGTCCCGGCTGCTCGGCGAGGTCGAGGCGGAGCCGGAACCGCTGGTGCGGGCCGCCGAGCAGCCCGTGTGGCAGGACCGGGCCTCGGGGTTCGTGCGGCGCTCGGTGTCGCCGCCGCACCCCGGACTGCGGGGCGAACTGGTCGAGGGCCGGCTCGCCGCGGGCGCCGACATCGCCTACGACCGGCCGCCCGTACCCGGTCTGGAGCAGCACATCTGGGTCCTGGAGGGCGCCCTCGACGTCACGGCCCAGGACGTCGCACACCACCTCGACGCCGGCGACTGTCTGCGGCTGCGCGTCTGGGGGCCGACGCGGTTCCGGTGCGCGGCGGACACGGAGGTGCGGTACGTGCTGGCGGTGGTGCTGCCGTGACGACGACCCGTCTCGACGCCGGCCGACTGCTGGACCTCGTCGAGGAGTTGGCCGGCCTGCTGGTCGACACGGTGGACGGTGGCGCCTCGGTCGGCTTCCTCGCCCCGCTCGACCGCGCCGAGGCCGTCGCCTGGTGGACGGAACGGGTGGCGGGCGTGGCCGCCGGGCGGCTCGCGGTGTGGGCGGCCCACGACGGCGACCGTGTCGTCGGCACCGTCGGCCTGGAGTTCCCCGGCAAGCCCAACAGCCGCCACCGCGCGGAACTCGTCAAGCTGATGGTCCACCGGGACGCCCGGGGGCGCGGCCTCGGCCGCGGCCTCCTGGCCACCGCGGAGGAGGCGGCCGCCGCGGCCGGCGTCACCCTGCTCCACCTCGACACCGAGACCGACAGCCCCGCCGAGCACCTCTACCGCACCGCCGGGTGGACGAGGGCCGGGGTCATCCCCGACTACGCGGCGAGCCCGGCCGGCGTCCTGCGGCCGACCACCCTGTACTACAAGCGGGTCGGCGCCGGGTGACTGTCAGTGGCGGACGCTACGGTGCGAAGCATGCCGGACGCCGAAGACGTACGCCGTATCGCCCTGTCCCTGCCCGACACCACGGAGAAGATCGCCTGGAGCATGCCCACCTTCCGGGTCGCCGGGAAGATGTTCGCCACGCTGCCCGAGGACGAGACCTCCATCGCCGTGCGCTGCCCCAAGGAGGAGCGCGACGAACTGGCCCTCGCCGAGCCCGGGAAGTTCTGGATCGCCGACCACGAGGCCCAGTTCGCCTGGGTCCGGGTCCGGCTGGCCGCCCTCGAGGACGAGGACGAGCTGCGGGACATCCTGGCCGACTCCTGGCGCCAGGCCGCCCCGCCGCCTCTGCTCGAGGCGCATCCGGGGCTGGGGCTTCCGGCGCGGGGATGAGCGGTTCCCGGGTGCGGGGCGCCGCAGCCGGGAAGGGGGCCGCGGGAGGGTCGCCGGGGGTGGGGTGCGAAGTGCGGGGCGCCGTAAAGGGGTGCGCGACCACCGACCCGAGTGCGGTATGGTTTCCATGCACGTTCGGCCGGGGGAAACCCCAGGTCAGGCGGGCAACGGGACGTGGCGCAGCTTGGTAGCGCACTTGACTGGGGGTCAAGGGGTCGCAGGTTCAAATCCTGTCGTCCCGACTTTTGAAGTCGCAGCTCAGGGCCGCCTTCTCAGCGATGGGAAGGCGGCCTTCGGTGTTTCCCGGGCGCGATCGACCCGCGCCAGCCGTCACGCCCGGCCGCCGGTGGCCGACGTCCGGGGCCCCGCCGCCCCGTCCCGGTGCCGGGCGGGCCACGCCTCACGCCGAGACGCTGCCCCCGCTGCGTCGGGTCGGCCGGTGGAGCCGTCGGCACCCCGACGCAGAAGCCGTGGTGATCGCCCGTTTCCCCCGGCCGACGGACCTGCTCGCCCCGGCCGCGGGGAACCGGACAGGGTCACTCCGGCCGGGCACGTCAACGGAGCACTCGCGCTGTCGGCCACGCGCGGCCCGGAGACGGAGACCGGGCCGCCGGACTCCGGCCCTCCGGCCACCTGCCTCGCCTACGCCCCGACCGGCGGATGGCTCGCGGGGCGGCGGGTGGGAGACGAGGGGCGGACCGCCGGCTGAGGCCGGGCGGCACCTCCGAGGGCGCGTGTGCGCCGTGACGACGACCGGCTTGGCCGCCGTCCCCAGCCCTTAAGGAGACGAGCCCCGGCTGGGTGAACGCCTCAGCGCGGTCCGCGCCGCTCCCGCAGCTCCTTGACCCTCAGCAGCCGCGCCAGAACGACGTATCCGAGTCCCAGCGTGGCGGTTCCCGCCGTCAGGGCGAGCGCGGTGGCCGCGGTGCCGCCGCCCAGCGCGGCCGCGCAGGCCCGGTCCGCCGCCCACGCCGGCGCCCTGGAGGACCTGCCGTATCAGGCCGGTCGCCCGGGACACGACGGTGCCCAGAGCCATCAGCGCCGACGAGCGTGCGACCCCGCCCCCGTGGACGGCTCGCGTCCCGGTCTTCGCCCCCTCCACCATCCGGCCAACCTATGTCATCAAGATCGGCACGCCCCAACTCGCCTGCTCAGGCGCCGGGTTGGGGGGCGTCCAAGGCCGGGGCCAGCAGGGTGAAGGCGTGGTCGGTCAGGGCGGCCGGGTCCTGTGTGCCGTCGCTGTCGCTCCAGCGCTGCAGGACCGTGTCGAAGGCGGTGAGCGTCATCCCGGCGGCCAGCCGTGCGCGCAGATCGGGGTCGGGGCCGGGCGGCAGGCGGTGGGTCAGCTCCGCCGCGAGGTCGTCGCGCCACTGGGCCTGGCGCTCCAGGAAGCGGGCGCGCAGGGCCGGTGTGCGCAGGATCAACCGGACCACGCGCAGGGCCCGTTCGGCGTGGTCGGAGCGGTCGGCGCACTCGGCGACCGGCACCTGGACGGTGTGCCGCAGGGCGACCGAGGGCGGCTCGTCGGCGGGGCGGGCCGCCAGCTCCGCGCGCATCGCCTCGCCCATGCCGGACAGGAACTGGACGACGACGTCCTCCTTGGACGCGAAGTACCGGAAGAACGTCCGCTTGGAGACCCCGGCCGCCACCGCGATCTCGTCGATGGTGACCCCGTCGAACCCCTTCAGGGCGAGCAACTGCAACGCCGCCTCGGTCAGTTCGTCCGAGACGAGCTGTCGCTTGCGCTGGGCCAGGGTGACGTCCGGTCGGCTGCTCACCACCCCATCGTACCGCCATGCCATTCATGACACTCGATGTCATCTTGACACTTGGTGACATGGTGGGCAACGTGTGTCGCATGACCAAGCAGCAGCGCTGGACCGCCGCGCACATCCCGGACCAGACCGGACGGGTGCACGTCGTCACCGGAGCCACCAGTGGCCTCGGCCTGGCGACCACCCTGGCCCTCGCCCGCGCGGGCGCGCGGGTCGTCCTCGCCGTACGGGACCCGCAGAAGGGCCACCGGACGGTCGCGCGGCTCACCGCCGAACAGCCGGGTGCCCGGCTGGAGGTGCGCCGGCTCGACCTCGCCGACCTCGACTCCGTCCGGGCCTTCGCCGACGGGCTGCGCGCCGACCACCCGCGCCTGGACGTCCTCGTGAACAACGCCGGAGTGATGGCACCGCCGCGCACGCTCAGCGCCCAGGCCACGAGCTCCAGTTCGCCGCCAACCACCTCGGCCACTTCGCGCTCACCGGCCTGTTGCTCGACCGGCTCGGCGCCGGGCGCGATCCCCGGGTCGTCACCGTCAGCTCGGTCAACCACCGGCAGGGCGGCCTGCGCCTCGACGACCTCTCCGGCGAGCGCGGCTACAGGCCGATGGCGTTCTACAACCAGTCGAAGTTCGCCAACGCCGTCTTCGGCCGGGAGCTGCACCGGCGGCTCGCGGCGGCGGGCAGCCCCGTGCGCAGTGTGCTCGCGCACCCGGGATACACCCGCACGAACCTGCAGTTCGACGGGCCCGTCCGGCTGTACCGGGTGCTGTTCGGGCACCTCGGCGGCCCGCTGCTCGCGCAGCCCGCGGACCGGGGCGCGCTGCCGCAGCTCTACGCGGCGACCGCGCCGGACGCGCGCGGCGGCGAGTTCATCGGCCCGGACGGCCCGGGCGAGCTGCGCGGCGCGCCGACCCGGGTGCGGCTGTCCGACGCGGCGGCCGACGAGGAGACCGGGCGCCGGCTGTGGGAGGTGTCGGAGCGGCTGACCGGGGTGACGTACGAGATGTCCCGGGCGTAGGCCTCACCTGCGGCCGCGGGCGCGCGTCTCCCGGGGCGGGCGGATGAACTGGAGCTCCAGCGTGACCGGCGGCTCGGCGACGCCCGGTCCGCCCGCGGACGCCCAGGCCAGGATCTCCTCCGTGCAGTCGTCGTCCATGGCGAACCCCACCCACGTGGCCCGGCCGCCGGCCCGGCGTCCGGCGGCGGACGGCTGGACCACGATGACGTTGGCCTGGTCGCACGGGCCGAGACAGTCCGTCGTACGGACCTCGAAGCCGCCGTCCGACGCGGCGGCGGCCGCCCGCAGCCGGTCCAGTTGCCAGGCGTGGTCGTAGCCGGGGTGCTTGCGGGCGTCGCCGCAGCAGCAGCCCCGGCACACGACCAGGGTGCAGGGGCGGCGGGCGGCGGCGCCGATCGTCACCGCACGCTGACCCGGCAGGGCACGACGATCCGGCAGGGCACGACGCGGTGCCACGCCGGTCAGGAGGCCGAGAGGCCGACGTGGGCCAGGGCCTGCCGCAGCAGGAACCCGTGCCCGCCCGGCATCTCGCTCTGCACCGCGGGCGAGGCAGCCTCCTGCGGGTCGAACCACACCAGGTCCAGGGCGTCCTGCCGGGGCCGGCAGTCACCGGTCACCGGCACGATGTAGGCGAGGGACACCGCGTGCTGACGCGGGTCGTGGTACGGCGTGATGCCCTGCGTCGGGAAGTACTCGGCGACGGTGAAGGGCTGGAGGGAGGTGGGGACGCGCGGCAGCGCCACCGGGCCGAGGTCCTTCTCCAGGTGGCGCAGCAGGGCGTCACGGACCCGCTCGTGGTGCAGGACCCGGCCGGAGACCAGGGTCCGGCTGACATTGCCGTCCGGTCCGATGCGCAGCAGCAGGCCGATGCTGGTGACTTCGCCGCTGTCGTCGACGCGCACGGGCACGGCCTCGACGTACAGGATCGGCATGCGGGCGCGCGCCATCTCGAGCTCGTCGGCGCTCAGCCATCCGGGTGTGGTCTCGGTCATGTCAGACATTGCTTGATCATACTTTCCGTGTCCGTCGGGAAGCCGGTGGACCAGGCGGGCGTTGTCCGCTCCGGCCCACCGCGCCGGCCGCGGCGCGTCGGGCAGGCCCCGGTTGGTCGGCGTACTCGGCGACACCCTAGGCGGTCGGAGCGGTACAGCGGCTCGCGGAACGGTGTGATCTCCGCTGGACCGGCCCGGGGGCGTTCCTGTCGGCACGTCCAGCGGCGGGCCGCGGTCACCCGCCCGTCGTCCAGCCCGTCCGACGCCTCGGCGTCGCCGCGCTCGCGGGCCCGCACGGTCACGGCCCGCACGGTCGCCTCGACGCCGGTCAGGGTTTGACGGCCACCGCGCCGTACTGCGGCACCACGGCCGGGGAGCCGGGCTCGGCCCGCCACTGCGAGCAGGACACCAGGCCCGGCTCCAGCAGGTCCAGGCCCTCGAAGAACGCGACGATCTCCGTGCCGCTGCGGGCGGTGATCGGCGGCGTCGCGTTCTCGTTCCAGAACTTCATGGCCGGGATCTGGCCCTCGCCGCCCACCTCGCTGTCATGGGTGGGGTGGGTCAGGACCAGGTAGCTGCCGGAGGGGACCTCGGCCATGATCCGCCGCACGATGTGGCGGGCGGCCTCGACGTCCAGCACGAAGTTCAGGATGCCGAGCATCATCACCGCGACCGGGCGGCCGAAGTCCAGGGTGCGGGCGGCGCGTTCGAGGATCACGTCCGGGTCGTGCACATCGGCGTCGATGTAGTCGGTGACGCCGTCGGTGCCACCGGTCAGCAGGGTGCGGGCGTGCGTCAGCACGATCGGGTCGTTGTCGACGTAGACGATCCGTGACTCGGGCGCGACGCGCTGCGCGATCTCGTGGGTGTTGTCCGCCGTCGGCAGCCCGGTGCCGATGTCGAGGAACTGCCGTACCCCCCGCTCCTCGGCCAGGAAACGCACCGTGCGGCCCAGGAACCAGCGGTCGGCGCGGGCGATCTCCCGGATGAGCGGGAACATGCCGGCGACGTGCTCGCCGACCTGCTGGTCGACCTCGTAGTTGTCCTTGCCGCCGATCCAGTAGTTCCACACCCGCGCGTTGTGCGCCACGCCGGTGTTCAGCCGCGCCGACCGGCCCGACCGCGTGTGACCCTCGCTCACGTCAACCGCTCCTTCTCCGCGTCCTGCCCGTCGCACGCCATTGTGCCGCCGCATGATCAACGGTGTCCCGGGAATCGGCGCAGCGGACCGGGGCTCCCGGGGCGCGTGGGGTCCCCCGGTAGGGTGACGATCCGGTCACCGCCGTACAGGAAGCAGGACATGCCCTACTCGCACGCCCCCCACCTGACCGCTCCCGAGCCGTCGGCCGCCTGCGCCGACATCCGCCTCGTCGTCACCGACATGGACGGCACGCTGCTCGACGACGACAAGCGGACACCCGAGGGACTGTGGGAGGTGCTGGCGCTGCTGCGGGAGCGCGGGGTGCTGTTCAGCCCGGCGAGCGGACGGCAGTACGCGACGCTGGCGCGGGAGTTCGCCGCGGTCGCCGACGGGATGGTCTTCATCGCGGAGAACGGCACCTATGTCGTCCGCGACGGCGAGGAGCTGAGCTCCGATCCGCTGGCGCCGGACGTGGTCGCGGAGGTCGTCGGGGCCGTACGGCGGCTCGCGGCCGGCGGCGTGGACGTCGGGGCCGTCGTGTGCGGGAAGCGGTCCGCGTACGTGGAGCGGGCCGACGAGGCCTTCCTGGCCGAGGTGCGCCGGTACTACCTCCGCCACCAGGTCGTCGAGGACGTCGCCGTCGTCGACGACGACGTCATCAAGGTGGCGCTGTTCGACTTCGGGGCGGCCGAGGAGACCACCGCTCCCGCCCTGGCGTCCTTCGCGGACACCCACCAGGTCGTGGTCTCCGGCGAGCACTGGGTCGACGTCATGAACCGCACCGCCAACAAGGGCGCGGCCCTGCGCCGGCTCCAGCGCGACCTGGGCATCACGCCCGCGCAGACCATGGTGTTCGGCGACTACCTGAACGACCTGGAGATGCTGGACGCCGCCGACTGGTCCTTCGCCATGGCCAACGCCCACCCGGAGGTCGTCCGCCGGGCCCGCCACCTGGCCCCCTCCAACAACGACAACGGCGTGCTGCGCACCGTCGTGCGCCTGCTCGGTCTCCCGGTGAGCGGCCTGTGACGCCCCGGGTCAGCCGCGGGGCTGGGCGTACCCGTGCTGCCAGGCCCAGGCCGCGATCTCGACGCGGTTCCGTGCGTCCAGCTTGAGCTGGACGCTGGACAGATGCGTCTTGACCGTGGAGAGCGAGACGTACAGTCCGGCGGCGATCTCGGCGTTGGTGTGGCCGAGGGCGACCAGACGGACCACGTCGAGCTCGCGGTCGGTCAGCGGTTCCGTCGGCTTCCCGGCGGGGGACGCGGGGCGCGGCGCGGCGGCCTGCCGCGGGGGCTGCGTGACGTGCCGGAGCAGGCGGACCGTGACCGAGGGGGAGACCAGCGAGTCGCCGGCCGCGGCCGCGCGGACCGCCTCCGCCAGGAGGGTCGGCCCCGAGTCCTTCAGCAGGAACCCGCACGCGCCGCCGCGCAGCGCCCCGTACACGTACTCGTCGAGGTCGAAGGTGGTGACCACGACCACCCGCATCGGGTCGGCCACCCCGGGGCCCGCCAGCAGCCGGGTGGCCTCCAGCCCGTCCAGCTTCGGCATCCGGATGTCCAGCAGGCACACGTCCGGCCGCGTCCCTCGGGCCAGCGCGACCGCCTCCTCGCCGTCGGCGGCCTCGGCGACCACCGTGATGTCGGGCTGGGCGTCCAGGAAGAACCGGAAACCCGTGCGGACCATGTCCTGGTCGTCGGCGATGAGGACGCGGATGGGCGCGCCGGGCGGGGCGGGGCTCGTCATGGCTCGATCATGCCTCAGGCGGTCCCGGGGGTGGACGACACGGGGACGGCCCGCCCGTGAGCGCGGCGCGGGCCGTCCCCGTCGGCGGGCGGTCCGGGGCGGTGCTCGGCCCCGTCCGTGGACGTGGGCGATCACTCCGGGGATCCCGCCCAGCAGACCGTCGCAGTTGTCCTCGCCGACGTCGCCGGGGGGCGGGAACCGGGTGCCACACCCACGACGTCGACGCGGCCGTGTCCCGCGGTGACGTGTCCGGGACTCGTCGGCCGCGCCGGGGCCGTGCACCGCGCCCTCGCCGTCCGGCTCGCTCCCCGTCCGCGTCGACGCCGTCCGTCCGGGCGTCGTCGGCGACGGCCCGCGCCGGACCGGTGCCGCGGGGCCCCGGGGGGAGGACGGACGCCGGGATGCGGCCGCACTCAGGGGCACGGGGCAGCCCGTTCTCATAGGCTGCGAGGTGGACTTGGCGCCCCCCGGCACACCGGGGTCCGGGCGTCCCGTCCGCGGAGGCGGGGCACCCCGTCCGCGGAGGCGGGGCACGAGGAGAGGGGAGCGGTATGAGTGAGCCGGCCGTCGTCGCGCGTCTCGCCCGTGAGGTGACCTCCGGGCTGAAGACGGCAGACCTGGAGGACTTCTACCGCGACCTGCACCGCCACCCCGAGCTGTCCTTCCAGGAGCACCGCACGGCCGCCCGCCTCGCGACCCGGCTGCGCGCGGCCGGGTACGAGGTGACGGAGGGCGTCGGCCGTACCGGAGTGGTGGGGGCGCTGGTCAACGGGGACGGGCCGGTGGTGTGGCTGCGCGGCGACATGGACGCGCTGCCGGTGCGGGAGGCGACCGGTCTGCCGTACGCCTCCACCGTCGACGGCGTGATGCACGCCTGCGGCCACGACCTGCACGTCACCTGGCTCGCCGGCGCCGCCGAGGCGCTCGCCGCCGCCCGCGAGACCTGGTCCGGCACGCTCGTCGTGGTCGGCCAGCCCGCCGAGGAGGCGGGGGGCGGGGCGGCGGCGATGGTCGCGGACGGCGTGCACGACCGCTTCCCGCGCCCCGACGTGCTCTTCGGCCAGCACGTCGCCCCCGGCCTCGCCGGCCTCTGCCCGCACACCCCGGGGCTGACCCTGTCGGCCTCCGACGACATCGAGGTCGTCGTGCACGGCGTCGGAGGGCACGGTTCGCGGCCCGAGTCGACGGTCGACCCGCTCGTGACGGCCGCGTACGTCGTCACCCGGCTGCAGACCGTCGTCTCGCGCGAGGTCGCGGCGAAGGACTCGGTGGTGCTGACGGTGGGGCGGTTCCACGCCGGGACGAAGCCCAACATCATCCCCGCCGAGGCCCGGCTCTCCCTCAACCTGCGCACCCAGGACCTCCGCGTGCGCGAGCGCGTCCTCGCCGCTCTCCGGCGTGTCGTCGAGGGGGAGTGCCGGGCGGCCGGCTGTCCGGTGCCGCCCGGGATCACGGTGATTCCGGGCTGCCCGGTGACGGTCAACGACGCGGCCCTCGACGAGGAGATCGCGGCCGTGCACCGCGAACTCCTCGGCGCGCACACGGTGTTCGACTTCGGCCAGGCGATGGGCAGCGAGGACTTCTCCCTCCTCGCGCCCGGGGGAGTGCCGTACGACTACTGGTACGTGACCTCCACGCCGGCCGGGGTGTGGGAGGCGGCGCCGGGCGAGGAAACGGCCGAGAAGCTCGCCCACGTGCCCGGCAACCACAGCCCGCTGTTCGCCCCGGACCTGTCCGTGGTCCTCCCGGGGGTGCAGACGCTGGTGTCGGCCGCGCTCAGCCGCCTGACGTGACCGGGGGAGCCGGGACCCGGGCGGCGTGGCTCAGGGCTCGGCCCGGGCGGCGCGGCTCGGGGCTCAGGGCTTGAGCGGGTCGTGGCCGAGCGTCATCAGGCGGTGGCGCAGGTTGGTGTCCTCCGCCGCCGGCTCGTTCTCCAGGTTCGTCTGCGCGGTCACCGTGTCCACGACCCGGTACATCACGCGGATGTCGTCGTCGGTCAGGTCGGTGCGCCGCTTCTGCAGGATCGCCAGCACATGCTGCCCCGTCGGCGTGCCGGCCTCCTCGGGCAGCGGCTCCGCGTTCTCGTCGGCGTCCCGCACCCGCAGCCAGGCGGCGAGTTCCTGCGAGGTCATGTTCACCACGCGGTGGAAGTCCTCCCACAGCGCGTCGAGTTCGAGGGCGTCGGTCATGGCATGCCCCTTCGTTCGGTGGGTCCCCTAGGGCCGGTGCGTGTCCCTCGGGTCGGTGGGCGCTCCCTGGTCCGGTGGGTTCCCTGTTCGAATGGGCCCCCTGGACCGGTGGGTGTCCCCTGTCCGGTGGGTCAGTCGCGCGGCCAGTTCTCCGCCTCGAACATCCACCGCTGCTTCTCCAGCTCGGCGGTGATGCCGATCAGCAGGTCCTGGGTGACCGGGTCCGCCTTCTCGGTCGCCTCGATCCGCTCCCGCAGGCGCCCGATGGCCGTCCCCAGGGTCTCCGCGATCACCCGCACCACGTCCTCGTCGCGCAGCCAGCCGTCCTTCGGGGACGGCAGCGTGAACGCCGAGGCGATGGTCTCCGGCCGGCCGTCCGGCGGCAGGCCGAGCGCGGCGGCGCGCTCGGCGACCGTGTCCGCGTAGGAGCGGGCCGTCGAGACGACCTCGTCGAGCTGGAGGTGGATCGAGCGGAAGCGCGGCCCCACGATGTTCCAGTGCGCCTGCTTCCCGATCAGGGAGAGGCCCAGCAGATCGACAAGGGTGCTCTGCAACGCGTCGAAGGTGACCTGACGGGCCGCTTCGGGCAGCGGGCTCTTCACCACAGTCATACGGAGGTTCTCCTAGTCGCGTCGTGTCGGGGAGTGCGGAGCAGTTCGGCGCGTTCCTCCTCGCTCGTCCCGCCCCACACGCCCGACGTCTGCGCGCTGTCCAGGGCGTAGTCCAGGCAGGCGGCGGTCACCGGGCAGCGGGCACAGACGCGCTTGGCGTCCGCGGCGTCCCGCAGGGCCGGTCCGGACGTGCCCACGGGAAAGAACAACTCGGGGTCCTCTCCCACGCAGGCGGCACTGCGCAACCACTCCATGGGGGCGCGGGTGCCCCGGGCGAACCCCTGCAAACACGGCGTGCCGCAGGCGGTGAGCAGGCCGGTCTCAGGGCGCGAGCACGCCGTCGACGAAGCGCGTCACGTCCGCGAACACCTCGGCCCGGTTCGTCTCGTGGAACACCTCGTGCCGGGCCCCGGGGTAGATCCGCTCGGTCGGACGGCCGCCGCTCAGCCGCTCCACGCCGACCCGGCTGCCGTCGAGCGGGACCAGCCGGTCGTCGTCGCCGTGCAGCCACAACAGCGGGAGCGCACCGACGTCGCCGCCCCGGGCGACCGTCTCCAGGGTCCGTACGAACGCCTCCAGCGTCGGCCGTTTCATCGGCCCGTGCCAGACCAGCGGGTCGGCGGCGTAGGCGGCGCCCACCGCGGGATCCCGGGAGAGCGCGGACGGGCTGATCGGGGTGTCCGGGATCTCGTCGAGGGCGAGCAGGCGCCCGGGCAGCTCCCAGACGCCGATGACCGGCCCGGACAGCACGAGCGCGGCGAGCCCGTCCCCGTACCGCTGGGCGTAGCGGGCGGCGATCAGCCCGCCCATGGAGTGACCGATCAGGACGACCGGCAGCCGCGGGTGCGCGGCGCGCGCCAGCCCGGCCACGGTGCGCAGGTCGGCGACCACGTCCTCGAAGTCCTCGATCACCGCACGCTCACCGGCCGACCGGCCGTGCCCGACGTGGTCGACGGCGTACACCGCCGCGCCGTGCCCGGACAGCACCCCGGCCGTCTCGTGGTAGCGGCCGGCGTGCTCGCCGTAGCCGTGGACCAGGAGGGCGACGTACCGCGGCCGGGGGTGCGGCCACTCGTAGGCGGTGAGCGGGCCCCGGGTGCCCGTGAGGGCGTGCTCCGTCATGTCTCCTCCGGCTGCGTCGGTGAGGTTCCCGGGGATCTTCCCAGCAGGCCGGTCGCCGGTCTATAGTCCGAAACTAGCAGTGCTAATTAAGTGGTCTCGTGCCGGTTCCCGGCGTCGAACGGTCAGGAGTCCTGCGTTGCGTCCCGTCCACTTCGCGGCCGCCCGCCGCACCCCCATCGGAAAGCTGCGCGGCGCCCTGTCCGCCGTGCGGCCCGACGACCTCGCCGCCACCGTGATCCGCGCGCTCGTCGCCGACGTGCCCGCGCTCGACCCGGCCCGGATCGACGACGTCTAC
Organism: Streptomyces sp. NPDC014995; assembly: GCF_043080745.1. Lineage (NCBI taxonomy): Bacteria > Bacillati > Actinomycetota > Actinomycetes > Kitasatosporales > Streptomycetaceae > Streptomyces > Streptomyces sp. NPDC014995. The sequence continues at coordinate 342,718 of NZ_JBIBVX010000007.1, forward strand.
TGGGGCGCCGCCAACCAGGCCGGCGAGGACAACCGCAACGTCGCCCGCATGGCCGCCCTGCTCGCCGGCCTCCCCGAGAGCGTGCCCGGCGCCACGGTCAACCGGCTCTGCGCCTCCGGCCTGGAGGCCGTCACCGCCGCCGCCCGCACGATCGCCGCCGGCGAGGCCGACATCGTCCTCGCGGGCGGCTCGGAGTCGATGAGCCGCGCCCCCTTCGTCCTCGCCCGCCCCGACGAGGCCCTCCCGCACCGCGTCGAGACCGTCGACACCCGGCTCGGCTGGCGCCTGGTCAACCCGGCGATGAAGGACCTGCACGGCCTGCTGTCCATGGGCGAGACGGCCGAGGAGGTCGCCGAACGGTACGGCGTCTCCCGTGAGCGCCAGGACGAGTTCGCCCTGCGCAGCCACCGACGGGCCGCCCTGGCCCGCAAGAACGGCCACTTCGACGACGAAATCCTGCCCGTCACGCGCCCCGACGGCGTGGTCGTCGACGCCGACGAGTGCGTCCGCGAGGACACCTCGTACGACAGGCTGGCGGCACTCAAGCCGGTCTTCCGGCCGGGCGGCACGGTCACCGCGGGCAACGCCTCGCCGATGAATGACGGTGCCGCGGGCCTTCTCCTGGTCAGCGAGGAGGCCCTGGACGAGCTGGGCCTGGAGTCCCTGGGCCGCTACGTCGCCGGCGCCTCCGCCGGCGTCCACCCCGACGTGATGGGCATCGGCCCGGTCCCCGCCACCCGCAAGGCGCTCACCCGCGCCGGCTGGAGCGTCGACGACCTCCAGGAGGCCGAGTTCAACGAGGCGTTCGCCGCCCAGGCACTGGCCTGCGTGGACCGGTTGGGCATCGACCCCGACCTGGTCAACCCCAGCGGCGGCGCCATCGCCCTCGGCCACCCGCTGGGCTGCTCGGGCGCGCGGATCCTCACCACCCTGTTGCACCGGATGCGCAGGACGGGCGCGCAACGGGGGCTGGCGACCATGTGCGTGGGGGTGGGGCAGGGGAGCGCCGTACTGGTGCAGAGGCAGTAGGGCGGCCGGCCCCGGGACAGTCCCGCCGCGCGGCGGACACCGGGTGCCATCAGGCGAGACGGTCCTTACCCGCGCCGGTTGGTCGGCCCTAGCATCGGTCTCCGCATGAACACGATGACGCACCTCACCGGCTGGGAGTTCGCCGCCCTCGCCTTCGCGGCCCTGCTGGTCGGCTTCTCCAAGACGGCCGTGAGCGGGGCCAACACGGTCAGCCTGGCGATCTTCGCCGCCGTCCTGCCCGCCCGCGCCTCCACGGGCGTGCTGCTGCCCATCCTGATCGCCGGGGACGTCCTGGCCGTCCTCACCTACCGGCGGCACGCCCACTGGCCCACGCTGTGGCGGCTGTTCCCGGCGGTCGCGGCCGGCGTGGTGGTCGGCACCGTGTTCCTGATGCGGGCCGACGACGCGGTCGTACGGACCTCGATCGGCGCGATCCTGCTGTTCATGGCCGGCGTCACGGTGTGGCGGCGCCGCACGGCGGAGGCGGCCGACGACCCCGACGCGGTCGTCACCCGGGCGGGCCGCCTCAAGGCCCGCTCCTACGGCGTCCTCGGCGGCTTCACCACGATGGTCGCCAACGCGGGCGGCCCCGTGATGTCGATGTACCTGCTGTCGGCGGGCTTCCGCAAGCTCGGCTTCCTCGGCACCTCCGCGTTCTTCTTCCTCATCGTGAACGTCTCGAAGGTGCCGTTCAGCGCGGGCCTCGGCCTGATCGACGGCCACTCGCTGCTGCTGGACGCCGCGCTCGTCGTGTTCGTCGTCCCCGGGGCGCTGCTCGGCACGTGGGCGGTGCACCGCATCAACCAGCGGCTGTTCGAGCAGCTCGTCATCGCGGCGACCGTGGTCGGCGGCCTCCAGCTGCTACTGCGCTAGCAGCCGCGGCAGGTCCGCGAAGGAGTCGATCACGTGGTCCGGCGTGCCGTCGGCCGCCTCGAGCGTCTCCGGCTGGAACTTGCCGGTCCGCACCAGCACCCCGGTGATCCCCGCCCGCTGCGCCGCCAGCACGTCCGACTCGACGTCGTCCCCCACCATCAGCGCCTGGTCGGCCCGCACCCCCAGGTGCCCGAGCGCCGCCGCGAAGAACGCCGGCGACGGCTTCCCGGTCACCTCCGCCTCCACCCGCGCGGCCGCCTCGAGCCCCGCCACGAAGGCGCCCGAGTCCAGCCGCAGCCCGTCCTCGGTGCGCCAGTACAGGTTCCGGTGCATCGCCACGAGCCGCGCGCCCCGCTGGAGGTGCCCGAAGACCCGGTCCAGCGCCGCGTACCCGAACTCGGGGCCGGCCCCGCCGAGGACCACCACGTCGACGTCGGCGGCCTCCCCGGCGTTCCCGCCGTCGTCGACCAGCGTGACCCCGGCCAGGTCCTCCCGGACGTCGCCGCTGTTCAGCAGCGCGCAGCGCGCCCCCGGATGACGCTCGGCGAGGTGCGCCGCGGTCACCGCGGGCGCCGTGAGGATGTCGCCGGCGTCCACCGGGAACCCCGCCTCCGCCAGCGTCCGCGCGATCGAGGCCCGGGTGCGCGAGGTGGTGTTGGTGACGAGGGCGACGCCGAACCCCGCGTCGCGGACCGCCCGGAGCGCCTCGACCGTCCCCGGCAGCGGCTTCCAGGAGACGGTGAGGACGCCGTCGACGTCGATCAGGACGGCACGCACCGCATCGACCCGCACTGCATCCATACGGGGACGATAACGCCGGGGTCAGCCGTCCGCCGCAAGGATCATGCTGGTCGCCGTCGCCGTCGCCGTCGCCGTCGCCGTCGCCGTCGCCGTCGCCGTCGCCGTCGCCGTCGTGGTCGTGGTCGTGGTCGTGGTTCCGGTCGTGTGCGCGACGAGTGTGCGGTGCGCGCTTCCCGCTCGTCGGGGAGCCGGCCCTCGGCGGCGAGGGTCCGCCCGCCCGTCGGCCGGCCTCCTCGGGTGCCTCCCTAGACTGACCGGCGTGACGGATGGACCGAGGCGCGGGACGACTGCAGGATCCGACGGTCGTGCGGGGCTCACCGGCCCCCCGCACACCCATGTGCTGGTCCTCGGCGGCACCACCGAGGCCCGCGAACTCGCCGCCGTTCTGGCGGCCCGCCCCGACGTCCGGGTGACCTCGTCACTGGCGGGGCGGGTGTCCCGGCCGGGGGCGCTCCAGGGAGACGTACGGATCGGCGGGTTCGGTGGGGCGGAGGGCCTCGCCGGATGGCTGCGCGAGCAGCGGGTGGACGCGGTGGTCGACGCCACCCACCCCTTCGCCACCGGCATCACCGCGAACGCGGCGCGGGCCGCGACCGTCACCGGACGCCCCCTGGTCGTCCTGCGCCGGCCGGGCTGGCGGCCCGGCCCCGGGGACCGCTGGCACACGGTCGCCTCCCTGGAGGCGGCGGCGGAACTGCTGCCCGGCCTCGGCCGGCGGGTCTTCCTGACGACGGGACGCCTGGGGCTGGCGGCCTTCGCCCCGCTCACCGGACTCCACTTCGTCGTGCGGTCGGTGGAGCCCCCGGAGCCGCCGATGCCGCCGGACGTCGCCCTCGTCCTGGCCCGCGGCCCGTTCACCGTCGCCGACGAACTGGCGCTGCTGCGCGAGCACCACGTCGACGTGGTCGTGACGAAGGACAGCGGGGGAGCGGCGACGGCCGCGAAGCTGGCGGCCGCGCGGGAACTCGGGCTGCCGGTCGTGGTCGTACGGCGGCCGCCGCCGCCGGAGGGGGTGACGGTCGTGCCGGACGCGGCGGGGGTGCTGGAGCGGCTGGGGCTCGAGCGGCGCTGACCGTCGGCTTCAGCGGGCCGTGACGGAGGCGCGCAGGCGGTCGATCGCGCGGAGCACCTCCGTGCGGTTCTTGGCGCTCTTGATCCAGGCGGGGAGACGGGCGACGTAGGTCATCTTCCGGCCGTGCTCGTACCAGGGGTCCCGCTCCCGCAGCGAGGCGGCCACGAAGCGCCTGAGCAGGTCGAGGTGTTCGAGGTTGTACGCCCACACCACTCCGTGCCGGGTCGTGGTCCACAGCCACAGGGGCGGCCGGAACGGCTGACCCGGCGCCGACGGTCCGGTGGAGACGCGGCACAGTCCGCAGGAGCGGCAGACCAGACGGCGTTCGGGGCGGATCCGGCCGCGGGCGTCGGGGGCGAGGCCGGGGCGCTGCTCGAAGTGGGCGACGCGCCGGCAGCGCGGGCACTGGACGAGGACCGACGAGGCGTACGCGCACCCGGTGGTGCCGGGGTCGTGGAAACGGACGGGGGCGGGCGACATGCCGCGAGTATGACGGCCGTCCACCCGGACCGGCATGCGGATTTAGGGGGCGCGGTGCCGGGGCCGGTGGTGCCGCCGACAGGTCGGAACCCGCGACAGCTCACAAGCTCACAAGCTCACGAGCACACCGGCCGGCCGGCGTCGCGAGCGGCAGCCGTCCGCCGGCTCCCGCCCCGGCGCGCCCTCCTAGACGTCCTCGGGGTTGCGGCGCAGCAGATACGTGTCCATGATCCAGCCCTTGCGCTCGCGCGCCTCCGCCCGCAGCCGCTCGATGCGCGGGCCGGCCTCGGCGATCGGACCGGAGACGAGGATCTCGTCCGGGGTGCCTATGTAGGCGCCCCAGTAGATGTCGACGTCCTCCTCCGCGTACTTACGGAAGGTCTGGTGGGCGTCGAGCATCACCACCACGTCGTCCACCCCCTCCGGGAAGCCCTCGGCGAGCCGCCGCCCCGTGGTGATCTGCACGGGCCGGGCCACCCGGTTGAGCCCCGTCCGGTGCCGGGCGACGAGCGCCGAGACACTGCTGATCCCCGGCACGACGTCGTACGTGAACGCCACCGTGCCCCGCGCCAGCACCTCCTCCAGGATCCCGAGCGTGCTGTCGTACAGCGCCGGGTCCCCCCACACCAGGAACGCGCCGCTCTCGTCCTCGCCGAGCTCCTCGGCGATCAGGCGCTCGTAGATGTCGGCGCGGGCGCTGCGCCAGTCGCCGACGGCGGGGGAGTAGGCCGCGCCGCCCGCCCCGCGGTCGCGCTCGGGGTCGCGGGCCTGCACGAGCCGGTAGGTCCCCTCCGGTATGTGCGTGTCCAGCATGTCCCGGCGCAACTGCGTGAGGTCGCTCTTCACCTCGCCCTTGTCCAGGACGAAGAACACGTCCGTGCTCCGCAGGGCCTTGACCGCCTGAAGGGTCAGCTGGTCGGGGTCGCCCGCGCCGATACCGATGACATGAATCTCTCGCACGACCACGAGTCTGCCGTACGCCACTGACAGTGACGGCACCGGATCCCACCGACCGGCACCGGATCCCACCGACCGGCACCGGATCCCACCGACCGGTCACCGCAGGCGGGGCGCCGACTCCCGCGCGTCCAGCGCCGTGCCCGCGCTCTCCACGGCGCCGGCCCGTTCCCGCGCCCACGCGGTGAGCCCGGCGACATCGACGCCGTGCGGACGCCACTGCCCCGCGCCCCGTGCCCACTCCTCCAGCGCCCCGGCCCCGCGCCGCAGCAGCCGCGCGCCGCCCGTGACATTGCCGCGCGCCGCGTGCGTCAGACCCACCGCGAGCTGCGCGAGCCCACGCCACAGGGCGCGCTCCGCCTCGGGCCCCGACTTCCAGGCGTCCTCGAACACCTCGTGCGCGTGGAACGGCTTCCCCGCGTCCAGCAGCGCCTGCGCCTGCGCGACCGTCTCCTCGGGTGTGCGCACGACCCCCTCGGGCTGCCGTTCCACCCCGGCCGCGCCGTACGGCAGGGGCCGTCCCAGCCCGTCCCGGGGCCTGGCGTTGCGCGCCCGCCCCTCCTCGTCCCGGTCCCGCACGCCCGCGAGCCGGCCGTCGTCCCTGCGTCCTGTGCTGCCCATGGGGCGATTGTCCCGCGCCGGTGCCCCCTTCGGCACAGCGCCCGGTGTGGGGTAAAGTGCTGTTCGCGCGATCACGCGGAACTCCGCGGGAAGCGCACCGGGACGTGGCGCAGCTTGGTAGCGCACTTGACTGGGGGTCAAGGGGTCGCAGGTTCAAATCCTGTCGTCCCGACCAGCTTCATGGCAGGTCGGAAGCCGCTTTCTCCGCATGGGGAAGGCGGCTTCGGTGCGTTCCGGGACGGGACGTCGTCCGGACCGGGCCGCGGGCTGGCGCCGACCGCCCGCGAGAGGTCTTGCCTTGAAGCGCACTTCAAGATGAAGACTCCCGATGGAGCCGGCGACGGACCGCCGGCCGAACGGGAGGATCTCCATGAAGTACCGCACCATCGGCAGCGACCCCGCCACCCGCCGCGAGGTCAGCGTGCTCGCGCTCGGCGCCATGCTGTTCGGGTCGGTGACGGACGAGAAGACCTCGCTGGCGATCCTCGACCGCTATGTCGAGGTCGGCGGGAACTTCGTCGACACGTCCGACAACTACGCGTTCTGGGTGGACGGCGGCCAGGGCGGCCAGAGCGAGGAGCTGCTCGGGCGCTGGCGGCGCAGCCGCGGCATCGGCGACGAGGTCGTCGTCGCCACCAAGCTCGGCGCCCGCCCGCTGGCCCCGGGCACCAGCTACACCGACAACGCGGAAGGACTGTCGGCGAAGGTGATCCGGGAGTCGGCCGAGCGCAGCCGCGAGCGGCTCGGGACGGAGAGGCTGGACCTGCTCTACGCCCACATCGACGACCACACCGTCCCGCAGCGCGAGACCGTCGAGGGATTCGCCGCGCTCGTCACGGAGGGCACCGTCGGTCTGCTCGGGGTGAGCAACCAGGCCGTCTGGCGCGTGGAGCGGGCCCGCGCCCTCGCCGCCGCGGCCGGCCTGCCCGGCTACGAGGTGCTCCAGTACCAGCACAGCTACCTGCGGCCGCGCTCCGACGTGCCCAGCGAGCTGTTCCCCGACGGCAGCCTCGGCCACGCCGGCGGCGAGCTCCTCGGCTACCTGCGGGCGGAGCCCGGCCTGACCCTCGTCGCCTACTCGCCGCTGCTCACCGGCGCCTACGCCCGCCCGGACAAGCCCCTGCCGCGGGACTACGACCACCCGGGCACACCCGCCCGGCTCGCCGTGCTGCGGGACGTGGCGAAGGAGACCGGCGCCACCGCCAACCAGGTCGTGCTGGCCTGGCAGCTCGGCGGGGAGCTGCCGATCGTCCCGCTCGTGGGGGCGTCCTCGGTGGCGCAGCTGGAGGAGAACCTGGCCGCCGTGGACCTGGAGCTGACGCGGGAGCAGCGGGAGCGGCTGGACTCGGTGCACTGAGGGGCTGCCCCCGGAGCCGGGCGGCATGGGCGCGGGGCTGCGTGGATAGGCTGGGATCATGCCGTCCCCCCGCCGTACCGCCCGACAGGCCGACCTGCTGGAACGACTCGTCGCGCTGCTGACCGCGGAGGGGTTCTCGGACCTCACCCTCGACGACCTCGCCGAGCGGCTGCGCTGCTCCAAGACCACGCTGTACCAGCTCGCCCGCAGCAAGCAGGGGCTGGTCGTGGAGGCGGTCAAGCACTACTTCCGCGGGGCGACCGAGGCCGTCGAGAAGCGGGTGGCGCAGACCGTCGACCCCTCGGACCGCGTGCGGGTGTACCTGACGGCCGTCGCCGAGCAGCTGCGCCCGCTCTCCCGCCGGTTCCTCGACGACGTGGCGGAGTTCCCGCCGGCCCGCGAGGTGTACGAGGCGAACACGCGGATGGCCGCCGAGCGGGTGCGCCGGCTGATCGCGGAGGGCGTCGACGGCGGCGCCTTCCGCGAGGTGCACGCCGCGTTCGTCGGCGAGGTCGCCGCCGCGACCATGCGCCAGATCCAGCAGGGCGAGCTCAAGGCGCGCACGGGGCTGACCGACGCGGAGGCCTACGAGCAGCTCGCCTCGCTGATCGTGCACGCCGTCTCCTCCTGACGCCGGCCCCCGCGTCGCCCCGTCGCCGAGCCGACCGGCGGCCCTTCCACCCCCTCCACGTCACTTTTCCGCTGCGCGCGGATGCCGGGGCGCACCCCGGTGCCGTACTGTGAATGATACGTTCGTACACACTCCAGTATCATTCTCCGTACTCCTACGTGGAGGTCACCATGCCTGCCACTCGCGCCCTGCCGACCGAGGAAGCCGTCGACCTCATCCAGCTCACGCGCACCCTCGCCGCCAAGGAACTCGCACCCCGGGTCGCCGACGCGGAGGCCGACGGGGCGTTCCCCCGGGACGTCTTCCGCACGCTGGGCCGCAGCGGGCTGCTCGGCCTGCCGTTCGCCGAGGAGGACGGCGGCGCCGGACAGCCGTACGAGGTGTATCTCCAGGTGCTGGAGGAGGTCGCCGCGGTCTGGTCGAGCGTCGCGGTGGGCCTCTCCGTGCACGCGCTGTCCTGCTTCCCGCTGGCCCGGTTCGGCACCGAAGAGCAGCGGCGGAGGTGGCTGCCGGAGATGCTGGCAGGGGAACTCCTGGGCGCCTACTGCCTGTCCGAGCCGCACGCCGGCTCCGACCCGGCGGCCATGCGCACGCGCGCCGTCCGCGACGGGGACACCTACGTCCTCAACGGCGCCAAGGCGTGGACCACGCACGGCGGCTACGCCGACTTCTACACGGTCATGGCCCGCACCTCCGACGACCGCGCCCACGGCATCTCCTGCTTCCTGGTCCCGGCCGGCACCCCGGGTCTCAGCGCCGACCCGCCCGAGCGGAAGATGGGTCTGACCGGGTCGGCGACCGCCACCATGCGGCTCGACGACGTGCGGGTGCCGGCCGAGCGGCGGATCGGGGAGGAGGGACAGGGATTGAGGATCGCGCTCGCCTCCCTGGACTGCGGCCGTCTCGGGATCGCCGCCGTCGCCACCGGCCTCGCCCAGGGCGCCCTCGACCACGCGGTGCGCTACGCCCGTGAGCGGGAGACCTTCGGCAAGCCGATCATCGAGCACCAGGGGCTGGCGTTCGTCCTCGCCGACATGGGCGCCGCGATCGAGTCGGCGCGCGCCACCGCCCTGCACGCCGCCCGGCTGAAGGACCTCGGTCTGCCCTTCACCCGGGAGGCGTCCATCGCCAAGCTCGTGGCCACCGACAACGCGATGAAGGTGACCACGGACGCCGTGCAGGTCCTCGGCGGGTACGGATACACGCGCGACTTCCCCGTCGAGCGCTACATGCGCGAGGCGAAGGTCATGCAGATCTTCGAAGGAACCAACCAGATCCAGCGCATGATCATCTCCCGTGCGCTGGACCGGAGCGAGGGCGGTGTCCTCACCGTCCTCGGCAAGGAGTGATGATGCAGCTCGAGAACACCGCCGCCCTCGTCACCGGCGGTGCGTCCGGCCTCGGCGCGGCCACCGCGAAGGCACTCGCCGGGCGGGGCGCGAAGGTCTTCGCCCTCGACCTCAAGGACGGCGTCGACAAGGCCCCCGAGGTCACCGGCGTCACCTACGTCGCCGCCGACGTCACCGACCCCGAGCAGGTGCGCGCCGCCGTCGCCACCGCGGCGGGCGCGGGCGTGCCGCTGCGCACGGTCGTCAACTGCGCCGGCATCGGCCCGTCGATGCGGATCCTCGGCAAGAAGGGCGTCCACGACCTCGGCCTGTACGCCAAGGTGATCCAGATCAACCTGATCGGCACCTTCAACGTGCTCGCGCTCGCCTCGGAGGCCATCGCCGCGACCGAGGCCGACGACAACGGGCAGCGGGGCGTGATCGTCAACACCGCGTCCATCGCCGCCTACGACGGCCAGATCGGCCAGGCCGCCTACTCCTCCTCCAAGGGCGGCGTCGTCGGCCTGACCCTGCCCGCCGCCCGCGACCTGGCCCAGTACGGCATCCGCGTGTGCACCATCGCGCCGGGCATCGTGGAGACGCCGATGCTGGCCACCGTGTCGGAGGAGTTCCGCGCCTCGCTCGCCGCCGGCGTTCCCTTCCCGCGCCGGCTCGCCCAGCCCGAGGAGTACGCCCAGCTCGCCCTGGCGATCGTCGACCACGACTACCTCAACGGCGAGACCATCCGCATGGATGGCGCCCTGCGCATGGCGCCGCGGTGAGAACCCCCGCTCTCAGGGTCTGACCAGCAGCTGGAAGTCGAACGCGTACCGGGACGCACGGTAGATGTGCGTCCCGTACTCGACCGGCCGCCCGGTGTCGTCGTACGCGGTGCGCTGCATGGTCAGCAGGGCCGCCCCCTCCTTCTCCGTGAGCAGGGCGGCCTCCTGCCGGGTGGCCGAGCGGGCGCCGATGGTCTGCCGGGCGCTGTGCAGCGTGATGCCCGCCGCGCGCAGCAGCCGGTACAGGCCGGTCTCCTCCAGCTGTGCCGTGTCGACGTCCAGCAGGGCCGGGGGCAGGTAGTTGCACAGGAACGCCACCGGTTGCCCGTGCGTCGAGCGCAGCCGCTCCAGGAGCGTGACCTCGGCGCCCTCCGCGATCCCCAGCGCGGCCGCGACGTCGCCGCCGGCCGGGACGCGTTCGTGGCGCACGACGTGCGTGGTGGGCCCCTGGCCGGCCGCCTCCAGGTCGTCGTAGAGGCTGCTCAGCTCCAGCGGCCGTTTCACCTGGCTGTGCACCACCTGCGTGCCCACCCCGCGCCGGCGTACCAGCAGGCCCTTGTCGACCAGGGACTGGATCGCCTGGCGGACCGTCGGACGGGACAGGCCCAGGCGCGTCGACAGGTCGATCTCGTTGCCCAGCAGGTTGCCGGGGGCGAGCGCCCCGTGCTCGATGGCCGCCTCCAGTTGCTGGGCCAGCTGGTAGTAGAGCGGCACCGGGCTGGTACGGTCCAGCGCGAAGTGCAGCGCGTCGAGCGCGGAGCCGGACGTGGCACGGGCACGGTCACCGGTCTTCGCCATCGGGGCACCTCCTAGGGTGGTGGGTGACGCCCGTGCGTACGGGTAGTGATCGCCTCCTCAGGTGTAGGGTGCGGCAGCCCGCGCTGTCAATCCTTTGTTCTTACATTCGGACCTGCTCGTGAAATGATGTCTTAACAAAGTATTGACAGTGGGCGCGGCACGGGATTGGATCCCGTGCCAACAGCGCAGCAGCCCGGAGCCCGGTGGCCCCGGGCCCCGGATCCCTCGCGATCGACTCCCCTTCCCCCGTGGTCCCCTGTCGCACAGTGAGGTGCAGGAAAGATGGACAGCTCTTCCCCCCGCTCCCGCAGAATCGCCCCGGTCGTGGCCATGGCCGCGGCGGTGGCCCTGACACTCGCGGGCTGCTCCAGCAGCTCCGGCGGCAAGAAGGCCGAGGAAGGGGGGAGCGAGGCCGCCGCGGGCAAGGCCACCACGCCCCGGATGACGGTGGCGCTGGTGACCCACCAGTCGCCCGGCGACACCTTCTGGGACATCGTCCGCAAGGGCGCCGAGGCCGCCGCGGCCAAGGACAACGTCAAACTGGTCTACTCCGCCGACCCCAACGCCGGCAACCAGGCCAACCTGATCCAGAACGCCATCGACCAGAAGGTCGACGGCATCGCGGTCACCCTCGCCAAGCCCGACGCCCTCAAGGACGTCCTCAGCAAGGCGAAGGCCGCGAACATACCCGTGGTCGGCCTCAACTCGGGTGTGAGCGAGTGGAAGAAGCTCGGCCTGCTGGAGTTCTTCGGCCAGGACGAGACGGTGGCCGGCGAGGCGCTCGGCAACCGGCTGAACTCGCTCGGCGCCAAGAAGGCCGTCTGCGTCATCCAGGAGCAGGGCAACATCGGCCTCACGCAGCGCTGCGACGGCGTGAAGAAGACGTTCTCCGGAGCCATCGAGAACCTGTACGTCAACGGCACCGACATGCCGTCGGTGAAGTCGACGATCACCGCCAAGCTCAAGCAGGACAGCTCCGTCGACCACGTGATCACCCTCGGCGCGCCCATCGCGCTGACGGCCGCGCAGGCGGTGTCGGAGGGCGGCAGCAAGGCGAAGATCGCCACCTTCGACCTCAACAAGGACCTGACCGGAGCCATCAGCAAGGGAACCATCGAGTTCGCCGTCGACCAGCAGCCCTATCTCCAGGGCTACCTCGCGATCGACTCGCTGTGGCTCTACAAGAACAACGGCAACTACATGGGCGGCGGCGAGCAGCCGGTGCTGACCGGCCCGGCCTTCGTCGACAAGTCCAACGTCGAGGCGGTCGCCGCGTACGCCGCGAAGGGCACCCGGTGAGGAGCATGACCCAGCACGCCGAGCCGGCGGTGAGCACACCGCCGGCCCCCGGCCCGAAGGAGACCGACGGCCGGACCGCCCGACGACCCCTGGCTCTGAGGCTGCTCGCCCGTCCCGAGGTGGGCGTCTTCCTCGGCGCCGTCGCCGTGTACGTGTTCTTCCTCGTCACCGCCTCGCCCGTGCGCGACGGCAGCGCGATGGCGAACATCCTGTACCAGTCGTCGACCATCGGGATCATGGCGCTGCCCGTGGCGCTGCTGATGATCGGCGGCGAGTTCGACCTGTCGTCCGGTGTCGCCGTGATCAGCTCGGCGCTCACCGCGGCGATGCTCAGCTACCAGCTGACGCTGAACATCTGGATGGGCGTGGTCCTCGCCCTGGTGTTCTCGCTCGGCGTGGGCCTGTTCAACGGGTGGATGCTCGTGAAGACCGGCCTGCCGAGCTTCCTGGTGACGCTGGGGACGTTCCTGATCCTCCAGGGCGTCAACCTCGCGGTGACCAAGCTGGTCACCGGCAACGTCGCCACCGACGACATCAGCGACATGGACGGCTTCGCCCAGGCCAAGGCCGTCTTCGCCTCGTCCTTCGACGTCGGCGGGGTCCAGGTGAAGATCACCATCGTGTGGTGGCTGGTCTTCGCCGCGCTCGCCACCTGGGTGCTGCTGCGCACCAAGTACGGCAACTGGATCTTCGCGGTCGGCGGCAACAAGGAGTCCGCGCGGGCCGTCGGTGTCCCGGTGACCTTCACCAAGATCTCGCTGTTCATGCTGGTCGGCTTCGGCGCCTGGTTCGTCGGCATGCACCAGCTGTTCTCCTTCAACACCGTGCAGTCCGGCGAGGGCGTCGGCCAGGAGCTGATCTACATCGCCGCCGCGGTGATCGGCGGCTGTCTGCTCACCGGTGGTTACGGCTCGGCGATCGGCCCGGTCTTCGGCGCCTTCATGTTCGGCATGGTGCAGCAGGGCATCGTCTACGCCGGCTGGAACCCCGACTGGTTCAAGGCCTTCCTCGGCGTGATGCTCCTCGGCGCCGTCCTCATCAATCTGTGGGTCCAGCGCACCGCGACCCGGAGGTGACCCCCATGACGACCGACAACACCGGCACGCACGGAGCCGTCCTCGCCGACACCCCGTCCCCGGACGGGGACCGCCCCCTGGTCGAGCTGCGCAACGCGGGCAAGTCCTACGGCAACATCCGCGCCCTGCACGGCGTGAGCCTCGAAGTCCACCCCGGCAAGGTCACCTGCGTCCTCGGTGACAACGGCGCCGGCAAGTCCACCCTCATCAAGATCATCTCGGGTCTGCACCAGCACACCGAGGGCGAGTTCCTCGTCGACGGCGCACCGGTACGGTTCACCACCCCGCGCGAGGCCCTCGACAAGGGCATCGCCACCGTCTACCAGGACCTCGCGGTCGTCCCGCTGATGCCGGTCTGGCGGAACTTCTTCCTCGGCTCCGAGATGACCAAGGGCCCCTGGCCCCTGCGCCGTCTCGACATCGACCGCATGAAGAAGACCGCGGACGAAGAGCTGCGCAACATGGGCATCGTCCTGGACGACCTGGAGCAGCCCATCGGCACGCTCTCCGGTGGCCAGCGCCAGTGCGTGGCCATCGCCCGCGCCGTCTACTTCGGCGCCCGCGTGCTCATCCTGGACGAGCCCACCGCCGCCCTCGGCGTCAAGCAGTCCGGCGTGGTCCTGAAGTACATCGCCGCCGCCCGCGACCGCGGCCTCGGCGTCATCTTCATCACCCACAACCCCCACCACGCCTACATGGTCGGCGACCACTTCAGCGTGCTGCGCCTGGGCACCATGGAACTCTCCGCCGACCGCAGCCAGGTCAGCCTGGAGGAACTCACCAACCACATGGCCGGCGGCACCGAACTCGCCGCCCTCAAGCACGAGCTGGCGCAGGTGCGGGGCGTCGACGTCGACGAACTCCCCGAGGAGACGGACCTCACCGCCCCCGTCGCGAGCGCCGGCGAGGGGAAATCCTGACATGGCGCCGGCCCTGGACCGCATCCGCGTCGGTTCCGCCCCGGACTCCTGGGGCGTCTGGTTCCCCGACGACCACCGGCAGGTGCCCTGGGAACGCTTCCTGGACGAGGTCGCCGAGGCGGGCTACTCCTGGATCGAGCTGGGCCCGTACGGCTACCTGCCGACCGACCCGGCCCGTCTCACCGACGAGGTCGCCCGGCGCGACCTGAGGGTGTCGGCGGGCACGGTCTTCACCGGCCTGCACCGCGGCCCCTCCGTCTGGGACGACACCTGGGCGCACGTGAGCCAGGTGGCCGCGCTCACCCAGGCGATGGGCGCGCGGCACCTGGTGGTCATCCCGTCCTTCTGGCGGGACGACAAGACCGCCGAGATCCTCGAGCCGCCGGAGCTGACGGGCGAGCAGTGGGCCTACCTGACCAAGGGCATGGAGCGCCTGGGATACGAGGTGAAGGAGACGTACGGCCTGGACATCGTCGTCCACCCGCACGCCGACACCCACATCGACACCGAGGACCACGTCGAGCGCTTCCTGGACTCCACCGACACCGAGCTGGTCAACCTCTGCCTCGACACCGGTCACTACGCCTACTGCGGCGGCGACAGCGTCAAGCTGATCGAGACCTACGGCGAGCGCATCGGCTACCTCCACCTCAAGCAGGTCGACCCGGAGATCCTCGCCGGCGTCGTGGCCGACGAGGTGCCGTTCGGGCCGGCGGTCCGGCGCGGGGTGATGTGCGAACCGCCGTCCGGTGTCCCGGAGCTGGAACCGGTGCTGGTCGCGGCGCAACGGCTCGGTGTCGAGCTGTTCGCGATCGTCGAGCAGGACATGTACCCCTGCGAGCCGGACAAGCCCCTGCCCATCGCCGTGCGGACCCGCGCGTTCCTGCGCTCCTGCGGGGCCTGAGCGTCCGTCACCTACCCTCGGGACATGGACGACACCGAGACATGCCTGCACGCCGGCGCCACCGCGTCGGCCCCCGCTCTGCTGCTGCGCCCCTGGCGCCCGCGGGACGCGGCCGGTCTGGCCGAGGTGTACGGGGATCCCGTCATGCGCCGCTGGTCGAACGTGACCATGGACGACGAGGCGGACGCGCAGCGCTGGGTGCGCGAGCAGCGGCGGGGCCGGCGGACGGGCGAGCGCCTCGCCTTCGCCGTCCTGGAGGTCGGGTCCGGCGGCGGGGAGGGCCGGGTGGCCGGGCATGTCGTCCTCAAGGCTCCCCACGGCCCCTCCCCTGAGGTCGGCTACTGGACCGCCGCCCACGCCCGCGGCCGGGGCGTGGCCTCCCGGGCGCTCGGCGCCCTGACGGAGTGGGCCTTCACCGCCTTTCCCGGTCTGACCCGCCTCACCCTGCTGCACCAGGTCGACAACACCGCGTCCTGCCGGGTGGCGGAGAAGACCGGCTACGTGTTCGACGGCGTGCTGCTCGCCGCGCCGCCCGAGTTCCCGCTCGACGGGCACGTCCACGTGCGGGTGCGCGGCGAGGGGGACGGGCCCGCCGGGCATGCGCGGCAGGGCCGGACGGCACCGGCGGTCGGACCGCGCGCCGTCACGCCGTCAGCTCCCGCGTGAACACCACCCGCGGTGTGCCGGGCCCGTGGTACTCCTCCAGCCGTACGGCGCAGCCGAGACGGCGGTGGAAGCGAGGGAACGCTCGTTGCCCGGTGTCGTGATCGCCCTTTGCGGTCCGGGGTGACGAAGCCGATGCGGTGGCCGAGGACGCCGTCCGCCGTGCGGGCGACCAGGCAGGTGAGCGCCGAACTCGTGGACCAGCGGCGGCAGATGGAGCGCGCGCAGGTCGCGCCCGCCCAGAAGCGGTGGTGGCCGGCGAGGGCCTGCCGGATGTCGGTGACGCGGGCGGGAGCGATGGGCACGGGCAGGGCGCCGATCCTGGCAGAGGTGGTGTCCTGCGGGGCGGTGCCCGGGCGGGAACTCGGCGTCCGCGGGGGCGGCGACCGCGCCGACGGGCAGCGCAGCGGGTGCGCTCCTATGCTGGTGCTGATGGGCCGCATGCGGCCCGTGCCCCTGGTGCGGCTGTGGCCTGCGGCGAACGTCTCCTCGTGGAGGAGTGGGCCCATGACCCGTCGGTACGCGCGACTGCGCAGGCAGGTGGTCGTCGCCACCGCGGTGGGAGCGCTGGTGGTGCCGGGCGCGGGCGGGGCCGCGACGGCGCTGCCGTACCCGGCCACCGCCGCAGCCCAGACGCCGTCGCCGTCCCCGGCCGGTGACGAGGTCCGGGAACTCACCCCCGCCGTACAGCGCCAGCTCGACCAGGCCGTTCGGCGGGTCATGCGGCAGGCGAACGTCCCCGGCCTGACCGTCGGCGTCTGGACGCCCGACAAGGGCCGGTACGTGAAGTCCTTCGGCGTCGCCGACCGGGCCACCGGCGAGCCGATGAGGCCGGACCTGTACATGCGGATCGGCAGCGAGACCAAGACGTTCACCGTCACGGCGGTTCTCGAACTGGTCGACGAGGGCAGGATCGGCCTCGACGACACCATCGACAAGTACGTCGACGGCGTGCCCAACGGGAACCGCATCACCCTGCGCCAACTGGCCGGCATGCGCAGCGGGCTGTTCAACTACTCGGCGGACGACGACTTCTACAAGGCGCTCACGTCCGACCCCCGACGGCCGTTCACCCCGCGGCAACTGCTCGACTACGCCTTCAGGCACCCCGTGCTGTTCCAGCCCGGTGAGAAGTTCTTCTACTGCAACACCAACCTGATCCTGCTCGGCCTCGTCGTCGAGAAGGCCGGCGGGCAGCCGCTCAGGGACTACATCCAGGAGCACGTCCTCGATCCGGCCGGCCTCAAGGACACGCTCTTCCCGGCCGGCAACGAGTTCCCGGAGCCGCACGCGCAGGGCTACACGGACCAGACCGCGAGCGGCAGGGTCGAGGACACCGCCGAGTGGAACCCGTCCTGGGCGTGGGCCGCCGGCGCCATGATCTCCACGCTGGAGGACCTGCGCGTCTGGGCACGCACGGTGGCCACGGGCGAACTGCCGGACGGCCGACGACTGATCAGTCCCGCCACGCAGAAGCAGCGGCTGACCACACCGCCGACCCCGATTCCCGGCACCGGGTACGGACTCGGCATCTTCAACGTGCAGGGATGGATCGGCCACAACGGCTCCCTGCCGGGCTACGAGTCCCTGACGATCCACCTGCCGTCGGCGCAGACGACCGTCGTCGTGGTGCTGAACACCGACATCAACCACCAGAACCAGGAACCCAGCACCCTCTTCGGCGACGCGATCACCACCATCATCTCCCCGGACCACGTCTTCGACCTGCCGGCGGAACCAGCGGCCCGGTGACAACCGTTACCACGGGAGAGACCACCGCAGCGGGGAGGACACGTTGACGCACAAGGAGCACGACGAGTACCAGGCGCAGGCGGAGGACACCGCGACGATGCTGCGGCGGGCCCGGTTCGGCACGCTGCCGGAGCGGGTCCGCTCGCAGGACATGGTCGAGGAGAGGCCGGCCACCGTGCCGGACCCGGCGCGGGACGCCTACAACCCGGACGAATGGATGGTCCGCTACTGCCTGTGAGCCCCGAGGGGGGAGGCGCGCACGGCCGGCGCCTCCCCCCTTCGTGACGGACCGTACGTCAGGCGGAGCGCACCTCCGCGATGGTCACCGGCCGGTGCTCGTGCAGCGACAGCGTGCACGCCTCCGCGATCCAGCCGGCCTCCAGGGCGTCCTCGATCGTGCAGGGCGAGGGCCGGGTGCCGGCCACCACCTCGGTGAACGCGGTGAGTTCGGCGCGGTAGGCGGCGGTGAAGCGGTCCATGAAGAAGTCGTGCGGGGTGCCGGACGGGAAGGTCACGCCGGGCTCCACCGACCGCAGCGGCAGCTTGTCCTCCAGGCCGACCGCGATGGAGTCCCGGAAGCCGTGCAGTTCCATGCGGACGTCGTAACCGCGGGCGTTGTGGCGGGAGTTGGAGACGACGGCGATCGTGCCGTCGTCGAGGGTGAGGACCGCGCCGGTGGTGTCGGCGTCACTCGCCTCCCTGATGTAGTCGGCGCCCCGGTTCCCGCCGACCGCGTACACCTCGGTCACCTCGCGGCCCGTCACCCAGCGGATGATGTCGAAGTCGTGCACCGAGCAGTCCCGGAAGATGCCTCCGGAGGCGGCGACGTACGCGGCGGGCGGCGGCGCCGGGTCCAGCGTGGTCGAGCGGACGGTGTGCAGCTTGCCGAGCTCGCCCGCCCGGACGGCGGCGCGGGCGGCGGCGAAGCCGGCGTCGAAACGGCGGTTGTAGCCGATCTGGACCGGCACGTCCCCGCCCTTCACGGCCCGGAGCACCTCGACGCCCTCGGCCATCGTGCGGGCGACGGGCTTCTCGCAGAAGACGGGCACACCCGCCTCCACGGCGGCGAGGATCAGGCCCGGGTGGACGTCCGTCGCCGCGGCGATCACCACACCGTCCACCCCGTCGGCGAGCACCGCCTCGGGGGAGTCCGCGACCTCGGCGCCGAACCGCTCCGCGGCGGACTTGGCGGCCTCGGCGAACGGGTCGGCGACGACGAGCGACTCGACGGCGTCGAGTCCGGAGAGGGTCTCGGCGTGGAAGGTGCCGATGCGGCCGAGGCCGAGGATTCCGATACGCATGGGGATTGCAGCTCCTAGGTGCGGGTCGTACGGAGGGGAGGAGTTCCGGTGCGGGTCAGTCGAGTCCGCCGAGCACGTTCTGGTCCCAGTCGATCACCGAACCGGTGACCACGCCCGACCGCTCGGACAGCAGGAACACGACGAAGTCGGCGATCTCGTCCGGCTGGCCGAGCTTGCCCATCGGCAGCCGCGCGGCCGCCTGCTCGCGCCAGTCGTCCCCGGCGCCGTGGAAGGCCCGCTGCGTCGCGTCCTCGCCCTCGGTCGCCGTCCAGCCGATGTTCAGGCCGTTGACGCGGACCCGGTCGAAGCGGTGGGCGTGCGCCGCGTTGCGGGTCAGGCCCACCAGCCCGGCCTTCGCCGCCACGTACGGCGCCAGGAAGGGCTGCCCGCCGTGCGCCGAGGACGTGATGATGTTGACGACCGTGCCGGGCTCCCCCCGGCCCACCATGTCCGCGACCGCCGCCTGCATGGCGAAGAACGGCGCCTTGAGGTTGATCGCGATGTGCTGGTCGAACAGCTCGGGCGTGGTGTCCAGGAGCGTGCCCCGCGAGGTCAGCCCGGCGGAGTTCACCAGGCAGTCGACCCGGCCGTACGCCTCGACCGTCCGGGTGACGCAGGCCCTCGCCTGCTCGGCGTCCGCCAGGTCGGCCCGGACGAACATCGCCTTGCCGCCGGCCGCCGTCAGCTCCGCCACCAGGGCCTCACCCGGTTCCGGGCGCCGGCCGGTGACCGCCACGACCGCGCCCTCGCGGACGGCGGCCCGTGCGACGGCGGCCCCCACCCCCTGGCTGCCGCCGTTGACGAGGACGACCTTGTCGTCGAGAAGTCCCATGAATCGGGTGTCCTTTCCGTTCGCGCGCCGTTCGGCGTCAGCTCTCGCGCCGCTCGGCGCCGGCCCGCAGCCCGTCCCGAAGCGCCCGCGGTGTCCATGCCTCCCGCAGCGCCCGCCGTACGGTGTCCGCCTGTGAGGGCGGGGCCAGGCCGTCGACCGGCGGGTCGCTGTCGAGGTTGGTGGGGAAGGGGTAGCCCTCGGCGCTCGCGGCGACGACCCGCTCCAGCCAGGCCGCGTCCGCACCGCCGGCCGCGCGCTCGAGCAGCACGGGGTAGACCGCGTTCACGATCGCCTCGCGGTCCACGGTCTCCATGGCCCGCCCGAACGCGGAGGACACCTGGAGCAGGTTGGCCGTGCGCCGGATGCCGGTGGAGCGGTTGGTGCCGGCCGCGTGGAACAGGGCCGGGTTGAAGAACACGGCGTCGCCCTTGGCCAGCGGGAGCTGGACGTGACGGGCGTCGAAGTACTCCCGGAACTCCGGCAGCCGCCACGCCAGGTAGCCGGGCTCGTACTTCTGCGAGTGCGGCAGGTACATCGTCGGGCCGGACTCGACGGGCATGTCGCAGTGCGCCACCGCGCCCTGGAGGGTGAGCACGGGGGAGAGGCGGTGGACGTGCGCCGGATAGGCGGCCGCGGCCTCGTTCGAGAGGAAGCCCAGGTGGTAGTCGCGGTGCGCGGTCTGCGCCGCGCCGCCCGGGTTGACCACGTTGACCTGGGAGGTGACCTGGTAGCCGGGGCCGAGCCAGGCGGCCGAGACCAGGGCGAGCAGGTCGTTGGCGTAGTAGTCGGCGAAGGCCTCCGGGTCCAGCAGCGCGGCCTTCTCGAGGGCGTTCCAGACGCGGTCGTTGGCGCCCGGCCTGGCGAAGTGGTCGCCGGCGGTGGCACCCGAGGCGCGCTGCTCGGCGATCAGGGTCTCGAAGACGGCCGTGAGCCGGTCGACGACCGCGAGGTCGGGGAAGGCGCCCCGCAGGACGACGATGCCGGGCCCGTCGGCGAGCGCGCGGACCAGCTCCGCGCGCAGCGCCGGCCCGTCGGCGGCCCGCATCCGGTCGCCGTCGTAGACGAGGACGCCGCCCTCCACCGCCGTGGCGTGGGGATGGCCGGCGAGGTCCGTGGGGCGCTCGACCAGCGCGCGGAAGGCGTCGAGGTCGCAGTCCCGCTCGCTCAGCCAGGCGGAGGGTGCTGCGGAGGTGAAGGACATCGTCGTCCCTTCGGTCACGTGAGCTGGGAGGCTCTGTCATTCTTGTCAGTACAAACCCCTCGAACAACTGGCAGCGAGCCGTCAAAAACCCCTCAATCCGAGAAGACCCTCCAGGAGCCGGCCGTGGGCCACCCCTTCCCGATCCGTGAGATCGCACGTCAGGCCGGCCTGAGCGAGGCCACCGTGGACCGGGTCCTCAACGGCCGGGGCGGGGTGCGCGCGTCCACCGCCCAGGAGGTGCACCGGGCCATCGCCGACCTCGACCGGCAGCGCACCCAGGTCCGGCTCGTGGGGCGCACCTTCATGGCCGACGTGGTCGTGCAGGCGCCGGAGCGGTTCACCACCGCCGTGCGCGCCGCCCTGGAGGCCGAGCTGCCCGCCCTGCACCCGGCCGTGCTGCGCTCCCGCTTCCACTTCCGTGAGACCGGTCCCGTCGAGGAGCTGATCGCGACGCTGGACCGGATCGCCCGGCGCGGCTCCCAGGGCGTGATCCTCAAGGCGCCCGACGTCCCCGAGGTCACGGCGGCGGTCGGCCGGCTGGCGGCCGCCGGCATCCCGGTCGTCACCCTCGTCACCGACCTGCCCGCCAGCGCCCGTCTGGCGTACGTCGGCATCGACAACCGGGCGGCCGGCGCCACCGCCGCCTACCTGATGGGCCAGTGGCTGGGCGAGCGTCCCGGCAATGTGCTCACCAGCCTCAGCAGCGGCTTCTTCCGCAACGAGGAGGAGCGCGAGATGGGCTTCCGCAGCGCCATGCGCGCCCGCCACCCCGACCGCGCCCTCGTCGAACTCACCGAGGGCCAGGGCCTGGACGCCACCCAGTACGACCTGGTCCGCACCGCCCTCGCCCGCGACCCGGACATCCGCGCCGTCTACTCCATCGGCGGCGGCAACCTCGCCACCCTGCGCGCCTTCGCCGACCTCGGCCGGGAGTGCGCGGTGTTCGTCGCGCACGACCTCGACCACGACAACACCCGCCTGCTGCGCGAGCACCGTCTGTCCGCCGTCCTCCACCACGACCTGCGCCACGACCTGCGCGAGGCCTGCCACGTCGTGATGCGCGCCCACGGCGCGCTGCCGCCCGCGGGGCCTGTCCTGCCGTCGGCGATCCAGGTGGTGACGCCGTACAACATGCCTGCGGCGCAGTCGGGTTGAGGAGCGGGCCCTCGCGGCGTGGCCGGGGGTCGGGGCTGTGGTGTCGGCGCGTTCACCGGCGTCGTGGCGGGGGGCGGGGCTGTGGCCGGCGCGTTGACCCGCGTCGTGCTGTGCGCCCATGGCGCGCTGCCGCCCGCGGGGCGCTTCCTGCCGTCGGCGGTCCAGGTGGTGACGCCGTAGGACATGCCTGTGGCGTCGCCGGGTCGAGGAGTGGGCCCATGACCCGGCCGGCGGCCGGGGCTACGACGCCGGTACGTCCACCCACGTCCCGCTTTGCGCCGAGCGGACCATCGCGTCCAGGACGGCCGCGCTGCGCACGGCGTCCGCGAGCGTCGCGCCGTACGGGGTGCCCTCGGCGATCGAGCGCAGGAACCGGTACGCCTCGATCACCTTCAGGTCGTCGTAGCCCATGGCGTTCGCCGCGCCCGGCTGGAACGCGCCGAACTCGCCGGCGCCCGGGCCGACGTACACCGTGCTGACGGGCTGGTCCTGGTACGTCGTGCCGCGGCTGACGGCCAGCTCGTTCATGCGGCGGAAGTCCCAGGAGACGGCGCCCCGGGTGCCGTGCACCTCGAAGCCGTAGTTGTTCTGCTCGCCGACCGAGACCCGGCAGGCCTCCAGGACGCCGCGGGCACCGGAGGCGAAGCGGAGTAGGCAGCTGACGTAGTCCTCGTTCTCGACGGGGCCGAGCTCGCCGCCGGTGGCCAGGGTGTGGCCGGCGGTGGCGCCGGTGGGGCGGGCGCGCTCCGGGAGGAAGATCGCGGTGTCGGCGGTCAGCGCGGTGATGTCGCCCAGCAGGAAGCGGGCCAGGTCGGCACCGTGCGAGGCCAGGTCGCCGAGCACCCCGCTGCCCCCGCGCTCCCGCTCGTAGCGCCAGGTCAGGGCGCCGTCGGGGTGCGCCGCGTAGTCGCTGAAGAGGCGGATGCGGACATGCGTGACCGCGCCGATCTCCCCCGAGGCGATCAGCTCGCGGGCCGCTTCCACGGCGGGCGCGTTGCGGTAGTTGAAGCCGACCGTGCCCTGCACGCCCGCCCTGGCGACCGCGTCCGCGACCGCGCGGGCGTCGTCGGCCGTGAGGCCCACCGGCTTCTCGATCCAGAGGTGCTTGCCCGCCTCGGCCATCGCGACGCCGATCTCGCGGTGCAGGAAGTTCGGAGCGGTGACGCTGACCGCCCGCACGCGCGGGTCGGCGGCGACCTCACGCCAGTCGCGGGTCGCCGACGCGAACCCGTACCGCGCGGCGGCCTCCTCCGCCCGCCCCGGCACCTCCTCGGCGACCGCGACCAGCTCCGGCCGCACGGTCAGCTGCGGGAAGTGGTGGAGCACGCGCGCGTACGCCTGTGTGTGCACCCGGCCCATCCAGCCGAATCCGACGACCGCGACTCCCAGCGCATCCACCACGACAGCCCCTCTCACTTCCTTTTTGGACCGGTCCATGCCGGTTCCACTTCCGTCCGGGTCACCCTGCGGGCCCGTCTGGCCGGTGTCAACCCTTTGACAAGCCGTACGAGGACATGGAACGGTCCAGAGCATGAGACCGCCGACCATCCGTGACGTCGCCGACCGGGCCGGGGTGTCCAAGTCGCTGGTCTCCCTCGTGCTGCGCGGCTCCGGCCAGGTGCGCGCCGAGAAGCGGGAGGCCGTCCTGCGGGCCGTGCGCGAGCTGGGCTACCGGCCCAACGCGGCCGCCCGCAGCCTGAGCGAGCAGCGCACCCTCGCCCGTTCCGGCTCCGACGGGGGGACGCCCATGGTGGGCGTCCTCCTCAACGACCTGCGCAACCCCTGGTACGTGGACCTCCTCGACGGCCTCAACTCCCTGCTGCACGCGAGCGGCCTGCACATGCTGCTCGCCGACGCCCGCCTGAACCGCCGGGTCGGCCACGACCTCGCCGAGCCCTTCCTGGACCTCCGGGCCGACGGGCTGGTCGTCGTCGGCACGCTGCCCGACCCCGCGGCCCTCGACGCGGTCGCCGCCCGCATCCCGGTCGTCGTCGCGGCCGCCCGCGAGCCGGTGCCGGCGGGCGTGGACGTCGTCGCCAACGACGACGAGCGGGGCGCCCGCCTGGTCACCGAGCACCTTCTCGGGCTCGGCCACCGGCGGATCGCGCACCTCGCGGGCTACGGCGCCGTCGGCGAGCTGCGCCGGCGCAGCTTCGAGGCGACGATGCGGGCGCACGGCCTGGCGGACCGGGCGCCGGTCGAGCCGTGCGACATGACGGAGGAGGGCGGCTACCGCGCCACCGTCCGCCTGCTGGCCCGCCCCGACCGGCCCACCGCCGTCTTCGCGGTGAACGACATCGCCGGTGTCGGCGCCCTGTCGGCGGCCGGGGAACTGGGCCTCGCGGTCCCGCGCGACCTGTCCGTCGCCGGCTACGACAACACGAGCATCTCCCGGCTGCGCCATCTGTGGCTCACCACCGTCGACCACGCCGGCCACGAGGTCGGCCGCCGCGCCGCCCGCTGCCTCCTGGACCGCCTGGAACGGCCCGGGGGAGAGGGGCGGGTGCGGCTGGCGGCGCCGACGCTGGAGGTGCGCGGGACGACGGGGCCGCCTCGCGGGAACGACGTCTGATCAGAGGGGCGGCGCCGGGGCGTGGCCCGGAAGGCCCGGCGGTGCCGTCGCACACACCGACCTCGCCGTCCGCCGCGGCGTCCAGCTCAAGCGCAACGCCGGCCCCAACCTGGGCCTCGCCCACCGGACCGTGGCCGAGGCGTACATGCGCCCGTACCCGCAGATCGCGAAGGAGCTGGCGTGAGCGGCGTGATCGTCACCAACCCGCCGAAGGCGGACCGGAAGGACGTCGACGCGCTGGCCGGCTTCGGCGTCGCGACGGTGAGCGAGGCGATGGGCCGGACCGGCCTGCTCGGCCCGCGGATCCGCCCCGTCCACCAGGGCGTACGGGTCGCGGGTACGGCCGTCACCGTGCTCAGCTGGCCCGGCGACAACCTCATGATCCACGCCGCCGTCGATCGGGACGCACTGACCACCGCGACCGGTCCGACCGGGGGCGAGGACGAACGCCGGCCACCGCACGCGCGAGGTGCGGGGGCCGGCGTTCGGCGTGCGTGGTCGTGCGGGCCGGTCAGGCCGGGTGGCGGGGTCCGCGCTGCGGTGCCGCCGTGCCGACGCCGAGCACCAGGTCCGGGGCGGCGACGGCCACGGGGCCGGCGAAGAGCTCCGCCGCCGCCGCGTGGGCCGTGGCCGGGTCCGTCCCCGGCCACAGGTGGGTCAGCAGCAACCGGGCGACGCCCGCCCGCGTGGCGTAGCGGCCGGCCAGGCGCGCCGTCAACAGGTACCGCGCGTCGGCCTCCGGCACCTGGTGGACGTACGTCGCCTCGGACAGGAACACGTCGGCGCCCTCGGCGAGACGCGCGATCTCGTCGCTGGGCCCGGTGTCGCCCGTGTACGCGAGCACGGCGTCGGGTGTGGCGATCCGCAGGCCCGCGTTGGGCACGAAATGGGGCAGCAGCCGTGTCGAGACGGTGAAGGGGCCGATCTCGAAACGGTCGCCGGGGGTGAAGTCGTGGCGCCGGTACGCCCCCGCGAGCATGCCCGGCCGGTCGAGGGCGAGGACGGCGTCGAGGGCGCCGTGCGGTGCGTGGACCGGCAGCGGTGCGGGCGGAGCGTCACTCAACGCGCGCGCACGCAGCAGGGGATGGAGGTCGGCACAGTGGTCGGGATGCCCGTGGCTCACCAGTACGGCGTCGACCGTGTCGGCGTCGCCGTACCGGAGCAGGCGGGGGAAGGTGGCGTAACCGGGGTCGACGAGCAGGCTGAATCCCTCGTGCTCGACGAGGTAACCGCTGCACGCCTCAAGGGCGGTGGGCCAGGCCCCGCAGCCGCCGAGAACCGTCAGTCGCATGCCACGGCACAGTAGGCCCTTCCGCGGGCGTCTGCCTCTCGGTTTCCCGGCCGCGACAGCCCGTCGGGGACGCCCCGTGCGGCTGCCCGGTCACTCGTCCGAGCCCATCCGGTCCTCCGCCGACGGGTGTGCGCGTACCGCTTCACGGACGTGGCCGAGTGCCGTCAGGTCGCCGTCGACACCACCACCACCGGCTGGGACGTCCAGCTGCCCGTCGGCGGCTTCCGGGACTCAAGCACCGCCTACAAGGAGGGCGGGCGAGGAAGTCCTGCGCTTCTCCCCGCGCGTCGAGACGGTCGCCGTCCACTTCGGGACCTGACGGTCGGGAGCGGCAACACGAGAGAGGAGGATGCCGATGGCTGACCAGACGATCGGCGTCGTCGGCGCCGGGATCGTGGGTCTGGCCGCACCCTGCTCGACGGCGCGCACGGCAGCGTCGTCGACGAGACCGTCACCCCCGGCCGCGTCGTCGAGCGGCACCCTGCGGACGTCCGGCCGGCACGGAGGAGTCCACCCGGCACAGCCCCCTTTCTCAGTCCCGCCGCGCCACCAGCCGGTACGCGTTGGACACCCCCAGCCGGTGCGACAGCGGGCGCACCGCGAACCGGTCGAGGAGCGTGCCCGCGACCAGCGCGGGGATCCCGGCGACCAGCAGCGCCCCGCGCAGTGTGCGGCGCAGCGCGTCCGGCGGCCCGGGCAGCCACGGCGCGTCCTCGCGCGGCGCCATGTGGTCCAGCGCCAGCCATACGGCGGCCAGCAGGTCCACCGGGTCGTGCGGCTCGGCGTGCTGCTCCGCCACCACCGTGAAGCCCAGGTCCGCCAGCCGCGCACGCAGATTGGCCACCGGCACGAAGTGCAGGTGCTGCGGCTGGAGCCAGGGCAGCCACCAGCGGCCCAGCAGGCGGGCGTAGCGGCTCTCCGGGTCCGGCACCTCGATGAGCAGGTGCCCGCCCGGCCGGACCACCTCGCGGGCGGCGCGCAGCTCGCGGTCGGGGTCGGTGCTGTGCTCCAGGTAGTGGAACATGCTCACCACGTCGTAACGGCCGGCCAGTTCGGGCGCCAGCTCCGGGAAGCCACCCCGGTAGCCGCGCTCCACCCGGCCCTCCCGCTCGGCGAGTTCGACGCCGTCGGTGAAGTCGAGCCCGTCGAACGCCGTCCCCGGCAGCACCTCCCGGCCGGCCGCGCAGAAGTGCCCGTGCCCGGTGCCCACGTCCAGCCAGGTCTTCGGCCCGGGGTCGTGCGGCAGCATCGACCTCGCCCGCCCCCGGTACATCGTGGTGCGCCCGCCGAAGGTGTCGCCGAGCTTCTTCTCGCCGAGACCGTCGTAGAAGTCCCGGTAGTAGAACTCCAGGCCCTCCGCGCTGAGTCGCGGGTTCTGGAAGGTGTGCCCGCATCCCCCGCACCGGTCCAGGACGAAGCGGCCCGGCTTGTGCTGGAGCAGGTCGGTGGTGCGCAGCCGCGTCGTCAGCCGGTCCGAGCCGCACCACGGACAGGTGGTGCGGCGGGGCTCGAAGAAACGGTCCAGGCCGGCCGCGAGATCGGCCCGGTAGCCGGGGCGCAGCGCGGCGATCCGCTCGGTGGGCTTGCTGTCGTCACTCATCACGGCTCCCTGGCCAGCTCGCAGAGATGGTCGGCCGCGGCGGGCGCACCGCCGGCGGCGCGGAACGCCGTCCGGATCCGGCCGGCCGCCGCGCGGTACCCGGGTTCGTCCAGCACGGCGTCGAGGGCCGCGCCCAGCTTCCGCGCGGTGACCCGGCCGAACCGCACCCGCACCCCGGCGCCCGCCTCCGCGACCTGCCCGGCCACGACCGGCTGGTCGTCGCGGATGGGCGCCACCACGAGCGGAACCCCGTGCCACAGGGCCTCGCACACCGTGTTGTGCCCGGCGTGGCAGACCACCGCGTCGACCCTTTCCAGCAGGGCGAGCTGGGGGACGGAGGCCACGACGAGCAGGTCCTTGCCCTCGTCCGCCGCGCCGAGGGCCGCGCCGGGGTCGACGATCACCCCCCGCACCCGGTCCGCCCGCTCCCGCAGCGCCACGCGGCACACGTCGAGGAAGCGGCCGCCGACGTCGGTGTTCGCGGTGCCGAGCGTCACCAGCACGGTGGCCCGGCCGGCGTCGAGCCACTCCCACGGGAAGCCGGCCGCGGCGGGGCGGGCCGCGATCGAGGGGCCCACCCAGCGGACCCCGTCGGCGGACCCCGCCCCGCCACCACGCGTTGCGGCCAGGGTGCCGCCCGCCAACTCCGGTGTGCTGAAGGCCAGTACGAGATGCGGGGAGAACCGCGGGTCGGCGTCGCCCGCCGGATCCCCGATCGCGGCCCGCAGACCGGCCAGCCGCTCCTCCAGCCACTCCCGGACCTTGGGCAGCCCGGCCAGCGGGTCGGTGAACTCGGCCGACGTGGTCGCCGAGGTCGCCCACACCACCCCCAGCCGCTCCGCCACCAGCGCGCCCGCGAAGGCCTGCTGGTCGGCGACGACCACGTCCGGCCGGAACGCTTCGACGGCGGCCCGCACACCGGGTGCCATCGCCTCGGCCAGCGGCAGCAGGTACCACTCCCACAGGAACCTCAGCGCCTCCGGCCCGCGCAGCTCGGGCGGCCGGCTCCCCCCGGCGGCGGCCCCGGCCCCGGCACACGCGAACACCCGGGCCCCGTCACCCGCGAGCCGTCGGACCAGTCCGGGATCGGCGCACGCCCAGGCCACCCGGTGGCCGCGCGCCGCCAGTTCGGCGGCGACGCCGACGGCCGGATTGATGTGCCCGGTCAACGGCGGCACGACGAAGAGGAATCCGCTCACCGCGCCTCCGCCGCCCCCGCCGGCACGGCCTGCCGCACCAGCGCCAGGATGTGAGCGCCGACGGTTCCCGCCGCCTCCACCAGGACGGAGTGCTCGTGCCCCGGGATCACCACCGTCCGGCAGTCCGGCAGCGACGACTCCAGCCAGGACGCGAGTTCCGCCAGGTCGGAGTCCCCGCCGTACACGCCGAGCACCGGGCAGCGCACCGCCCGGATCTGATCTGCCGTCAGCACGCGGCTGGCCGGGATGTCCCGGCCGAGGGTGGTCTCGCGGGCGAGCCGGGCCGCGCCCCTGGCCAGGCGGGCGGTGTTGTGGCCGCGGTGCGCGGTGATCCAGGCGATCGCGTCGGGTTCGTTGTGCGCGAGCTGGGCGACCACCCGGTGCAGGATGCCGCCCAGCTTCACCGCCCAGGCGGCGGTGGCCGGTTCGGACTCGATCAGGCTGACGCTCGCCGCCCGCTCCGGGTGGCGGGCCGCGTAGCCGAACGCGACCGTGCCGCCGTAGGAGTTGCCGACCAGGTGCACCGGGCCGGTCACCGACAGGCGGTCCAGGAGCGCCTCCAGGTCGTCGATGCCGTGGTCCAGGGTGTAGCCGTCGGCGGGGCGGTCGCTGCGGCCGTGGCCGCGCAGGTCGTACATGACGACGTCGAGACCGGCGGCCGCGAACGCGGGGGCCACGGTGAAGTAGTAGCTGGCCAGACTGTCGGTGAGCAGGCCGTGCACCAGCACCGCGGTGCCGGTGACCGGCCGCCCGCCCGGGGGGCCGATCCTCTGCACGTGCAACCGGACGGCGCCGGTGTCGACCATCGCCACGGTCAGCTCGCCTCCGCGGCCCTCAGGGCCGTCACCACGTACGCGACGAGCCGCCCCACGGTCAGCTCGATGATCTCGTCGAACTCCATGCCGGCCAGGAACTCGGCGAAGTTGACCCGGTCGCCGTACCGCTCCTGGAGCATCCCGGCCAGGGTGACCAGGTCGATGCTCTCCAGTTCCAGGTCGCGGTTGAACGTGGTGTCCATGCCGATCTCGACGTCGTCGAGGCCGTACTCGTCCTCCAGCAGGCGCGCGAGCATGCCCGTGAGATCGGCGAGGACGGCCTCCTCGTCGGCGGTGACGGCGGTGTGGGTGGTCATCGGTCGTACTCCTTCGCTCCAGTGGGTGCCGTCCGCGCCGGGCCCGTCCGTGCGGGTCCCGTCGTCCAGGACACGACGTAGGTACGGTCCGGCAGGCCGGGTGGGTTGGCGGCGGGTGCGCAGTGCACGGTGTAGGCGCGTTCCAGGCGGCCCGCGACGGTCAGCCGGTCGCCGGCCGGTGTCGCGTCGAGGACGGCGACGTCGCGTGGCCGGCCGGCGAATCCGGTGCCCTCCGCCTTCGCGACCGCCTCCTTCGCCGTCCAGAAGCGGGTGAACCACAGCGCCTCGGAGTCTCCGTCGGCTGCCGACAGCCGTCGCAGCAGGCGCAGTTCGGCCTCGCCGAGGGCGACGGCCAGGGTCTGCGGGGTGCGGTCGGTGACCTCCTCGATGTCGATGCCGGGCCCCGGGCCCGGGGTGCGGGGCCGCACGATCGCCACGCCCGCCTCCGCGCAGTGCGCCAGCGACACGTCCAGCGGGGGCAGGACACGGCCGTGCACGCCGGTGACGTACGGGCGGCCCGCCTCGTCGTTGTGCACCCGCAGCTCCGCCGGGAAGACCGGGCCCTCGCCGTGGTCCCACAGCCACCGCCGTACGGCGTCCTTGACCGCGATCCGGCCCAGCAGCCACTGCCGGCGCCCGCGCGGCGCGAGCTCGGCGTACTCCGAACGCTCCGGGCCACCCAGCGAGTTGCGCATGATCAGCTCGCGGGAGGCCAGGTCCGGCCAGCGCTCGTGCAGCAGCGACCAGCCGCCCGGCCGGGCCTCGGACAGCGTGTTGCGCTCCGGGAAGCGCTCCACGGGACGGGTCTTCGGGTCGTTGTCGAAGCGGCGGTCCTGCCAGCCGTACAGCTCCGCCCACACCGTGCCGCCGACCGTCAGCTGGACGTCGGCCTCCAGGACGGTGTCGGTGAGCGAGGTGATCCGCACCAGGCACGCCACCGGGGTGCCGGGCGAGGGGTGCGGGCCGTGGAAACGCATCTCCCGCATCCCGACCGGGAACACGACCGTCCGCTCGGTGCGCGTGGCCATGATCCAGTAGCCGAGGATCTGGCCGACGTTGTCCAGCAGCGCGCCGGGCGCGGGCGGGGTCGTGATCACGCCCCGCAGATGCCGGTCGCCGATCGCGGTGAGCTCGGTGACCCCCTGGAACGCCGGGCCGTGGAACATCCAGCGGTCGTCGTACAGCTGGGCGGCGGTGTGCTCGGGGACGCGCTCGGCGGCGGGGTCCGTGGGCCAGGGCGCGGGGGCGGGGGACGGGTGGGCGGCGGCGAGTTCGACGGTGGCGCGGGCCCGCGGGCCGAAGGAGACCGCCAGACGGTCCGGGCCCTCGGGGGTCGCGGTCACCGGGACGTCCACGGCGGGCGTGGCGGTGAGCCACTCCTCGAACCGCGCCCCGTGCACGGCGACCGGCACCCGGCCGGGGGCGGCCTCCCGTGCCGTGTCCATGATGTGCTGCACGATCGTCGTCGCCGGGACGACCGGCCACCGGTCGGCCACGTCCGGCCAGCCGGGCCGCTGCGGGAAGAAACAGTGGTCCAGGAGGTACGGCATGGTCTGCGGGGAGACGCGGACGGTGGTCCGGCGGGGAGCGAGGGCGGGGGCCGGCGGGGAGACCGTCCGGGAGCGGGCCGGCGCCGTCCCGGGCGCCGTCATGAGGGCGGCGGCCGTGCCCGCCGTGTCCTGGAGCAGGGCGCTGAGTTCGGCGGCGACGGGGGAGCGGGCGCCCAGGGCGTCGAGCGCGTCGAGCGGGGTGCCGCCCGCGGGACCCGCCGTGCGGGCGGGAGGCCTCTCCGTGCGGGCGGGCCGCAGCTCGGCGCGGAGCGCGGCCAGCCTCGCGGGTTCCAGGGACACCAGGGCGCCGTCCAGGTCCAGCCGGACCGGCGGCCGTTCGGCCCGTACACCGGCGGCCCGGGCTGCTGGGGCGGCATGGTCGGCCCGGGACAGCGCCGGGGCCACCTGGGCTCCCGCCGCCCACACCGCGGTCGCCACCCGGCGGAGCTGGGCGAGACCCGGGCGGTGGGGGGAGTTGGCAGCGACGACCAGATGGTCTCGGCCGCCGAGGGTGTCGCCGACGAGGGAGCCGAGCTGACCCGGGCCGGCCTGGACGTACACCCGGTGGCCGGCCGCGTACAGGGCCTCGGTCAGCCGGCGGAAACGGACCGGTTCCAGCAGGTGCCGGACGAACAGGCCCCGGACCCGCGCCTCGTCCTCGGGGAAGGGCGCGGCGGTCGTCCCCGACCACACCGGAGTGTGCGGCGGGTGCAGCCGGAAGCGGGCGGCGGCCTCCCTGATCGGGCCGAGGTGGGGCTCCAGCATCGGCGTGTGGAAGCCGGAGCGGAACGGCAGGACCTGGCTGAGCACGCCCCGCGCCCGGAACGCCCGCACGAAGTCGTCCACCGCCGCGTCCGGGCCGCACACCATCGACTGGCCGGGCGCGTTGTCGTGGGAGAGCACCAGACCCGCCTCCGCCCAGCCCTCGTCCCGCAGCGCCGCCAGCACCCGCTCGGCGGGCGCGCCGATCGCCCCGAAGGCCAGGCCCGGCACGCTCACCGCGTCCGGGTCGAAGTCCGCCATGAAGGCGTCGACCTCGTCCCCCGAGTACAGCCCGCCCGCCGCCATGGCCGTCCACTCGCCCACGCTGTGCCCGGCGACCGCGTCCGGCACGATCCCCGTCCGGCGCAGCGCCGTGTCGAGGAGACGGCCCACGGCGACGACACCGAGGCCGTGCCGGCCGATGTCGCCCACCCGGTCGTCCGCGAGCGGCAGCGGGGACAGACCGAAGTGGGCGGCGACGTCGTCGACCCGCGGGGTGAAGTCGCCCTCCAGACCGGGGAAGAGGAACGCCAGCTTCCCGTGGCCGGCGCCGAGCAGCGGCCCGGGCCGGAACCAGACGTCGCTGCGGCCGTGCCAGGCGCGCCGCTTGCCGACCGCGCGCCGGGCGAGGGCGAGCCGTTTGGCGGTCGGGCCGACGACGCCCAGCCGGGCGCCGCCCGCGTCCGGACGCGGGCGGGCGGGGTCGAGCCCGGCGGCGCGCACGGCGGCGTCGTCGGCGTCCAGCAGGGCGGCGAGGCCGTCGGGTGAGCCGGCGGCGAGGAGGAGGACGGGCTCGGGCTCGGCGACCTGCGCGGCCGCTCGGGGCGGGGCTGCCGCGCGCGGGGACCCCGCGCGTGCCCCGAAGGGCTCGCCGGCGTGTGCCCCGGAGGACCTCTCGGCGCGCGCCCCGGGTGCCTCCTCCAGCACCACGTGCGCGTTGATCCCGCCGAACCCGAACGCGTTGACCGCCGCCCGGCGCACCGGCTGTTCGCGGGTGGTCTCCCAGCGGGCCGCCTTCTCCAGCGTGCGGAAGCGGGTACGGGCCAGCCCGGGGTGCGGGTCGTCGCAGTGCAGGGTCGGCAGCAGCGTCCCGTGGTGGACGGCGAGCGCGGCCTTGACCAGGCCGGCCACCCCGGCGGCGGGCATGGTGTGCCCGATCATCGACTTGACCGAGCCCAGCACGGCCTCGCCGTCCCCCGGCCCGAACACCTCGGCCAGCGTGGCCAGTTCGGCGCCGTCACCGGCCGGGGTCGCGGTCCCGTGCGCCTCCAGCAGGCCGATCGAGCCGGACCCGGCCGGGTCGAGCCCGGCGGCCCGCCAGGCCTGCCGTACGGCCTGTGCCTGGCCGCCCGGATCGGGGTTGACCAGGCCCGCCGCACGGCCGTCGCTCGCCACCCCGGTGCCCCGGATCACGGCGTAGATCCGGTCGCCGTCGCGCTCGGCGTCGGCGAGCCGCTTGAGGACGACCACGCCCGTGCCCTCGCCGATCAGGATGCCGTCGGCGTCCCGGTGGAAGGGGCGGATGCGCTGGCTGGGGGAGAGGGCGCGCAGCTGGGAGAAGACGCTCCACAGCGTGATGTCGTGGCAGTGGTGGACGCCTCCGGCGAGCATCACGTCGCAGCGCCCGGCGGCGAGTTCGCTCACCGCCTGGTCGACGGCGACCAATGACGAGGCGCAGGCGGCGTCCACGGTGTACGCGGGGCCGCGCAGGTCGAGCCGGTTGGCGATCCGGGAGGCGGCGAGGTTGGGCACCAGGCCGATGGCCGACTCGGGGCTGTCCGGCCCGAGCCGCTCGGTGAACGCCTCCCGCACCCGGTCGAGCTGTCCGGCGGTCAGGTCCGGAAGCAGCTCGCCCAGGGTGCGCACGAGCTGGGCCGCCGTACGCACCCGCTGGTCGAGCCGGACGAGACCGGGGGTGAGGTAGCCGCCCCGGCCGAGGACGACGCCGACCCGTCCCCGGTCGGGGAGGCGGTCCGCGCCGCCCGCGTCGTCGAGGGCGGAGGCGGCCACGTGCAGGGCGATGAGCTGGTCGGGCTCGGTCCCGGCGACCGAGTTCGGCATGATCCCGAACCGGGTGACCTCGACCTGCGCCAGCCCGTCCACGAACCCGCCCCGCCGCGCGTACACCCGGTCCGCGACGGCCGGGCCGGCGGCGGTGCCGGGACGGTAGTAGGCGGCGTCCCAGCGCCCGTCCGGCACCTCGCCGATCGCGTCCACGCCGTCCCGCAGGTTCCGCCAGTACGCGTCCAGGTCGGCGGCGCCCGGCAGCAGCACCGCCATCCCCACGACGGCGACCGGCACCTGACGAGCGGTCACCGTGGTGGACACCGCGGCCGTCACCAGCCCGAGGCGGTGTAGACGACGGCGGTCGCGGACTCCTCGCCCCAGGCGAGCTCCCGCAGCAGCGCGGCGGTTCCCTCCTTCGGGTCGATCAGCCGGATGCCGCGCCGGGCGTACTCGCGGGCCAGTTCCGTCCCGACCATGCCGGCGTGACCGGGCGCGGGCGCCCACGGACCCCAGTGCACGGTCAGCGCGCGGTGCCCGGTGCGGGCGGCGAAGGCCGCGCCGAGTGTCTCCAGCGCGTCGTTGGCGGCCGCGTAGTCCACCTGGCCGCGGTTGCCCAGGACGGCGGCGATGCTGCCGAACAGCACCGTGAACGCGGGCGCGGCGGGCAGCTCCTCCAGCGCCGTGAGCAGGGCCTGGGCCCCGGTCGCCTTCGTGCCGTAGACACGCTGGAAGGACTCGGCGGTCTTCTCGCCGACGAGCCGGTCCTCGATCACGCCGGCCGCGTGGACCACACCGTCGAGCCGGCCGTGCTCGGCGTGGATCTCCTTCACGGTCTGGAGCACCGCCTCGGGATCCCGGAAGTCGACGCAGCGGTAGCGCACCTGGCTGCCGAGCGCGGTGAGCTCCGCCAGCGTCGCCCTGATCTCCCGCTGGGCCAGCAGCAGTCCGGCGGCGCGGTTGATCCCGGCCGGCCCTCCCCCGCCCCGGGCGGCGAGCGCCGCGCGCAGTTCGGCCGGGGTGCGCGCGGCGGCGGTGTCCGCGTCCTCGGGGCCGTCCGGTGCGGGCGTGCGGCCCAGCAGTTCCAGGCGGCAGCGGGCGGCACCGGCGAGCGTGGCGGCGAACTGCGCGGTGATGCCCCGCGCCCCACCCGCCAGCACCACCACCGAGTCCCGGTCCAGGCCCAGCGCGGCGGCCTCGGCGGCGCCGTCCCCGGCCGGCCCGGCGCCCGTGCCGCCCAGTGCGCCGAGCGGCTCCTCCACCAGCTCGAACCCGTGCCGTCCGGCCGCCGTCCGCAGCACGACCGGCGCACGGTCCGACGCGACGGCCTCCGCCACCACCGCGTCCGCGACGGCGGAGGGCGAGACGTCGGCGAGGTCGACGACCCGCGCCACCGTCTCCGGGTACTCCCGCGCCACCGTACGGAACAGTCCGTGCAGCCCCGCCGAGCGCGGGTCCGGTCCCTCGCCGTCGGCGGGCCGCACGGCCAGCAGCCACCGCGGCGCGCGCGCCAGGGCCGCCTTCAGCACGGGGAACGCGTCCGGCAGCACCGGATCCTCACCGCCGGTGAGCGCCCCCAGGTACAGCACGCCGTCCACCGGCCCGTCCGCGTCGGCCGGCTCGTGGTCCCGGCCCCGTACGACGACGGCGGCGCCGGACTCCCGCAGGCGCGCGGCGACTTCGGGGACCTCGCCGAGGACGGTCCAGCGGGTGCCGGAGAGGACGGAGGAGGGGTCGGTGCGGGCGCCGTCCGGGCCGTCCGGACCGTCGAGGGGGACGGGGCGCAGGACGTGCCGCCGGGGTGGTTCGCCGGTGACCTCCCCGGTGGCCTGCGCCCGGGCCTGGGCCGGGACCGGGGCCGTGGCGGGGGCCGGCGTGACCGCCACGGGCGCGGCGGGGGCGGCCGGCCCGGCCGACTCCTCCCGTCCGGCCGACCCCTTCCGTCCGGCCGGCTCGCCCAGCCGTGCCGTGAGCCAGTCGGTCACCGCCGCGGCCGTGCGCGCCTTCGCCAGTTCCTCCAGCTCGGCGTCGTCCATGGCGGTCAGGTCCGCGCCGTCCCCGGCGCCCAGCCGCCTGGCCAGCTCACCGGCGATCTCGGCCCGCTTGATGGAGTCGATGCTGAGGTCGGCCTCCAGGTCGAGATCGGGCTCGATCATGTCGATCGGGTAGCCGGTGTGCTCGCCGATGACCTCCAGGACCAGCCGCCCGACGTCGGCGGGACCGGCCGGAGCGCCGGCGGACTCGGGAGCCACCTCCGACTCCCGTGCGTCTACGGCAGGTTGAGCCGTCCCGTTCACCGGAGTCGCACGCGCCGGAGCCACCTGTGCCGCAGGTGCTTCCACGAGCACGGGCGGCGCGACCGTCGCCCCGGGCGCCGCCCCGAAGTAGGTGAGCAGCACGTCCCGTTGGGCGGCGATCATCTCCCGGCTGGTGCGCAGGAATTCGGAGATGAGCGCGTCCCGGTCGGACGGGACGCCGTGTGGGGGGTTGGTCGTCACAGTCGTCTCCAGGGGTTCCACGATGCGTCGGGCCGGTGCGAGCGCACCGGGCAGGAGGGCGCCGGAGGCGGTGCGCACGAGCTGGCCGTCCACCGTCCAGCCGGGCCGCTTCGGCGCGGGCGTGCGCACCGCGTCGACCGCGTCGCGTCCGCGCAGCAGCCAGGCGGTGCGCACCGGCAGTCCCGCGACGGCGAGCCGGGCCAGGGCGTCGAGCCAGCTCCGCAGACCGTCGCCGGGACGGGGCTCGCAGGCCACGGTGGTGTGCGGGCGGTCGCCGAGGATCTGCCCGACCAGCCGGGTCAGCACGGACCCGGGGCCGGCCTCGACGAAGACGCGCGCACCGGCCTCGTACATCGCCTCCACCTGCTCGACGAAGGCGACCGGGGCACCGATCTGGGCGGCGAGCTCGGCCCGGACCGCGTCCGCGTCGGCGGCGTACGGGGCGGCCGTGCGGTTGGCCCACACGGGGAACTCGGGCGCGTGGACCGGGCGGGCCGCGAGCGCCCCGGCGAACCGGTCGCCCGCACCGGCGACCAGCGGGCTGTGGAAGGCGCAGGCCACGGGGATGCGCTGGGCCGCGAGCCCCGCCTCGCGCAGCAGCCGCACCGCCTCGACGACCGCCTCGGACGGTCCCGAGATCACCGTCTGCTGCGGCGCGTTGCGGTTGGCGACGACGACGCGGTCCGGGGCGCCCACCGCCTGGAGCGCCCGCGCGACGTCCTCGGCGCCGGCCGCGACCGCGGCCATGGTCCCGGGTTCCTCCCCGGCGGCCTCGGCGGCTTCCAGGATCGCCGCCGCCCGCTCCGAACTCAGCTCCAGCAGCGTCTCGGGGGTGAGGGCGCCGGCCGCGCAGAGGGCGACCAGCTCGCCGTAACTGTGCCCGGCGGCCATGTCGGGCCGGACCCCGGCGGCGGTCAGCACGGCGTGCGCGGCGAGCCCGGCGATCCCCAGGGCCGGCTGCGCCACCCGGGTGTCGGTCAGCGCGGCCCGCTGCCGCTCACGCACGGCGTCGTCGAAGGCGGCCGGCGGATACAGCGCGTCGGCGTGCGCCCGTCCGAGCTCCAGATA
Source organism: Streptomyces sp. NPDC014995 (assembly GCF_043080745.1). Lineage (NCBI taxonomy): Bacteria > Bacillati > Actinomycetota > Actinomycetes > Kitasatosporales > Streptomycetaceae > Streptomyces > Streptomyces sp. NPDC014995. The sequence continues at coordinate 380,226 of NZ_JBIBVX010000007.1, forward strand.
GGCCCGCAGCTCGGGAAGGGCGACGAACAGATCGGCGAGCATCCCGGTCCGCTGACTGCCCTGACCGGGGAAGAGAAAGGCGACCTTGCCGGGCGTGGACGCGGGGGCCCTGCGCGCGGCGGGAGCGGCGGCGTGCCGGTCGGCTGCGGCGCCGGGCGGGCTGTCGGCGGGAGGCCGGAGTGCGGGGGACGCCGTAGCGTGCCGGTCGGCGGTGGCACCGGGCGGGCTGTCGGCGGGAGCGGCGGTGTGCCGGTCGGCGGGAGCAGCGGCGTGTCGGTCGGCGACGGCACTGGTCACGCCGTCGGGCGGGGCGCCCGCTGCGACCACATCGTCCGCACCCAGCAGCACACCCGGGCGGGCCTGCCGGCCGGGGCCGGTGACGTCCGCGAGGCCCACGACGTCGCCCCGCGCATCGGCTTCCGCACCGCCGCCGTCACGCCTTACCTGGCCACGGAGTCCGTCGAGGACCTGGCCCGCGCGGCCTTCGCCCGCCGCCGTCGTGGCACACCAACCTTCGGCCGCCGTGGACTCGGTGTCCCGGCGTTCGGCCGCGACGGATACGGCGCTCCGGGCTTCGGCCGCCATGCTTGCGGTGCCTCGGCCTTCGGCCGCGACGGTCGCGGTGCTCCGGCTTTCACCGGTCATGGTCGCGGTGCTCCGGCCTTCACCCGCCACGGTCGCGGCGTCCCGGCCTTCACCCGCCACAGACGCGGTGCCGCCCCCGCATTCGGCCGGCACGGACACGGCGCCCCCGCGTTCGTCCGGCACGGCACCCCCGCCTGCGACCCGGCCGGCACCCCCGCCCGCGCTCCGGCCGGCACCCCAGCCTTCGACCCGGCCGCCGTCACCGTCTCCGACCGGCCCGGCGGCGTTGCCCACGGCGGGCGTGGTGCCCTGGCCCGCCGTCGTGGCGGTGGTCGGTGTCTCCCGGCCCGCCAGATGGATCCCGCCGGCCGGATCGTGCGCGCCCGGGTCCGTCAGGACTCGCCGCAGCTTTGCCGTCAGGTCGTCCACATCGTTCGCCACGATCGCGACCCGCGCCGGATCCGCGCTCGCGTCGGACCGGCGGGCCGCGCTCAGCGCGAGGTCGCGCAGTCGCCACGGCCGTCCCTCCGCCTCGGCGGTCTTCAGGAGTTCCTCCACCGCGCGGTGGGCCGCCTTCTCGTCCCGTCCGCGGAAGACGAACAGCTCGGCAGGCCAGGCGTCCAGGCCGCGCACGGGCGGCACGCCGTCGGCGTGAGCGCTGAGGACGACGTGGAAGTTGGTGCCGCCGAAGCCGAACGCGCTCACTCCGGCCAGGCGTTCCGCGGCGGGCGCCGCCCACGGCCGGGCCTCGGTGTGGAAGGCGAACGGGCTGCTGTCCGCGTCCCAGGCCGAGTTGGGCGCCTCGACGTGCAGCGTCGGCGGCCGCACGCCCGTGTACAGCGCGAGGACGGTCTTGATCAGGCCCGCCAGGCCGGCGGCGCACTTGGTGTGGCCGATCTGCGACTTCACCGAACCGATCGCGCAGCCGCCCGCCTCGGCACCCGCGGCGCCGAACACCTCGCCGAGAACACGGAGTTCGGTGCGGTCGCCGACCACCGTGCCGGTGCCGTGCGCCTCGACGAGCCCGACGTCGGCCGGGGAGACGCCAGCGTTGCGGTAGGCCCGCTCCAGTGCCGCCCGCTGTCCCTCGGGGCGGGGCGCGGTCAGGCCGAGGGAGCGACCGTCGCTGGAGGAGCCGAGGCCCTTGATGACGCCGTAGATCCGGTCGCCGTCCCGTTCGGCGTCCGCGAGCCGTTTGAGGACGACGCAGGCCACGCCCTCGCCGAGGGCGATGCCGTCCGCCGAGGCGTCGAAGGCGCGGGAGCGGCCGGTGGGGGAGAGGGCGTGCACCGAGGAGAAGAGGACGTAGTCGTTGATGCCGTTGTGCAGGTCGGCGCCGCCGCACAGCACCACGTCGCTGGTGCCGCCGACGAGTTCCTTGCAGGCGACGTCGACGGCGGCGAGCGAGGAGGCGCACGCGGCGTCGACGGTGTAGTTGGCGCCGCCGAGGTCGAGCCGGTTGGCGATCCGGCCGGAGACGACGTTGGCGAGCATGCCGGGGAAGGAGTCCTCGGTGAGCCGCGGGAGCTGGTCGTCCAGGTCCTGCGGGACCCTGCCGTAGTAGGAGGGCAGGACGGCCCGCAGCGTGGCCGCGTTGGACAGGTCGCTGCCCGCCTCCGCGCCGAACACCACCGAGGTGCGGGAGCGGTCGAAGTCCCGGCCGCCGTCGCCGTACCCGGCGTCCTCCAGGGCGCGCCGGGCGGCCTCCAGGGACAGCAACTGGACGGGCTCGACGGAGCCGAGGGAGGTGGGCGGGATGCCGTAGCGCAGCGGGTCGAAGGGGATGGGCGGCAGGAAGCCGCCCCACTTCGACGGGGTGGACGCGCCGTGGTGGACGGCCGGGTCCCAGCGTTGCGGCGGGACCTCGGTGACGGCGTCGTGGCCGCCGACGACGTTCGCCCAGAAGGTGGCCAGGTCGGGGGCGTTCGGGAACATGCAGGCCATGCCGACGACGGCGATGTCGAGCGGTGCGGGCGGCTCCGGCCGCGCGGCCGTCGTCTCCTCGCCGAGTTCGGCCGCGCGCCGGGCCAGGAACGCGGCCGCTCCCGTCGTCACCGAGGCGTGCAGCGCGGCGATCGTGGTGGTCGCCGAGCGCAGCACGGCCACCTCCCCGGCCATGAACATCCCCTCGGTGAGCTGGCGTCGCTCGTCGACGGGCGCGAGCGTTCCGTCGGCCTCCCGGGTCACGCCCTTGCTGGCGATGCGCAGCCGGCCGACGTTGAGCCGCTCCAGTTCCTCCCAGATCCGCCGGTCGGGCACGCCCCGCGCGCGCAGCCGGGCCTCCTCCTCGCGGTATCCGGAGGCGAAGGGGCTGGGCACGCAGCGCGTGGCGTGTCCCGGCGCCGACTCCAGGAGCGTGGTGCGCCGCGCGGCCAGGACCTGCCGCTGGAAGAGGGGCTGGATCGCGCCCCGCGCCACCGCCTCCTCGGTGAACAGGTAGGCGGTGCCCATCAGGACGCCGACGGCCGCCCCGCGCGCGGTCAGCGGCGCGGCGAGCGCGGCGACCATCGCCGCCGACCGCTCGTCGTGCACGCCGCCCGCGAAGAACACCTCGACGCCGTCGGCGTCGCCGCCGTCCAGGTGGTCCTCCAGCACGGCGAGTTGGGCCTCCCACAGCGGGAAGCTGCCGCGCGGCCCGACGTGCCCGCCGCACTCGGAGCCCTCGAACACGAACCGGCGCGCCCCGGCCGCGAGGAACTGCCGCAGCAGCCCCGGCGAGGGCACGTGCAGGAAGGTCCGGATGCCCTCCCGCTCCAGCGCCCGCGCCTGGGAGGGGCGCCCGCCCGCGATGATCGCGTGCGTCGGCCGCAGCTCCCGTACGGCCTCCAGCTGGGCGGCCCGTACGTCCTCCGGCGCGAAACCGAGCACGCCCACACCCCACGGCCGGCCGGCCACCGCCTCCCGGGTCTCCGCCAGCATCGCCCGTGACCGCGCGCCGTCCGCCAGCGCCAGCGCGAGGAACGGCAGCGCCCCGTCCGCGGCGACCGCCGCGGCGAACCCGGCGCCGTCGCTGACCCGCGTCATCGGCCCCTGCGCCACCGGCAGCCGCGTCCCGAGCGCCCGGCTCATCGGCGAGCCGGCCCCCAGCGCCCGCCCCGGCCCGTCCTCCCGTACGGCGTCCCGCACCGCGCCGCGCACCGCGTCCCGCAATGCCCGCACCGTCCGCCGTACGTCGCCCCAGCGGTCGGCGAAGCGGGCGGCGAGGAAGCCGTCCTGGCCCACCGGCAGGAGCTGGGTGCGGGGATCCCGCGCGCCCAGCATCGCCGCGATCGCCCGCGGTCCGGCGTCGTCGGAGACCGGTGGGGCGTCCGGGCCACGGCGCAGCAGGACGCGGTGACCGGCCAGGACAACGGTCTCCGAGCCGTCCAGGGTGCGCAGCGCGGCGGCCGCCGGGCCGGGCAGCGCGGCGTCGTCCAGCAGGGCGAGCTGGGTGTCCAGGACGACGCCGGCCGCGCCGCCGGCCACCGCGGCGGCGGCCGTGCGCGGACCGATGCCGCCGCAGGCCCATACCGGCAGCTCCACGTCGGGTGCCGCCAGCAGTTGTTGGAGCAGGACGAAGGTGCTCAGTTCGCCGATCCGGCCGCCGCACTCGCCGCCCCGTGCGATCAGCCCGTGCGCGCCGGCCCGGGCGGCCTCCCGCGCGCCCGCCGGATCGGTGACCTCCACCAGCACCCGGTGGCGTGCGGCGAGGTCGGCGACCGGCCAGGGCGCGTCCGCGGCCAGCACCACCGTGTGCGGGCCGTCGGGGGCGAGGTCGTCGGGGGACAGCCGGCAGCGGGGGCCGACTCTGACCCCGAACGCGCCCGGGGACGCCCGGCGCAGCCGGGCCAGGGCCTCGCGCGTTCTTCGGTCGCCGTCACCGAGATCGAGTACGCCCACCCCGCCGGCCCGGGCGACCGCAAGGGCGAGCCCGGCATCGGGTTCGCCGAAAGGAGTGATGCCGATAATCATGTCCTCGGAACGCACAGCGGACGTCATGATTCTCCGAATCAAGGGTGAAACTGCACGGTGGGGGGTTCGGGACAGCAAAAGCGACACACCGGATTCGAGCGGGCAGGGATCACCGCGGAACGCCGATCAAAGCGCGTACTCGAAACGCGTTGCAAGGTAGTGTGGGGGTTACTCACTGGTCAACGTTTGAACGGAAGGCCGGTATGCGACCGTATTGATTCGGTCAATCGGGGGACCCTGGCAGGGTGGGGGAAAGCGGTCAATTGCTTTGTGCAGTGATCGATTCATAGCCGCCTCCCCTTGTTGAAACATGCATGACCGCTGGAAATGCGTTCCTTTGGACCGCATGTCCGTAACGGGAGTTCGCATTCCGGCGCCGCGTGGCCGCCGGGGAATTTCTGTGTGTCGGGCCCGGAGTGACCGGAAGCTCTTGCGCAAGGTTTGCCTGGTCTTGCGCGGCTTGTGCGGGGGCTTGTGGGCCGCCGGGTCTTGACGCGGCCGGAGTCCGCCCTCAAGACTGGTTGACTACGTAGTCAAACCCGGTCCTCGGGAGGTCGTCGACCGGGTTTGACTACGTGGTCCGGAGGCGGAGCGCACAGGTGGAGCGCGCGGACGGTGGAGTCCACCGGCGCGGCCGACGACCGACGGGAGCGTCCCATGGCGACGGCCAGACCCCGGCGCGGTCCGGCGATGACGGAGGTCGCCCGCGCCGCCGGCGTCTCGCAGAAGACGGTCTCCCGGGTCGTCAACGGGGAACCGCACGTCAGCCCCGAGGTGCGCGAGCGGGTGCTGCGGGCCATCCGCGACCTGGACTACCGCCCCAACACCGCCGCCCGCGCCCTCCTGCTGGGCCGCTACCGCAGGATCGGCGTCGTCGCCCTCGGCTCCCCGCTGTACGGCCCGACCTCCCTGCTGTTCGGCCTGGAGCAGGCCGTGCAGCGCGCGGGCTACACCTTCGCCCTGGCGAGCACCCTGCGGGACCAGGGCGTCACCGTTGCCGTGGAGTCGCTACTGGAACAGGGCGTCGACGGCCTGGTCCTCGCCGAACCGGTCGACGACGGCACCCCCCTGCGCGTGCACACCGACCTGCCGGTCGTCAGTGTCAGTGCCCCGGTGGACACGGCCGGCGGCCGCGGCGCCGTCGTCCGGGCCGACGGCGTGGCCGCCGCCCGGCTCGCCACCGAACACCTGCTCGCCCTGGGGCACCGCACCGTCTGGCACGTCCCCGGCCCGCAGGACTGGTTCAGCGCCCGCGAACGCGTCCAGGGCTGGCGCGAGGCGCTCAGCGCCGCCGGCGCGCCCGAGCCGCCGCTGCCCGCCGAGGGCGACTGGACGCCTGCCTCGGGTTACGCGGCAGGCCGTCACCTGGCCCGGCTGCCCGACGTCACCGCCGTGTTCGCCGCCAACGACGACATGGCGATCGGCCTGGTCCGCGCCTTCGCCGAGGCCGGCCTGACCGTGCCGCGCGACGTGAGCGTGGTCGGCTTCGACGACATCCCCGCCGCCCCCTACCTCTCCCCGCCCCTGACCACCCTGCGCCAGGACCTCGCCACGGTCGCCGACCGCGCCGTCGGCCTCCTCACCGCCGCCCTCGAGGGCCGGCCGCTGCCGGCCGAACCCACCGACGTGGCCGCCGAGTTGCTGGTGCGCAACTCCACCGCCCCCGTACGCACCCGCGGCGCCACCCCGGTCTGACCCACCGTCACCCTCCCGGCCGCGCCTTCCTGCCCGACCTCGTCCCCCTGACGACACACCCGTGTTCGCCCCGCCCCTCGGGTCCGACGGCGTGCGCACCGCGCCGGCGCCCGACCATCGCGACGTCGACCACGGTGGGCCGAAGGCCCTCGGCCCGACGAGACGCGCGGCCGCATGCGGGGCGTCGTCACCGTCGTCGTCGCGGGCGGCCCGCGGGCAACACCGCCCGGACGGTCACCGAGCGGATCACGGACCTGCCGGCCCCCGGCCACCCGCTCGCGGACCGACCCCCGTCCCCCGCCTCCGTCCCGAGGCACGGCCGGCCGCCCACCGGCCCCCGACCGCCGCGCCCGTACGCGTACGGTAGTGTTTACCTGCGCGTTCCCACGGTTCACCCGGGGCGGAGCGCGGCGGGACGTGGCGCAGCTTGGTAGCGCACTTGACTGGGGGTCAAGGGGTCGCAGGTTCAAATCCTGTCGTCCCGACCAGCTTCACGCGGTCGGAGGCCGCCTTCTCGGACGAGAGGGCGGCCTTGTCGTATCGGTGGGGCGCCGTCGCTCAGGGGCGCGACGGGTAACGTCCCACGACCGCCGCCAGATAGCCCCGCAGCATCACCTTCGCCTCCTCCAGCAGATCCGCGTCGCCCCCCGCGTCCCGCCGGAACGCCTCCTGCGCCAGCGCGTCCGCCGCCAGCACCGCCGCGTGGCAGGAGCGGGCGAGCGCCTCGTCGCCGGGGATCTCCCCGCTCGGGCCGGGTGGGGAGTGGGGGAGGACCGCGCCGAGCGCCAGCAGGACGCGGCGGACGCCGTCCGCCATCCGGCGCTTGTGCTCGCGGTCGGCGGCCCGGGTCCGCTCGGTCAGCCCGCTGCCGAACCACAGGGCACGCAGGCCGTGTTCCGTGCGGTAGATGCCGGCGAACGCGTCGACGAGCACGCCCACGGGATCCTCCCACCGCTCGGCCGCCGCCGCCCGGACGAGGTCGTCCATGACGGTTTCGAGCCGGGTGAAGTAGCCCGCGGCGAGGGCGTCGATGATGGCGTCACGGTCGGGCAGGTACTGGTACAGCGAGCCCACCGACACCTTGGCCTCGGCCGCCACCCGTGTCGTCGTGAGCGCCTCGACCCCCTCGTCGACCAGGACGCGCTCGGCGGCCTCCAGCACCAGCGCCAGCCGCGCCCTGCTGCGCGCCTGCCGGGGTGTACGGCGCACGGGAACGCGGCCCGGATCCGCGGTCGGCCGGTCCAAGGACTGCCTCCGAACATGAACGTGACATTGTTTCACCTTTACGCTACCGTCGCGCCCATGACCGACTCAAGCTCCGCGCTGGGTCAGGAGCGGGCCGCCGTGGCGGACGCCTGCCGGCGCCTGGGGGCCGAGGGCCTCCTCATCGGCACGGCGGGGAACGTCAGCCTGCGGGTGGGCGAGCGGGTCGCGATCACCGCGACCGGAGCGGTCCTCGCCGAACTGACCGCCGACCAGGTCACCGTCGTCGATCTGGCGGACGGGAAGGTCGTGGCCGGAACCCTGCGGCCCACCTCCGAACTGGAACTGCACCTCGGCGTCTACCGCCGCCACGGTGCGGGCGCGGTCGTCCACACCCACGCGCCGATGGCCACCGCGGTGTCCTGCGTGCTCGACGAACTCCCCTGCATCCACTACCAGTTGCTCGCCCTGGGCGGCACGGTCCGGGTCGCGCCGTACGCCACCTTCGGTACCCCGGAACTCGCCGAGTCGGTGCTCGCCGCGCTCGACGGCCGCAGCGCCGCCCTCATGGCGAACCACGGCGCGGTCACCCACGCGTCCACGCTCGACAAGGCGGTCGAGCACGCGCTGCTGCTCGAATGGGCCTGCGGTGTCTACCAGCGGGCCGCCGCCATGGGCCGCCCCCGGGCCCTCGACGAACAGCAGCAGCTCGCGGTGATCGAGGCCGCGCTCGCCCGTGACTACGGCACCACCCAGCCCGTACCACCCGCGCAGGAGGGAAACCGATGAAGGTCGTCACGATGGGCGTGCACGTCCTGGACGTGCTGGTACGGCCGGTGGAGGCCATACCCGAGGGGCAGGGCGCGACCCTGGTGGAGGACATCCGTATGACCGCCGCCGGGACGGCCGGCGGCACCGCCCTCACCCTCGCCAAGCTGGGCGCGTCGGTCCGCAGCGCGGGCGCCATCGGCACCGACCCCACCGGCGACCTGCTCGTCCAGCTCCTCCAGCGGGCCGGCATCGACACCGGCTCGCTCGTCCGCCGCACCGACACGTCCACCTCGGCGAGCGTCCTGCCGATCCGCCCCAACGGCGACCGGCCCTCCCTGCACCTGCTCGGCGCCAACATCACCTACGGCCTCGACGACGTGCCCTGGGACGCCATCGCCGAGGCCACCTATCTGCACCTCGGCGGCCCCGAACTGATCGGTGCCGACGTCGCCGCCCGCATCCTGGCGTACGCCGGGGAGCACGACACGGTCACCTCCGTCGACCTGCTCGCGCCGGGCGAACTGGGCAGCTTCGACCAGCTCGAGGCGGTGCTGCCGCACGTGGACCACCTGCTGCCCAACGAGGACCAGGCGCTCGGCTTCACCGGCGAGCGGGACCTGGCGGCCGCCGTGGAGAAGCTGCGCGGCGCCGGCGCGGGCGTCGTCGCGGTCACGCGGGGCGGGGAGGGCGCGCTCGTGGTGAGCGCGGAGGGCAGCGCGACGGTCCCCGCCTTCGCGGTCGACGTCGTCGACAGCACCGGGTGCGGTGACGCCTTCTCGGCGGGCTACCTGCGGGGAGTGGCCCTCGGCCGCGCCCCGGCGGACGCCGCCGTCCTCGGCTGCGCGGCGGCGGCCCTCGTCGCACAGGGACTCGGCAGCGACCACGGCGACTTCGACCTCGCCGCCGCCGACGAGTTCGCGGTGAGCCGGAAGACCCGCGCGTGAGGTGGGGCGGCGCCCTCGGCCGCCACCCCCGCGCACCGGATCAGGCGCAGTCCATGAGTTCCGGCCACGGCCCGCCGCAGCGCACGCGTGCGTGGATCCGCAGGCGGCTGTTGACCTCGGTGCGGACCCGCGGGTCGAGGCGGAGGTCGTGGCCGAGCCTGCGGAACCAGACCGGAGGCCGGGCCATCGTCAGGTCCGCCAGGAGACCGTAGACCTTGACCGCACGGCAGGCCAGGGCCGTGTCGCCGTCCACCAGGGCCAGGAGCAGGTTCTTGCGGGCGGTCGGGCCGAAGGCGCCGAACATGTCGCCGAGGACGTCGCTGACGTAGGCGGTGAAGTCGGCGGACACCGAGTTGGGCCGGCGGGCGAGCCGCTGCGAGGCGGCCGTCAGCGTCTCGGCGGCCTCCTCCGGGCTCACCCGGGTCGCCTCGCGCAGCAGACGGGCGAGTTCACGGACCTCCTGGGTGTCGACGGCCGACAGGTCGTCGCTGTCCGGGAGCACCAGGTCCAGCACCGCCGACAGGGCGCTCCGCCGCCGGTCGGCCGTGTCCATCGGGGCGAGCCGGGCGTGGACGACGGCCAGCGCCCGGTGCGGAGACGGTGATCCCTTCTGCCGGGCGGGGAAGCGGCCGACCTCCGTCTCCAGGTGCGCCCGCAGAGGCGCCGTGACCTCCCATGTCCAGCTCGGGTGGTCGACGGCCGCCTCGACGAGCCTCAGGGCAACCGAGTGGTCGGTCGTGCCGGGTTCCAGCCCGGCCAGGGTGCGGGCCGCCTCGCCGGGTTCGGGCGGTTTCCGGCCGCAGTGGGTGATCAACGCCCGCCACAGGTTCAGCCGCTGCGTCCTGGGCTGCCCGGGGTCGTCGAGGACCGGCGTGACGAGCCGCTCCACCGTGGCCTCGTCGGGCACCTGCCCGGCCCGGCCCGCCGCCGTGACGACAGCGGCCAGATCACCCGCGCCACGGCGGGCGGCGTCCTCCACCAGCAGGGCGAGGAAGTCCGGTCGCTCCGTCAGGTGCGCCTTGAGACCCGTGCGAACGGTGCTGGCCGCCGCCTCGTCCGCGGCACGGCCCGTGGCCCATGCGCGGATCGCGGCCCGGGCGCCCGGATGCCCGGCCGTCGCCGCCCGCACGACGAGCTCCGCCAGCCCTTCGGAGTCCAGCCACACCCCGAGCGGCGGGTCCTCGGGGAGGACGGCCAGCAGGCGGCCGCCGTCGATGCCCGACTCCGCGACGGCGTCCGCGAGCCAGGCCGGCACCGCTCGACGCCCGCCGGTCTCGTAGGCGGGACAGGGGAGTTCGGCCAGCGCGGTACGGCACGCGCGCTCCACCTCGTCCCGCAGGGGACTGTCCTCGCCCCGCAGCGTCGGCAGCAGGAGGTGGGTGAGCGCCACGGTCTGCACCGCCGGAGCGGTCAGGTCCAGCACCTGCGCGACCACGGCCCGGGCCCCCTCCGCCGGCAGCCGGGGGGCCAGCAGGGCGGCGCCGGACAGCCGGGCCCGCGCCGCGCGACCGTCCGCCTCGGCCAGCGCGTCGGTGAGCAGCACCTCGATCCGCTCGGCGTCGGCGTCGGCGTGACAGGCCGACCACAGCCGGCCGACCGCCCGCTCGACCTGGGCCAGGCTCTTGCGCGTGCGGCCCGTGCGCTCCTCCAGCAGGCGCTCCCACCGGGCCAGGGCCTCCCGGCGCACCCTGGTCCGCAGCGCGGTCGGCGTGATCCGCTCCACCTCCTCACGCACCAGGTCGACGGCCTCGGCGACCACTCCGTTGATGCCGGCGGCCAGCAGCGGGCCGCAGGCCTCGACCAGCCAGCTCACGGTCCTGGCCGGGTCGTGCGGCAGCAGAACCCGCAGCAGGGCGAGCCAGTCGTCCTTCGTGCCGACCAGCTTGGCCGGCGGCAGCGACAGCCACCACGACAGGCGGTCCTCCTCGTCGCAGAACTCCACCGCGGCGTCCCCGTGCTGGTGCGCCAGCCTGCGCACGGTGGCGAACAACTCGTAGCGCAGGGTGTGCCGTCGACCGGTGAGCGGCCACAGAGTCTCCAGGTCGGCGACCCACCGATCCGGGCCCGCGCCGTGGCGGTGCCCCGGCAGGACGCGGAGGAAGCGCCGCAGGGCCACGTCCGGTGCGTCCCGCATCGCCGCGCGGGCCGGCGCCGCGACGGAACCGGGATCGCGCATCTGGGCGTACAGCTCCAGGGCGCGGTCGGCCAGGTGGACGTCGTCCAGCAGCGGCTTCAGCAGGTCCTCGCCGGTACCCGGGGTGGCCCGCGGGACGAGCTGCCCGGCGACCGCCGCCAGGACGAGGTCCTCCGGCTGCTCCCGCATCCGCGCGACCAGGTCACCGCCGCGGCCCGCGTCCCGCAGGTAGTCGGCGGCCATGTACTCGAAGAACGTCTGGTGGAAGAAGCGGACCGCTCCGGTCCCGGCCACGTCGGACAGCATCCCGCGCCGGCGCAGCTCGTCCAGGTCCTCCCGGATACGGGCGGACGCCGTGCCGGGCAGCAGGCGCCGCAGGGCGTCGCCGGCGTCGCGCGGGTGGTACTCGATGGTGTTCGCCGCCAGCATGTACCGGGCCAGGGCACGGGCCGTGGCCGTCAGATCCCGCTCGGCGGCGCCTTCGTCGTCCGCCTGCCCGGGGCGCGCGTCGCGCTCGACGCGCATCTCCCGCACCCGGTCGAACAGACTGGCGACGTCGACCTCCTGCAGCGGGGGATCGGGGGCGTAGATGTCGAACAGCAGCCGTAGATAGAGCGGGTTGTCACAGACCTCCCGCAACGGCAGGTCCTGGTAGACGGCGCCCAGGACGTCCGCCTCCAGCCTCGCCGCCGCCCCGGCCCCGTACTTGCGGTCCGGGCAGAACACCTGGGCGTGCCGGCCGATGGCGATCCGCCGCTCCTCCTCGTCGTACCAGCCGAGCGTGTACTGCGCACGCAGGTAGCCGTCGAGGTCGTCCACCGCATCCCGTCCGGCGTCGTCGTCCGCGCCGTCCTCTCCGGTGGGGAACCGCAGCATGACCGCCTCGCCGGGGCGACAGGTGAGCACGACGGGGACCTCGCGGGCCTTCATGGCCCGCAGGAGCCGGCTCACCGCGGACACGCCGTCGCGGCTGTGCACGAGCAGGTCCAGCGTGTCGATCAGCACCACCGGCCGCTGCCCGCCGGCGACGCAGCAGCGCACCGCGGAGACGATGTCCTCGACCGGTACGGCGGTGTCGCGCGTCGCGGTCTCCTGGTGGAGCGCCTCGATCAGGTGGGAGGCCTTCAGCAGGAGCGGCACCACGCCCTCCCGCTCGCGCAGGGCGCGGTGGACGCTCCACAGCAGGGTGGTCTTCCCGCACCCCGGCTCACCGGCGATCAGGTGCCCGCCGGCCGGGCCGAGGGCGGCGGTGACCACGCGTCGCTCCAGGGACCGCGGCACGTGCAGCTCCTCCAGACGCACCCCGCGGGGAAAGAGCGAGCCGGGTTTGATGAGCTGGGAGGCGTCCTCCCACGCCTGGGCGCTCAGTCCGCGCAGCCGGCTGAGGACGGCGTAACCGTCGTGCTGGTGGGTGCGGCTGATCAACCGCAGCTGCCGCGCGATGCGGTCGAACCTCTCGGCCCGCTCCCGGGGCCACGCGGCGTGGCCCACCCTCGGCCTCATCCGCGCCAGCGCGGCGTCGAGCACGTCCGGACGCGGCACGTGCGTGCCGTTCTTCCACCCCGAGACGGTCTTGGTGTTGCCCATGACGTCGAGCAGGGGAGGCGGGCTGCCGCACACCTCGAACAGGGCGACGAGCAGCCGCCCGAACTCGGGACTGGCCGGCGACATGGCGGTGGTTCCCCCTTCTCCCCTCGGCGCCCTGCTTTCTACCGCAGAGGCCGGACGCACCGCATCCCGCGCACCCCCGCATACCGGTCGCGGACGGCCCGCCGCCGGGCCCCGGATCCGGCCGGAATTCCCAAAGAGCCCTTCCCACCAGGGCTTTCCTCGGCCGACGAGGCTCAGGAACCCCCCGGAGCGCCTCGGAGGCGGAAGAAAGGAGGCCGTGGCGCCACCCGGCGTCCGAGAACCCGAAGGGGGCCTGATGGAGAGTGGACCCGACGTCGCGGTGGCCGCCGGCTGCGTGGCGCCGTCACTGTGGAGCCTGACGGCGAGCCTGCTCCCGTGGGCCGGCATCCTCGCGCTGACCGCCCTGTTCATCGGCGGCGGCGTCGCGTGGATCAGCCGGCGGGCGGGGGACAACCGGTGGGAGGCGCTGCGCCACGGACTCCTCGCCGCGTTCGTGTCCGGCGGCCCGCTGCTGACCGTGCTGGCCGTGGTGGTGAACCTGATGAGCCGGTGCCGTTGACACCGGCGGGTGGAGGGCCGGCCCGGCCGGCCCTCCACCCGCCGTCCCCGGCCCCGCGGAACGACACCTCGGCCCACGGGCGGGGACGACTCGCTCGCGCGGGAGCGGTGCCGACGGTGCCGTTGGGGTCACTCCGTCCAGTCGAGCTGATGCTCGGGCGTCCCCACCGACCGCCCGTACGCGATCGCCTCGGCGCGGCCCGCCGCGTCGCCGCGCCGGATGCGGAAGACCCTGCCCGCGAAGACCACGACCCGCTCGTCGCCCACCGTGAAGTCGGCGTACCAGCCGAGCTCCGGCTCCAGCGCGGCGGCGAGCGCGTCCGCGATCCCGGCCGCGTCGGCGTCGTCGGCCTCCCACTCGACGAGCGTCCACAGCGTCGGCTGTCCGGCGGCCGCGCTCCCCGACACGTCCATCCGGCGCACGCCGCGAAGGCGCAGCCCCCGCGGCGTGAACACGGCGCCGGGGCGCAGGCTTTCGCCGATGACGTAACCGGTGATCATCGCGGGTTCCTCTCGCCGGGGACGCGTGCCGCGGGGAGCCTACGGCTGGCCACTGACAACCGGATCCCGCCGCGGTCGGGGCAGTCGCCCGCCGCGGCGCCGTGGCGGCTCACCCGGGACGGGTCGCCGGCCCCCCGGAATCCCCGCGTGCGCAGGCGGTGCGGCCGGGGACGTCACCCTCCCCCTGAGCGGTGACGTCCCCGGCCTTTCCCCCGGCGCCGCACTGCGGTCCGTGCGCCCGCGCGGCGCGGCCCTGTGCCCTCACCAGCACATGACGGCCGTCTCGCCCGACCCCCAGCCGGAGTACAGGCGGACGCGGACGAAGTAGCGGCGGCCCTTCACGAGCCGGGCCCTGATCGTGGCGTTGTGCGGGGTGCCCCCGTCGTCCCGCCCGGCGAGGAAGCGGGGCTCGCCCTCCCGCTCCTCGAAGACCACGACGACCGAGTCGCTCGCGCCGAAGGTGCCGACGGTGTACTCGCGGGTCTCGGGCGGCTCGACGGTGAAGTCGGCCTGCTCGCCCGGCCCCAGCGACAGCGGCACCGAACGGAACGGAACGAGCGCCGGCGGCCGCGGCGCGTCGAGCGGCGGGTACCAGCGGAGCGCGAACTCCTTGTCCAGCGGCGACAGTCCGCCGGGCGGGTGCACGCCCCCGCGGAACTGCTCGGGCTCCAGGATCAGCCCCGCCGCGAACGGGTATTCCATGACCGAGTGCGGGTCCCACACCGAGCCGTTGACCTCGGCGGGGTCCAGCTTGCGCAGGATGTTGAAGAAGGTGCGGTCCCGGCTCCAGAAGTTCGGCGGGCCCGCCAGGTCGGCGTACACGGCCTCGTCGTCCCAGTGGATGCCGGCGAACGGGCTCTGGTGCTCGTGCTGCATGCCGAGCGCGTGCCCGATCTCGTGCAGGGCCGTGGCGCGCTCCCCGGGCGCGGTCAGGTCCCAGCCGAAGTTCATGGTGCGCTCGTTCAGGCCCGCCCGCAGCGCGTCCCGGCCCACCGCCGACCAGGAGCCGTCGCCCTGCTGGAAACCGATGCGCAGTTCGGCCTCCGAGCGGTCGCCGACCTCGGTGAACGTGATCCCGATGCCGAGGTCCCGCCACGCGCGGAAGCAGTCGCGCACCACGTCCCGCTGGTCCTCACCGCCGGCCCAGGACACCCACCGGGTGGCCCCGGAGGCGGGGAGCGCGATGACCGACCCGTCGGTCTCCCCGTCGAGGAAGCAGTAGTGCAGCACCGTGCCGTTGACCCACATCCGGCGCCCGCTCAGGAGCGCACCGAGCCGCTCGGCGGCCAGCCCCGGGGCGAACGCGGGGGCCGACTGCTGCGCGAGCGAGCAGTAGCGGGCGGTCATGGGCTCCAGGTTGCCGTGGGAGGGCGCCCGGGGACCTGAGTCGGGGGCTACTCAAGTCGCCCTGTATCAGGGATGAGTAGGCGGACTCCTGTTGACGTGACGACTTCTGTACGCGCCGCCCGGACCCGTCAGCCGTCCCGCTCGCAGCCCGTGCCGCAGCCCGTCCGGCAGCCTGTGTCGCAGCCCGCGTCTCAGCCCGTGCCGCAGCCGGTGTCGGTGCCGCTGTCGCCGCCCCTGTCGGTGCCCTGGCCGTTCACCGGCCGGGAGGAGGAAGTGGAGCTGGTCCGCCGCTCCCTGGCGGCCGGCCGGCCCGGCATCGTGGTGACGGGCCGGGCGGGCCGCGGCCGCACCCGCCTGGCCACCGAGGCGGTCCGCGGCACGGACGCCGCCCGGGTGGCCGGCACCCCCGGGACCCGCAACACCCCCTTCGCCGCGTTCGCCCCCCTGCTTCCCGGGGACGTCACCCTCCACCGGGCGGTCCAGCTCCTCGCCCGGGTACGCCTGCTGCTGGTCGACGACGCCCATCTGCTGGACGACGCCTCCGCCGCCCTGGTCCACCAGCTGGCCGTCCAGGGCCGCACCCGTCTGCTGGTGTTGGTCACCGACGACGTACCGGCTCCCGGTGCCGTGACCCGCCTCAGGACGGGCGAACTCCTGCCCCGCCTGCCGCTGGAACCCCTGCCCCGCGAGGAGACGGCCCACCTGCTGACGGCCGCCGCCGGCGTGCCCCTCGACGCCCTGACCCTCGACCGTCTGCACCGCCTGTCCGGGGGCGACCTGCGCCTCCTGCGCGACCTGCTGGACGCACTGCGCGAACAGGGCCGGCTCACCCGGGTCCCCCACAGCGACGAGTGGAGGTGGCGCGGCCCGGTCCCGCCGACCCCCGCCCTCCGCGAACGCACCGCCCCCGTTCTCGCCCGGACCGACCCCGACGAACGCGAGACTCTCGACCGCCTCGCCTTCGCCGAGCCCCTGCCGCTCCCCGTCGACGCCCTCGACCTGCGCATCCTCGAACGCCTGGAGGCCGACGGCCTGATCCACGCCGACGACGACGCCACCGTCCGCCTCGCCCACCCCCTGCACGGCCCGATGCTGCGCGCGGCGGCGGGCCGGCTGCGGGCCCGGCGCCTGACCGGCACCTGGGCGCCGTACGAACCGGCCCTCGACGCGGAGTCGACCGCGCTGGCCGGCCGCATCGCCCGCATGGACGTCCGCGCGACGCCGACACCGGTGGGGGAGTGGCTCGTGGCGGAGGGGAGACCGGTCCCGCCGGCCTACGCGGCCGTCCGCGCCCGGTTCTCCCGGCTGCGGGGGGAAGCGCGCGAGGCGGCGGCCTGGGCGCGGGAGGGCCTGGCAACCGCCCCGGACGACACCGCCTGCCAGTACGAACACGCCCTGGCCGCATCCCTGTTGGGGGAAGCGGACGGCACCCTCGCCCCGCACACCGCGTACGACGCCCGCGATCCGTACGGTGTTCATGATGCCTACGGCGTTCACGATCCGTACGCCGCCTACGACGCCGTACGCCTCGGTGCCCCGGAACGGGCCGTGGGCTTCCTCCCGCCCGACGGCGTCCTCGCCCGCCACGCCGAAGCGCTCGCGCGGGGCGACGGACCCGCCCTCGACCGGGTCGCCGAAGAGCTGGCGGACCGCGGCTTCCTGCTGTTCGCGGCGGAGGCCCATGCCCAGGCCGTACGGGCCCACCGCGACCCCCGCGCGGCCCGCACCGCCCGCACCCGCGCCGTCGCCTTGGCCCGCCGCTGCCAGGGCGCCCGCACCCCGGCCCTGTCCGGCCTCGTCCTGGGCGAACTCACCGCCCGGCAACGGCAGATCGTCACCCTGGCAGCAGCCGGCCTGAGCAACCGTCAGATCGCCGAGCGTCTCACCCTCTCCGTGCGCACCGTCGGCAACCACCTCTACAGCGCCTACACCCGCCTCGGCGCGAGCGACCGGGGAGCCCTGCCGTGGCTGGTGCAACCGCCCCGGGCGCGGCCGGCCTGACCGGGGGAACCGACGGTCCGCCGAGCCCGACGGGAGAGGCGTTCACGCCGAGCCGAACGCCGGACAGCGCGCCGGGAGATGGCGTTCATGCCGCGTCGAATGCCGTGAACCCGGCGGGATATGGCGTTCATGCCGCGCCGAACGCCGCGAACCCGAGGGGAGGGAGTTCACGCCGCGCCGAACGCCGTGAACGCCCAACCCGTCGCCTGGTGCAACGCGTCACCCGGCAGCGCCGCCCGCGCGTCGCGCAGCGCCTCCGCCAGGGACAGGCCGCCGCTCACGCCCTTGTGCAGGGCCAGCATCAGCGCGACCACCGCCTCGTCGTTCACCGGCGCGCTGCTCGCCACCACGCCCGCCGTGCCCAGCGGCAGCAACGCCGTGACCAGGCCGAGCAGTTCGTCGGCGCCCACCGAGGCGAGGCGGGCGGTGTCGCAGCTGGAGAGGATGATGCGGTACGGGCTGCGGGCGAGACGTTCGAAGTCGTGGACGATCAGCGGACCGTCGGCCATCCGCAGGGACGAGAACATCGGGCTGTCGCCCCGGAAGGTGCCGTGCGCGGCGATATGGGCGAGGGCGGCACCGTCCAGCTCCTCCAGGACCCGGGGCACGCGCGCGTCCGCCTGCTCCAGCACCGTGGGCCTGCCGTACCGCCCGGCGACCTCCGGCACCTCCGCCCCGCCGGTCGCCAGGCCCGGCCCGCGCACCAGGACGTGCCGTCCGCCCGGCGGCGGCTCGGTCTCCCGGGCGCGCAGCCAGCTGCTCGCCGACGGCGACACGCTGTGCACCCGCTCCCGCAGCGACGGCAGCAGGGCCCACGGAACGCGGTGCAGCCGGGCCGGCGGGACCACCACGACCGGCCCCCGGCCCAACTGCCCGGCCGCCTCGCCCAGCAGCAGTTCCTCCAGTCGCCGCCCCGCCGCCTCCACCACCGGCAGCCGGCCGTCCGCGCCGGGGTGGGCGAGCCGCCGCAGCCCGGCCTGGACGTGCTCGGCCTCCCGCTCCGCCTCGGCCAGCAGCCCGCCCGTGAACCGCCGTACCCGTCCGTCTCCGCACAGCAGAACCTGCACCCGCCCGTCCAGGACGGCCAGGGCGACCAGCCGTCCGTCACCGAGCCGCTCCAGCAACCGGCCGACGTCGAACCGGTGACCGTCGCCAGGCGCGTCCCCGCGGATGTGCAGGGTGCGGGAGCGGATCTCCCGCTCCAGCCGGCGCTGCTCCCGCTCCAGGGTCGGGACCGGCCGGCCGTCCATCCGCGCGCTCTCCGCGCGGGCGGCGATCTCGCGGAACGCCGTCAGTCCGCTCAGCAGCGCCGGATCGGCCGGCGGCCGGGTGGGCGGCGCCGACAGCACCGTGGCCCGCCACCGTTCGCTCCACACCAGCAACTGCCGTGGCCCGCCCCGCTCCAGGCTCACCTGCTGGGCGAGCGCGGCGAGTTCGGCGCCCTGCGCGGTGGCCCGGGCACGCAGCTCCGAGGCGCCCAGCGTCGTGCGGTGGTCGTCCAGGACGTCCAGGCCCCGCCGGCAGGCCTCCAGCACGCCCCGCCCGGACCCGGTCGCCCGCGCCCACAACGCCTGCGCCGCCCAGCCCGTCATCCGCGCCAGCGGCGGCCCGCTGCGCCGGCTGCGCGCGGCGACCGCGAGATGGCGTTCGGCGTCGGCCGTCCAGTTCAGGTCCAGCGCGATCCGGCCCGCCAGCAGCCACGCCTCCGGCGCGGCGGGCGCCCCGAACGCGGACAGCCGCTCCGCCACCCGGACCGCGTCCGCCACCAGCCGTCCCGAACCGCGCCCGGTGGCGACCCGCGCCTCGATCAGCACCAGCCGGGCGTGCGCCTCCCACCAGGTGCGCCGCTGTCCGGCGAAGAGCCGCACGGCCAGCGCGGCGCGCGCCGTCGCCGTCCCCGGATCGCCCGCCAGCCGCGCCGCCCGCGCCGCCGCCAGCAGCAGCTCCGCCTTGCGGGTGGACTGCCCGCCGATGCGGTCCAGGACCGTGATCGCCGCGTCCGCCTCGGCCAGCGCCTCCGGCGCGAGACCGGCGGCCATCAGGACCTCGCAGCGCCGGATGTTGAGCATGAACGTGGGCGTGCCGAGCTTGGCGTACCGCTCCTCGGCCTCGTCGAGCAGCCGCAGCGCCGCCGGGACGTCGCCCGACCGGAACGCGGCCAGGCCCCGGCTCTCCACCGCGTCCGCCTTGTCGTGCTCCTGGCCGGTGGTGTCCCACAGCGCCTCGGCCGCCGTGAAGTCCGCGTCGGCCTGCCTGATCGCCCCGAGGGCCAGGTGCACGGTGGCGCGCAGGGTGAGGGCGCGCGCCGTCCAGATGACGTCGTCGGCCTGCCGCAGCACGGGGATCGCCCGGCGTACGTCCTCGAGCGCCTCACGATGGTGGCCGAGGACCCACCAGGAGTAGGCCCGCCGGTACAGCACGCGCGCGCGGGTGTGTCCCGTTCCGCGTCCGACGCCCCGCTCGAACGCGGCGAGTCCCTGCCGGGTGCGGCCCGCGTGCACCAGCGCCACCCCGAGCGTGGCCAGCACGTCCGCCTCACGCTCGGCGGAGTCCGCGCGGGCCGCCAGCTCCCGGGCGCGCCGCAGGTGGTCCAGGGCCAGGCGCATGTCGCCCCAGTCCCGCTGCCAGATGCCGATCACCTGATGGGCGACGGAGGCGTGCAACGGTGTCGGATCGGTGTCGAGCACTCCCTCCGCCCGCGCCAACGCGTCGTTGGGGGCGGCGAACACCATCGGCAGCAGTTCGAGAACCGTGTCGTTTCCCGCTGTCACTCCACGGATGGTAGTGGGCCCGCTCGTATGTCACACAGGGGTGGCGCCGTATCACGTCGGATCGGACGGACATCGCGTCGGCGCGACCGGCGCGCGGGTGGGGCGCATACGGACGGCGCGCGACCGCAACCGCACCACCCTGCTCTGTCGTCGCACCACCTGTATCAGACGACGGCCTCGCGGCTCTGACTGACGACCACTGGTCTCAGGGGAGGACACGCCATGGCACCACAGCGATTCCACGAGCAGTTCGACCAGATCCAACGCGCCCTGCCGGACGTCCCGCTGGCGATGGGGCCCGACGACTCCGCCGAGTTCATCTACGAGAAGGGCGTCGTTCTCGCCCGTGACGGCGAGGAGGCCCAGGCGGTCGAGGACGCCGTCCGCACGCACTTCACCGAGGCGCCCGACCTGGTCCCCGACCATGTGCGCCGGGCCGGCCCGCAGGCCAACCGCTCGGGCATCACCCGCATCCGGGTCGCCGACCCCGGGGAGGGCGCGCCCGGCGCCGACCGCGCCGTCGCCGGCGCCCTGCGCGCCCTGCGGGGCGCCGAGGACCGCACGGGCCGCCGGCTCGTCAGCCGCAACCACGTGGTGTCCATCGCCGTCAACGCCTGCCCCGGCGACGAGCCGGTCCCCGCCTCGCAACCGCCCAACCCGGCCCCCGCACAGGCGGAATACGACCCGGAGGGGGCGGTCGGGGTCCTCGTCGTCGACACCGGGCTGATGCACGACTACCGCTCCTACCCGCTGCTCGCCCACACCGAGGGCGACGCGCAGCTCCGGGAGACGGACGAGCACGGCATCCTCCAGCAGTACGTCGGCCACGGCACGTTCATCGCCGGACTCGTCGCCGCCGTCGCCCCCAACACCGACGTCACCGTGCGGGGCACGCTCAACGACGCCGGCGCGATCCTGGAGTACGACTTCGGCGACCGGCTCTTCGAGGCCGTCGAGCAGGGCGGCTGGCCCGACATCATCAGCCTCTCCGCCGGCACCTCCAACGGACGCGTCGACGGTCTGCTCGGCGTGGCCGCCTTCATGGAGGAACTGCGCACCAGGCCCACCCTGTTGGTCGCGGCCGCCGGCAACAACGCCAGCGCCATGCCGTTCTGGCCCGCCGCCTACGCCGCCCACCCCGAGTACGCCGACGCGGTCCTGTCGGTCGGCGCCCTGCGCGGCGACGGCGAGTTCGCCGCCTGCTTCAGCAACCACGGCCCCTGGGTGCGGGTCTACGCCCCCGGCGAGCGCCTCACGAGCGCCCTCACCGGCTTCGACACCCCCGTCCCGTACGTCTACCAGCACTCCACGTACGACGACTGCCGCTACGGCTTCACCTACCCCTGCACCTGCCGGTCGCCGCGCCACACGGGTGTGCTGAGCGAGCTGCGAGCGGCCACCGCGGGCAAACCGGACCAGGTGATGTTCGAGGGGCTCGCGTCCTGGAGCGGCACGTCGTTCGCGACGCCCGTCGTGGCGGGGATGGTCGCGGCGTACATGACGGCGCACCAGGAGACCGACCCGCGCGCGGCCGCGCGTCAACTGCTCGCCGCCCAGGCCGGGTTCGCGGAGGTGCGTGGCGCGCACGTGCCCGCGCTGCACCCGCCGACCTGGCGTTCCGTGCCGGTCGCGCAGCTCGCTCCCTCGGTGTGAGGCCGTCATGAGGTCCGAAGCCGCACCCGCCACGGCGTACGATGACAGGCCGTACACGAGGGGTGGGACCGTGGACCGTAGTGAAGTCGGCGCGCTCGTCCAGTCCGCCGTCGACGGTGACACGGCGGCGTGGAAGGCGCTCGTGGAGGGGCTGAGCCCCCTGGTGTGGTCCGTGGTGCGCGCGCACCGGCTCTCGGAGGCCGACGGACACGAGGTGTACCAGACCGTGTGGTTCCGCTTCGCCCAGCACCTCGGGCGGATCCGTGAGCCGGACAAGACGGGTTCCTGGCTGGCCAGCACCGCGCGCAACGAGTGCCTGAAAGTGATCAAGAGCCTGCGCCGGCTGACCCCGACGGACGACCCTCAGCTGCTGGACCGCGTCAGCGAGGACCGTACGCCGGAGCAGTCGGTGCTGGACTCGGAGGAGGCGGCCGCCCAGAGCGAGCGCGTCCGCCATCTGTGGCAGGAGTTCGAGGCGCTCGGTGAGCGCTGCCGGCAGTTGTTGCGGGTGCTGATCTCCTCGCCGCCGCCCAGTTACCAGGAGGTGTCCGCCGCACTGGGTATCGCGGTGGGCAGCATCGGGCCGATGCGCCAGCGATGTCTGCGCCGCCTGCGGGCCCGACTCGACGCACGGGGAGCACTGTGACCGGCATGAACGACATGAACGGCAGGGACGACCGGGACGACAGGGACGACGGCGCCCGCGACGACGAGGCCTTCGACGACGAGGAGTTCGACCACGGCAGTCTGGAGGAGGAACTGCGCGAGGCCGCCGCCATCCTCGACCCGGTACCGGCCGAGCTGCGGCAGCTCGCCGTCGAGGCGTACGCGCTGCACGACCTCGACGCGAAGATCGCCGAGCTGACCTTCGACTCGCTGGTCGACGCCATCCCGGTCCGGGGAGCCGTGGACGTACC
Organism: Streptomyces sp. NPDC014995; assembly: GCF_043080745.1. Classification (NCBI taxonomy): domain Bacteria; kingdom Bacillati; phylum Actinomycetota; class Actinomycetes; order Kitasatosporales; family Streptomycetaceae; genus Streptomyces; species Streptomyces sp. NPDC014995. The sequence goes on from NZ_JBIBVX010000007.1 coordinate 402,889, forward strand.
GCGGATGCTCACCTTCCACTCGGGCGGGCTGACCGTCGACGTCGAGGTGACCGCGCACGGGCTGATGGGCCAGCTGCTGCCGCCCCAGCCGGCCTCCATCGAGGTGCTCGACGGCCCCCGGGCCGGCGCCGCACTCACCGCCGACGACATGGGCCGCTTCACCAGCGAGGCCCCGCCCGCCGGCCCGTTCGCGCTGCGCCTGCGCACCGGCGGGGACGTCGTCGTCACGGAGTGGCTGCGCGCCTGAGCCACCCCGTCGGCGTCAGCCGGACACGGCGTCGACCAGTTCCGCCAGCGCCGACGCGAGCCGGGACACCCCGGGCCCAGCGGGCCCGCCCGGCTCGCTCATGTACGTGTCCCGCCGGATCTCCACCATCAGCGCGGACACCCGCGGCTCCGTCCCGTAGTACTCCAGCGGTACGTACGTCCCGGCGAACGGGCTGTCCAGCCCCGTCTCCCCGATCCCCGCGAACGCCGTGCGCGCGGCCGCGAGCAGTCCGGGCGGGGTGTGGAAGGAGTCCGTGCCCAGGCACACCGGCGGCCGCGGGCCCTCGCCGTGCAGCTCGTAGGGCAGCGGCTCGGTGGGGTAGGAGTGCACGTCGATGACGACGGCCCGCCCGACGGCCGCCAGCCGGTCGGCGACGGCGTCCGTCACGGCCTTCGCGTACGGCCGGAAGTACCGCTCGACCAGCGGCTCGGCATCGACCTCCGCGGGGCGCAGCACCTCCTGGTGCGTGGTCCGCGTGTACACGGCCCCCATGCCGACGGCCCGCATCTCCTCCCGCTCGTCGGGGAACCGCTCCGGATCCACCACCAGCCGCGACAGCCGGTTGACGAACCGCCACGGCGCGACCGCCGACAGCTCGGCCGCCTCCGCCGCGATCCGCTCGGTGTGCGCGTCGGTGATGTGGTCCAGCTCCCGCTCCAGCGCCCCGTCGTCCAGCACGATGCCCGCGCGCACCTGGGCCGGTATCTCCCGTGCCGAGTGCGGCACGTGCAGGATCACCGGGGAGCCGGCGGCCCCGGACAGGACGGAGAAGGACGGTTCGGCAGGGGTCATGCGGTGGCTCCCGGAGTGGGTTCGGTGTCGTCGGGGCGGTCGGGCCGTGATGTCCGCCCCGACGCACCTCCGCCCCGGCCGGGCGGTGCACCGGTCGGGGCGGAGGGGGAGGAGGACGGGAAACCGGAAACCGGCTTCCCGGGTTCCCGGCGTCAGCTCAGCGAAGCCAGCGCCTCGTTCCACGTCGTCGACGGGCGCATGACCGCCGCGGCCTTGGCCGGGTCGGGCTGGTAGTAGCCGCCGATGTCGACGGGCTTGCCCTGGACGGCGTTCAGCTCGTCCACGATGCGCTGCTCGTTCGCGGCGAGCGTCTCGGCGAGCGGGGCGAACGCCTTCGCCAGGTCCGCGTCGTCGGTCTGCCGCGCCAGCTCCTGCGCCCAGTACAGGGACAGGTAGAAGTGGCTGCCGCGGTTGTCGATGCCGCCGACGCGACGGGTCGGGGACTTGTCCTCGTTGAGGAAGGTCGCCGTGGCGCGGTCGAGGGTGTCGGCGAGGACCTTGGCGCGGGCGTTGCCCGTGGCCGTGGCGTACTGCTCGAAGGAGGGGACGAGCGCGAAGAACTCACCGAGGGAGTCCCAGCGCAGGTAGTTCTCCTTGACCAGCTGCTGGACGTGCTTGGGCGCGGAACCGCCGGCGCCGGTCTCGAACAGGCCGCCGCCCGCCATCAGCGGGACCACCGACAGCATCTTGGCGCTGGTGCCCAGCTCCAGGATCGGGAAGAGGTCGGTGAGGTAGTCGCGCAGGACGTTGCCGGTGACGGAGATGGTGTTCTCGCCGCGGCGGATGCGCTCCACCGACAGCTTGGTGGCCTCGACCGGGGAGAGGATCCGGATGTCCAGGCCCTCGGTGTCGTGCTCCGGCAGGTACTGCTCGACCTTGGCGATCAGGTTGGCGTCGTGGGCGCGGGTGGCGTCCAGCCAGAACACCGCCGGGTCGCCGGTGGCGCGGGCGCGGGTGACGGCCAGCTTGACCCAGTCGCGGATCGGCGCGTCCTTGGTCTGGCAGGCGCGGAAGATGTCGCCCGCGGAGACCGGCTGCTCGATCACGACGGTGCCGGCCTGGTCGACCAGGCGGACCGTGCCGGCGGCCGGGATCTCGAAGGTCTTGTCGTGGGAGCCGTACTCCTCGGCCTTCTGCGCCATCAGGCCGACGTTCGGGACGGAGCCCATGGTCGACGGGTCGTAGGCGCCGTTCGCGCGGCAGTCGTCGATGACGGCCTGGTAGACGCCGGAGTAGGAGGAGTCCGGCAGCACCGCGAGGGTGTCGGCCTCCTGGCCGTCGGGGCCCCACATGTGGCCGGAGGTGCGGATCATCGCCGGCATCGAGGCGTCGACGATGACGTCGGACGGCACGTGCAGGTTGGTGATGCCCTTGTCGGAGTCGACCATCGCCAGGGCCGGGCCCTCGGCGAGTTCGGCGTCGAAGGAGGCCTTGATCGCGTCGCCCTCGGGCAGCGACTCCAGGCCCTTGAGGATGCCGCCGAGACCGTCGTTGGGGGAGAGGCCGGCCGCGGCCAGCGTCTCGCCGTACTGCTCGAAGGTCTTCGGGAAGAAGGCGCGCACCACGTGACCGAAGATGATCGGGTCGGAGACCTTCATCATCGTCGCCTTCAGGTGCACGGAGAACAGCACGCCCTCCGCCTTGGCCTTGGCGACCTGGGCGGTCAGGAACTCGCGCAGCGCGGCGACGCGCATCACGGAGGCGTCGACGACCTCGCCCTCGAGGACCGGTACCGACTCGCGCAGGACCGTGGTGGAGCCGTCCTCGGCGACCAGCTCGATCTTCAGCGAGCCCGCCTCGGAGATCACCACGGACTTCTCAGTGGAGCGGAAGTCGTTCTCGCCCATGGTCGCCACGTCGGTCTTGGAGTCCGAGGACCAGGCGCCCATGCGGTGCGGGTGGGTCTTGGCGTAGTTCTTGACCGACGCGGGGGCGCGGCGGTCGGAGTTGCCCTCGCGCAGGACCGGGTTCACGGCGGAACCCTTGATCTTGTCGTAGCGGGCGCGGATCTCGCGCTCCTCGTCCGTCTTCGGCTCGTCCGGGTAGTCCGGCAGCGCGTAACCCTGCGCCTTCAGCTCGGCGATCGCGGCCTTGAGCTGGGGGATCGACGCCGAGATGTTCGGCAGCTTGATGATGTTGGCCTCGGGCGTCTTGGCCAGCTCGCCCAGCTCGCTCAGCGCGTCGGGGATGCGCTGGTCCTCGGTCAGGTACTCCGGGAACACGGCGATGATGCGCCCGGCCAGCGAGATGTCCCGCGTCTCCACGGAGACACCGGCCTGCGAGGCGTACGCCTGGACCACCGGCAGGAAGGAATACGTCGCCAGGGCCGGGGCCTCGTCAGTGTGCGTATAGATGATGGTCGAGTCAGTCACCGGGTGCTCCGCTCCACGTCTGCAACATTGCTCGACATCAAGATATCTCGTGATCGACCCCGACTCGACAGCGGACCGCACACATGTGCAGGACCTCCGCGGAAGAACCGGTTCCGGGCAACCGGTTCCCCGGTCGTGCGGTCATGGGGGTGATCGCCCACTGGTCCGGCGGCCGGCCCGGCCAGCCGGCCGCCCGAGCGAAAGCACACCCTGAGACATCGCACCCGAGTGACGGGCCCGGCGGCGACGCTGACCGGCAAGGCGGCGGGGCTGGGAGCCGGGTCAGCCCTCGAGGCGGGCGGGGGGCACTTCGCCCGGCTCGCTGCGCTGCTGCGGGATCACCACCGCCCCCTGCTGGAGCGACACGTTGCGCGCGGGCGCCGGGATGCGGATGCCCTCCGCGCGGAAGCGGCGGTGCAGGCGCTTGATGAACTCGTGCTTGATCCGGTACTGGTCGCTGAACTCGCCGACGCCGAGGATCACGGTGAAGTTGATGCGCGAGTCGGCGAAGGTGTGGAAGCGCACCGCCGGCTCGTGCTCCGGGACCGCGCCGGTGATCTCGGTCATCACCTCGGCGACGACCTCCGTCGTGACCCGCTCGACGTGGTCCAGGTCGCTGTCGTAGGCGACGCCCACCTGCACCAGGATCGTGAACTGCTGCTCGGGGCGCATGAAGTTGGTCATGTTCGCCTTGGCGAGCTGCCCGTTGGGGATGACGACCAGGTTGTTGGAGAGGTTGCGGACCGTCGTCTGACGCCAGTTGATGTCCTCGACGTAGCCCTCCTCGCCGCTGCTCAGCTTGATGTAGTCGCCGGGCTGGACGGTCTTCGAGGCGAGGATGTGGATGCCCGCGAAGAGGTTGGCGAGGGTGTCCTGGAGGGCGAGCGCGACGGCCAGACCGCCGACGCCGAGGGCGGTGAGCATCGGTGCGATGGAGATGCCGAGGGTCTGCAGCACCACCAGGAAACCGATGGCCAGGACCAGTACCCGGGTGATGTTGACGAAGATCGTCGCGGATCCGGCGACGCCGGAGCGGGAGGAGGTGACCGTCTGCACCAGCCCGGCGACCACCCGGGCCGCCGACACCGTCACCACGAAGATGAGCAGCACCGTCAGGCACTGGTTGACGGTGTGCTGGACGGCCCGGGTCAGCGGCAGCACCGCGGCCGCGGCCGCCCCGCCGCCCGCGATCGCCGCCCACGGCACCACCGTGCGCAGCGCGTCCACGATGACGTCGTCGCCGCTCCAGCGGGTGCGCTTGGCGTGCTTGGCCAGCCAGCGCAGCAGCGTGCGCGACAGGAAGGCCACCAGCAGGCCCGTCGCCAGGGCGATGCCGGCGATGACGAGGTCGTTCAGGGTCAGCGCGCGGTTCACCGGTCACCTCCGGGAAGTCGTTCCGCGGCGAAGGGGGCCGCCGGCGGCCGGATGTGCAGTCTCGTCACGTTGTCACCTGCTCGATGTGCGGGAAGTGCGGTCGTGCCCGTGCGCGGACGGACACGACCGCTCATCTTGCCGTATCCGGAACGGCAGTTCGTACCCTGCGGCCGGCCGGGAGAACGTCGTCGGCCACAGATGCGGCGGCGCTGCACCACGGGCGGCGGGATCCGACCGCAGAACTCGATTTCCGCGGGGGCCGCCGTTCCGTCACGGACCTGTTCCGGACCGGCTCCCCAGGGTCCCGGCGCGCCTCCCGCGCGCGCCGGAGGCTGCCTTCCCGATGGCGGGTGCCCCTCCGGACGCGATGGCTGTCCCGGGCCACCGGCCGTGCGAGGCCGACCCCCCGGAGGGCAGCGGCGCGCCGGGCCACTTCGGTGCGGCAGTGGCGCGGGTCGAGGACCATGCCCGTCGGGTCGGCCTCACGCTGATCAGCCGCACACGCCTGCCCGGTCCGCAGTGCCGTCGTCCGACGCGGCGTCGGCGGGCGTCAGATCACCTTGAGCCGCACCAGCGCCCCCAACGTCAACGCCCCCGGCAGCAGGGGCAGCCAGACGGTGATGATGCGGTAGGCGAGGACCACCGCCGTGGCGACCGCGGCCGGGCCGCCCGCCGCCACCAGCGCCACGATCAGCGCCGCCTCCACCGAGCCGATCCCGCCCGGCGTGGGCACCGGCGCGACCGCCACGGTGGCCGCCAGGTACGCCACCGCCATGTGCGCCGCGGGCACCGGCAGACCCAGGGCCCGCCCCACCGCGGCGAGCCCGGCCGCCTGCAGCGCCGGGAACGCGAGGGAGCCGCCCCACAGGGCCAGCGCCCGGGCCGGACGCGTGTGCACCGAACGCGCCTCGCCCAGCGCGGTGCGCAGGAACGCGCACACGGCCGACCGCAGCCGTCGTACGAGGACCAGCGCGCCCGCCGCCACCAGCGCGACCGCGCCGAGCAGCGCCAGGAGCGGGCCGGGCGCTCCCCCGGGCAGCAGCGCGCCGAGCCGCAGGGCGCCGGGGAAGGCCAGGAGCAGCGCGGCCAGCAGGCCCACCCGGGCGATGCCCTCCGCCAGCAGGTACAGGGCGAGGGCCGCCGAGGAGCGGGACAGCGGCACCCCGTACACGGCCATGAACCGCAGGTTGACCGCGCTCGCGCCCAGGCCCGTCGGCAGCAGGTGGTTGGCGGCGCCCGCCGCGAACTGTGTGGCCAGCAGCCGCAGCGGGGGCAGCCGCTGCACGACGGCGCCCTGCCGGGTGACGGCCGCCGCGACCCACGTCAGACAGGTCGCCCCGACCGCGGCCAGCAGCCAGGGCCACTCGGCGGTGCGCAGATGACCGAAGCCCTCGGCGAGGACGGACCAGTGGCGCGCGGCGACCAGCCCGACGAGCGCCGGCGGGAGCAGGCACAGCACCTGGCGGACCGGGAGACGCCGGCGGGACCGGTCCCGGGGAAGCGGGTCCCGGGCAAGCGGGTCCTGAGGAGGTGGTCCTGGGGGAAGGTGAACCGCGGTCACACCCGGAGAGGCTTTCCGCGCCACGCCAACGACGGGTGACCGCGGTGTGGACGGCGGCCGGGGAGAAGACGTCGCCATGTTGACCTCAATCTTCCTTGAGGTTCTACCGTCTCTTGTATGAGCATGGAGACCACCGCCTGGACGCAGCTGTACAGCGTCATGAACGCCCAGCACGAACGCCGTCCCTTCGACCGCGCGACCCTGCGCCGCATCGGCGCGTTCGCCCGCCCGCACCGCCGCCGTATCGCCCTGTTCGTCCTGCTCGGGGTGGCGACCGCGTTGCTCGCCGTGGCCACCCCGGTCCTCGCGGGGCGGGTCGTCGACGCGATCGTGTCGCACGGCGACGCCGGCACCGTCGTCCGGCTGGCGCTGCTCATCGCGCTCATCGCGGTGCTGGAGGCGGCGCTCTCCATCGTCGCCAGGAGACTCTCGGCGACGCTGGGGGAGGGGCTCATCCTCGATCTGCGCACGGCCGTGTTCGATCATGTGCAGCGGATGCCGGTCGCGTTCTTCACACGTACCCGTACGGGCGCGCTCGTCTCCCGGCTCAACAACGACGTGATCGGCGCCCAGCGCGCCTTCAGCAACACGCTGTCCGGAGTGGTCAGCAACCTCGTCACCCTGCTGCTCACCCTCGCCGTCATGCTCACCCTGTCCTGGCAGGTCACCCTGCTCGCCCTGGCCCTGCTGCCGGTGTTTGTGGTGCCCGCCCGCCGCATGGGCCGGCGGATGGCCGGCATGCAGCGGGAGGCGGCCGCGCTCAACGCGGCGATGGGCACCCGCATGACCGAGCGCTTCTCCGCGCCCGGCGCCACCCTGGTCAAGCTCTTCGGCCGCCCCGAGCAGGAGTCGGCGGAGTTCGCGGCCCGCGCCGCCCTGGTCCGGGACATCGGCGTGCGCACGGCCACCGCCCAGTCCGTTTTCATCACCTCCCTCACCCTGGTCTCGGCCCTGGCCCTCGCCCTCGTCTACGGCCTCGGCGGCCGGCTCGCCCTGGACGGCGCCCTCGACCCCGGCGCCGTCGTCGCCCTCGCCCTGCTGCTGACCCGCCTGTACGCGCCGCTCACCGCCCTCGCGGGGGCGCGCGTGGAGGTGATGAGCGCCCTGGTCAGTTTCGAGCGCGTCTTCGAGGTGCTCGACCTGAAGCCGCTCATCGAGGAGAAGCCGGACGCCCGGGAGGTGCCCGAGGGCCCGGTCTCCGTCGAGTTCGAGGACGTCCGCTTCGGCTACCCGTCCGCCGACAAGGTCTCCCTCGCCTCCCTGGAGGAGGTCGCCACCCTCGACACCCGCGGCGGAGCCGAGGTCCTGCGCGGCGTCTCCTTCCGCGCCGAACCCGGCCAGACGGTCGCCCTCGTCGGCTCCTCCGGCGCCGGCAAGTCGACCATCGCCCAACTGCTGCCGCGCCTGTACGACGTCGACGCCGGTGCCATCCGCATCGGCGGGGTCGACGTCCGCGACCTGAGCGCGCGGTCCGTGCGCCGGACGCTGGGCATGGTCACCCAGGACGGTCACCTCTTCCACGACACCGTCCGCGCCAACCTCCTCCTCGCCCGCCCCGAGGCCGGCGAGGACGACCTGTGGGACGCCCTGCGCCGGGCCCGCCTCGACGACCTGGTCCGCTCCCTGCCCGACGGCCTCGACACGGTCGTCGGGGAGCGCGGCTACCGCCTCTCCGGCGGCGAACGCCAGCGCATGACCATCGCCCGGCTGCTGCTGGCCCGCCAGCGCGTCGTCATCCTCGACGAGGCCACCGCCCACCTCGACAACACCTCCGAGGCGGCCGTGCAGGAGGCGCTCGCCGAGGCCCTGGCGGGCCGCACCGCGCTCGTCATCGCGCACCGCCTGTCCACCGTGCGCTCCGCCGACCTGATCCTGGTCGTCGAGTCCGGCCGGATCGTCGAACGGGGCACGCACGAGGAGCTGCTGGCGGCGGGCGGGCGGTACGCGCAGCTCCACCGGACGCAGTTCGAGCAGCCGGAGGCGGTGGCCGGCGTGGTCGCCTGAGGGGGGGCGGGGAGGAGGGAGGCGGTGGTCCCGTGGCGTGCGGAAGCGGTTCAGGGCGCCACGGCCGCCGTCCCACCACGGCGCTCCGGCACCGTGGTCGGTCGGTGATCACCGCCGCGCGCCGACACCGGCTCCCGGCGGCCACGACCCGGCTCCGGTCCCGACCCGCGGATGCGGAGCCGTGGCCCTCTCGGTGAACTCGCCGCCGGCCGGAGCGCGGAGACCCTCTCCGCGCTCCTCACCGAGGCGCGCCTCCCGAAGGCCGGCCGGCTCGCCGCCCACTGCCCGGGCGCACTCGCCGGTGTCCGACAGTGCCGCGTCAGGACCCGAGCCCGGGCCCGCCGCACCGAACGTCCCGCTCCTGCACGAGCCGGCCACCGGACTCCACCCCAACCGCACGACCGGACAGCCGACTTGCCGCGCCACCTGGCCCGCACCCACCGGCCGGCCGTCGCCTTCCCCGGCCACCCCCGGAGGTCGCCGAACGGCTCGCGGACGAGACCGTGCGCCCCGGCCCCGTCCGTCCCGGCCCCCGTCCGCCCGTGGCACGACGCCCGACAGTCCCGCCCCCGCTCCTGGCCGGCCCTACGGAGACCGCCGTCACGCCGGCGGCGGGGCCGTGTCGTGGAGACAGGCCCTGCCGCCGGGGTGTTCGCGGCCCCGGCGCACCCCGCGGCCCGAGCCGTGCCGGGCGCTCCCCGACCGCCCCGACCGCCTCCGGTGCGGCCCGCGCGCATGACACGCCGCCGGATGGTCCATCCCACTTGCCCGCGAACGATCCAGTCATATGGTGCGCAATATGAAGAAATGCCATATCGCGTACCTCGCGTGCACCGCGGCGGTCGTCGGGGCGGGACTCGGCGCCGCTCCGTCGGTCGCCTCCCACACGACCCACGTGGTCCATCCGGGACAGTCGATCCAGAAGGCCGTGGACGCGGCCAAGCCGGGTGACACCGTTCTCCTGGCCCCCGGCACCTACCGGGAGAGCGTCAAGATCGGCACGTCGGGGCTGACCCTGCGCGGCGCGGGCCGCGGCACGGTGATCTCACCCGGCACCGCGAAGGCGGCGGGCAGCTGCGCCAAGGCCGGCAACGGCATCTGCGTGGAGGGGAAGAAGAACCGCCCCGTCCGGAACGTCACCGTCGACTCCCTGACCGTCACCCGCTTCACCAAGTCCGGGGTGTCCGCCGTGTGGACCGACCGGCTGACCGTGCGCAACGTGACCGCGGCGAAGAACGGCGTCTGGGGCATCGCGCAGGAGCGCTCGGTGCGCGGCGTGTTCCGCAAGAACACCGCCCGCGACAACGGTGACGCGGGCCTGTTCCTCGCCAACACCATCTCCGCCGAGGAAGGAGCCGCGGACACCCGGGGCGCGGTGGTCGAGCGCAACCGGCTGGAGGGCAACCGGATCGGCGTCACCGTGCGGCGCCTGCGGAACCTCACCGTCACGCACAACCACCTCACCGGCAACTGCGCGGGCGTGTTCCTCGTCGGCGACGAGAACAAGCCGAAGGCCGGCGCCCTCACCGTGAGCGACAACCGCATCAAGCGGAACAACAAGTCCTGCCCCAAGACCCCGCGGCTGGACGCCCTCCAGGGCTCCGGCATCGTCCTGACCGGCGTCGAGGACACCGTGGTGACGCGGAACGAGATCAGGGACAACGTCGGCGCCTCCCCGCTGTCGGGCGGCATCGTCCTGTTCAAGAGCTTCGTCGGCACCCCCAGCGAGCGCAACCGGATCACCGGCAACGTCCTGAGCGGCAACTCCCCGGCCGACCTCGTCAACGCGGACATCGGCAAGGGCAACACCTTCCAGGGCAACACCTGCCGGGCGTCCCGGCCGACGGGACTGTGCTGACCGGCCGACCCCGGCCATCCGCGCGACCGAGACGGTCCGCGCAACCAAGTCAGTCCGCGCAACCAAGTCAGTCCGCGCAACCAAGAAAGTCCGCGTAACCAAGAACGAAGGAAGGCGGCACATGACGACCGCTGAGACTGCTCCACCGCCGTCCATGCGACTGAGGGAGCTGGCGTTCGGGGCGGCATGTGCCGCCGCCCTCCGCGCCGCCGCCCGGCTGGGAGTCGCCGACGCCCTCGGTGACAGCCCCATGTCCGTGGAGGACCTCGCCGCGGCGGTGAAGACCGAACCCCGGCCCCTCAGACGGCTGTTGCGGGCCCTGTCCTGCTACGGCGTCTTCACCGAACGGCGCGACGGGACGTTCGCGCACACCGACATGTCCCGGCTGCTGCGCGAGGACGACCCGCACAGCCTGCGCTACATCACCCTGTGGTGCACCGAGCCGTGGACCTGGGACGCCTGGCCGCAGCTCGACGAGGCGGTGCGCACCGGCCGCAACGTCGTCGAGGACCTGTACGGCAAGGAGTTCTTCACCTACCTCAACGAGGACGCTCCCGAGTCCGCGGAGGTCTTCAACCGGGCCATGACGACCTCCAGCAGGCAGTCCGCCCGGGACGTCGCCCAGTTCCTCGACCTGTCGGGGAGTTCGTCGGTCGCCGACATCGGCGGCGGCCAGGGGCACGTGGTGGCGAGCCTGCTGGAGAAGTACCCGTCGCTGCACGGCACCCTGCTCGATCTGCCCCGCGTGGTCGAGAACGCCGACCCACGGCTGCGGGCCGGAGGCGCGCTCGCGGACCGGGTGCGCATCGTGCCCGGTGACTGCCGCGCGGCCGTCCCGGTCCAGGCCGACGTGTACGTCATCAAGAACATCCTGGAGTGGGACGACGACAGCACCGCCCGGACCCTGCGCAACGTCATCGCGGCCGGCGGGCCCGGGACGCGGGTCGTGGTCATCGAGAACCTCGTCGACGACACGCCGTCGATGCGGTTCAGCACCGCCATGGACCTGCTGCTGCTCCTCAACGTCGGCGGCGCCAAGCACACCACCGAGAGCATGGTCCGGCGGCTGACCGACGCCGGGCTCGTCATCGACGACGTCCGCCCGGTCAACCCCTACCTGCACGCGTTCGACTGCACCGTCCCCCGGTAGCCACCCCGGGGACCACCTGCGCAACCACCGGTCGCCGGGTCCGCGACACGCGCGGACCCGGCGACCGGTGGCCGGTCGAGGGGTGCCCTCAGCCGGTGGAGTCCCGCTCCCAGCGGTAGAAACAGTGCGCCATGGCGTCCTTCGGCGAACGCCAGGTCGCGGGGTCGTACGCGGAGACGTACGCCTGGAGCCGATCGCTGATGTCGCGGAACGCGGGGTGCCCGGCCACCTTGGCGATGGCGGGGCCGGGGTCCTGCTCGGACTCGATGAGGTGCAGGTACACCTCACCGAACTGGAAGAGACTGCGCCGGGCGACGCCCACGAGGTGCGGCAGCTCTCCCCGGTCGGACTCCTCGAACAGCTTGGCGATGTCGGGGGCCGACCCCGGAGCCATCCGGGCGACGATCAGGGCCTGGTGCATGATCCGGTCCTCCTTCCGGCTCAGTCGGTCACGGACGGCACGGACCCGCGGTTCGCGGCGGCCTTCTCGATGCGGTCCCGGATCAGGGCCAGCTGGACCTTGGAGTTCCGGTTGATGTTGTCGGTCATCCAGGCGTCGTCGACCGGTGCGTCCGGCTTCATCTCGAAGTCCTGCGTCCAGACCATCCGGGTCCCCCGGGGGACCTCCTCGTACTGCCAGTGGATGTTCATGTACGCGAAGGGCCCGGTCTCGACGCGGCGGGCCCTGACGCTGAGCGTGTCGCGGTCCGTCTCCCGTTCCGAGACCCAGCTCCACACGGTGCCGTTCTCGTCGGGGTGCATGGTCAGCCGGAAGGTGGTCCTGTTCCCCTCCCGCGACATGATCTCCGCTGAGGCGTACTCGCTGAACAGGCGCGGCCAGTTGGCCACGTCGTTGGTCATGTCCCAGACCAGGTCCAGCGGCGCGGCGATGGTGATCTCGTTCTGCGTGTGTCCGGCCATGTCACGCTCCTGCCGGAAGGGCGCTGTTGACGAGGTCGAGGAACTGCCGGGGCGTCTTGCAGCGCTCCGCGTCGGGCGGCATCGGCGCGCCGTAACGGTTCTCCAGCTCGCCCACGATGCCCAGCAGACCCAGCGAGTCGATGCCGAGGGCGTCGAATCCGGAGTCGGCCCGCTGCTGGAGTTCCTCCGGGGCGACGGTGACCCCGGCGGCGTTCTTCATCAGCTCGGACAGTTCTTCCACGGTGATGCGGTCATTCATGCGGTTGTTCTCCTTTTGCTCCGTGGCCTCGTCACGAGGCGTCGGCGGCGCCGTGCCGCAGCACCAGCGCCGAGTTCGAGCCCATGAGCCCCCGGCCGAGGACCAGCGCCGTCCGCACCTCGGCGGCGCGGGCGCGGACGGTCACCAGATCGAGGTCATGGCAGATGTCGAAAACATTGGGGGTGGGCGGGATCAGGCCGTGCTCCATCGCGAGCACCGCCGCCGCGGCGTCCAGCACGGGCGCCGCGCAGTACCCCCGGCCGATACCGGTCTTCGGCGCGGTGACCGGTACCCGCCTGCCGTGCGCACCGAGCGCGTCGGTGATCGCCAGCGCCTCGGCACGGTCCGCCTCCGGTACGCCGAGGGCGTCGGCGAAGACCACGTCGATCTCCTCCGGGGCGCAGCCGGCCTCGTCCAGGGCACCGCGGACGGCTTCGGCGAGCCCCTCCCGGGACTCCGCCCAGCGCGAGGCCCCGGTGAACGTCGCCGCGTGGCCGGCCAGCGTGGCCCGCACCCGCGCACCCCGCTCCCGGGCCGAACCCTCCTCCTCCACCACGAACATGGCGCCGCCCTCGGCGGGCACGAACCCGCAGGCGCCCGCGGTGAACGGGCGGTAGGCGCGCGACGGGTCGTCGGCGGTGCTCAGCTCCTCGTATCCGAGCTGGCACACCACCGAGTACGGCGCGAGGGGCGCCTCCGTCGCCCCCGCCACGATCACGTCGGTGCCGCGCCGCACGGCCCGGGCCGCGTGGGCGAGGGCGTCCAGACCGCCCGCCTCGTCGGCGGCGACCACCGAACAGGGGCCCTTGAAACCGCGGCGGATGGAGATCTGGCCGGTGCTGGCGGCGTAGAACCAGGCGATCGACTGGTACGGCCCGACGAAGCGGCTGCCCTTGCCCCACAGCCGCTGCAACTCGCGCTGCCCGAACTCGCCGCCGCCGGAACCGGCCGCGGTGACCACGCCCACCCGGAACGGCTCACCGGACGTGTCGGCCTGGCCGAGGCGGGCGTCGTCCAGCGCGAGGTCGGCCGCGGCCATCGCGAAGTGGGTGAACCGGTCGGTCTGGACGAGATAGCGCTCCTCGATCGCCGCCGACGCCTCGAAGTCCCGGATCTCGCCGGCCACCCGCAGCGGCAGGTGCTCACAGCCCTCGCGGGTGACCCGGTCCAGGACGCTGATGCCCTCCTGGGTGGACTTCCAAAAGGACCCCGTGCTGGTTCCGTTGGGCGCGACCACACCGATGCCGGTGACGGCCGCGCGCCGCGGATGCGGTTCGCTCATCATGTCCTCCCTCTCGGCCGGGTCAGGATCACCGCGGACTGGAAGCCCCCGAACCCGCTGCCCACGGAGAGAACGGTGTTCAGTCTCCGCTCGCGGGCGACCCGCGGGACGTAGTCCAGGTCGCACTCCGGGTCCGGGGTCTCGTAGTTCGCGGTGGGCGGTACCACCTGGTGGGCCAGGGCCAGCACACAGGCGACGACCTCGATCGCCCCGATCGCGCCGAGGGAGTGGCCCACCATGGACTTGATGGAGCTCATGGGCGTGTCGTAGGCGTGCTGCCCCAGGGCCCGTTTCACCGCCGCCGTCTCGTGACGGTCGTTCTGCTGGGTGCCCGACCCATGGGCGTTGACGTAGTCGACCGCCGAGCCGTCGAGCCGGGAGTGACCGAGGGCTTCCTCGATGGCACGGGCCATCTCCAGACCCTCCCTGGTCAGGCCGGTCATGTGGTAGGCGTTGCCGAAGGTGGCGTAGCCGCTGAGCTCGCAGTACACGTGGGCACCGCGGGCCCTGGCGTGCTCCAGCTCCTCCAGGACGAGCACCGCGCCGCCCTCGCCCATGACGAACCCGTTGCGGTCGGCGTCGAAGGGACGCGAGGCGTGGGCGGGGTCGTCGTTGTTCGGGGACGTGGCCTTGATCGCGTCGAAGCAGGCCATCGTGATCGGCGATATCGGCGAGTCCGAGGCACCGGCTATGCACACGTCGGCCCGGCCCTCCTCGATCGTGTGGAAGGCGTACCCGACCGCGTCGAGCCCCGAGGTGCAGCCCGTGGAGACGGTCTGCACCGGGCCGCGCGCCTCGAACCGCTCCGCGACCGTGGCGGCCAGCGTGCTGGGCGCGAACGCGCGGTGCAGATGCGGCTCCGCCTCGCCGTGGTCGACGTCCCAGCGCTGCCCCTTGTGGCTGACCAGGACGTAGTCGTGCTCGAGACGGGTGGTGCCACCCACCGCGGTCCCCAGCGAGACCCCGACCCGCCACGGGTTCTCCCGGCCGAGGTCGAGGCCCGCGTCCCGGACCGCCTCCTCGCCGGCGACCAGGGCGAACTGGATGTACCGGTCGCTGCGGGCGATCTGTTCCGGGTCCAGCCCGTGGGCCGCCGGGTCGAAGTCGCACTCGGCGGCGATCCGCGAACGCAGACCGGCCGGGTCGAAGAAGGTGATGCCCCGCGTCGCGGTGCGCCCGTGGGAGAGCAGGTCCCAGAACGCGGGGACACCGATGCCGCCCGGGGCGACGACGCCTATGCCGGTGACCGCCACGCGCCGGCTCATGAGCGGACCACCGGCACGGCGTCGGTCTCCTCGGTGTCCACGTGGCCGAGCGGCGGGCTCGGGGCCAGCGGGCCGAGGTGGAAGACGATACGGGCCTCCACGTTGCCGACGTTGCGGAAGCGGTGCCGCATGTTGACGGGGATCATGAGGCCCTGCTCCGGCCGCAGCGGGTGGGGCTCGCCGTCCAGGTCGACCTCCAACTGCCCGCAGACGACGTACACGAACTCCTCGGAGTACGGGTGGTAGTGCTCACCGATGCGGTCGCCGGGCCGCACGATGGCCACGCCCATGAAGCCGCTGGTCGAGCCGACCGTGGCGGGCGTGAGCATGGCGCGCAGATCGCCGCCGCGCCGGGTGTTGGGCTCGACCTCGCTGAGATCCACGATTCTGGGACGGGATGTGATCACGACGTTGCTCCGATCGTGTGCTGTGTCGACAAGGGGCCGGATGGCCGCCACGACCCGCGTGCCGGACGGATCAGGCGCGGGGCGAGTGGCGGTCGGTGACGAGCTGCATGCGGGCGAGCCCGAGGTAGCGCGTGAGGTCGCCGTGCTTCGGCACGGAACCGCCCGCACCGGCGGCGCCCTCCGGGAACGCCGTCAGCTCCGCCGCCTGCGCGGGGTCCGGCAGGCCGACGGAGAGCGCGGGGTCGCCGGCCTCGAGGTCGCCCCGGACGTCGATCAGCCGCACCACGACGTCGTCGCGCTGGAAGATCGTGCTGCACAGGACCGGGTTGCGCGGGTCGTCCGCCGCCGCCTCGTCCTGCTCGGCGAGCAGTTGGGCCAGCCGCATGCCACAGCCGGGCCGGGCCGGGTAGTACAGCGCGTGCCGCTGCGCCGCCGGGTCCTCCCGCTCCGCCGTCACATGGTGGACGGCGGGCAGCGCCGCCCGGGTGAAGAAGACCCGGGCGGACTCGGGGTCGTCGAGGTCCCGGTGCTGCTCCAGATACGGGTTGATGGCCTCCTCGACGGCCCGCACCTCGGGCTGCCGGGCCACGTGCCGCAGCGCCGCGAGCAGGTCGCCCCGCACCTCGATGGCGCGCACCACGCGGTTGCCGTGCATGAACAGCGAGGTGCGGATCAGCCGGGTGGTGTCGTCGACCTGCGGCTCGGGCGGGTCGTAGTTGGCGAGGATCTTCGCGACGGTCTCCTCGCTGCCCGGCCTGACGGTGAAGGTGAGCGCGTGACGGATCACGCCGTCACCGATCCGGGGAGACGTCTGGAGCCGGCGCTTGCCGGGTTCGGCGTCCGCCGCCGGGCCGCCGGTCTCCCGGACGACGTGGAAGCGCAGCGACCTGGTGTCGCGGACGCAGCTGTGCAGCGGTTCCACCATCCGCACGTGCTCCTCGCTGTTCACCCAGGCGAGGAACGGCGGGGCGCTCTCCCACTCACTGGTGATGAGCCACTGGGAGGGGTTCTCGATCGACTGGCACAGCTGGTCGCTGACGTGCCCGGGAACGGACGCCACCTGGTTGCACAGTTGCTCGTACGCCTCCAGGAACTGCTGCTGGGCGCCGTCGTTGACGTCCACCAGCAGCACGACCCGGAGCCGGGAGCCGTCGAACACGGACTGGGAGACGCGGGGCGAGACCTGTCGGGTCGTCGGTTCATTGGAAGCGGGTGCGGTGATGGTCATGCGGAGCACATCTCCTTCGGGGAGGCAGAGTGGCGGACTTCATGTGCGGCGACGCGGTGCGAGCGTGCCTCGATCCTCAGCCGGTCCCCACCAGTGCGCGATTCGGATGGACTACGCGAGTGACCGGCCGCGTCGGACGGGTTCGGCGAACTCACCTGAGATGGGCGAAGACCACGAGGTTGGCCGTGTAGTCCTTGGCCGAACGGTCGTAGTCACCCGCGCAGGTGATGAGCCGGACCTGCGCCTCTTCCGTGTCGGCGTACACGCGCTGGCTGGGGAAGTGGTCCTTGTCGAAGGTCTCCACGTCGTCGACCACGAAGGACGCCTTGCGCCCGTCGGCCCGTTTGACGTGGAAGACGTCCCCCTTCTCCAGTTCACTCAGTTCGGCGAAGACGGCGGGGGAGGTGGCCGTGTCGACGTGCCCGGCGATGATCGCGGTGCCCTTCTCCCCGGGGGAGGTGCCGTCGGCGTGCCAGCCGACGAGGTTGACGTCCTTGGCCGGCGGGGCTTCGAGCTGCCCGTTGGCGGCGATGGAGAGGTCGGTGAAGGGAGCGTCCACCGAGATCTTCGGGATGAGCAGGCGCACGGGCTTCGAGCGCGGCAGATGTTTTCCGGTCGCGGGCCGGGAGGGGGAAGCGGAGGGGGAGGAGGGGGAGGAAGGGGAGGCGGAGAGGGCGGAGGCGGGGGAGGAGGAGGGCGACGCGGCGGCCTGCGGGGCGTGCGGCGGGCGGGACGGGGCGGACGAGGTCTCGTTGCCGCCGATCAGGTTCAGGGCCAGGAGCAGGAACACCACGGTGCACAGGACGGTCACGGTTCCGCGGGACCCCTGGCCGGTCGGCGCCGGCTCGGCGTCGGCGGGGGAGGAGGGAGGAGGGACTGCCATCGGGACGACCTCACTAGCGCACGGCAGCGGAGCGGGGGGTGGAGGGCGGGTGGGGGGCGGGCCGGGGCCGCCACGGGGTGCGTCGTGGCGGCCGCGGCTGCTATCGCGTCGGGCATGGTCAGGCCAGGCCGTGGGCGGACTTCTTGCGGCGGACGACGTACAGGCCGGTGCCGGCGAGGGCGAGGACGGCCATGCCGCCCGCGGTCACGCCGGGCTGGGCGAGTGCGCCGCCCCCGGTGTGCACACCGCCGCTGGGCTTGTCGTGGCCGCCCTTCCAGGACTTGTCCTCGTCCTTGCCCTTGTAGCTCTCCGAGTCGTCCTTCTTGCCGTACGAGTCGTGGTCCTTCTTGTCGTACGAGGAGTCGTCCTTCTTGTCGTAGGAGTCGTCCTTCTTGTAGCCGTCCTCCTCGT
>NZ_JBIBVX010000008.1:0-353924 GCF_043080745.1 Streptomyces sp. NPDC014995
GGCTCCAGCACAGCCCACTGCTCGTCCGTGAGATCTCCCCGACCCATGGACCGCGATCATTCACAGCCCAAGATCCACTTTCGACACACGGCCTAGCCGACGGCACCGCTCGCGCTTGGCAGCGGAACGCCCCAGCGGCGCTACGCCCCCTGACGCGCGTGGTACGAACGGCGCGTGTGCTCCGTGTGCTCGCGCATGAGCTGCGTGGCGCGCTGCTCGTCGCCTTCCGCGATGGCGGCGATGAGGTCCCGGTGTTCGATCCAGGACTGCTGTCCACGCTGCCGCGCGACCGGCGTGTAGTACCAGCGCACCCGGCGGTCGACCTGTGCGGCCAGTTCGGCGAGGACCGCGTTGCCGGCGAGTTCGATGATCTTGGCGTGGAAGCGGGCGTTGAGGGTGACGGCCGCGTCGACGTCGTCTGCGGCGACGGCGAGCATGCCCTGTGCCAGCAGTTCGTCCAGGGCCTTGATGCCGGCCTGGTCCGCGTGCGCGGCGGCGAGCCGGGCCGCTTCGGCCTCCAAGAGGGTGCGCACGGTGAGGAGTTGGTCGGCCTCCTCCTCGGTGGGCTCGTGCACGAACGCGCCCTGGGCGGGCCGCAGGTCGACCCATCCCTCGGTGTTCAGTCGCTGCAGTGCCTCGCGTACGGGCTGGCGGGAGACGCCGAGGTGGCCGGCGAGTTCGCTCTCGACGAGGTGCTGGCCGGGCTGGAGGGCGCGGGTGGTGATGAGTTCCAGCAGTGCCTCGTAGACGCGCTCGCGCAGCGGGCCGGGGCGTTCGAGCTTGGGTACTGCACCCTGCGGCAGTCCTGTCGACAACATCGGTCGGTCCCCCTCCTGGGCAGCGGCCGGGCGCGTGCAGCCGGAAAGCCAGTATCGATTGTCTTTCGTCTACAGTCTACGGCTCACTGTAGCCAGGCCTGGGCGCAGTTGACCGCGTCACATCGCCCGGCCGGCCACCGCACTCCGCCCCCTCACGGGCAGCGTACGACCTGGCCCGCGTACGAGAGGTTGCCGCCGAAGCCGAACAGCAGCACCGGATCGCCGGTGGTGATCGCGCCCTGCTCCACCAGCTTGGAGAAGGCGAGCGGGATGCTGGCCGCGGAGGTGTTCCCCGATTCGGTGACATCGCGTGCGACGACCGCGTTGACGGCGCCGATCTTCTCCGCGAGGGGTTCGATGATGCGCAGGTTCGCCTGGTGCAGCACGACGGCGGCGAGGTCGGCGGGGGTGAGTCCGGCGCGTTCGCAGGCCTGCCGTGCGAGCGGCGGGAGTTGGGTGGTGGCCCAGCGGTAGACGCTCTGCCCCTCCTGTGCGAAGCGGGCCGGCTGTCCCTCGATGCGCACCGCGTGCCCCATCTCGGGCACGGATCCCCACAGGACGGGCGCGATGCCGGGCTCGGCGCCGGCCGGGCAGGCCTCGACCACGGCGGCGCCGGCTCCGTCGCCGACGAGGACGCAGGTGGTGCGGTCGCTCCAGTCGGTCACCTCGGACATCTTGTCGGCCCCGATGACCAGTGCCCGGCTCGCGGCGCCCGCCCGCACGGTGTGGTCGGCGGTGGCCAGCGCGTGGGTGAACCCGGCGCACACGACGTTGACGTCCATCGCGGCGGGCCGCGGAATGCCGAGGCGGGCGGCGACCCGGGCGGCCATGTTGGGTGAGCGGTCGACGGCCGTGGAGGTCGCGACCAGCACCAGGTCGATGTCGGCGGGGGCGAGTCCGGCCGTCGCGAGCGCCTTGGCGGCGGCGTGTGCGGCCAGTTCGTCCACGGGCTCGTCGGGGCCGGCGATGTGGCGCGTGCGGATGCCCACCCGGCTCCTGATCCACTCGTCACTGGTGTCGACCACGCCCGCCAGGTCCTCGTTGGTGAGTACCTTGGCGGGCTGGTAGTGGCCGACGGCGACGATGCGCGAGCCGTTCATTGGGTGGTCCCCTCGGTGCCGTGGGTTGCGGGATTCACCAGTCTGATCAGTGACTCACGGGTACGAGGGCGCGTGAAGCGACAGGAATGGGGCGCCGGGGTTGTCGGCTTCCCTCTAACTCTCGGACACCCGATCCGTCCATCCCCCGCAGGTGTGACAGAGGGCCGGGCATCCGCCGTCCGGCTACCCGGTGAACAGTTGCGTCGCCTTCCGTACGAGTTCGTAGAGGCCGTAGGCGAGGGGCGCCCCCACCCACAGCCAGGCGAAGGCGATGAGCGGTCGCCGGTCAGGCGGACTCGGGTTGCTGAGGTTGGGGTCGTGCGACATCGGCGGCCTCTTCCGGGGCGGGGACGTGGTGGTGGCGGGTGTGGACGGGGCGGACGAGTTCGTTGGCGACGAAGCCGACGGCGAGCAGTCCGATCATGATGAAGAGGGAGAGGATGTAGAGGGACGAGCCGTGTTTGCCGGCCTCCTCCTGCCGGTCGGCGATCCAGTTCACGATCAGCGGTCCGAGGACGCCCGCGGTGGACCAGGCGGTGAGCAGCCGCCCGTGGATCGCGCCGACCTGGTAGGTCCCGAACAGGTCCTTGAGGTAGGCGGGGATGGTGGCGAAGCCGCCGCCGTAGAAGGAGAGGATCACCAGGGCGCACAGGATGAACAGGGGTTTGGAGGAGTCCCCGGCCAGGGCGATCAGCGCGTACATCAGGGCGCCGACGCCCAGGTACAGGCGGTAGATGTTCTTGCGCCCGATCAGGTCGGAGGTCGACGACCAGCCGATGCGGCCCGCCATGTTGGCCGCCGACAGCAGGGCGACGAAACCCGCCGCGGCCGTCACGGACACCGGGGTCGAGGTGTCGGCGAAGAAGTCCGTGATCATCGGGGCGGCCTTCTCCAGGATGCCGATGCCGGCGGTGACGTTCATGCAGAGCACGACCCACAGGCACCAGAACTGCGGGGTGCGCACCGCGCTGCGGGCCGAGACCTGCACACCGGACACGGCGCCCGGCCCGCCGCCCGCGACCGTCTCGGCGGTCCGTGGCACCCGCACCAGGAGGACGCCCAGCGTCATGAAGACTGCATACGATATGCCGTGGACGAGGAACGCGAGTGCGATCCCGGAGTGGTCGGCGCCGAACGACTCCAGCATCTGCGCCGACCAGGGCGAGGCGATGAGCGCGCCGCCGCCGAAGCCCATGATGGCGATGCCGGTGGCCATGCCAGGCCGGTCCGGGAACCATTTGATCAGGGTGGACACGGGCGAGATGTATCCGATGCCGAGGCCGATGCCGCCGACGAAGCCGTAGCCGAAAACGATCAGCCAGTACTGTTCGGTGGCGGCGCCGAGCGCGGAGATCAGGAAGCCGGACGAGAAGCAGACCAGGGCGACGGTCATCGCCCAGCGCGGCCCGTTGCGCTCGACGAGGGTGCCGCCGAACGCGGCGGACAGACCCAGCATGACGATGGCGAGCTGGAAGGGCAGCGCGCTCTGGGTGCCGCTGAGGTCGAGGGCGGACTCGAGCGGTGGTTTGAAGACGGACCAGGCGTAGGCCTGCCCGATGGAGAGATGGACCGAGAGGGCGGCCGGGGGGACGAGCCAGCGGCTCCAGCCGGGGGGTGCGACAGGGGGACTCATGAATCCGGAACGGTAGGAAGGATCACGGGGGTTGAGAAGGCGGCGGGCCGCCGGTATGCGGTGAGCGGTATGCAGGCTGCGGCGAACGGTCGGACGCCTCCGCGCCGCTGTCCGGGCCGCGCGCACGCCCGCCACCCCGACGTGCTTCCCGCACCACACCGAGAACGTGCCGCGTGCGCAGGGGAGATGGGCATCCTCTGAGGTGGACGCCCGCCCGGGACGGCTGATCGGACTGTGGGCGGGCGAGGGAGCGGACACCCGGGCGATCGCGCCGCCTGCGCAGTACGCGGCCCCGGCGGGGCGGTCCTCACGCGGTGCGCGACACAGCGGCTTCCCCGCGGACGCCTGTGCGGCGCCCATGATGCGGCGTGCGAGGGCCGGCCGGCCGCACGCGGAGGGCGCGGGATTCCGTGTACGACGTCAAGTGGACGTCCGTCGCCGGGAGTCACCGGCAACGGTGGTCGTGCGCGAACCCTTGTCGCCCCAACCTCCATACTGTAGACAATATCCGGTCGACAGTGTTCGGCAGTTCCTCGGTACCCTCGACCGAACGGAGCTCCCTCACCATGAAAGTCGCAGTCCTCGGCGCCGGTGCGATCGGCGCCTACGTCGGTGCCGCGCTCCACCGCGCCGGCGCCGATGTGCATCTCGTCGCCCGTGGACCGCATCTCGCGGCCATGAGGCGGCACGGGGTGCGGGTGATCAGTCCGCGCGGCGACTTCACCGCCCGCGCACACGCCACGGACGACCCGGCCGAGATCGGCCCGGTCGACTACGTCTTCCTCGGCCTGAAGGCCCACTCGTACGCGGCGTGCGGGCCGCTGATCGAGCCCCTTCTGCACGAGACCACGGCGGTGATCGCCGCCCAGAACGGCATCCCCTGGTGGTATTTCCACCGGCACGGCGGCCCCCACGACGGCCACCGCGTCGAGAGTGTGGACCCCGGTGGCGCGGTCAGCGCGGTACTCGCGCCCGAACGGGCCGTCGGCTGTGTCGTCTACGCCGCCACCGAACTCGAAGGACCGGGCCTCGTACGTCATTTGGAAGGCACCCGGTTCTCGATCGGCGAGCCCGACCGCAGTGTGTCGGCGCGCTGTCTGGCGTTCGGCGAGGCCATGAGGGCGGGCGGGCTGAAGTGCCCGGTGGAGCCCGACCTGCGCAACGACATCTGGCTCAAGCTGCTCGGCAACATCTCCTTCAACCCGATCAGCGCGCTGGCCCGCGCCACCATGCGGCAGATGTGCCTGCACGGCGGCACCCGCCAGGTCATCGAGACGATGATGCGCGAGACGCTCGCCGTCGCCGAGGCCCTCGGCTGCGAGGTGGGCGTCTCCATCGAACGCCGGCTCGCGGGCGCCGAGCGCGTCGGCGACCACCGCACCTCCACGCTCCAGGACCTGGAGCGCGGCAAACCGCTCGAACTCGACGTCCTCCTCGCGGCGGTCGTCGAGTTGGCGGAGATCACCGGCGTGGAAGTGCCCACCCTGCGCACCGTGCACGCCATCTCGGACCTGCTCGCGCTGAGGAGCGCCGCATGACAAGCACGAGGAAACGCGGACCGAAGACCTACACACGGCTCACCCACCCGCTCGTCCGCGACTCCCGCGACGAACCGTTCAGGCAGGCGGGCTGGGACGAGGCGCTGGACCGCGCGGCGCGCGGACTGGCCGCCGCGCGCGGCGCGTTCGGCATGTTCTCGTGCGCCCGCGCCACGAACGAGATGAACTATGTGGCGCAGAAGTTCGCCCGGGTCGTCATGGGCACCAACAACGTCGACTCCTGCAACCGCACCTGTCACGCGCCCAGCGTCGCGGGCCTGTCGGCCGCCTTCGGCTCCGGCGGGGGGACGTCGTCGTACGAGGAGATCGAGCACACGGACGTCATCGTGATGTGGGGCTCCAACGCCCGCTTCGCGCATCCGATCTTCTTCCAGCATGTGTTGAAGGGCATCAGGAACGGCAGTCGACTGTATGCAGTCGACCCGCGGCGGACGTCCACCGCCGAGTGGGCGGAGAGCTGGCTCGGCCTCAACGTCGGCACCGACATCCCGATGGCGCACGCGATCGGCCGCGAGATCATCCAGGCCGGCCTCGCCAACCAGGCGTTCATCGAGCGGGCGACCACCGGCTTCGAGGAGTACCGGGCACTGGTCGAGCCGTGGACGCTGTCGCTCGCCGAGAAGGTGACCGGCGTACCGGCCCCGGCCATACGGGAATTGGCGCACGCCTACGCCCGCGCCGAGCGCGCCCAGCTGTGCTGGACCCTCGGCATCACCGAACACCACAACGGCACCGACAACGTCCGCGCGCTGATCAACCTCTCCCTGCTCACCGGCCACGTCGGCCGCTACGGCTCGGGGCTCCAGCCCCTGCGCGGCCAGAACAACGTCCAGGGCGGCGGCGACATGGGCGCCATCCCCAACCGCCTGCCCGGCTTCCACGACATCCTCGACCCGGACGCGCGGCTGAGGTTCGAGTCGGCCTGGGACACCGTCATCCAGCCGCACTACGGGCTGACCCTGACGGAGATGTTCGAGGCGATGGAGGACGGCACGCTGAAGGCCGTCTACTGCATCGGGGAGAACCCGGCGCAGTCCGAGGCCGACAGCGAGCAGGCCGTACGGCGCCTGAAGGCCCTGGACTTCCTCGTCGTCCAGGACATCTTCCTGACGAAGACGGCCGAGCTGGCGGACGTCGTGCTGCCCGCGACCGCCGGCTGGGCGGAGACCGAGGGCACCACCACCAACAGTGAGCGGCGGGTTCAGCGCGTGCGCCGCGCGGTGACGCCTCCCGGGGAGGCCCGCGAGGACATCGGCATCCTGTGCGACCTGGCGGCTCGCCTCGGCCACGACTGGAAGTACGCCGACGCCGAGACCGTCTGGAACGAGCTGCGGTCGGTGTCGCCGGACCACTACGGGATGACGTACGAGCGCCTGGAGGAGCACCAGGGCATCCAGTGGCCGTGTCCGAGCACCGAGCGGCTCGAACCCACCTATCTGCACGGCCGGTTGTGGGAGAAGGATCCGGGACGGCGGGGCAGGCGGGCGCCGTTCGGGATCGTGCGGCACGATCCGCCGGTCGACCTGACGGACGAGGAGTACCCGGTCCGGCTGACCACGGGCAGGCGGCTGGACTCCTACAACACCGGTGTGCAGAGCGGTGGTTACGCCTCCCCGTTGCGGCGTGGCGAGTACGTCGAGCTGTGCCCGGAGGACGCCGAACGCTTCGGCGTGGTGGTCGGCGAGGAGGTGCGGGTGACGTCCCGGCGCGGATCCGTGCTGGCGCCGGTGTGGATCGACACCGCGCTGCGGCCCGGGCTCGCCTTCATGACGATGCACTTTCCCGACGAGGTGGACACCAACCGGCTGACGATCGAGGCGAACTGCCCGATCGCGGGGACGGCGGAGTTCAAGGCGTCGGCGATCCGGATCGAGAAGCTCCCGGCCCCGACCTACGTGAGGTGACGTCGTGGACCTGCACTTCGGCGACAGCAAGCCGACGGACGACGAACGGGCGGCCGTCGACGCCCTGCTCGGCCCCCCGCAGTCCGCCTGGGAGGGCGCCGACCGCACCGACGCGGACCTGCGGTGGGCGCGCGGCGGACGCGCGGCCCGCGACCGCCGCGACCTGCTGCTGCCGGGGCTGCACGCGATCAACGACCGGGTGGGCTGGATCAGTGAGGGCGCCCTCGACTACCTGTGCCGCCGCCTGATCGTACCGCCGGCGGAGGCGTACGGGGTCGCCACCTTCTACGCGATGTTCTCGGTCGGGCCCCGCCCGTCGACCGTGCTGCACGTGTGCACGGACCTCGCGTGCGCGGCGGCCGGCGCGCAGGAGTTGTGCGCCGGCATCGAGTCCGGCCTGGGCCCCGGCGTCCACGTCGAACGCAGCCCCTGCCTCGGTCTGTGCGAACGGGCTCCGGCCGCCCTCGCGATCAGGGCGGGCGACCCGGTGCGTACGGCGGTGTCGGCGCCGGCGACGGTACGCGGGGCCGTGCTCGCCGCGACCGCGCCGGACTCGGCGCCGGAGGAACCGCCCGCGGTGACGGCGGTCCCGCAGGCCGGCGGCGACGACCTCGTCCTGCTGCGCCGCGTCGGTGTCGTGGACCCCTCGTCCCTGGACGACTACCGCGCCCACGGCGGCTACACCGCTCTGCGCCGCGCGTTCGCGCTCGGTCCCGCCGGTGTCCTGCGCGAGGTCACCGACTCCGGGCTGGTGGGGCGCGGCGGTGCCGCCTTCCCCACCGGACGCAAGTGGCAGGCCACCGCGTCGCAGCCCGACCATCCGCACTATCTGGTGTGCAACGCCGACGAGTCCGAGCCGGGCACCTTCAAGGACCGGGTGCTGATGGAGGGCGACCCCTACGCGCTGGTCGAGGCGATGACGATCGCCGCGTACGCGATCGGTGCGCGTCAGGGCTACCTGTATCTGCGCGGCGAGTATCCACGGGCCACACATCGTATGCAATATGCCGTCGACCAGGCGCGTGCCCGCGGTCTGCTCGGCGACGACATCCTCGGTCAGGGCTACGCCTTCGACATCGAGATACGCCGCGGCGCGGGCGCCTACATCTGCGGCGAGGAGACCGCCCTGTTCAACTCGATCGAGGGCTACCGGGGCGAACCCCGCTCGAAGCCGCCGTTCCCGGTGGAGAAGGGCCTGTTCGGCAGGCCGACGGTCGAGAACAACGTGGAGACGCTGGTCAACGTCCTGCCGATCCTGACCATGGGGTCTGCGGCATACGCGGCGATCGGCACCGGGAGGTCCACCGGCCCGAAGCTGTTCTGTGTGTCGGGCAGCGTGGAGCGGCCCGGTGTGTACGAGCTGCCGTTCGGGGCGACGCTGGGCGAGCTGCTCGCCCTCGCCGGGGTCCGGGACCGGCTGCGCGCGGTGCTGCTCGGCGGGGCCGCCGGTGGCTTCGTACGGCCCGACGAGAGGGACATCCCCCTCACCTTCGAGGGCACGCGGGAGGCCGGCACGACGCTCGGCTCGGGGGTCGTGATGGCCTTCGACGACACGGTCGCGCTGCCTCGGCTCCTGCTGCGCATCGCCGAGTTCTTCCGTGACGAGTCGTGCGGGCAGTGCGTGCCGTGCCGGGTCGGGACCGTCCGCCAGGAGGAGGCGTTGCGCCGGATCGCCGAGCGCACGGGCGCGGCGGCCGCCGACGACATCGCCCTGCTCAGGGAGGTGGGGCGGGCGATGCGGGACGCCTCGATCTGCGGCCTGGGGCAGACCGCGTGGAACGCCGTGGAATCCGCCATCGACCGCTTGGGGGCGTACGAATGACCGTGACACCGCTGGGGATCCCCCGCAGGCTGCTGGAGTTCACCATCGACGGGGAGCCGGTCCGCGCGCCCGAGGGTTCGACCCTCCTCGACGCGTGCCGGGCGGCCGGGAAGGACGTGCCGGTCCTCTGCCAGGGGGACACGCTCACCCCCAAGAACGCCTGCCGTGTCTGCGTGGTCGAGGTCGAGGGGGCGCGCACTCTCGTGCCGGCCTGCTCGCGCAGGGCGGAATCCGGCATGGAGGTCCGGACCGGCACCGAACGCGTCCGGCACAGCCGCAGGATCGTCCTCGAGCTGCTGGCGTCCTCGGTCGATCTGTCCACGACACCGCTGGCCGCGGAATGGATCAAGGAGTACGAGGCGAAGCCGGACCGCTTCGGCCCCGACGCGGCCCGTCTGAACGAGGAACCCAGGATCGACAACGACCTGTACGTCCGTGACTACGACAAGTGCATCCTGTGCTACAAGTGCGTCGACGCCTGTGGGGACCAGTGGCAGAACACCTTCGCGATCTCCGTGGTGGGGCGGGGTTTCGACGCCCGGATCGCCGTCGAGCACGACGCGCCGCTGACCGACTCGGCGTGCGTGTACTGCGGGAACTGCATCGAGGTGTGTCCGACGGGCGCGCTGTCGTTCCGGTCGGAGTTCGACCGGCGGGCGGCGGGCACCTGGGACGAGTCGGCGCAGACGCGGACGACGACGGTGTGCGCGTACTGCGGAGTGGGCTGCAATCTCACGCTCCACGTGCAGGACAATGAGATCGTGAAGGTCACCTCGCCGCACGACAACCCGGTGACCCACGGCAACCTCTGCATCAAGGGCCGCTTCGGCTACCAGCACGTACAGAACCGGGGCTGATCACGACATGGGACGAGTCACCGAACGACGCAAGGTGCTCCGCATACGCGACGGGGCCGTCTCCAGCCGGCCGGACACGCTCGTGGCCGAGGAGCCGCTGGAGATCCGGCTCAACGGCAAGCCGCTCGCCATCACCATGCGCACGCCCGGTGACGACTTCGCGCTGGCCGCGGGATTCCTGGTCAGCGAGGGTGTTCTGGCCACCGCATCCGATCTGCTGAATATCGTCTACTGCGCCGGGGCGACCGTCGACGGCTCGAACACCTACAACGTCGTCGACGTGAAGACCGCCCCCGGCGTCCAGGTCCCCGACATCACCCTCGAGCGGAACGTCTACACCACGTCCTCCTGCGGGCTGTGCGGCAAGGCGAGCCTGGACGCGGTCCGTACGACGGCCCGCTGGCCCATCGCCGACTCTCCCCGCCTCCGGGTGGAACCGCAGCTGCTCGCGGGCCTTCCCGACCGGTTGCGCGCGGCCCAGCGGGTCTTCGACCGGACCGGCGGGCTGCACGCGGCGGCGCTGTTCTCCGAGGGCGGCGAACTGCTGGACGTCCGGGAGGACGTCGGCCGGCACAACGCGGTCGACAAGCTGGTCGGACGTGCCCTGCAGAACGGGGAGCTGCCCCTGTCCCGCACGATTCTGCTGGTGTCGGGGCGGGCCTCGTTCGAACTGGCGCAGAAGGCCGTGATGGCGGGCATTCCGGTGCTCGCGGCCGTCTCGGCGCCGTCGTCGCTGGCGGTGGACCTGGCCGCGGAGACCGGGCTGACGCTGGTGGGCTTCCTGCGGGGCAGTTCCATGAACGTGTACGCGGGTGAGGACCGCATCGCCCTGCGGACCGCGGCCGCCCGGGGCTGAGGCGGCTGCCCGCGGCACGGCGGCGGGGCCCCGACCGGCGGGGAGCGCCCCCTGCGCCGCAGGGGCCCCGTCTCAGCCTTCCGCTCCCCCGGCCGCGAACCGGACCTCGCCGGCCCGTACGACCGTGCCCAGCCGGGGGAAGTCGAGCCGCACCGACGCCTCGTGCTCGGCGCCGGTGAGCGCGGCCATCGCGTCCTCGACGAAGACGAGGTCGTAGCCGAGGTCGCCGGCGGCGCGGGCGGTGGACTCGACGCCGAGGTTGGTGGCGATGCCGCCGAAGACCAGGGTGGTGACGCCGTGCCGGCGCAGGCGGTCGTCCAGGCCGGTGCCCTGGAAGCCGCCGATGGTCCGCTTGACGATCTCCACGTCGCCGTCGTGCGGCAGCCCGGGGGCCAGATCGCTGCCGGGCGGCTGCTCGGCGACGCCGGGGCGTTCGACGCGGACGAGGACGACGAGGGCGCCGGCCGCGCGGAACGCGTTCGCCAGTTCCTCGGCGACGGCCAGCACGTCGGTGCCCTTGCGGGGTTCCAGGGGCAGCGCGACGATCCGGTCCATCAGATCGACGAGGACGAGTGCGGTGCGCGCGGGGTCGAGCGCGAGGGATGCGGTCATGACGGAACGTTATCCCCCGTGAGCCGTCCGTACCGGAAATCCGGATCGACAGATCCGTGAACCGGTCGCGTCCGGCGGCGGAGTGCGGGGTGAGCGGCGCGTCGTCGGGCCCGGCGCCCGGCGGGCGTCCCCGACGGCCTCCGGGCGGCCGGCCCGGATCCGGTGACCGCGGCGGCCGGGCTCAGCGCGAGGGAGGTCCCGTGTCGACCGCGGTCCGTGATGATGCGGTGGGCGCCGGCGCGGTGACGGGTTCCGGTCGCGGGTCGCGCGAGCGGCGTTTGGCGATGACCGCGCACACCATGAGCTGCATCTGGTGGAAGAGCATCAGCGGCAGCACCGCCAGGGAGGCGTGCGCGCCGAACAGGACGCTCGCCATGGGCAGTCCGGCGGCGAGGGACTTCTTGGAGCCGGCGAACTGGATCGCGATCCGGTCCTCGCGGCCGAAGCGCAGCGCCTTGGCTCCGTACCAGGTCAGCGCCAGCATCACGGCGAGCAGCACCGCCTCCACGACCAGTAGTCCGGCGAGCCGGACGGGGCTGACCTGGTGCCAGATGCCCTGGACCATGCCTTCGCTGAACGCGGTGTAGACGACGAGGAGGATGGAGCCGCGGTCGACGTGACCGAGGGTCTTCTTGTGGCGGGTGACGAAGCCGCCGATCCAGCGGCGCAGCACCTGTCCGGCGACGAACGGCACGAGGAGTTGCAGCACGATCTCGACGAGGGAGTCCGCGGAGAAGCCGCCGCCGGTGCTGCCGAGGAGGGTGGCCGCGAGCAGCGGGGTGACGACGATGCCGACGAGGGAGGAGAAGGAGCCGGCGCAGATCGCGGCGGGCACGTTGCCACGGGCTATCGAGGTGAAGGCGATCGACGACTGGATGGTGGAGGGGACGAGGGTGAGGAACAGCAGTCCCTGGTAGAGCGGGTCGGTGAGGAACACCGGGACGAGGCCGCGGGCGGCCAGCCCCAGCAGGGGGAAGATCACGAAGGTGGAGGCGAGGACGGTGACGTGCAGGCGCCAGTGCTTCAGTCCGTCCAGCGCCTCACGGGTGGACAGGCGGGCGCCGTAGAGGAAGAAGAGGAAGGCGATCGCGGCGGTGGAGGTGCCGGAGGCCACGTCGGCGGCGTCGCCGCGCGCCGGCAGGAGGGCGGCGACGCCCACCGTCCCGAGCAGCAGCAGGATGTAGGGGTCGATCGGCATCCAGCCGGGCCAACGCAGGCGTTTCACGGTGCTCCACTTGCTCTTCGGGTGCGTCTTTCGCTCTGTGCGCCTCGTGCGTCGTTCACGGTGCGCGGGCCCCGCAGGGCCCCCTCCATCGTCCTCCTCACCCCCGTGATCGGGAATCCGTCATACCGCTCTGACTGTCATCACGAGCGGCGATAGCCGGGTACGGTGGCCGGTATGTACGACCCTTCCCACCTGCGGACCTTCCTGGCGGTGGCCCAGACGCTCAGCTTCACCCAGGCCGCCCGGCGGCTCGGGCTGCGGCAGTCCACGGTCAGTCAGCACGTACGGCGTCTGGAGGACGCGGCCGGGCGGACGCTGTTCTCGCGGGACACGCACTCGGTGGAGCTGACCGAGGACGGCGAGGCGATGCTCGGTTTCGCGCGCCGGATCCTGGAGGTGCACGAGCAGGCCACGGCGTTCTTCACGGGCACCCGGCTGCGCGGCCGGCTGCGGTTCGGCGCCTCGGAGGACTTCGTGCTGACCCGGCTGCCGGAGATCCTGGAGGGTTTCCGGCACGACCATCCCGAGGTCGATCTGGAGCTGACGGTGGAGCTGTCCGGGACGCTGCACGAACAGCTGGCGGCCGGGAAACTGGACCTGGTGCTGGCCAAGCGGCGCCCGGAGGATCCGCGCGGTGAGCTGGTCTGGCACGACGAGCTGGTGTGGATCGGCGCGGAACGGCTGCGCCCCGACCCCGACCGTCCGGTCCCCCTCATCGTCTACCCGCCGCCCGGCATCACCCGGGCGCTCGCCCTGGAGGCGCTGGAGCGGCAGGGGCGGGCGTGGCGGATCGTGTGCACGAGCGGCAGCCTGAGCGGGCTCGTCGCGGCGGCCCGCGCGGGCCTGGGCGTGATGGCGCACTCGCGCGGGCTGATCCCGCCCGGTCTGGTCCGTGTCCCCGACCGGTGGGGTCTGCCGGAACCGGGCCGGGTGGACTTCGTCCTGGTGCACGGGCGGCGCCGTACGTCCGCGCAGGGCGCGGCGGACGCGCTGGCGGCGGCGATCCTGGCGGGCGGCGACCGGCTGCACCGGCGGGGGACGCGCCCGCGCCCCACCGCGCCGGCCGGGGCCGGTGGTCCGGGCCCGGGTGGGTGAGCCGCCGGCTCGGCGCCGCCGGGCGGCGCCGGACGCAGGCTGGGACCGGACGGCACGGGTGGCCGGCGCGGCTGGCCGGCACGGGTGGCCGGCGCGGCTGGCCGGCACGGCTGGCCGGTGCGGCTGGCCGGTGCGGTGGCGGTGGGTGTCGGCTCCCGGTTGCTCCCGCCGGCCGGCGCCAGGGCGGTACCGCGGTCTTCGCGATCTTCGGTACAGTCCTGACCACGCGGCTGTCCGGGCCTCCCCGCCCGCGCCGGCCTGCGGTGGCGCCGGGGCGCTGCCGGGCACGTACGCCGGGTACGTCCGCGTTGCCGTAACGGATTCCGCGGCTGTGGCGCTGTCCGTGGAGAGGCCGAGAACGCGCGGCCGGCCCGCCCGCCGGCAGTGGGCCGCGTGCCCGGGGGACCCGGCCGCGTGAGTGGGTGGGGCGGATTCGGTGGAGATTACGGCACCGAAACTTACTCAATCGTCAGTTTTCTGTCCGACCCTTCCGCATGTGCGCCCATTTTCCGACCCTGACCAGCCCAGACGAGAGCATCGCTCGCTTTCCGGCCCCCTCCCGCCCCGCCCGGGCGTGGGGTAGCTTTCACGGCGCTGTGGGGCCTTGAGAAGCGGGGTGCGGGGTTTGCGCGAGTTCACCAACCCTCCGTTGGCGTTGGCACCGCCGGTGGGCGGACTGGCCGACGTCGTCTTCCAGTACGCCCAGGACGACCCCCGGTACGTCGCGCTCGGCCGCAAGGACGAGGGGGGCGAGTGGCGGGACGTGACCTCCGCCGAGTTCCGCGACGAGGTCCTCGCCCTCGCCAAGGGCCTGCTCGCCCAGGGCGTCCGCTTCGGGGACCGCGTCGCGGTCATGTCCCGCACCCGCTACGAGTGGACCCTCTTCGACTTCGCCCTGTGGACCATCGGCGCCCAGGTGGTCCCCGTCTACCCGACCTCCTCGGCCGAACAGTGCTTCTGGATGCTGTACGACGCGGAGGTCACGGCCGCCGTCGTGGAGCACGAGGACCACGCGATGACGATCGCCACCGTCATCGACCGCCTCCCCCAGTTGCGGCGCCTGTGGCAGCTGGACGCGGGCTGCGTGCAGGAGCTGTACGACGCGGGCGCCTCCCTCGAGGACGACGTGGTGCACCGGCACCGGGAGGCGGTCACCCCCGACTCGGTCGCCACGATCATCTACACCTCCGGGACGACCGGCCGGCCCAAGGGCTGCCTCATCTCGCACGGCAACTTCATGTTCGAGGCGGACACCGTCATCGAGCGCTGGGAGCCGGTGTTCCACTCCAGGAAGGGCGACGAGGCGGCGACGCTGCTGTTCCTGCCGCTCGCGCACGTCTTCGGGCGGATGGTGCAGATCGCCGCGATCCGCGGCAAGGTCCGCTTCGGTCACCAGCCCCAGTTGCAGGCGGCCGCCCTGCTGCCCGACCTGGCCGCGTTCCGGCCGACGTTCTTCCTGGCCGTGCCGTACATCTTCGAGAAGGTCTTCAACGCCGCCCGCCGCAAGGCCGAGCGGGAGGGCAGGGCGGGGCCGTTCGAGAAGGCCGTCGAGGTGGCCGTGAACTACGCGGAGGCGGTGGAGGCGAAGGCCTGGGGCACCGGGCCGGGCCCCTCGGCGGGGCTGCGCGTGCAGCACCAGCTGTTCGACAAGCTCGTCTACTCCAAGGTGCGCGCCGCGATGGGCGGCCGGGTGCGGCACGCCATGTCCGGCGGCTCGGCGATGGACCGCAGGCTCGGCCTGTTCTTCGCCGGCGCCGGGGTGCAGATCTACGAGGGCTACGGGCTGACGGAGTCGACGGCGGCCGCGACCGCGAACCCGCCCGGCCGCACCCGCTACGGCACCGTCGGCCTGCCCATCCCGGGCACGACCGTGCACATCGCGGACGACGGCGAGATCTGGCTGCGCGGCGACAACGTCTTCCAGGGCTACCTCAACAACCCCAAGGCCACCGACGAGACGCTGCACGACGGCTGGCTCGCCACCGGCGACCTCGGTTCCCTCGACGAGGACGGCTACCTCACCATCACCGGCCGCAAGAAGGAGATCCTCGTCACCTCCAGCGGCAAAAGCGTTTCGCCCGGCCTGCTGGAGGAACGCGTCCGGGACCACCCACTGGTGAACCAGTGCGTCGTCGTCGGTAACGACCGGCCGTTCGTCGCCGCGCTGGTCACCCTCGACCAGGAGGCCGTCGAGCACTGGCTGCAGATGCGTGGAAAACAGCGGATGACCCCGGCCGAACTGGTGCGCGACCCCGATCTTGAGACGGAGGTGCGCCGGGCCGTGGTCGCCGCGAACACGCTCGTCTCGCAGGCGGAGTCGATCCGCACCTTCCGTATCCTCGCCCAGCCCTTCACCGAGGAACACGGCCTGCTCACCCCGTCGCTGAAGCTGAAACGCAAGGCGATCGAGAACGCCTACGCCGACGAGGTCGACGCGCTGTACCGCACGTGAGGCCACGGGCCACGCGGGCGGGCGCCGCGCCGCACCCGGGGTGAGGCATCCGGTCCCGCACCCTCGGGACGGCGAATGCGGAAGCTGCGAATTCCGGGGTCAGGAATGCATGACGCCTCGTGATCGTTGACGATGGGAGGAACACCTGACGGACAACCGAAGGATCAAGAGCTCGTGAGCAGCAAGGTTCCCCCGATCATCCTCAACAACGGCGTCGAGATGCCCCAGCTGGGCTTCGGCGTCTGGCAGGTGCCGGACGACGAGGCGGAGCAGGCGGTCACCACCGCGCTGGAGGCCGGGTACCGCAGCATCGACACAGCGGCGATCTACGGCAACGAAGCGGGCACCGGCAAGGCCATCGCCTCCGCCGGCGTGCCCCGCGAGGACATCTTCGTCACCACCAAGCTCTGGAACAGCGACCAGGGATACGACACGACACTGCGCGCGTTCGACACCTCGCTGAACAAGCTGGGCCTGGACTACGTCGACCTGTACCTCATCCACTGGCCGCTGCCGTCCCGGGACACGTACGTCGACACCTACAAGGCGTTCGAGAAGCTCCTCGCGGACGGCCGTGTGCGGGCCATCGGTGTCTCCAACTTCCTGCCGGAGCACCTGGAGCGGCTGATCGGCGAGACGTCGGTCATCCCGGCGGTCAACCAGATCGAACTGCACCCGCATCTGCAGCAGCACGCCGCGCGGGAGTTCCACGCGGAGCAGGGCATCGCCACCGAGGCCTGGTCCCCGCTGGGCCAGGGCAAGGGCCTGCTGGAGGTTCCGGCGATCGTCGCCATCGCCCGCAAGCACGACCGCACGCCCGCCCAGGTCGTGCTGCGCTGGCACCTCCAGCTCGGCAACGTCGTCATCCCCAAGTCCGTGACGCCGTCCCGGATCAAGGAGAACATCGAGGTGTTCGACTTCAGCCTGGACACCGAGGACCTGGCCGCGATCAGCGCGCTGAACGAGGACCGGCGCATCGGCCCGGACCCGGCCACGTTCGACCTGGGCTGACCCCGTCCACCGCCCCGTCGGGGGCGCCCCTCACTCCGAGGGGCGCCCCCGACGCGTCAGTTGGGCTGTCCGATCGGCCGTACGACGACGGTGTTGACGTCGACGCCCTCGGGCTGCCGGATCGCCCACACCACCGAGTCGGCGATCTGGTCGGCGGTCAGCAGATGCCCGGGCGGCAGGCTGCCGTAGCCGTCCCAGAACGGGGTCTCCACCCGGCCGGGCGCGACCAGGGTCACCCCGACGCCCCACTCGGTGACCTGGCGGCGGGTGTTCTCCGCGAGCCCGGTCACCGCCCACTTCGTCGCCCCGTAGAGGTTGCCCGGCGTGGGCACGAAGCCGGCGACGCTGCCGACGAGCACGATCCGTCCCCGGGTCTCCTTGAGGGCGTCGATGGAGGCGCGGATCAGGAAGGCGGGACCCAGCACGTTGGTCAGGACCATGTCGGTCCAGCCGGCCGGGTCGCCCTCGGCGACGGAGTCGTGGGTGGCGGTGCCGGCGTTGGCGACGACGGTGTCCAGTCGACCGTATACACGGAGCGTACGGTCGACCGCCGACTGTATGCGGTCGTACTCCGCCGTACTGCCGACAACCGTCAACAGCCCCTCGGGCTCGCCGAGTTCCGCGGCGAAGGCGCGCAACCGCTCCTCGCCGCGCCCGGTGACGGTGACCCGGTACCCGGCGTCCAGCAGCCGCCGTGCGACGGCGGCGCCGATGCCGCTGCCGCCGCCGGTGATCAGTGCGACCGGTGCCTCCGATGCGGCGGACGCACCGGGTGCGCCGGGTGCGGCCGAAGAGTTGATCATGGTGTACCCCCATCGCGTTGCGTGAACGGCACGGAGTCCACCACTTGGAGCGCTCTCGAAGTCAAGCCCGGGCAGGCCCGGTCGGCGGGTCAGGTCGGCTTGACGGCCGTGTGCACGGTGTGGGCCGCCAGGACGAACACGTCCGGCCTGCGGTGTACGCCCGCCGGGTCCTGCGGGTCGAGCAGCCGGTCCAGCGCGGCGCGGTCGTCGGCGTCGAGGGTCTCGCCGAAGGCGTCACGCAGCCGGGCGAGGGAGGCGGCGATGTACGCGCGGGCCCGGTCGGAGGCGGGTGCGGGCAGGTCGAGCAGGAAGCTGCGGGTGCGGGCGTGCCGCAGGCCGGCCGCGTTCAGCAGCGCCGGCCAGTCCTCGGTCTCCTCGACGGAGCCGGGCAGGTCGGCCCGCATCCGGGCGAACCACTCCGCCTCCAGCGCGTCGAGCCGTGCCTCGAGGCCGGGGCGGCCGAGTCCCGTGTCGCGGGGAAGGAAACGGGAGGGCAGACCGCCCTCCATGATCGCCAGCGTGCCGCCGGGTGACAGCCGCTCGGCGAACGCGGTGAGGGCGGCACGCTGGTCGCCGAGGTGGTGCAGGCTGCGGCCGGCCCACAAGAGGTCGGCCGGATAGTCCAACTCGTCGAGGACTCCGGGGAGTTCACCGGCGAGCGTGCCGAAGCGGTCGCCGTACCCGAGGCGGGCGGCCCGCTCCCGGGCCCGTTCCAGGAGCGGTTCGGTGCCGTCGACGGCCAGGACCCGTGCGCCGGGGAACGCCTCGGCGAACAGACAGGAGACGACGCCGGGGCCGCTGCCCGCGTCCACGATCAGGCCCGGCTCGGTCACCTCCGTGCCCAGCCAGGACAGGGCCCGCTCGTACAGGGGGGTGAACAGCTCGGCCTGGGCCTCCAGGTGCGGGGCCATCTCGGCCCAGTCGATGTCGGTGCCGTGGCCGTGCCCATGCCCATGCCCGTGGCCGTGGCCGTGGCCGTGGCCCTGGCCCCGTCCGTTGCCCTGGCCCTGGCCCTGTCCGTTGCCCTGGCCCTGACCGTTGCCGTGGCCGTGCCGGCCGTGGGCGTTGCCCTGGCCGCCCTGATCGCCGTGAACGTTCTGGTCTCCATGGTGGCGGTGGTGGCCGTGGTGTGCGTGCTGCTGGTGCGCCATGGTGGTCAGCCTCTCGTCCGGGATGCCGACAGCGTGCGCCGACGCACCGCGCCGAGGCCACCACTGTTGCCGAGGCGGCAAAAACCGGGGGCGGGAACGCAAGCCGGATCCCCGACGACGGCCGGTGGACGACAAGCCGGTCGAGCACGGCCTCGTACGTCGAGGGCGGTGACGGGACGGCGGGGGGGGGGGGGGGGGGGGGGGGGGGGCGGGCGGGGGGCGGGGCGGGGCGCGGGGGGGGGGGGGGGTGGGGGGGGGGGGGGGGGGGGGCGGGGGGGGGGCCCGCGGGCCCCCCCCCGCCGAGAGGTGCTGAGGAGCGGTGCCGGCGGAGTGCTCGCCGGGACGTTCCGGCGAGCACTCCGCCCGCGTCTCACCCGGTCAGGACAGCGGCGGGTAGGCGTTCTGCATCAGCTGCCGGAACTGCGCGGAGAACCAGTGCCCGGACACCGGGGCGTCGGGGAGGGCACCCGACATGTTGTGGCCGTTGCGCGGGTTGCCGGTGTACGTCGGGTCGCACATCCGGTCGAAGCCCTTGCCCTCGTCGTTCGCGATCTCCTTGCTGGCGCCGTCGGACTCGCCCGGCGGCTTCATCCACACGTAGGCGTCGATCCCGGCCGCCGGGGCCGCCTGCGGGCGCTCGCCGAGGCCGGCGCCGGACTGGTTGCACCAGTTGCCGATGTGGATACGGCGGTCGTAGCGGCCGCCGTCGACGTAGGTGTCGACGCTGGTCGTGGCGCCCGGGCCGGCGGGCCGGGCGGTGCCGCCCCAGCCGTTGCGGGAGGTGTCGATCAGCATGCCGATGCCGGAGTTGAAGCCCGTCGTCACCAGCTGGTTGCGGAAGGCCTGGGCGAAGGAGAGCTCGTCGACGTAGCGGTTCCAGTCGACCCACTTCGACTCGCGGACCGACTTGCCGGCCACCGAGTCGTTGATGGTGAAGTTGTTCTCCTTCAGGGCGCTGTAGTTGGCCGTGTTGGTGATGAAGCCGTGGACGTCGTTGACCGTGGCGCCCTCGGTGGTGGCCGCCTCCTTCATCAGGGTGGCGGTGGCGGCGAAGTTGTCGTCCCAGCCGATCCAGCCGTGGTGGCCCGCGTCGACGTAGTTGTAGACGTTGGGCACGTCACCGAGCTTGTTCAGGGCGTAGCCGACGCCCTTCTGGTAGTTGCCGTTGGCCTTCATCACGTCGCACTGCGGGGTGGCCGTGGGCCGGCTGCCGGTGTTGGTGACGAGGTTGGGCAGCGAGTCGATCTCGATCGTGGTGACGATCCGCAGCCCGGCGTACTTGGAGTCGGCGAGGATCGCGGCGATCGGGTCGATGTACTGCGTCTTGTACTTGTCGATCTCCGTCGGGCCGAGTTCGCCGTTGGAGGCGAGGGCCGCGCAGTCGCGTCCGGGCAGGTTGTAGATCACCAGCTGGACGACGAGTTGGCCGGAGCCCTTCTGCCGCAGCGCCTCGTCGAGGTGGGCGCGCAGGCCCATGCCGCCGTTGACGCCGTTGATCGCGGCGATGCGGTCCAGCCAGACGCCGGTGGGCTGGTTGGAGATGCGGCTGCCGCCCGGTTCGGCGGCGGCCTTCGCCGACCACTCGGGGTTCACGTACACCTTGGCGCCGGAGTACGGGTTGTCGACCCTGTTGGCGGGGGTGCCGGGGTCGCTCGGGCCCGGGCCGGTGGGGCCGCCGCTGTCGACGTTGCAGGTCACACCGTCGAGGGTGAACGTGGTCGGGACGGCGTTGGTGCCGCTGTAGGTGCCCTGGAACCCGAAGCTGACCGAACCGCCGGTCGCCAGGGTGCCGTTGTAGCCCTCGTTGGCGGCGGTGACGGCCGTACCGGACTGGGTGATCTTCGCGTTCCAGCCGCTGGTGACCTTCTGGTTCCCGGCGTACGTCCACTTCACCGCCCAACTCGACTTGGCCGCCGAGTTGTTGGTGACGGTGACGTTGGCGGTGTAGCCGGTGCCCCAGTCGTTCTGCACCTTGTAGTCGACGGTGCAGGGCACGGCGGCGATGCCGGCGTCGCCGGGGACGACCGCGAGCGCCGTCCCGGAGGCACCGGCGACCAGCGCCAGCGCGGCGAGTATCGCTGTTCTGCTACGGCTCATGAGTGCGGGTTTCCTTCTTCTCATCTGCGGGTGTCGGTTGGTGCGTTTCCCTCTGGTGTGCGGGTGTCGGTCGGTGCGGATTCCTTCCGCGGTGCGGGGGTCGGGGGCGGTGCGGGATGCCTTCCGCGGTACGGGTGTCGGGGGCGGTACGGGTGTCAGGGGCGGTGCGGGTCATCCGTTCAGGGCGCGCAGGTGGTCGCGCAGCCCGATGCCGTACGCCGTGGGCGTCCCCGTGTAGTCGGAGATGAGGGACGGACCGGAGGAGCAGTCCCAGGTGTTCCAGGTCCAGCCGAGGTACGACAGCCGGCGTTCGTCGAACCACCGCATGACCTGGTCGACGAAACCGTGCGAGCAGGTGTTCTCACCGATCTCGCCCGCCACCAGGGGGACCTGGGCGGCGACCGGGGCGAGTGTGGCGTTCCAGCAGCTCTCGTTGACGCAGGAGTTGAAGTTGTACACGTGCCAGGCGGCGGCGAGCCGGCCCGCCGGGTCGGTGGGTTTGTGCGTCAGCCACTGGCTGAGGTCGTTGGAGTAGGCGAGCCCGCCTGCGAGGATCACGTTCGTGGCGCCGGTGGACCGTATGGCGTCGACGAGATCCTGCACACCGGCGACCTCGTACCCGATGCCGGGGCAGGTGCCGCCGTCCCGCCAGCACTGCCACGCCTGGGTTGCCGTGGAGGTCGCGCGGTCCGGGTAGGGCTCGTTGAACAGGTCGAACACGACCGCCGGGTCGTTCTTGAAGGTGGTGGCCACCGAGGTCCAGAACGCCGGCGTGTACCGCGTGTTCGGCATCGGCTTCTGGCAGCTGGCGTGCACGTCGGCACAGCCGGCCGAGTTGCCGGTGTACTGGCCCCAGGACCAGTGGAGTTCGAGCATGGGGGTCATGCCGTGCGCCTCGACGCGTGCCACCAGGTCCTTGACGGCGTTCACGTAGGGGGAACCGCCGTACTGGGGCTGGATGTTGGACAGGCCCAGCCAGCACTCCTCGTTCAGGGGGATGCGGACGGTGTTGGCGTTCCAGTCGGCGATCGCCTTGATGGCGGCGTCGTCGACCGGGCCGTCGAAGATGCCGCGGCCCTGCACGCACATGAACTCGCCGCCGGAGCGGTTGACGCCGAGCAGACGACGGGTGGTGCCGTCGGCGTCGACGAGTCTGTTCCCGGAGACGCGCAGCGCGGGCGGCTCGTCACCGGTGCCCGGTGGGTCGGTGGGGGTGGGGGTGGTCGTGGAGGTGGGGGTGGGGGTGGGTTCGGTGTCGACGTTGCAGGTCGTGCCGTTGAGCTTGAACGTCGTCGGTACGGCGTTGGTCCCCGACCTGGTGGCGAGGAACCCGGCGGTGGTGCTCGCGCCGGCGCCGAGGGCGCCGTTGTAGCTCTCGTTCACCGCGGTGACGGTCGTGCCGGACTGGGTCCACTTGGCGTTCCAGCCCTGCGTGACCTTCTGGCCGTTCGCGAAGTCGAAGCTCAGGCTCCAGCCGCTCACGGCGGCCGCGTTGTTGGTGACTTTCACGGCCCCCTGGAAGCCGGCGTCCCACTGTCCGGTGACGGAGTACTCCACCGTGCAGGCGGGCGTGGCTCCCTGCGCCGTCACGACCGGCAGGGTCGCGCCCGCCACGAGGGCGACCGTGCCGGCGACGGCTAAAAGTACTGAACGCGGGGGGTGTCGCATGAGCGACTCCTTGCAGCTCGGGCACGTCGTGACGGACGCGCCGACTGATGGAATCGCTCCCACTGGTGTCAACGAAGCTAGCGCCAAGTGTCGGCAAAGAACAGGGGAGCCACTGACTTTCCCTCAACATCTGCCGTCGAATCTTTTCGACTCTTCAAGCACCTTGACCGTTCCCACCCCCATCCTCACTATGGGAGCGCTCCC
Source organism: Streptomyces sp. NPDC014995 (assembly GCF_043080745.1). Classification (NCBI taxonomy): domain Bacteria; kingdom Bacillati; phylum Actinomycetota; class Actinomycetes; order Kitasatosporales; family Streptomycetaceae; genus Streptomyces; species Streptomyces sp. NPDC014995. Next base: position 22,868 of record NZ_JBIBVX010000008.1, read on the forward strand.
ACTGGTTCAAGGCTTGTTGCTCCTCCCCACATCTCCGAGCCGCAAGGAGGAACCAGCACCATGGATCCCTCACGCAGACGCCGCGCGGCGCGGCGGCTGTGGACCGCCGTCTTGGCGGCCCTCGCCCTCCCCATGGCCATGCTGAGTACGAGCACGACCGCCGCCCAGGCGGCGGCACTTCAGTGCAGCGTCGACTACAAGACCAACGACTGGGGTTCCGGCTTCACCGCGGACCTCACCCTCACCAACCGCGGCACGGACCCGATCAGCGGCTGGACCCTGACGTACTCCTACGCCGGCAACCAGAAGCTGACGAACGGCTGGAACGGCAGCTGGTCGCAGTCCGGTCAGCAGATCACCGTGAACAACGCCTCCTACAACGGGACGATCGCCGCCGGCGCGTCGGTCGGCACGGGCGCGCAGTTCACCTACAGCGGCGCCAACGCCGCCCCCACGAGCTTCTCCGTCAACGGCACCCCGTGCACCGGCGCCCATCAGCCCCCCGTCACCGTGCTGACCAGCCCCGCGCCGGGCGCCGTCTACACGCAGGGGGACGCGGTGCCGCTCGCGGCGACCGCCGCGGCCGCCGACGGCGCGACCATCACCAAGGTCGAGTTCTACGACGACACGACCCTGCTCGGCACGGACACCAGCGCGCCGTACTCGCTGTCGGCCTCCGGGCTGGCCGCGGGCAGTCATTCCCTGGTGGCGAAGGCGTACGACAGCCTGGGCGCGTCCGCCTCGTCCACCCCGGTGGGCGTCACGGTCGCCTCGGGACCGGCCGTGGCGGTCTCCACCAACCAGCTCGCCGTGCAGCAGGGCAAGACGGGTACGTACGAGGTGAAGCTGTCCACCCGGCCGTCCGCCAACGTGACCGTCACCACCGCCCGCACCAGCGGGAACCCGGGGCTGACGGTGACCGGCGGCGCGTCCCTCACCTTCACCCCGTCGAACTGGAGCACCGCCCAGAAGGTGACCATCACGGGCAACGCCACGGGCACGGGCGCGGCCACCTTCGAGTCGACGGCCACCGGCCACGCGAAGGCCGCGGTCACCGTCACCCAGATCGCCGCGTCGAAGGAGTACGACGCGCGCTTCCTGGAGCTCTACGGCAAGATCACCAACCCGGCGAACGGCTACTTCTCCCCCGAGAGCATCCCCTACCACTCGGTGGAGACGCTGATCGTCGAGGCCCCGGACCACGGCCACGAGACCACGTCGGAGGCCTACAGCTACCTTCTTTGGCTGCAGGCGATGTACGGCAAGGTCACGGGTGACTGGACCCGGTTCAACGGCGCCTGGGAGATCATGGAGAAGTACATGATCCCGACCCGCGCCGACCAGCCGACGAACTCCTTCTACAACGCGTCGAAGCCGGCGACGTACGCGCCGGAGCTGGACACGCCGAACGAGTACCCGGCGAAGCTGGATGCCGCGGTGTCGGTGGGACCGGATCCGATCGCCGGTGAACTGAAGACCGCATACGGTACGGACGACGTCTACGGTATGCACTGGCTCCAGGACGTCGACAACATCTACGGCTACGGCAACTCGCCCGGCAAGTGCGAGGCCGGCCCGTCGGACACCGGCCCGTCGTACATCAACACCTTCCAGCGCGGCGCGCAGGAGTCGGTGTGGGAGACGGTGCCGCAGCCGACCTGTGACGCGTTCAAGTACGGCGGCAAGAACGGGTATCTGGACCTGTTCACGGGTGACGCCTCCTACGCCAAGCAGTGGAAGTTCACCAACGCGCCGGACGCCGACGCGCGGGCCGTGCAGGCCGCGTACTGGGCGGACATCTGGGCCAAGCAGCAGGGCAAGGGCGGTGACGTCTCCACCACGGTCGGCAAGGCCGCGAAGATGGGCGACTACCTGCGCTACGCGATGTTCGACAAGTACTTCAAGAAGGTCGGCAACTGCGTCGGAGCCTCCACCTGCCCGGCGGGCACCGGCAAGGACGCCTCGCACTACCTGCTCTCCTGGTACTACGCCTGGGGCGGGGCCACCGACACCAGCGCCGGCTGGGCCTGGCGCATCGGCTCCAGCCACGCGCACGGCGGCTACCAGAACCCCCTGGCCGCGTACGCGCTGAGCAGTTACGCCCCGCTGAAGCCGAAGTCGGCGACGGGGCAGGCGGACTGGGCCAAGTCCCTCGAGCGGCAGGTGGAGTTCTACCGCTGGCTGCAGTCCAGCGAGGGTGGCATCGCGGGCGGTGCGACCAACAGCTGGGCGGGCCGCTACGCGACGCCGCCGGCCGGGAAGTCGACGTTCTACGGCATGTACTACGACCAGCAGCCCGTCTACCACGACCCGCCGTCCAACCAGTGGTTCGGCTTCCAGGCGTGGTCGATGGAGCGGGTGGCCGAGTACTACCAGCAGACGGGGAACGCGGCCGCGAAGGCCGTCCTCGACAAGTGGGTCGACTGGGCGCTGTCCGAGACCACGATCAACCCGGACGGCACCTTCCGGTTCCCCTCGACGCTCCAGTGGTCGGGCCAGCCCGACACCTGGAACCCGTCGAGTCCGGGCGCGAACAACGGACTGCACGTCACCGTCGCCGACTACACCAACGACGTCGGTGTGGCGGCCGCGTACGCCAAGACCCTGACGTACTACGCCGACCGCTCCGGTGACACCGCGGCCGCGACCACGGCCAAGGCGCTCCTCGACGGCATGTGGACCAAGCACCAGGACAGCCTGGGCATCGCCGTCCCGGAGACCCGCGCCGACTACAACCGCTTCGACGACGCGCTCTACGTCCCGAGCGGCTGGACCGGCACCATGCCGAACGGTGACGCGATCAACTCGTCGTCGACGTTCGACTCGATCCGTTCCTTCTACGAGGACGACCCGGCCTGGTCGAAGATCGAGGCCTACCTGGCGGGCGGGGCCGCGCCGTCCTTCACGTACCACCGGTTCTGGGCCCAGGCGGACATCGCCCTGGCCATGGGCTCGTACGCGGAGCTCCTCGAATAAGCCCCCGCTAAGGCTTCGCGTACCGCGCCGGGCGGTCCCCACCCGCACAGGGGACCGCCCGGTCGTCGCGCACCCGTCGCGCGCCCCGTGCGTACCCCGTGCGCGTCCCCCCGCACATTCCTTCACATGGCTTCGGAGGAAGGACCCCCACCGTGCGAAGAACCCGCATCCTCACGGCCGTCCTGGCGCTGGCCGCCGGCCTGCTCGCGGGCAGCCCGCCCGCGCTGGCGGCCGACGCCGGCCCGAAAGCGACCCTGGCGGCAGAGTCGTACACCTGGAAGAACGCCCGGATCGACGGCGGCGGTTTCGTTCCCGGGATCGTCTTCAACCGCAAGGAGAAGAACCTCGCCTACGCGCGCACCGACATCGGTGGCGCCTACCGCTGGCAGCAGACCAGCAAGACCTGGACGCCGCTGCTGGACTCGGTGGGCTGGGCGAACTGGGGGCACACCGGTGTGGTGAGCCTGGCCTCCGACCCGGTCGATCCGAACAAGGTGTTCGCGGCCGTCGGCACGTACACCAACAGCTGGGATCCGGGCAACGGTGCCGTGCTGCGTTCCTCGGACCGGGGGGCGAGCTGGCAGAAGACGGACCTGCCGTTCAAGCTGGGCGGCAACATGCCGGGCCGGGGCATGGGCGAGCGGCTGGCGGTGGACCCGAACCGCAACAGCGTGCTGTACCTGGGCGCGCCCAGCGGCAAGGGGCTGTGGCGGTCGACGGACTCCGGGGTGACCTGGTCGCAGGTGACGAACTTCCCCAACGTCGGCAACTACGTGCAGGATCGGAGCGACACGAGCGGCTACGCCTCCGACAACCAGGGCATCGTCTGGGTCACCTTCGACGAGTCGACGGGCACGTCGGGCAGCGCGACGAGGACGATCTACGTCGGGGTGGCGGACCAGGACAACGCGGTGTACCGCTCGACGGACGCGGGGGCGACCTGGTCGCGGCTGGCCGGGCAGCCGACGGGTTACCTGGCGCACAAGGGTGTACTGGATACCGTCAACGGCCATCTGTACATCGCATACAGCGACAAGGGCGGCCCGTACGACGGCGGGAAGGGCCGGCTGTGGCGGTACGCGACGGCGACCGGCACGTGGACGGACATCAGCCCGGTGGCGGAGGCCGACACGTACTACGGCTTCAGCGGGCTGACGGTCGACCGGCAGAGGCCGGGCACCGTCATGGCCACCGCGTACAGTTCCTGGTGGCCGGACACCCAGATCTTCCGTTCCACGGACAGCGGCGGCACGTGGACGAAGGCGTGGGACTACACGTCGTATCCCAACCGGGCGAACCGTTACACGATGGACGTGTCGTCGTCGCCGTGGCTGACCTGGGGCGCGAACCCGTCACCGCCCGAGCAGACGCCGAAGCTGGGGTGGATGACGGAGGCGCTGGAGATCGACCCGTTCGACTCCAACCGGATGATGTACGGGACGGGCGCGACGATCTACGGCACGGAGAACCTCACGAACTGGGACAGCAACACCCAGTTCACGATCAGGCCGATGGTGCAGGGCCTGGAGGAGACGGCGGTCAACGACCTCGCGTCTCCCCCGTCGGGTGCCCCGTTGCTGAGCGCGCTCGGTGACATCGGCGGCTTCCGGCACACGGATCTGACGAAGGTCCCGTCGATGATGTTCACCTCGCCGAACTTCACGTCGACGACCAGCCTGGACTACGCCGAGAGCAACCCGAACACGGTGGTCCGGGTCGGCGACCTGGACTCCGGTCCGCATGTGGCGTTCTCGACGGACAACGGCGCCAACTGGTTTGCGGGGAGCGACCCTTCGGGCGTGAGCGGTGGCGGGACGGTGGCCGCGGCCGCGGACGGCAGCCGCTTCGTATGGAGTCCGGCGGGCACGGGGGTGCACCATGCCACCGGTTTCGGCTCGTCGTGGTCGGCGTCCAGCGGTATCCCGGCGGGCGCGGTCGTGGAGTCCGACCGGGTCGACCCCAGGACCTTCTACGGCTTCAAGTCGGGGAAGTTCTACGTCAGTACGGACGGTGGCGCGACGTTCACCGCGTCGTCGGCGACGGGGCTGCCCAGCGGTGACAGCGTGCGTTTCAAGGCGTTGCCGGGCGTCAGGGGTGACGTGTGGCTGGCCGGCGGGGCGAGCGACGGGGCGTACGGTCTGTGGCACTCGACGGACGCAGGCGCGACGTTCACCAAGCTGTCGAACGTCGAGGAGGCCGACACGATCGGCTTCGGCAAGGCGGCGGCGGGCGCCTCGTACCAGACGCTCTACACCAGTGCGAAGATCGGCGGTGTCCGTGGCATCTTCCGTTCCACGGACAAGGGCGCGACCTGGACCCGGATCAATGACGACGCCCACCAGTGGGGTTGGACGGGTGCGGCGATCACGGGCGATCCGAGGGTCTACGGCCGCGTCTACGTCGCGACCAACGGCCGGGGCGTCATCTACGGCGACACCTCCGACACCGGCGGGGGTGACGGCGGGGGCGGCGGAGGTGGCGGTACGGATCCGACTCCGGCCCCGACGGGTGCCTGCGCGGTGACGTACACGATCACCAACCAGTGGTCGGGCGGCTTCCAGGCGGACGTGAGACTGGCCAACACGGGGACGAGCGCCTGGTCCGGCTGGAGCCTCGTCTGGGCCTTCCCGAACGGCCAGACGGTCTCCCAGCTGTGGAACGCCGAGCACACCCAGTCGGGTACGACGGTGACGGCGAAGAACGTCGGCTGGAACGCCAACGTGGCGGCCGGCTCCTCCGTCGGCTTCGGCTTCACGGGGAACTGGTCGGGGACGAACACCAAACCGGCGGCGTTCAAGCTGGGTGCGCAGAACTGCACGGTGACCTGACGAGCACCGTCGAGGCGGCCTCCCCGTGGACGGGGAGGCCGCCTCCTTGTGTCAGGCCGGTCCGGGGTTCTCGCGGGTCACGGCGTGTACACCATGGGCCGAGGGGCCGTCGGCATGCCGTTGCCGATGAAGAAGCCGGGGTGCGGGGGCTGGTTGTAGGCGGTGTTCTGCCAGGCGAGGGCGGTGCGGTACATCGTGTCGTGCAGCAGGGTGGTGATCTTCGTGTTGGTCGCGGTCGGGGTGGAGTAGATGCGCAGGGCGGTGTTGTTGGTTGTCGGCCAGACGACTTCTTCGCGCCAGTCGCCGAGGATGTCCCCGGACAGTGCGGGCGTGGCCTTGGTGCCGTTGTTGGAGTGGACGCCGGAGGCGGTGAGCAGGCGGGTGTCGGACGAGGTGCCGTACTTGTCGATGCGGGTGCCGTCGAGGAGTTCGCGGACCAGGTCGCCGTCCCACCAGGACAGGAAGTTGATGCTGGACGGTTCGCGGCCGAGGGAGGCGCCGGTCGCGGAGCGCAGGGTGGTGTCGGAGGCGGACCAGGCCTCGGCGCCCGCGCTGCCGGCGTAGACGTCGGCGGCGACACCACGGCCGTTGTCGGCGCCGGAGGCCGTCTGCCACAGGATCTGGCCGGTGCGCGCGTCGGCCATCCACGAGCCGGGCTTGCCGGAGTCCTCGGAGACCTTGAAGTACTCCAGTCCCGCCCGCGAGGGGTTGAGGTCGCCGACGTGTCCGGCGTCGCCGTGGCCGAGTCTGGTCGTCCACAGGCCGGAGCCGTTGTCGTCGACGGTCATCGCCCCGTAGACGATCTCGTCCTTGCCGTCGGCGTCGACGTCGGCGATGGACAGGCTGTGGTTGCCCTGCCCGTCGTAGCCCTTGCCCGCGTTGGTGGAGGAGGTGGTGTCGAAGGTCCAGCGGCGGGTGAAGGCACCGTTGCGCCAGTCCCAGGCCGCGATCACCGTGCGGGTGTAGTAGCCGCGCGCCATGACCAGCGAGGGCCGGGCGCCGTCCAGATAGGCCGTGCCCGCGAGGAAGCGGTCGACGCGGTTGCCGTAGGAGTCGCCCCACGAGGAGACCGTGCCGCGGGCCGGGACGTAGTCGACGCTCTGCATCGCCTTGCCCGTCTGCCCGTTGAACATCGTCAGGTACTCGGGGCCCGACAGGACGTAACCGCTGGAGTTGCGGTGGTCGGCCGACGAGCTGCCGATCACCGCGCCGGTGCCGTCCCGCGTGCCGTCGGCCGTCTTCATGGCGACCTCGGCCCTGCCGTCACCGTCGTAGTCGTACACCTGGAACTGCGTGTAGTGCGCGCCGGAACGGATGTTGCGCCCGAGATCGATCCGCCACAGGCGGGTGCCGTCGAGCCTGATCCCGTCGACGACCGTGTTCCCGGTGTAACCGGACTGCGAGTTGTCCTTGGCGTTGGTGGGCTGCCACTTCAGGACGAAGTCGAGAGCGCCGTCACCGTCCAGGTCACCGACGGAGGCGTCGTTCGCCTCGTAGGTGTACGCCACCCCGTCCGGGGTCGTACCGCCCGCCGGCGCACTGATGGGTACGTCCTTGTACCCGGTGCGGAACTGGACCGCGTGGACGGAGTCGGCCTGCTCGACGCCGCCGACGATCGCGCGGACCGTGTAGTCGGCCTGGGCGGGGGCGCCGGAGTGGAAGAAGTTCGTGGAGCCGGTGATCGGGGCCGAGTTGACCTTGGTGCCGGCCCGGTAGACGTTGAAGGAGACGTCGCCCGGGTCGGTGCCGAGCCAGCGCCAGCTGACCAGGTTGCCGCTGTCGGTGTGCACGCTGACGACGCCCCGGTCGAGTTTCTCGACCTGGCGGGCCGTGGCCGCCTCGGCGGTGTCGGTGGAGAGCGTGGTGAGGCCGGCTCCGGCCAGCGCGGCCGCGGCGGTCGCCGCGGCGAGCACGGCGCTCCTGCGGCGTCTGCGGTGCGTGGGCGGATGCGGGTGCGCGTACGGGTGCGCGTACGGGTGCTGCACGAGACGTACCTCCCGGGAGGACGGACGGGTTCCACCCGGTCAGTTGCCGCCCGGGCGCGGGGGGTTGCCGGGTGGGCGGCCGTACCGTTCCGCCAGTTCGGCCACGGTCCGTGCGATGCGGTCCCGCAGTTCCGGCGGTCCGAGCACCTCGATGTCCGCGCCGAGCCGCAGGAACTCGTCGTGGGCGTGCTCGATCGACTCGACGGGGACCCTGGCCACCGTCCAGCCGTGCTCGTCCGCAGGTCCCTCGATCGTGGTCGGCCTGGGGAGGGTCACGCCGGGCGCCAGCCGTACCAGCGCCTCCGTCCGGTACAGCCGCGCGTGGAAGTCGCGCTGGTACGCCGTCCAGTGGGCGGCCAGGTCGAAGTCGTCCGGGCGGTCGAACGCCTCGCTGGTGGGGGTGAGGTGGAGGATCTGGTCGACGCGGTAGGTGCGCGGGCCGGGTCCGGCGACGACGTACCAGCGGCCGGCCTTGAGGACGAGGCCGTACGGCTCCAGCCGGCGTTCCACGTCGGTAGGTGTACGCCAACGACGGTATACGACATCCAGTACACGGTTGTTCCACACCGCGTCGGCGACCGCCGGCAGATACGGCGCCTGCGCCACCTCCGTGTACCAGCCCGGTGCGTCCAGGTGGAAGCGTCCGCTGATCCGGTCGGCGTGCGCGCGCAGCTCGGCCGGCAGTGCGGCCCGCACCTTCAGCTGGGCGGCGGCCAGCACCGGCCCGAGTCCCAGCTGGGCGGCGGGGCCGGGGACGCCCGCCAGGAAGAGGGCCTCGGCCTCGTCGGCGGTGAGGCCGGTGAGCCGGGTGCGGTAGCCGTCCAGGAGCCGGTAGCCGCCCGCGTGCCCCGCGTCGCCGTACAGGGGGACGCCCGCCGCGCCGAGCGCCTCGACGTCCCGGTAGACCGTGCGCACCGACACCTCCAGTTCCCCGGCGAGCTGGGCGGCGGTCATGCGGCCCCGGGTCTGGAGCAGCAGCAGGATCGAGACGAGTCGGCTGGACTTCACTGACACAGGATGTCAGTGGAGCGGCCCTAGCGTCGCGTCATGGTCTTCACGGAGAAACTGCTGACCGTGCCGCCGCCGATCGAGGTGGCCGGGCGGCGGATCAAGCGCTACCACGTCACCGCCGACCCGGCGGGCATCGCGCCCGAGGTGGAGAAGGCGGCGTACGCGATCCTGCCGGAGCTGCTGCCCGAGCCGGACGGGACGCCGCCGGCCACCTTCGTGGTGCTCCACCGCGGCGGTGACGACGGCGCCTACCTGAACGCGTACAGCTGGGTGTGGGACAACGTGCTGCACTTCCGGGGCGCGGCGGCGGGCCAGCCGGCGCTGGGCTGCCCGGACCGCGACCCGGCGCACTTCATCACGCCCGACAAGCCGTGGATCGGCTGCGTGTGGGAGCTGCCGCCGATCCTGCACGAGCGGGACGCGTGGGTGCGGCACCTGCTGGCACCGCGAGTGCCCGATCTGGAGGCCTACTTGACCGATTCGATGCCCGAAGGAACCACCGGAGACCGCTCATGAGCACACCGCACGACTTCGACTTCCTGCACGGTGACTGGCACGGCGCGCACCGCCGCCGCGCCGGCTTCCTCGACCCGGACAGCCCCTGGGGGCCGGAGTTCACGAGTACGAGCCACTGCCGGCCGCTGTTCGACGGCGCGGCGAACATCGACGAGATCGACATGCCGCACCTGGGCTCGAAGGGGCTGACGCTGCGGCTGTTCGACCCGTCGACGCGGTTGTGGTCGCTGCACTGGTCGTCCAGCACGACGGGACGGCTGTTCCCGCCCGTGGTCGGCGCGTTCGTGGGGGGCCGGGGCGAGTTCCACGGCGACGACACGTACGAGGGCGAAAAGGTGCGCGTGCGGTTCGTGTGGTCGGGGGTGTCGGAGGCGTCGGCCCGCTGGGAGCAGGCGTTCTCGGTGGACGGCGGGGACACCTGGGTGACCAACTGGATCATGGAGTTCACGCGACCCCCGACGGCGCTTCCGGTTTCCGGAACGCCCGGAGCGTGAACCAGGGGTCGGGCCGGGGCCGGTCCTGGTCGGGCAGCCGGGCCAGCCGTTCGGCGAACCGCTCCGCGAGCGGCTCGCCGGGCGGCAGGGTGACGAACCAGCCGCGCCGCAGGTCGGCGACGGTGCGGCGCGGGCTGCGGCCCTGTCCCCGGCCGGGGAAGCCGGACTGTCCGGCGGGGACGAGGCCGCACGCGGCGGCGTACGACGCGACGAGCGCCGCCTTGTCGCGGGCGGCGCGGCGTGGCCGGGAGGCGAGCACGGCGTCGATGTCGCTGCCGACGTTGTGCGCGGCGGCCTTGTCGACCGTGGTGACGTAGACGCCGCCGGGCCGCAGGACGCGGGCGCACTCGGCGACGATCGCCCGCACGTCCGCGTCGCTGTCCGCGAGGTGCAGCAGCCACACGCTGCTGACGGCGTCGAACCGCCCCGCCGGGAAGGGAAGTCGGCGGCTGTCGGCCCGGACGATGGCGCCGGGCAGGCGCAGGGCGGCCTGGCGGACCATGGCGGACGCCAGGTCGACGCCGGTCACCCGGAGGCCGTCGCGTCCGGCCGCGAGCCTGCGGGTGACGATGCCCGTGCCGCAGGCCACGTCGAGCAGGCTGCGCGCCCGGCCCGGCAACAGCCCCAGGACGGCCTCCGCGGCGGCGGCGGCACGCGGTTCGCCGCCGCGTGAGGCGTCGTAGCGTTCGGCTTCCTTGTCGTAGTCCAGCACGCGCGTCCCCCCGTTTCCGTCGGTCCGGTGCCCCCGTCGCGTGGGTCAGTGTGCCCCGTGGCCCGGGGCCAGCTCCTCCACGCGGCGGGCCAGCTCGAAGTCGAGCTCGGTGACGGCGCCGCCCACGCTGTGGGTGTTCACGGCGAGGGACACCGTGGTGTAGCCGAGGGTGAGCTCAGAGTGGTGGTTCAGCTCCTCCTGGACCTGCGCGACATGGATGACCAGGGCGGTCGCGGCGAAATGGGAGGCGAGCCGGTAGGAGCGGGTGAGGCGGTCGGCGTCGAGGGACCAGCCGGGCAGCTCCGCGAGCCGGTCCTCGATCTCCTTCTGCGACAGCGGTGCGACGGCCATGGGCCGACTCCCTTCCTGGGTCTCGCGTACCCGTCCAGCCTGCCACAGCAGAGGCTCGGCAGCCCTGGTCAGAGCGTTCCCGGACGGCCGGCGGGCCACGCCTGCCGGGCCGCCGCCCCAGGGAATGGCCTCGTGGTGGGCCCCGCTCCTCGACTACGGTCGAGGGCATGACGACTGTCGCGACCGGCACCCCCGCCTCCGCCCCCGTCTCCACGCCCGCTTCCGCCCCCGCCTCCTCCGCCGCCGTCTCCGGCCAGGGCGTCGGCCCGTTGCTGCGGGCCTGGCGGGAGCGGCGTCGGGTGAGCCAGCTGGAGCTGGCGATGCGTGCGGACTCCTCGGCACGGCACATCAGCTTCATCGAGACCGGCCGCTCCCGGCCCAGCGAGGAGATGGTGCTGCGGCTGGCCGAACACCTCGAGGTCCCGGTGCGCGAGCGCAACGCCCTGCTGCTGGCGGCCGGTTACGCTCCCCACTACCGCGAGACCCCGCTGGACGACCCGGCGCTGGACGCGCTGCGCGCGGGCATGGAGCGCCTGATCCAGGGGTACGAGCCGTACCCGGCGCTGGTGGTGGACGCGATGTACGACGTCATGGCGGCGAACCGCGGGATCATGATGCTGCTGGACGGCGTCCCGGAGTTCCTGCTGGGTCCGCCGGTGAACGCGATGCGGCTGACGCTCCACCCGCAGGGCCTCGCGCCGCGCATCCGCAACCTGCCGGAGTGGCGCGGGCATCTGCTCGCCCAGATGGAACGGCAGATCGCCCTGTACCGCTCCACTGCGCTGCGGGAGCTGTACGACGAGGTCGCCGCCTATCCGGTGCCGGAGACCGCGTCCGAGGCCGAACCGGCGGAGCCGGTGCCGTACTTCGCGCTGCCGATGCAGATCGAGCACGAGGGGCGGACGCTGTCGTTCATCTCGTCGATCGCCACGTTCAACACGCCGATGGACGTGACCGTCGCCGAGCTGGCCATCGAGACGCTGCTCCCGGCCGACCCCGCGACGGCCAAGTACCTGCACTCGCCGAGCGACTGACCTCCCGCTCGTACCGACGGCCCGGTCAGTCCCGGCAGGCCTTCAGCGCCAGGTGCTGGAGCGCCGCGAACCCGGCCACCGTCACGGCCTGCAGGACCGTCCACACCGCGCCCACCGCGGTCGGCGACAGCCACAGGGCGAGGGCGACGCAACTGACCACCGCCCAGGTGAGATTGGCCTCCACCACCGCCCGCACGGGCAGCGCGGCAGGACGGGCTCGGGAGGAGAGCAGGCCCACGCCGGCCGCGAACACCGCGAGGAAGGCGCCCAGTCCGAGCAGCAGGCCCGGGTCGACGCCGAGGAGGCGGCCGAGCGGGCCGGAGGCGGCGAGGTAGGCGAGACCGTTGGCGCCGGTGACCACGGCGTCCAGGGCGAGGAAACGGCGCAGCGCGGTGTGCGGCTCGGCGGTGCGGGCGAGGGCGGTGAGCGGGGTGGGCTGGGTGGCGGACATGACGAATCACCCTCCGTCGGGGTCGGGATGCGGCCTGGGACGGCGGGTTCCGGGCCGGAGTGCGCCGGCCCGGAACCCGCTGCCTCCACGATCGCGTCCACGGCGGATCGGGTCGATTACCCATGAGGTAATGCCCGGCTCGCGCCCGGCTCCTGCCTGCCCTGCTCGCGCCCGGATCCTGCCTGCCCGGCTCGTGTCCGGCTCCTGCCGGCTCGTGCCCGGCTCCTGCCCGGCGTGGCGCCGCCACGCTTCCGCCGCGCCCCCGCCCACCCTCCACGGCTCCTGCGTGGTGATCACCTCGCCGTCGCCCCTGTGAGACGGCGGCCGGAACATGACACACTGGCCCGCGTGCCTCGACACGTAGGGGAGACGTGGCGTGAGTGAGCGGCGGCCCGCGCCCACGGTGGGCCAGGTGGTACTCGGCAGGCGGCTTCAGGAGCTGCGCGAGGCGGCCGGCCTCGGCCGCGAGGAGGCGGCCCGCGCGCTGCGCGTGGCCCCGGCGACCGTACGGCGCATGGAGACGGCCGAGGTCGCGCTGAAGATTCCCTACGTACAGGTGCTGTTGGAGACGTACGGGGTGTCCGAGGAGGAGACCTCGGCGTTCGTCACGCTCGCCGAGGACGCGAACCGGCCGGGCTGGTGGCAGCGGTTCCACGACGTGCTGCCGGAGTGGTTCAGCCTGTACGTGAGCCTGGAGGGCGCGGCGCGGATGATCCGCTCCTACGAACCGCACTTCGTGCCGGGGCTGTTGCAGACCGAGGCGTACGCGCGGGCCGTACTGGAGGCCGGGACGGTCGGGCAGTCGAGCCCGGAGACGATCGAGGGGCATGTGTCGCTGCGCATGGCCCGACAGCGGCTGCTGGACGGGCCGAACCCGCCCCATCTGTGGGTGGTGATGGACGAGACGGTGCTGCGCCGCCCGGTCAGCGTCGACGCCACGGTGATGTACGACCAGCTCGACAGGCTCCTGGAGTTCGCCGAACGGGACCGGATCACCTTGCAGGTCGCCGAGTTCGCGTCCGGTCCGCATCCGGGGACGTACGCGCCGTTCTCGCTGTTCCGGTTCGCCGAGCCCGAGTTGCCCGACATGGTCGTCACCGAGTACCTGTCCGGCGCCCTGTACCTCGACTCGCGCAAGGAGGTCTCCGCGCATCTGGAGGTCCTCGACCATCTGACGACGCACGCCGCGTCGGCGCAGCGCACCAGGAAGCTCCTGCGGGACATCCGCGCGGCCTTCTGAGCACAGCCCGTCACCTGAACCCGGCACCCCCACGGCTCCACCGCCACGACGCTCCGCGCAGCAGCACTGCACCAGACCACACCAGACCGCACCGCACCGCACCGCACCGGCCGTCACCGCAGGGCCCACGTGACCGCAAGCCCCGTCCGTCACCAACCCGGGAGAAGACCCGCATGACCGGATCCGAGTCCGAAACGCCCGTCCGCATCGACACCAGCAGGCCGCACCCGGCGCGCGTGTACGACTGGTGGCTGGGCGGCAAGGACAACTACCCCGTGGACGAGGAACTGGCCCGCAGGATCCTCGCCGTGGACGGCACGGTGCTGCGCGGGGCGCGCGCCAACCGCCGGTTCATGCAGCGGGCCGTGCGGACCGTCGCCGAGGCCGGGGTACGCCAGTTCCTGGACATCGGCACCGGTATCCCCACCGAGCCCAACCTGCACCAGGTCGCGCAGGCCGTCGCCCCGGAGTCGAGGGTCGTGTACGCGGACAACGACCCGATCGTGCTGCGGCACGCGGAGGCCCTGCTGCACGGCTCACCCGAGGGCTCCACGCAGTACGTGCACGCCGACGTCCGCGACGTCGACGGCCTGCTGAGCCGGGCGGCCGGCTCCCTGGACCTCGGCCGGCCGGTCGCCCTGTCGCTGGTGGCGCTCACCCACTACCTGGGCGAGAACCCGGCCGGCGACGACGTGTACGGGCTGCTGCGGCGGTACGTGTCCGCGCTCGCGCCGGGCAGCTACCTGATCCTGTCCCAGGTCACCCCCGACCTGAACCCCGAGGCCATCGAGCAGGCGGCGAACCACTTCCGGCGGAGCGGCACCCCGTTCCATCCGCGCACGCTGGCCGAGTTCGCCCGGTTCTTCGCGGGGCTGGAGCTGCTGGGCCCGGGCGTGATCCCGGTCTCCGGCTGGCGACCGGATCCGCAGGACGTGGCGCTCCAGGCGGAGGGCATCGTGCCGGTGTACGCGGGGGTCGCGCGCAAACCCTGACGCGGCGCCCGCCCGGTGCGGGTGCCGGTGCGGGGTGACCCGTACGGGCGCGGTGCACGGGTGCGTTCCCGCGCCCGTGCACGGCTCACCGGCTGCGGTACACCGTATGCGTCGCCCGGAACACGGTATGCGCCACACCTCTTACCGCCGACCGGCGACCGCAGACCGCAGACCGCAGACCGCAGACCGCATGCAACGACGTGTGCCCACGACGACGTTCCCGCGGGCTTCCGCTAGGCGCCCTTGGCCTGGTCGTGGTCGTCGTCGACGATCTCGGCGTCGACGACCGTGTCGTCGTCCTGCTGCCGGGCCGAACCGCCACCCGCGCCGCCGCCACCCGCGTCGCCGCCCGCCGTGTCGTCCGTCGGCGGGGTCTGCTGCTGGGCCTGTGCGTACATCGCCTGGCCCATCCGCTGGCTGACGGTGGCGAGTCGGTCGACGCCGGCCCGCAGGGCGCCGGTGTCGGCGTTCTGCTCCAGGAGCGTCTTCAGTTCCGCGATCGCCGACTCGACCTCCGCCTTGGTGTCGGCCGGGACGCGCGAGTCCCCGCCCGCTTCGTCGCGGAGGAACTTCTCGGTCTGGTAGACGAGCTGTTCGGCCTGGTTGCGGGTCTCGGCGGTCTCCCGGCGCTTGCGGTCCTCCTCCGCGTACTGCTCGGCCTCCCGCATCATGCGGTCGATGTCCTCCTTGGGGAGGGCGGAGCCGCCGGTCACCGTCATCTTCTGTTCGCGGCCGGTCGCCAGGTCCTTGGCGGAGACGTGCATGATGCCGTTGGCGTCGATGTCGAAGGCCACCTCGATCTGCGGGACCCCGCGCGGCGCCGGCGGAAGGCCCGTGAGGTCGAAGACGCCGAGCTTCTTGTTGTAGGCAGCGATCTCGCGTTCGCCCTGGTAGACCTGGATGCCGACCGACGGCTGGTTGTCGGTGGCGGTGGTGAAGATCTCCGAACGGCGGGTGGGGATCGTGGTGTTGCGTTCGATGAGCTTCGTCATGATGCCGCCCTTGGTCTCGATGCCCAGGGACAGCGGGGTGACGTCGAGGAGCAGGACGTCCTTGACGTCGCCGCGGATGACGCCCGCCTGCAGGACGGCGCCGACGGCCACCACCTCGTCGGGGTTGACGCCCTTGTGCGGGTCCTTGCCGGTCAGCTCCCGTACCAGGTCCGTCACCGCGGGCATCCGGGTCGAGCCGCCGACGAGGATGACGTGGTCGATCGCGGAGAGTTTGATGTTGGCGTCCTTGACGGCCTGGTGGAAGGGCGTCCGGCAGCGGTCGAGCAGGTCGGCGGTCAGCTCCTGGAACTGGGCGCGCGTCAGTTTCTCGTCGAGGTGCAGGGGGCCTTCGGCGGAGGCGGTGATGTAGGGGAGGTTGATCGTGGTCTCGGAGGAGCTGGACAGTTCGATCTTCGCCCTCTCGGCGCCTTCGCGCAGCCGTTGCAGCGCCATCCTGTCGTTGCTCAGGTCGATGCCGTACTGGCCCTTGAACGTCTTCACCAGGTGTTCGACGATCCGCTGGTCCCAGTCGTCGCCGCCGAGGTGGGTGTCGCCGTTGGTGGCCTTGACCTCGATGACGCCGTCGCCGATCTCCAGCAGCGACACGTCGAAGGTGCCGCCGCCGAGGTCGAAGACGAGGACGGTCTGCTCCTCGCCGCGGTCGAGGCCGTAGGCGAGGGCGGCGGCGGTGGGCTCGTTGATGATCCGCAGCACCTTCAGGCCGGCGATCTCCCCGGCCTCCTTGGTGGCCTGCCGCTGGGCGTCGTCGAAGTAGGCGGGCACGGTGATCACCGCGTCAGTGACGTCCTCGCCGAGGTAGGACTCGGCGTCCCGCTTCAGCTTCTGCAGTACCCGGGCGGACAGCTCCTGGGCGCGGTAGCGGGTGCCGTCCACGTCGCCCTGCTCGGGGAAGCGCCACTGCGCGTCGCCCATGTGGCGCTTGACCGAGCGGGCGGTGCGGTCGACGTTGGTCACGGCCTGCCGTTTGGCGACCTCGCCGACGAGCACCTCGCCGTTCTTGGCGAAGGCCACGACCGAGGGGGTGGTCCTCGCCCCCTCCGCGTTGGCGATGACCGTGGGTTCGCCGCCCTCCAGGACGGCCACCACCGAGTTCGTGGTGCCGAGATCGATGCCGACCGAACGTCCCATCGCTGTCCCCTTCCGCCAGGGAGCCCCGCGCTTCCGGACTTCCAGCACAAAACTTGAGCGGGCTCCTGTCAATGGGGCCGCGGCCCCACTCGGTCGAAGCGCGTGCGCCCCACTCGGTCGAAAGCCGTGCGCCCGACTCGGTCGAGGGCGTACGCGCCCCCACTCACTCCAGGGTCGCGCGCCACGCTCCTCCGTGGCGGCGGTGCGCCCCGCCGGGCGCCCGGCGCACGGGTTCCGCCGGTCGGGAGGACCGGTGCCCCGTCGAAAGCCTGCGATGCGGTTCCCCGCGCGGTTCCACCGCCCGCGGGGGCCTGTCGGTGATCACCACGTCCACGCGCCGGTCGGCCGGAGGCCGCGCCGGGGCGCCCTCCGCAGCCGGCCCGCCGCGATCCCGGAGCGGCGACAGGTCGGTCGGCATCCCGGGGATGTCGGCTCACCAACCCGTTCCGTGTCCGGCTGCTCCCGGCACACCGCCGTCATCCCTCCGAGTCCCTCCCAGTCCCTCCCAGTCCCTCCCAGTCCTCCGTCGCCCCTCCGTCGCCCCTCCGTCGCCCCTCCGTCGTCCCGGGCCGGTCCGGTCGCGTGGGCCGCGGCCCGTCGTACCAGGCCCGGCCGTCTCGCACCGAAAAAGGAGGTGCGGGCCGTCCGTGGTGGACGGCCCGCACCTCCGGGCGGATCTCGTGCCGGGTCAGGCGAGCTTCGCCGACAGCGTGATCGGTACGGCCTTCAGGGCCTGGCTGACGGGGCAGTTGACCTTGGCCTCCTCGGCGGCGGCGACGAACGCGTCGTGGTCGAGGCCGGGTACGGTGCCCTCCACGGTCAGGTGGATGCCGGTGATGCCCTCACCCGGCTGGAAGGTGACGTCGGCCGAGGTGACGAGCTTGGTGGGCGGGGTGCCGGCACCGGCGAGGGCGTGCGAGAAGGCCATCGAGAAGCAGCTGGAGTGGGCGGCCGCGATCAGCTCCTCGGGGCTGGTCCTGCCGTTCGCCTCCTGGGTGCGGGCGGCCCACGTCACGGGCTGCTGGTCGATGGCACCGGAGGTGTCGAAGGTGACGACGCCGTTGCCCTCGAGCAGGCTGCCTTCCCAGACGGTGTGTGCGGAGCGCGTGGTGGCCACGACGATTCCTTTCCGAGTACTGACTGATACGGCGGGGGGCGGTCCCGTTGCCGGGTGCCTGCTCCCCATCCGATCACACCTGGACCCCCCGCACCCAGCGGACGGGGCAACGACGGGGAACGCGTCGGCGACGTCCTGGCTGCGCCCGGCCGTTCTCACCGCACCCGGAAGACCGGCCCCCGCGGCGTGAACGGCAGCTGACGGCCCTGGGGGACCAGGTACGCGTGCTCCCGCCGTATCCGCAGGGTGTCGCACCAGCCGTCGGTGATGACGAGGACCGGCGCGCCGGGCGGGAAGTCGTCGGCGCGGTGCAGGAGGTCGATGCCGGGCTGCAGGACCGTGCCGCCGCGGCCGTGGACGCGGACCCGGCCGGCGATCTCGGTGGGAGGGAGGTAGCCCGCGTCGTGCGGGGCCGCGTCGCAGAAGACGACCCGGGCGGCCGGTACGTCGCGGGCCTCGGCGTAGGAGGCGATCGCGCCGAGCGCCTTGCCGAGGAGGGTGCGGTCCATGGAGCCGGAGGTGTCCAGGACGACGCCGAAGGTGCAGCGGGCGATCTCCTCGGGCGGGAAGCCGCGGCCCGCGCGCGGGATGTCGGGGGTGGACGCCTGGCGGCGGGAGGGGCGGGCGTAGGAGCGCAGCGGTTCGGGGCGGGGGACGAACTCGTCGAACCAGCGGGCCAGTCGGGCGTCCCACGGCAGGGGCGGGTGGTCGAGGGCGCGGATCTCCTCGACGAGGCCGCCGGGCAGGAAGCCGCGTTCCTGCCGCTGGTGCAGGTCCAGGCCCTGGGCGAGGCCGCGCCGGTAGAAGCCGTCGAGGTCGACGTGGTCGCCGGGCGGGCCGAGCGGGGCGCCGAGGACGTCGCCGGTGCCCTTGCCGCGCAGGGTGGACAGGCGGCGCATCCGGCGCAGGTCGCCGGCGATGCGGTCGTAGACCTCCTCGGCGGACAGGCCCGCGAGCTCCCGGTCGTACAGCAGGCCCTCGGGCATGGTGCCGACCTGCATCTCGCGCAGCCAGCCGTTGATGACGTAGTCGCAGGCGACGTTGAAGAGGTAGGGGTCGCGGGTGCCGCAGCGGTCGCCGTGGCGCAGGGCGGCGTGCAGCATCTCGTGGGCGAGGACGAACCGCCATTCCTCGTCGTCCAGCTGGCGCAGCGGGTTGAGGTAGATCTCGCCCGCCTCCGGGTTCACGGCGGCGATCTGGATGGCGTGCGCGCGGGCGATCTCGGCGTCGGCGACGAGCTTGATGCCTGCCGCGATGCCGCCCAGCAGCGGGTACGAGGAGATGAACCAGCTCAGCGCCTTCTCCCAGGGGCGCCGGCCGGGCGTCTCGCCGTCGAGGGTGTCGCGGCGGCCGCCCGCCATGTCCATCGCGGCGGACACGGTGCGGGTGAGGGCGGTGGCGAAGGCCAGCTGCCAGTCGGGGAGTTGCCCGCCGAACCAGCTCTCCCACGGCACGAGCAGCTGGTCGGGTTCCCGGCCCGCCGTGCCGCAGTGCTCGTAGGCGGCCGGCAGGCCGGTGCGCCGCCAGCGGTCGGCGAGCTGCTCCTCGTCGCCGTCGGGATAGGTCGGCGGCAGCCGGTCCGGGGCGCTGCCGACGGGGAAGGTCAGCAGGAAGCGGTTGACGACCGCGCAGCGCGCGGCGAGCTCGTACCGGTCGGGCTGGGTCCGGACGCCCTTGGCGGCGGGGACGTGGCCGAACCCGAGGTGGAGGGCGGCGTGGGCGAGCGACCAGGCCCAGCGGGCGGGGTCGGCTAGCCGGGCCGGATGCGCGTGCACCATGCCGTCGGAGTGGACGGTGAGGAGGCCGTCGCGGGGCGCGAGGGTGCAGTCCTCGTGCCGGCAGACGTCGAAGTCGACGGCGGCCAGCGCCGGGTTGGCGCGTACCAGCCGCATGCCTTCGGCGAACGCCTCCCCGGCCAGGTCCCGCTTCTTCCTGCCGCGGCCGCGGCTCACCGGCGCGCCTCCACCAGGCGGGGCATGTCGCGGGCCGCCTCGACCAGGAACCAGGCGGGCAGGACGGGGTTGCCGTCGGCGTCGGAGGCGATGACGGTCTGGGCGACCTCGACGGAGATCTCGGCGAGCTGCACGAGCAGCGACTTGGCGCGGTACGCGGTCTGCCGGCCGTTCGCCGACATGTGCTCCTTGACGGCGGGCAGTTCCTTGACGAGGCGCCCGCGGAAGGACTCGGCGAGGTAGTAGAGCAGGTCGCGGTCCTCGACGCGGTGCGGCCAGGGGGCGTCGCCCTTGAGGACGGCCTCGATGCCGTACCGGCTGCGCACGATCTTGACGTAGCCGCAGAAGGCGGTGGCGTGCGCGGGGGTGAGCGTGCCGTGTGCGAGGACCTTCAGGGTGTCCTCGTCGAGGTCGCGGCCGAAGGAGTGCAGGGCGTCGGAGAGCATGTGCCAGGAGCGGGGCGTGGAGAACGGTTCCTCGGTCTTGGGCGGCTTGGACCACAGGTGGTCGGGGCGGTCGGTGAGGTGGTCCAGGATCCAGGGGTGGATGCCGTTGTTCGCCGCCCAGGTCAGCCAGTCCCTGGCGGAGGCCTCCAGGTGGACGTGGGTGAGGCGGTTGACGAGCGCGGAGGCGATGGGGCGGGCGAGGGCGTTGTCGGTGGCCCGGTTGCCGGCGCCGATGACGATGGAGCCCTCGGGGAGTTCGTAGGTGCCGATCCGGCGGTCGAGGATGAGGGAGTAGAAGGCCTTCTGCACGTCCGGGGTGGCCGCGTTGAGTTCGTCCAGGAACAGGCAGTACGGCTCGTCGCGGGCGATCGCCTCCGGCGGGCAGAACACCGACCGTCCGTCGCGGATCTGCGGCACGCCGATGAGGTCCTCGGGGGCGAGCTGGGTTCCGAGCAGGCTCACGCACTCCAGGCCCAGGGATGCGGCGAAGTCCCGTACCAGGGAGGACTTTCCGATGCCGGGGGCGCCCCAGAGGAACACCGGCCGCACGGTGGCGAGGCCGAGCAGCAGTTCGGGAATGCGGGCGGGGGTGACCATGACGGCTGCCTGCAACGCAGCGGCTCCTTGCGGGTGTTCGGTGGGAGGGGCGCACGCGGTCGCCGCGGCGCCGGGACGCCGCGGTCGGGGCGCGGCACCGGTACGGACAGTGTGGGCGTACGGATCCGTGGGCGCAGCCGAATTTCAGGCGGCGCGCTCCTCCTGTGCCGTCTCCAGCGGCACCTGGGGTCCGCGGGACTCGCGCAGCCAGCGGCGCAGGACGCGGTGGACGTGTTCGGCGCCGGTCAGGTCCTCGCCGTCGGCGACGGGCGCGGACAGGGCGAGCGGGGACAGCAGGAACGGTTCGGCCTGGGCGCCGCCGAGGCCGCCGTGGGAGCCGATCTGCTCCTCGAAGGCGAGGACCTCTCCGTCGGCGGGGTCGTGGAAGGAGTTGACCATGATGTCGGCGGTGTGCGGGAAGGAGTGGGTGCGGCGGACCACCTCGGCCGCTGCCGGGCCGAGTCCGGCGAGCGGTCCCGGCTCCTCGTCGAGCCGGTCGACGGGGATCTGGGTGCCGTACGGGCCGAGCACCACCCCGCCGTGTTCCTCGCTGCGGACGAGGAGGAAGCCGATGCCGGGATGGTTGGCGAGGGTGGACAGCAGGGCGGGGTGGCGGGCGTCGATCTCCTCCTTGCTCATCCGGTGCGGCACGTCGGGGAAGGAGATCAGGCCGAGGTTGCCGGAGGCGAGCACGATCGGCTCGGAGCGGCGGGAGGGTCGGTGCTGCTCGCCGCCCTCCTCGACGGGGCGGCGCAGTGCCGCCCGGACGGCCGCGCGGGCCTCGGCGCCGCTGTGGGTGCGCTCGGCGCGGCGTGGCACGGGCAGCCCGCAGCCGGCTCGTACCAGGTCGCCGAGGGTGAGCCCGTAACGGGCGCGGAAGGTTTCGCCGGGGCTCTGGCCGTGGTCGGACAGGACGACGACCCGGTACGGCCGGGGGGCGTGCTCGGCGACGTTCTCGATGAGCGCGAGGGCCCGGTCGAGGCGGGCGAGGACCTGCTCGGCGTCGTGGCTGAGCGGACCGGAGTGGTGGGCGACCTCGTCGTAGGCGACGAGGTCGGCGTAGACGGCGGTGCGGCCGGCGAGCATGTCGCCCATCACCGCGGCGACGACGACGTCGCGTTCGACGACGGTGGCGAAGGCGCGGATGAAGGGGTAGAGGCCGCCCCGGGCGACGCGCGGGCGCTGCTTGCGCAGGCGGGCGCGGGTGGACTGGCCGATCTCGCGGGCGACCTCCGCGACGAACGACAGGGCGGTGCGGACGGCGTTGGCCGGGTCGGAGAAGTATGCGAAGTAGCCGGCGCGGGAGCGGGTTTCGGGGCCGCGCCGCCGGGTGGCGATGGACAGCACGAGGGCCTGTTCGTCGGCGCCGCCGCCGAAGAGGTTGCCGCGGCTGGCGCCGTCGGCGCGGAGCAGTCCGCCGTCTCCGGTGCGTTCGACGGCGCGGCGCTGGAGTTCGGCGGCGCTGGTGGGGCGGTTGCAGACCATCACCTCCCGGCTGTCCTTCTCGTACCAGCGGAAGGCGGGGACGTCGTAGTTGCTGCCGTGCAGGATGCCGAGCTGGCTGGCGCCGGTCTGGCTGGACCAGTCGGTGCGCCAGGGGGTGAGGCGGTGGGTGGGGTGGGGGTGCCGCCGGTCCGGTGCGGGGCCGTGGCCCAGCCAGCGGGCGATCGTCGGCATGAGTCCCTTGCCGACGGCGGCGACGAGGACGTCGTGGCCGACGCCGTCGAACTGGAGGAAGACGGTGCCGGGGGTGGCGGGGCAGGCGGGCCCGGCCCGGCGGCGGCGGTCGGCGAGGCGGTACAGGCGGCGCCGGTAGGCGTCGTCGTCGCGCACGACGAGGGCGGCGCCCGTCGCGGAGGCGACCGCGGACATCACGGCGGCGACGATGACGGCGGTCTCGGGGGCCGCCTCGCTCTGCCCGGAGGGGTTCAGCCGCAGGGCGAGCAGGAACAGCGAGCCGTTGAGGAAGAACACCAGCAGGCCGAGGACGAGCGCCGGTACGAGCAGCAGCAGGCGGACCAGGAGGGGCCAGACGAGGGCGGACAGCAGGCCGAACACGCCGGCGCCGACGGCCGCGGTGACGGCGATGGTGGTGGCGCTGTCGCCGTCGGGCGACTGGAGCCGGAAGTCGGGCAGCAGGCCCGCCAGTACGAGCATCGTGACCGTGGACACGCCCCACACCGCGACGCTCCGCCCGGTCTGACTGACGGCCCGCCGCCAACGCCCTGCACGCACGCCCCGCACACCTCACGATCCGGCCCCGTCGCCCGTGGGGGCCGCCTCCACCCTGTCATACCGCGCCGACGGTCACTCCGGGGTCTTCCGCCTTCCCGGACCGGGGCATCCGCCGTCATCTGGCGTCGCCACCGGGGCCGGTGTTCGTCTGCCGACGTCACCAGGGCCGGTGTCCGCCTTCCGACGTCACCGGGGCCGGTGTCCGCCTGCCGTCGCCACCGGGGCCGGTGTTCATCTGCCGTCGTAGCCGGCCGTCGGCATCGACAGGCGTCGGTGTACGCGGGCCTTCATCTGCGCGTCGTAGGCGGGTTCGGCGAAGCCCACCGTCTCGACGCGCACCCCGCGCCGCGCGCACTCCGCCGTGAACTCCTCGACGCAGGACAGCGCGCTCTCCAGCACCCGCCGGCTGGGCGCGACGAACAGGTCGACGCCGGGTCTGACGCCGTCCCACAGCACGTCGTGGTCGGCGCGCAGTCCGCGCACGAGCAGTTCGCGGCTGACGACGTAGCCGCGTTCCGCGGCCCAGCGCGCGCACATCGCGTGCTGGCTGCGGGAGTCCACCAGGAAGGGATCGGCGTCCAGTTCTTCCAGCGGCGTCAGACTCGCGATCGCCGTGACCCTCACCGGTCCCATGGCGTCCCCCTCACCTCCGGGTTTCGCCGCCGACCCTACTCCTGCCCGTAGGCTTCGGGGGAGTCGCGCGAAGGAGGCAAAGAGGTGCCGGTGGAGGTCACCTGGTGGGGTCACGCCACCTGCACGGTCGAGGATTCGGACGTCCGTGTCCTCACCGATCCCCTGTTCGCCCGCAGGCTCGCGCATCTGCGCCGCCGCCGGGGCGCGCTGCCCCCGCCCGGCGCCCGGCGCGCGGACGTGGCGCTCGTGTCGCACCTGCACGCCGATCATCTGCACCTGCCCTCGCTGGCGCGCCTCGCGCCGGGCACGCGCCTGCTGGTGCCCCGCAGCGCGCCGCGCGCCGTGCCGGGGCTGCGCCGCCTCACCCACCTGCGGCTGACCGAGATGGAGCCCGGCGACGAGACCGGCGTCGGCGGCGTGCGGATACGGGCCGTGCCCGCGCGGCACGACGGGCGGCGGCTGCCGTTCGGGCCGCAGCGCTCCCCCGCGCTCGGGTACGTCGTCGAGGGCGAGGCGCGGACGTACTTCGCCGGGGACACCGGCCTGTTCGAGGACATGGCCAAGGAGGTCGGGCCGGTCGACGTGGCGTTGCTGCCGGTGGGCGGCTGGGGGCCGTACCTCGGTGAGGGGCACCTGGACGCGGGGCGGGCGGTGGAGGCGCTGGTCCGGCTGGCGCCGCGCAGCGCGGTGCCGGTGCACTACGGCACGTACTGGCCGATCGGGATGGACGCCGTGCGCCCCCATGAATTCCACGCGCCGGGCGAGGAGTTCGTGCGCCTGGCGGCCGAGCGGGCGCCGGAGGTGGCGGTGCACCGGCTGGGGCACGGGGAGAGCGTGCTCCTGGGGGCCGCGCGGTGACGCCGCTGTCCGCGACGGTCACGACGGTGCTGCTGCCGACGGAGTCCACGCAGCAGGCGATCGGCTATCCGTCGCTGTTCCTGCTGGTGCTGATCGGGGCGCTGGTGCCGGTGGTGCCGACCGGGGCGCTGGTGAGTTCGGCGGCGGTGGTCGCCTTCCACCAGACGGCGCCGTTCGCGCTGGTGCTGGTGTTCGTGACGGCGTCGCTGGCGGCGTTCCTCGGGGATGTGGCGCTGTACTGGCTGGGGCGGCGCGGCATGCGGTCGAGGAACGGCTCGCGCTGGCTGGAGGCGATCCGGTCGCGGGCGCCGGAGGAGCGGCTGGCGCAGGCGCAGGCGAAGCTCGCCGGTCACGGCACGGCGGTGCTGGTGCTGTCCCGGCTGGTGCCGGCGGGCCGGATACCGGTGATGCTGGCGTGCCTGATGGCGAAGTGGCCGATGCGCCGCTTCGCGCGGGGCAACCTGCCGGCCTGTCTGGCCTGGGCGGTGACCTACCAGCTGATCGGGATCCTGGGCGGCTCGCTGTTCCCCGAGCCGTGGGAGGGCGTGGTCGCCGCGGTCGCGCTGACCTTGGTGATCAGCGCGGCCCCGAGCGTGTGGCGTCGGGTGCGCGGGGCCGGGGCCGCCTGACCCGGGTGCGTCGTCTACTCCAGGATCCGTGAGCCTCCCACCGGCAGGTCCCACAGGTCCTCGCGGTCGCGTCCCGCCTGCTCCCAGGCGGCCCGTACCCGGGTGAGCGGTTCGAGGACGGGCTCGGCGGACAGGACGAAGGTGCCCCAGTGCATGGGCGCCATGCGGCGCGCCCCCAGGTCCTGGGCCGCCCGCACCGCCTCCTCCGGGTCGCAGTGGACGTCGCTGAGCCACCAGCGGGGGTCGTAGGCGCCGATGGGCAGCAGGGCCAGGTCGATCCCCGGGTAGCGCTGTCCGATGCGGGCGAACCAGTGGCCGTAGCCCGTGTCGCCCGCGAAGTACACGCGCTGCCCGTCGGGGTCGGTGAGCACCCAGCCGCCCCACAGGGTGCGGCAGGTGTCGGTGAGGCTGCGCTTGGACCAGTGGTGGGCGGGCACGAAGTCGAAGCGCACGCCGGAGAGTTCGGCCGCCTCCCACCAGTCGAGTTCGGTGACGCGGGTGAAGCGGCGGCGCTGGAACCAGCGGCCGAGCCCGGCCGGCACGAACACGGGCGTGTCGCGCGGGAGCCTGCGCAGTGTGGGGGCGTCCAGGTGGTCGTAGTGGTTGTGGCTGATGACGACCGCGTCGACGGGCGGCAGCGCCTCCCAGGGGACGCCGACGGGGGTGATGCGGGCCGGGGTGCCGAGGATGCGGCGGGACCAGACCGGGTCGGTCAGGACGGTCAGGCCGCCGACGCGCACCACCCAACTGGCGTGTCCGGCCCAGGTGACGGCGACGGTGCGGGCGTCCACCGCGGGCAGCGGGCCGGGTTCGACGGGCAGCCGCGCGATGTCGGCGAGGCCCTCCTTGCCGGGCCGTACGGAGCCCTCGCGGGCGAAGCGGGCCATGGACTTCAGGCCGGGCAGCGGAGCGGTCAACCGGTCGTGGAAGGTGCGCGGCCACACCCGCCGCTCCCCCAGCGGGCGGGGCGCGGCGAGCGGCGGTACGGGGGACGCCAGGGGGGACACGGCCGCCGCGGCGCCGCTCTCCCGCACGGGCGCACTGGTGGTGGTGGTCGACTCGGACTGCTGCGTCATCGAGGAGGCTCCCATCGCTGAGCGTCGTCACGGAGATCGTCGAGGACCGACCTCAGAAGGATCAACGCGCGTTGCACGTGTGGCAGTTCCAACGGAGTGGGTGACGTGAGGCATTCCGTGCGCTGTGCGTCCGTGCCGCCCAGCAGGGTGCCGGTGGACAGGCGGACGCGCAGCGCCCCGAGGTCGTCGCCGAAGCGGTGGCCGCCCGGCGCGGGCATGCCGAGCCGGGCGGTGAGGAGGTCCTCCAGGTCCTGCGCGTCGCCGACGCCCTGCGCGGACAGCTCGGTGCGCAGCGGTGCGAGGTCCACGTACAGGTGGCGGCCGGCCCGCGGCGGCCGGGCGAGGGCGCCCGCGGCCTCCACGGCGGCGTGCGCGGCGGCGGCCACGCGCGCGTGCAGGTGTACGGCGGCCCGCACGCGTGCGGTGACGTGCCCGGGTTCGGTCAGGGCGTGGGCGGCGGCCGTGGCGACCGGCGCGGCGACGCGGGCGTCGAGGGCGGTGAGGACGTCGAGCACGCGCGCGTGGAGGTCGTCCCCGGCCGCCGAGGCGGGGAAGCGGGCGACGGCGGCCGGCCAGCCCGCGGGCAGCAGCGCGCCCGCGAGGTCGCTGACGACGGTGACCCGCTCGGGCAGCATCTCGGCGGGGCTGACCAGCACGGTGTCGTGCGGGTCGTGCAGGGTGTCGCGCCACGTCTCGTCGCTCACCAGGTGCAGGCCCTCGTCGGCGGCGGCCTCCACGGCCTCGTGCAGCGCCTCCGGCGGGGCGACGGTGGCGGTGGGGTCGTCGGCGACGGACAGCACCAGCAGCCGCGGGTCCCCGCCCTCGGCGCGGACCCGGCGCACGGTCTCCAGCAGGGCGTACGGGTCGGGGACGCCGCCGCACTCGGCGGGCGTCGCCACGTGGAAGACGGGTTTTCCCAACAGGCGTGCGTACGGCGCCCACCAGGCCGCGCAGGGCCTCGGCACCAGGACGTCGCCGCCGAGGGCGGCGGTCAGCGCGAGCAGCAGGGCGGGGGCGCCGGGGCCGGCCACGACCCGCTCGGGCCCGCTGGGCGTGCCGCGCCGCTCCCAGTAGCCGCAGGCGGCCTCCCGGAGGGCGGGGCCGCCGCCGACCGGTTCGCCGTCGGCGCGGGTGGCCGCCGCGGCGAGCACCTCGGCGAGGCCGGGCAGTACGGGCAGTCCGTCCGGGGGGAGCGGCGGCCCGTAGCGGACGGGCCCGTGCCCTTCCGGTTCCGTCCGCCGCATGAGGTCCTCCGCGCAGTCCGTCCCTGGTGCCCTGTGCCGCCGGCCGGTGGGTGCGCCGCCCCGGTGCGCCGGGGCTGTCCGCTCCCCCGCGTGCCGGGTGGTGCCTGACGACTCGTACAGGGTCGTACGGGGCCGTACGGGGCCGGGTGTGCTCTCGGGCTCTGAGTACCCCGCGTGGCGTCCTCCCATGGGCGTCGGGCCGGGTTGCGCCGATCACAGCGCGGGCGGCGCCGGCGCGCGAGCCGGTCAGGCGTTCCCCGCGGGGTCGCGGCGGCACAGCCGGTGCACGGCGGCGCCGAGCGCGCCCGCGATCAGCAGGGCGCCGGCGACGAGGGCGGGCACGGAGTCGCCGAACGCGCCGCCGTCACCGGCGCGGACGCCGTGCTGGACGGGGGCGGTGGTGCAGGAACGGTCGCTGTGGCCCTGCGGGCAGGGCTTCTCCGTGGCGCAGGACGCGCCGCCGTGGCCCGGCGGGCAGGGCTTGTCGGTGGCACAGGACTCCTCATGGCCCTCCACGCACGTCTTGCCGCCGTCGCAGCCGGCGCCGTGAGGGGGCGTGCACGCCGGCTCGGTGTCACAGCCGGCGCCGTGCGACGGGGTGCACGCCCCCTCCGTCTCACAGCCCCCGCCGTCCGACGGCATGCACGCCGCCTCGCCGGTGCCGTCACCGTTGCCGTGGACGTCGCTGTCGCCGTGGACGTTGCCGCTGCTGTCGCTGTCGACATTGCCGTCACCACCGATGCCGCCGTCACCACCACCAATGCCTTCACCACCGACGTCGCCTTCACCACCGATGCCACCGATGCCACCGACGCCGCCGTCACCGCCGACGCCGCCGTCACCGACACCACCGATGCCGTCGACGCCACCGACACTGCCGTCACCACCGGCATTGCCGTCACCCCCGACGTTGCCGTCGCCGTCCCCTTCCGCGTCGGCGACGTCGAAGTTCGCGGTCCACGGCGCGCCCTTCGCGCCCGGCGGTGCCGGGCAGGTGCCGTCGACGGTCCAGGCGGAGTCCGTGCCCTTCGCCTCCCGCGGCACGTCGAGGTTCCCGGCGGGGGCGACACGGGCGGTGCCCCGGTAGGCGGGGGCGGACAGTTCGTCGTTGCCCGGCTCCAGGCTCAGCCGGACGGTGCGGTCGGCGAACGCCGGTGAGGTGGCGTCCATCGTCTTGGGGGCGGGGGCGCCCAGGGGGTCGCACGTGACGGAGACGGTGACGTCGGCGTCCGGGGCGGCCGTGGCCGGGCCGATCTCCGCCGCCGGGTCCGCGAACGCGGCCGGGGCGGCACCGGCCAGCACGGCACCGGCCAGGGCGGCGGCGGACAGGACACGGGCGGTGCGGCGCATGGGGCGGCTCCTTCGGCCGACGGCTGCGGGGCACGACGTCCGTGTCCCACTGCCATGACAGCCCGCGTCGTCCCGGACCGCGCGTGGCCACCCGCCATTGGCGGGAAAGGCGCCCGCCAACCGGGTGACTTCGTCACGAGGGGCGGGAGAAAACCATGCCCGCACTCACGCCCGCACCCGCGCGCCGCACTCGCGTGACGGCTATGCGGCGTCCTTCAGCACCTGTTCCCGCAGCCGGTCACAGCACCGGCTGATCAGCCGGGACACGTGCATCTGCGAGATCCCCAGCTGCTCGGCGATCCGACTCTGCGTCATGTCCCCGAAGAACCGCATGTACAGGATCGCCCGCTCCCGTTCCGGCAGAGCGGCGAGCCGCGGCCTCACGGCCTCCCGGTCGACCACCGTGTCGAGGGCGGGATCGGGCGCGCCCAGCGCGTCGCTGAGCGAGTATCCGTCCTCGCTGCCCGGCATCTCCGCGTCCAGGGACAGCGCGGTGAAACTCTCCAGCGCCTCCAGACCTTCCCGCACCTCCTCCTCGCTCAGCTGCGCGCACTCGGCGATCTCGGCGACGGTGGGGCGGCGTCCGGAGACGGTCTGGGACAGGTCCTGGCAGGCGAAGCGGACCCGGTTGCGCAGGTCCTGGACACGGCGCGGCACGTGCAGCGTCCACATGTGGTCGCGGAAGTGCCGCTTGATCTCGCCGGTGACGGTGGGGACGGCGTAGCTCTCGAAGGCGTGGCCGCGTGCGGGGTCGTAGCGGTCGACGGCCTTGACCAGGCCGAGGGCGGCGACCTGGCGGAGGTCCTCGTAACTTTCGCCGCGGCTGCGGAAGCGGCCGGCGAGGCGGTCGGCCATGGGCAGCCAGGCTTCGACGATCTGGGCGCGGAGCGTGTCACGCCGGGGGCCCGGCGGCAGGGTGGCGAGGCTGCGGAAGGCCTGTGCGGTGTCGGGGGCGTCGTCGTGCGGGTGGTGCTTCGCGCTCGCTCGGTTTTGCATGGTGCGTAGCAACTCCCTTGGAAGTGCTCTGTGTTGGCCGGTCAGCGTGGGGAGCGCGCGGCAGCAGCCGGACGGTCCTGCCGGGGCCGCGGCAAGCGCTGTCCCACGGACGTGCCTCCGGTCCGAAGCACTGTGACTGCGCCTGCCCCCCGCCCCCGCCCGCAAACACCGCCCAGGTTTTCGGGCGGTCCGGGGGGTGACTCGGGAGGGGACACGACACACACCCCAACCCCATGCCCTCGTTTCCCGAAGCCGGGGAGGTCCCCTTCATGAGCACCAAGGTCTCCGACCACGTTCTGCAACGGCTGCGCGAGTGGGGTGTGGAGCAGGTCTTCGGTTATCCCGGCGACGGCATCAACGGGCTGCTCGCCGCCTGGGGGCGGGCGAAGGACCAGCCACGGTTCGTGCAGTCCCGGCACGAGGAGATGTCGGCGTTCCAGGCGGTCGGCTACGCCAAGTTCAGCGGCCGTCTCGGGGTGTGCGCGGCGACGTCCGGACCGGGCGCGATCCACCTCCTGAACGGCCTGTACGACGCCAAGCTGGACCATGTGCCGGTGCTGGCGATCGTCGGCCAGACGCACCGCACCGCGATGGGCGGCTCCTACCAGCAGGAGGTGGACCTGCACACCCTGTTCAAGGACGTCGCCTCGGAGTTCGTGGAGACGGTGACGGTTCCCGAGCAGCTGCCGAACGTGCTGGACCGGGCGATCCGCACCGCGTACGCGCGTCGCTGCCCCACCGCGGTCATCATCCCGGGCGATGTGCAGGAACTGGACTACTCGCCGCCCACGCACGAGTTCAAGATGGTGCCCTCCAGCCTCGACCGGAGCGCCTGGACGACCGTGCCGTCCGAGGAGTCGCTGCGGCGGGCCGCGGAGATCCTCGACTCCGGCGACAAGGTGGCGATCCTGGTCGGCCAGGGCGCGGCGGGGGCGCGTGCCGAGGTGGAGCGGCTCGCCGAACTGCTCGGTGCGGGCGTGGCCAAGGCGCTGCTCGGCAAGGACGTCCTCAGCGACGAACTCCCCTACGTCACCGGCTCGATCGGCCTGCTGGGCACCCGCCCGTCGTACGAGCTGATGCGGGACTGCGACACCCTGCTGACGATCGGCTCCTCGTTCCCGTACACGCAGTTCCTGCCGGAGTTCGGCGCGGCGCGGGGTGTCCAGATCGACATCGATCCGCACATGGTCGGGATGCGCTACCCGTACGAGGTGAACCTGGTCGGTGACGCGCGCGAGACGCTGCGCCGGCTGATCCCGATGCTGACGTCGGGCGAGGAGCGCGGCCGCGAGTGGTTCGAGACGGTGTGCGACAACGTACGGCACTGGCGCGAGGTGATGGAGCGGCGGGCGGAGCTGTCCGCCGACCCGATCAACCCGGAGTACGTCGCGCGGGCCCTGGACCCGCTGCTGCCCGAGGACGCGATCCTCACCTCCGACTCGGGTTCGGTGGCGAACTGGTACGCGCGGCACCTGACCATGCGGCCCGGTATGCGCGGTTCGCTGTCGGGGACGCTGGCGACGATGGGCTGCGGGGTGCCGTACGCGATCGGCGCGAAGTTCGCCCACCCGGGCCGGCCGGTGATCGCGCTGGTCGGGGACGGGGCGATGCAGATGAACGGGCTCGCGGAGCTGATCACGGCGGCGAAGTACAAGGACCGCTGGCTGGATCCGCGGCTGGTGGTCGCCGTGTGGAACAACCACGACCTCAACCAGGTCACGTGGGAGATGCGGGCCATGGGCGGCGCCCCGTCGTTCCTGCCCTCGCAGGAGCTGCCGGACGTGCAGTACGCGGCGTTCGCCCGCTCCCTGGGCCTGACCGGGGTGCGCGTGGAGAAGCCGGAGGACGTCGAGGCGGGCTGGCGTACGGCGCTGGAGGCGGACGGGCCCGCGGTCGTGGAGTTCCTCACCGACCCGGCCGTCCCGCCGATCCCGCCGCACGCGACCTGGGAGCAGATGGAGGCGACCGCGGCGTCGATCCTCAAGGGCGACGCGGACCGGGGCTCCGTGATCAAGCAGGGATTCAAGGCGAAGATGCAGGAGTTCCTGCCGGGCCGGGACAGGAGGTAGCCCCCGCTGTCGGTGCGGGACATCGGCGGGAGGGATCCCGTGTCGGCTCCCGCCCCACGGGTACGCGGTGGGCCGACCCCGAAGATCTGGAGGGAGACATGCAGCGAGGCAGTGACCGGCTGAGTGTCCACCGGGACGACGAGATGAAGCACGAACTGCAGGGCCTGCTCAGGTCCGGGCACCCCACGCGGTCCGAGGAGTGGCACGATCCCGAGCCGTCCGCCGAGGACGACCCGGAGGTCTGGGGCGGCCCCGTGGTGCCGGGCACCTCCCGGGCGTCGCTGGAGACCGTGCGGCTGGAACTGGCCCGGATCCTGGGCCGCGGTTCCTTCCCCGCGGACGCGGAGCAGCTCGCCCGGACCCTGCGCCGCAAGAACGCCCCGGACGCCCTGGTGGACGCGGTGCGGCAGCTGCCGCACAAGGCGCGCTACGCCAATGTGCAGGAACTGGCGCAGACGCTGGTCAGGGGCGGCGGATGACAGGTCGCGACCGGGCCACCGGGATCGCCGCGACCGGCGCCGGCGTCGACGCCGGCGAGGCGACGACCCGCTGTCCGCCGTACGGGCCGCTGCCCAGCTGGTTCGTGCCCGGGGTCGCCGGCCGGGCCATGCGCCGGCGCACCCGGATCGAGGACACCGCGGGCACGAGGGAGTCCCTGATCCCCTCCCCGATGAGGGCCGAGATCGGCGTCCCCGTCGCGTTCACCCCGCGCCACGAGGTCGACCCGCTGCTGCTGACCGCGCAGCCGGCGGGTGCCGCGGTGCACGAGACGACCGCGCTGCGGGACGTCCGTACGGCCGTCCGCAGCGAGCGCGAGGTCAAGCCGGTCGAGCCGGCACATCCACGGCTTCCTGGAGTCGCCGCCGTTCGGGACGCCGGCGTCGCTGATGTGCCTGCACGCCGACCAGGTGAGGTCCCTGGCGCGCGGCGGGCGCGGCGACCCGGACGCGTGGCGGCTGGTGCCGCACCGGCGCCCGCTGTCGCCCACCTGCCTCGCGGGCATCGCCGCCGTGATCGGCACGTGTGTGCTCCTGCCCCACGGCGAGGAGCCGCCGCGCTGCCGACGGGCGGGCCAAGGCAAGGAAGAAGCAGCGTGTCGGGGGCGACGAGGCCCACTGGCATGCCAGGAAAGGACGTTGAACGATCATGCGCATCGCGTTTCTGACGGCACCCGAGGGCGTCGAGCAGGTGGAGCTGACGGATCCCTGGCAGGCGGTGGTGGACGCGGGCCACGAGCCCGTGCTGGTGTCGACGAAGTCGGGTGAGATCCAGGCCTTCAACCACCTCGACAAGGGCGACACGTTCGTGGTGGACGAGGTCGTCGGCGAGGTGCCCGCGGAGTCGTTCGGCGGGCTGGTCCTGCCGGGCGGCGTCGCCAACCCCGACTTCCTGCGCACCGACGACAAGGCGGTGGCCTTCGTCCGGGACTTCTTCGAGCAGGGCCGTCCGGTCGCCGCGATCTGCCACGCCCCGTGGACACTGGTCGAGGCGGACGTCGTACGCGGACGGGTGCTGACGTCGTGGCCGAGCCTGCGGACCGATGTCCGCAACGCGGGCGGCACCTGGGTGGACGAGCAGGTCAAGGTCTGCGACCACGGACCCAACAAGCTGGTGACCAGCCGCAAGCCGGACGATCTGAAGGCGTTCTGCGAGACGTTCCTCGACGTGTTCGCCGAGGAGGCCGGCTGATGCACGGCCCGCCCGACCGCAGGCAGGAGCGGCAGGAGGCCTTCCGCCGTCACTGATCCGGCCCGTACGTCACTGGTGTCACGTCACCGGTAGCACGTCACCGGCAGGCCGGCACGTCACTGATCCGCGGAGTACGTCACCGGGGCGCCCGGTGACGTACTCCGCGGACCGGCACGGATGAACGTACTCCGCGGACCGTCCGGACCGGTCCTGCCCGTTCCGCGTCCCGTCCTGCCCGTTCCGCGTCCCGCGGGGGTCCCACGGGCGGTCGCGGCGGGCTCAGGCCCCGCCCGGGCCGCCCGTCCTGCCGGGGCCCCACTTGCCGACCGGGGTACCGCCGGAGGTCTTGCCGCCGGTGCCCTCCGCGGCGTCACGGTCCCGGGCACCCTCACGGGTGCGGCCCGGGGCGACGGAACGGCGCGGGTTGCGCCGCAGGTACTCGCCCTCCAGCTGCGCCATGCGGTCGTTGTGGGCGCGCAGCGCGTCGTTCGACCCGTACAGCAGGGTGTCGTGGCGCGTGCGGTGGATCGTCTCCAGCTCCTTCATGAGCTGCTGGTCGTCCAGCCGGTCCGGGTCGACTCCGGTCATCGTCGTGCCCCACTCGTCGTGTTCGTCCATGGGGTTCGGGTACCCGCGTGAGAAGCACCGACCCTCGAGCGGCATCCGGGAGGGAGCCATGGATCTCGCTTTCCTTCATCCACTGTACGAACATTCCGGCCCTTGGGCCTCCGTCTACGTCGACACCTCCCGGCACACGGAGAGCACCGCCCACGAACGGCACCTGACGGCGTCGGCGATGGCGCGCCGGCTGGCGGACCAGGGCGCGGACGAAGCCACCTGCCGGGCCGTGGAGAACGCGATCGAGGAGTTGCGCCGCTCCTCCGAACCGCACGGGCGGGCCCTGTTCGCCCGCGCCGGCGAGGTCGTGCTCGACCCGCCGCTGGCCCGGCCCCCGCAGGGCGACACCGCCGAGTGGGCGCCCCTGCCGCGGGTCACCCCGCTGCTGGAGCTGGCCGACCAGGACCCGGTGTGCGTGGTGGCGTACGTCGACCGCAAGGGCGCGGACTTCGAGCTGCGCAGCGGGCGGCTGGGCCGGGAGGACGCGGGCTCCGTCACCGGTCGGCAGTATCCCGTCCACCGCACGTCGACCGTCGACTGGTCCGAGCGGCACTTCCAGCTGAAGGTGGAGAACACCTGGGAGCACAACGCGGCGGAGATCGCCGACGCGCTCGCCGCCTGCCAGGAGGAGACCCAGGCCGACCTGCTGGTCCTGGTCGGTGACGACCGGGAGCGGCGGGCCGTGCACGAGCGGTTGCCGCAGCGGCTGCAGGACCGCGTGGTCGAGGCGTCGCACGGGGCGGGCAGCCGGCTGCTGGACGAGGACGTGGAGGCGGCCCGCGCCGAGCACGCCCGCCGGCAGGCGGAGGCCGAACTGGAACGCTTCCTGGCCGCCCGCGCACCCGACGCCGAGGGGCGCGCCGGGGCCGTGGAGGGCGTGCCCGCGCTGGTCGAGGCGGCCCGGGAGCACCGGATCGACGAGCTGCTGGTCCGCGCCGACGGCCCGGACACGCACCGTGAGGTGTGGATCGGGGAGGACCCGGACCAGCTGGCCGTGCGCCGTACGGAGCTGAAGACGCTCGGCGAGCAGCATTCGTGGGCGGCCCGGGCGGACGACGCGCTGATCCGCTCGGCGGTCGCCACGGACGCACCCGTCCTCGTGGTCCCCGCGGCCGACGAGGAGGCCCCGGTGGGCGGCCTGGGCGCGCTGCTGCGCTGGAAGTGACGTCTCTCCCGGCGGGCGGCCGCGCCGGGCGGCCACACCGAGGGCTGCCGGCCCTCGTGGTTACCGGGCCCGCTCCACACGGCGCTCGTCCCACACCGGTTCCGGGGTCTCGCGGACGCGGCCGTCGCTGCCGAAGACCAGGTGGCGGTCGAAGGAGCGGGCGAACCAGCGGTCGTGGGTGACCGCGAGGACCGTGCCGTCGAAGGCCTCCAGGCCCTCCTGGAGGGCTTCAGCGGACTCCAGGTCGAGGTTGTCGGTCGGCTCGTCGAGCAGCAGGGCCGTGGCGCCCTCCAGCTCCAGCAGGAGGATCTGGAAGCGGGCCTGCTGGCCGCCGGAGAGCCGGTCGAAGGTCTGCTCGGCCTGCTGGGTCAGCTCGTAGCGGCGCAGCCGGGACATGGCGGCGCCCCGGTCCTGGGAGTGTTCCTGCCACAGGATGTCCAGGAGCGTGCGGCCCTGGAGTTCGGGGTGGGCATGGGTCTGGGCGAAGTGCCCGGGGACCACCCGCGCGCCGAGCTTCCACTCCCCCGTGTGCGCCACGTCGTCGCCGGCGAGCAGGCGCAGGAAGTGCGACTTGCCGGAGCCGTTGGAGCCGAGGACGGCGACGCGTTCGCCGTAGAAGACCTCCAGGTCGAAGGGTTTCATCAAGCCGGTCAGCTCGAGTCCCTTGCAGGTGACGGCCCGCACGCCGGTACGGCCGCCCTTCAGGCGCATGGTGATGTCCTGCTCGCGCGGCGGCTCGGGGGGCGGGCCGGCCTCCTCGAACTTGCGCAGGCGGGTCTGTGCGGCCTGGTAGCGGGAGGCCAGTTCGTGGCTGATGGAGGCGGCCTGACGCAGGTTCAGCACCAGCTTCTTCAGCTGGGCGTGCTTCTCGTCCCAGCGGCGGCGCAACTCCTCGAAGCGGGCGAAGCGTTCGCGGCGCGCCTCGTGGTAGGTGGCGAAGCCGCCGCCGTGCACCCAGGCGTCGGCGCCGGCCGGGCCGGGCTCGACGGAGATGATCTTCTCGGCGGCGCGGGAGAGGAGTTCCCGGTCGTGGGAGACGAAGAGGACCGTCTTGCGGGTCTCCTTCAGCCGCTCCTCCAGCCATCGCTTGCCGGGCACGTCGAGGTAGTTGTCGGGCTCGTCGAGCAGCAGCACCTCGTCGGTGCCGCGCAGCAGCGCCTCCAGCACGAGCCGCTTCTGCTCACCGCCGGAGAGGGTGCGCACGAGCCGGAACTGCGCCTTGTCGTACGGCACGCCGAGCGCGGCCGTCGTGCACATGTCCCACAGCGTCTCCGCCTCGTACCCGCGCGCCTCGGCCCAGTCGGAGAGGGCCTGCGCGTACGCGAGCTGCGCGGCCTCGTCGTCGACGGTCATGATCGCGTGCTCCGCCGCGTCGACGGCCCTCGCGATCTCCTGGATCCGGGGCGAGGAGACGGACACGAGCAGGTCCCGTACGGTCGTCTCGTCCCGAACGGAGCCCACGAACTGCCGCATCACGCCGAGCCCGCCGCTGACGGTGACGGTGCCGCCGTGCGGCTTCAGCTCGCCGGAGATCAGCCGCAGCAAGGTGGTCTTGCCGGCGCCGTTGGGCCCGACCAGGGCCACGGCGGCCCCTTCACCCACCCGGAAGGACACGTCGCCGAGCAACGCCCTCCCGTCGGGGAGGAAGTACTCGAGGTGCGCGGCTTCCAGATGTCCCATGGGCAGGCATTCTGCGGGCCGCCCGCGCACGACGGCAAACCCTTATCCCGCGGACCTGGGGATCAACCGGCCCGCAGGCCGGGGATCACCCGACCCGGAGACCGGGCATCGCCCGGCCCACAGCCGGACGGCCACCTCCCCCACGGACCAGGGCTGACCCAGGCCACCGGCCGGGGATCCCCGGGCCCGCAGACCGGGTCGCCTGACCCCGGGTCCAGACGCCGCCCAGGGCCCACGGCCCGAAGGCCACTCATGCCACTCGGGCCTGCGGGCCCACGACCACCAGTCCTGCGGACCGCAGGTCACCCGGGACCACGGACCGGACCTCACCCAGGCCCACGGACCGAAGGTCACAGAGGTCACCCGGCCCATGAACCGGACGTCAGCGGGCCCACGGGCCAGTCATCACCCACGCCCACGGACCGGGCCGATCACCCGCGCCCGCAGAGCCGGGGGTCACTCCGGACCACGGGCCAGTACCACCCGGCACCCGTCCGTAGGCCACCCAGGCCGACGGACGGGAGGCCACCCAGGCCCGTGGACCGCGAGGTCACCCGGCCCCGGTCAGCGGTTCTCCCGTGGGGCCGCCCTCTCCTGTGGGGGTGACGGTCGCGCCCGCCCATGACAGGGCCTTCCAGCCGTCGGCCGGGGAGCCCTCCAGGACGACGACGCCGGTGTTGGCGAGGCGGTGGGCGGCGGCGAAGGGGACGTCGACGTTGTGGGCGCGGGCGGCGGACCAGGTGCGGATGGCGGCGCCGTGGCTGACCAGGGCGGCGGTGGCGGCGCCGCTGTCGGCGGCCTCGGCGACCACGGCGTCGTAGCGGGCGAGGAACTCGGTGCCGCTCTCGCCGCCCGGCATGCGCAGCCGCGTGTCCCCGGCCGCCCAGGCGAAGACGGTGCGCATGTAGAGCGCGCCGTGCTCGGAGTCGCCGGGCAGCAGTTCCAGGTCGCCCGCCGAGATCTCCCGGATGCCGTCGCGGACGTGCACGTCGAGGCCGCGGGCGGCGGCCAGCGGGGCGGCCGTCAGCTGGGTGCGCACGAGGGTGGAGGCGTAGACGGCCTCGATGTCCTCGCCGGCGAGGACCCCGGGGAGCGCGGCCGCCTGCCGTTCGCCGAGCGCGGTCAGTCCCGGCCCGGGAGCGGCGGTGTCCAGCAGGTAGTCCACATTGGTGGGAGTCTCGCCGTGGCGGACGAGGATCAGACGCATGCGGTCACCCTCCGGTGTCGACACGCCGTCCCGCGCAGGAAACGGCGACCTCAGGGTACCCGCAGGTCATGAGCCCAGATGTCGATCTGACCGTCCCGCGACCCGGGCGGCACGCGCTGCGCGACCGGCTGCTCGCCCTGGACTGCCGGCTGTTCGAGTTCGCCGCCGAGCGACGCTGGCCGGGCGCCGAACCGGTCCTGCCGCGGCTGAGCCGCGGCGCGAACCACGGTGTGCTGTGGTTCGCGACGGCGGCCGCGATGGCGGCGAGCCGCACCCCCCGGGCCCGCCGGGCCGCCGCCCGCGGGCTCGCCTCGCTGAGCCTGGCCTCCCTGACGATCAACACCCTCGGCAAGCGTTCGGTGCGCCGCCCGCGGCCCGTGCTCGACCCGGTGCCGCTGGTCCGGCAGCTCAAGCGGCAGCCCATCACCACGTCCTTCCCGTCCGGGCACTCCGCGTCGGCGGCGGCCTTCGCGACCGGGGTGGCCCTGGAGTCGCCGGCCTGGGGCGCGGCGGTGGCGCCGGTGGCGTTCTCGGTGGCGATGTCCCGTGTCTACACGGGCGTCCACTTCCCGAGCGACGTCCTTGCGGGCGCGGCCCTGGGCGCGGGCGCCGCGTTGGCCGTACGGGGTCTGGTGCCGACCCGTGCCCAGGCCGTCCCGCCGGCCCGGCCGCGGGCCGAGGCACCCGCGCTGCCCGACGGGGAGGGCCTGGTGGTCGTGGCCAACTCCGCCGCCGGGAGTGCCGACCGGGTCCGGGCGCTGCACGACGCGCTGCCGCTCGCGGAGGTCGTCGAGTGCGATCCCTCCGACGTGGCGGCCGAGTTGGAGAAGGCGGCGGCCCACGCCCGGGTCCTCGGGGTGTGCGGCGGCGACGGCACGGTGAACACGGCCGCCGAGGTCGCCCTGCGGCACGGGCTGCCGCTGGCCGTCGTGCCCGGCGGCACCCTCAACCACTTCGCGTACGACCTGGGCGTGGAGGACGTGCGGGCGCTGGGCGGGGCCGTCCGGGACGGCGAGGCGGTGCGGGTGGACGTGGGCCGGTTCGTCTGCGGGGAGCGGCAGGGCGTGTTCCTCAACACGTGCAGCCTGGGGGTGTATCCGGAGCTGGTGCGCGAGCGGGACCGCTGGTCGCGCCGGATCGGCGGCTGGCCCGCCGGGGTGCTCGCGGCCTGGCGCGTGCTGCGCGCGGACCGGCATCCGCTTCAGGCCGAGGTCGCGGGCACGGCCCGCCCGTTGTGGCTGCTGTTCGCCGGAAACGGCACCTACCACCGCATGGGCCTCTCCCCGGGCCGCCGCGTCGACCTGGCCGACGGCCGCCTGGACGTCCGGGTGGTGCACGGGGGCCGCAGGCCCGCCCTGCGGCTGCTCGCCGCGGCGGTCGCGGGTCCCCTCACCCGCTCGCCGGCCCACGCGGCCGTCCAGGTCGGCCGGCTCCACCTGAAGGGTGTCACCCCCGGCACGCTCCTCGCCCTCGACGGCGAAGTCACCGAGGTCGAGGGGGAGGTGACGCTGGAGAAGCTGCCCGAGGCCCTGACGGTGTACCGACCGCTGGACTAGAAGGGTGGCCCCGTACCCGTCCGCCGGCGCGGAGTCGGCAGCCGCCGCGCCGCCGTCATCACAGCCCCTCGACGATGGTGACTCAGCGCGAGGGCCCCGTACCGTGCGTGACTTGGACCGACGCTTCTCGTCCGCTTGATCAAGGCTGTACGGGCGTTAAACGGCCCCTCACCACAGTGGAGTCACGGGCTCCGCTCAGGTGCCCGAGCAGGACGCACGGGAAAGAGGGGACGGATCCATGGGTATTGCTGGGCACCCGCAGCGCAGGGCGCTTCTGACCGGGGGGCTGGTGGCCACCGCGGCACTGATCACGGGCTGTTCTTCCACGTCGGACGGCACGGCGCAGAAGACGGCGGTCGCGGGGGCGGCGCCGGAGGCCGCCTCACCGTCCGCGAGCGTACGGCCGGACTCGCCGTCGGCGGCGTTCGCGAGACTCATGGCGGGCAACGAGCGCTGGGTCGACGGGAAGCCGCAGCACCCCGACCAGGATGCGAGCCGGCGGACGTTCGTCGCCGAGAAGCAGAACCCCTACGGGGTGATCCTGTCGTGCATCGACTCCCGGGTGCCGCCGGAGCTGGTCTTCGACACCGGACTCGGTGACCTGTTCGTGCTGCGCACCGGCGGGCAGGTGGTGTCCCCCGTGGTCACCGGTTCCGTCGAGTACGGGCCGCTGACGTCGGGGACCCCGCTGGTGGTCGTCCTCGGGCACCAGCGCTGCGGCGCCGTCAAGGCGGCGTACGAGGCGATGCGCGACGGCAAGGAACTGCCCGGCACCCTGCCGTCCATAGCCCAGGCGCTGCGGCCGGCGTACCGGGCGACGCTGAAGGAGACGGCCGACGACCCCGTCGACGCGATGATCCGCATACACGCCGAGCAGACCGCCGAGGACCTGCGGGCCAACAGGGCCCTCGCTCCCCTTGTGAAGAAGGGCGCCCTGGCCGTCGTGAGCGCCTACTACTCGCTCGACACGGGCCGCGTGGAGGTCCTCACCGGGGCGCCTTCGGCCTGACGGACCGGGGCAGGAGGGTCGGGCGGGGGTGGTGGAGAGTGCCGGGTTCGGGCCCCGGCCCGACAGTCGTCCTACGGAGTGAACGGTGTGGAACCGTCCTGGGCGACGAGGCTCCCCAGATGGCCGGCGGTGCCGTTGTCGTCCCACTGCAGCGCCTGGGCTTCGAACGTCTTCAGCGACGGAAGGAGCGGAAAGTCAAGGGAATCGACCAGGTTGCGAAGGCCCGCAGAAGGTCCACAGGAGGGCCACGCCGCCGCACCGCCCCTCCGAGGAGGACACCCCCTCGCGAGGAGGACACCCCCTCGGCCCGACAGCCCCTGTCCACCGGGAGCTGTCCGCGGACTACCGGGCACGGACGACTGTCGACCGATGACTGACGCCCGACGACTGACGACCGGTGAATGGCGACCGCCGACCGGCGACCGCCGACCGCCAACTGACGCCCAGTCAGTCCACATGGCAGAACGAACTGTCTCACCATTCGGCTGCGCGCGTACGGTGACGTGTATCGCCCCGGACTCCCCGGAGCCCGGGGGCCGGTCCGTCGAGAAGGGGCAGAGCCATGCCGGAAGCACGGGAGACCGCCGTCTACACGCACGGGCACCACGAGTCGGTGCTGCGCTCGCACACCTGGCGGACCGCCGCCAACTCCGCGGCCTACCTGCTCGGTTCACTGAAGCCCCACATGAGGATCCTGGACGTCGGCTGCGGGCCGGGCACCATCTCCGCCGACCTGGCGGCCCTGGTCCCCGACGGGCACGTCACCGCCGTCGACCACGCGCCGGGCATCCTGGACCGGGCGCGGGCCACCGCGGCCGAGCGCGGCCTGACCAACATGGACTTCGCGGTCGCCGACGTCCACGCCCTGGACTTTCCCGACGACACGTTCTGCGTGGTCCACGCCCACCAGGTCCTCCAGCACGTCGGCGACCCGGTGCGGGCGCTGCGCGAGATGCGGCGGGTCACCCGGCCCGGCGGGTTCGTCGCCGTACGGGACTCCGACTACGCGGCCATGACCTGGTATCCGGAGTCGGCCGGCATGGACGACTGGCTGGACCTGTACCGGAGGGTGGCCCGCGCCAACGGCGGTGAGCCGGACGCCGGACGCCGGCTGAAGTCCTGGGCACTGGCGGCGGGCTTCACCGACATCACGGCGACCTCGGACACCTGGACCTTCAGCACCCCCGGGGAGCGGGCGTGGTGGAGCGGTCTGTGGGCCGACCGGACGGTGACCTCCGCGTACGCCGGGCGCGCCACCGGGGGCGGGCACGCCACCGAGGACGAGCTGCGGGCCGTGGCGCGGGCCTGGCGGGAATGGGGAAAGCGGGAGGACGGGTGGTTCAGTGTCCTGCACGGAGAGATTCTGTGCCGAAAGGACGTCTGATTCCCGCAATTGTGGAAACCCGGAAAGCAGGAGGTTCACACTATGGTTCCCATCCTGCTGGTACTGCTTCTGGTATTGATTCTCTTCGGTGCCGGATTCGCAGTTAAGGTGCTTTGGTGGATCGCGATCGCGGTTCTCGTTCTCTGGCTGCTGGGATTCCTGATGCGCGGAACGACCGCGGCGGGAGGCAGGGGCCGTTGGTACAGGTGGTGAATTAGCCCCCGGGAACGCACAGCCCCCGCAACGCCGGGGTGTTCATTCCCGGGGGAGCAGCGGTCCGAGCGGCCCGAGGTCCAGATTGAGGTCCTCGGGCCGCAGTCCGTAGCGCTCGCGCAGCTCGGTCATGCGGTCGTCGAGCAGCATCAGGGTGAGCCCGATGCGCTCCTCCTGCTCCTCGCTGAGGTCGCCCTGGTCGAAGCGGCGCAGCGCCTGCCGTTCCATGAGCTGGCGCAGCAGTTCCACGACCGTGAGGACGAGTTTGACCAGGTCGCGCTCGACGGTGTCGGGCTCGAGGTCGAGACGGTTGCGTGGTGTGCGTGGTGTGGTCACGCCCGCTCCCCCCAGGGTGCCGGAACGTTCTCGTTCACTGAGCTGATCAGGGCGTTCAGGTCGATGCGGACGAGATCGACGTCCGCGATCCGCAGCGTGAGGTCGCCGGTGATGACGACTCCGCCGGCCAGCAGCCGGTCCAGCAGGTCGACGAGGGCGACCTCACGGCGTTCCACGACGGTCATGAGCCCTCCTCCGCGGCCTGTGCATCGGTCCGCTCCCGGATCTGCTGCTCGTTCTCCCCGGTGAGCTCCTCCGCGCTTTCCTCCGCAATCTCCCCCGAAGTCCCGGCGAAGTCGAGGTCCACGAAGGAATAGGCCGCCCACGGCCCGGTGAGTTCGACGCGCATTCCGGGCTCCTCGCCCTTCGTGCGGTCCACTATTTCCACGAATTCCTCCGATTCCGCGCGCGGTACCAGATAGGCGGCGTTCAGCACGTTCTGTCCGGAGGCCCGGGAAAGGGCGGAGTTCTGCGGCGGGTGGAGCCGGGCGGCGTCGGCGTGCGCGGACAGCAGGGAGTCCAGCCGGCCGGCGAACCGTTCGGCCCGCTGCCAGGTGTCCTCGTGCGCCCTGGCCTGCATACGGCGCTGCCGCAGATAGTCCCGCCCGGAGGCGGGTTTGGCCGCCGCCGCGGGCGGGGCGGGTTCGGCGGTCTCCGCCTCGACGTACACCTTCACGCCCCACTCCACGCGCCCCTGGAGCCGGTCCAGGGTGCGCCGGAAGTCCTCCTCCCGCTCCTCGATCATCACGCGGACGCCGCTGTCGTCCCGGAAGACGGTGGCCATCCTGAGCGGAAGCGGCGTGGTGACCACCGTGAGCGCGTCGATCACCTGCTGATGACCGCGCGCGGTGGCGCTGAGCCAGTCCAGATCCTCCAGGTGGGCCCGCAGCGGCTCCTCGGCGAAGTCCCGCGCCGGTACGTCACTGACGACGGCGACCAGGCCGTGGTGGTGCAGCAGCTTCGCGGGCGCCCCGGCGACGCCGGTCAGCTCGGCCTGCAGCGGCGCGCCGAAGGGCCGGCAGACGGCGTACACGTACCGCAGTCCCGTCATGGCGACTCCTCCCGGGTGCGGACACGGCCCGGCTCCAGCTGCTCCAGCCGCGCCAGCCGCTCACGCAACTCGGCGTTCTCACGGGCG
Source organism: Streptomyces sp. NPDC014995 (assembly GCF_043080745.1). Classification (NCBI taxonomy): domain Bacteria; kingdom Bacillati; phylum Actinomycetota; class Actinomycetes; order Kitasatosporales; family Streptomycetaceae; genus Streptomyces; species Streptomyces sp. NPDC014995. Next base: position 66,796 of record NZ_JBIBVX010000008.1, read on the forward strand.
AGTTCGTCGCGGCGGGCGCGGGTGGACAGCTCCGGGTCGTCCTCCCACCAGTCGATGCCCATCTCCTTTGCCTTGTCGACCGAGGCGACGATGAGGCGCAGCTTGATCGTGAGCAGTTCGATGTCGAGCAGGTTGATCCGGATGTCGCCGGCGATGACGACGCCCTTGTCGAGGACGCGTTCCAGGATGTCGGCGAGGTTGGCGCCGCCTCCCTGGCCGTACGGCTCCGGCATCCGGCTCGGCAGGCTCATCGCCGGCTCCCGTCGTCGTAGGCGCTCTCGTCCTCGTACGCCTCCTCGCCCTCCACCTCGTCCTCGTCCTCTTCGTCCTCTTCCTCTTCCTCTTCCTCCTCCTCGCCCTTGGGCTCCTCCTCGTACTCCGCCTCGGGCTCGTCCTCGTCGTACTCCTCGTCCTCTTCGTCCTCTTCCTCGTCCTCTTCGTCCTCGTCCTGGGCGGTCACGTCGTCCCGGGCCCCGTTCCCCTCGTCCTCGCTCTCCTCGCCGTTGGGGGCCTCCTCCTCTTCGCCCTGTTCCTGCTGCTCCTGCGCGAGCGCGTCATCGTGGGAGCGGACGACGTCGCCGTCGCGGATCTCGCCGCGCCAGCCCTCGTCCACCTCCCCCTTGAGGGTGACGAAGCGGGCGAAGTTCTTCAGGTCGAGGCGGGCCCGGCGGCCCTGGGCGCGCCAGATGTTGCCGGTCTTCTCGAACAGCCCCGTGGGGTAGTACTCGATGACCAGCAGGACGCGGGTGAGGTTGTCGGCGAGCCGGTGGAAGGAGACGACGCCCTTGGTGGTGCCCTTGGCGCCCTCCGAGGTCCAGGAGATCCGGTCGTCCGGCACCTGCTCGGTGGTCTTCGCCTTCCAGCTGCGGTTGGACCAGAAGACCTTCATCTGCCAGTCGCTGGTCGTGTCGTCGGCGCGGTTCGCGCTCTTGACGCCCTTGGCGAAGGTGCTGAACTCCTGGTACTGGGTCCACTGGTCGTAGGCCGCACGCAGCGGTACGCCGATGTCGACCTGCTCGATGATGACGGTGGGCTTCTTGCCCGCGCCGCCCTTGCGGTTGCCCTTGCCGCCGCCGAGGTTCTTCAGCGCGCCGGTCACACTGTCCTTGGCGCGCGAGGCGCCGAGTTCCAGCGCGGTGCGCAGCGGGCCCTTGCCGTCGGCCAGCTTGCGGCCGCCGTCCAGGGCCAGCTTGGCGAAGCCGGGGCTGTTGCCCTCGGCGATGTCGTTCAGTCTGACGGTGGTCTCGCCGAGCTTGCGGCCGACGCCGGCCAGCACACGCTGGGCCTGGGCGGCGAGGTACTCCTGCACCTCCGCCTTCAGCCGGTCGGCGGCCTCGCTCTGCGCGACCCCGGCGAGCGGGTTGCCGCCGCCGGTCGCCTTGCCCGCGGCGGACGTCGCGGATCCGAGGGTTTCGGTCATCGCTCACCGCCTCCCTTCGATCGCCGGGGCCGGGACGCCGTCCCGGTCGCCGTCTTCCTGGCCGCGGTGGTCTTCTGCGCGGCTGCCTTGCGCGCCGCCGTCCCGGCCGGGGCCTTCTGGCCGGGTGCCTTCTTGGCGGCCTTCGTCCCCGGTGCCTTCCTCGCGGGCGCCTTCTGGTCCGCCGCCCTCTTCCGCGGCGGCTCGTCTCCCTCGTCGCCGTCGTCGCCCTGGTCATCCCGGGCATCCCGGTCGTCGTCCCGGTCCTCGTCCCGTGCGGACTCCGGCTCCTCGGGCCGCTCGTCCGCCTCCTCGTCGTCCGTCTCCGACCGCGTGTCCGACACGCCGGGGACGACGCCCGCGAGCTGGTCGCGGACCTGGGCGGTACGGCCGTGCAGCCGGTCGGCGAGCGTGTTCATCTGCCGTTCGACCACGGCCCCGGACGCCGCCTTGCCGACACCCCGCAGGTCCTCGCGGAGCTGGTCGCCGATCTCCTTGAACTGCGGGTTGTCCCGCATCTGCTGGGACACCATGTCGGCCAGGCCCCGCGGCGTCAGGTTCAGCCGCTTACCGGCCACCAGCGAGCCGACGGCGAACGCCAGCTTCATCTTCTTCGTACGCCCGAGGACGTACCCGGCCCCCACCGCGAGGCCCAGTCCCATTCGGTTCATCGTGCCGTCCCGTCGTCCGTCCCCATGCTGCGGCGCGTGGCGATCTCCAGCCGGTCGAGGAGTTCGTCCTCCAGCCGGTCGAACTCCTCCTCCGTGATCTCGCCGGCTTCCAGTCGTTCTTCGAGGCGGGAGAGTTCGGCCCGGACCGTGGAGGGGTCGTAGTAGATCCGTTCCGCCTCGCGCAACACCTGTCCGATCACCCATCCGCTGCCGCGCACCGGTGCGAACGGCAGCAGCAGCACCTCCGAGATCAGGCCCATCTCCCCGCTCCCGTCACTTGTGTTCTCTGTGCTACTCCCCGGCCGCCGTGCCCGCCGGCTGTGCCGGACCGGGCTCGACGAAGCTGTACGGCGGCAGCGGCCCGTTGAGACGCAGGTCGAGGTGCGGCCGGTCCTTGCGCAGCTCCTCCACCGCGTTCGCGAACTCCGCGGCCGAGTCCCGGGCCACCAGGAACGACACGTTGGCCAGCCAGCCCGTGGACTCCGGGCCCACGCTGACGGCGGCCGCCAGTGGCTCCAGTGCCTGCTGGACCTCGGTCGCGTCCTGGGCCTCGCGGGCCTTGACCGCGGCGGCCACCATCTCGCCCAGTTGCAGGCGCTGCTCGTAGGTGCCGCCGCCGGCCTGCCGGTTGGCCTCGGCGAGGGCCCGCAGCTCGGGGCTCTCGGCCATCACCTGGTGCAGCACGGCTTCCTCTACGTGCGTGGCCTTGACGTTGTACTCGACCTTGCCGTCGAGGGCTTGCAGGCGCTCCTGGTAGTGCTCGGCGCGCTCGGCGAGCACCCCCGTGACGGCCTTGTCGTCGGGGGCGACGCTGCCGAACCGCATGGGCAGCACGCAGCCGTCGGCGCCGGCCTCACTGAGGACGTTCTGGTGCGCGAGCAGGTCCTTGCGCTTGGGCCGCAGGTTCTCGGGCGCGTCGCTGACGATCGCCGCGAGGTCGCCCTCCGTCAGCACGCGCACCGGCATGGGCGGCTCGCCGACGCCGGTGAGGCCCTCGGGGAGGGCCGCGTGCGAACGCGCGGTGATGCCGTAGACGTACGTGCTCACTCCTGCTCCTCCTTCCTGCGGGAGGAGGTCGCCTTACGGGTGCGCGGCCGCTCGGTCTCGCTCTCCTCGCGAGCCTGCTTGAAGGCGCCGGAGATGGTCTCCGCGGCGCCGGAGAGGGCGCCCTTGGACTTGCCGCGCGCGCCGGACTCGGTGATCTCGCCGACCATGTCGGGCAGACCCGGGCTCTTGCGCGGGCCGGCCTCCAGGTCGAGGCGGTTGCACGCCTCGGCGAAGCGCAGATAGGTGTCGACGCTGGCGACGACGACCCGGACGTCGATCTTCAAAATCTCGATGCCGACGAGGGAGACCCGCACGAACGCGTCGATGACGAGCCCCCTGTCCAGGACGAGCTCCAGCACGTCGTAGAGGCCGCTGCTGCCGCCTCCGCCGCCGGTCTGTTGTGCCGGGACAACGGTCATGCCGACCGCGCCTCCTTTGCTTGGTGGTGGTGTTGGGTGTGGGTGAAGGGGAGGGAGCGCGGCCTAACGGCCGCCGGACCGGTGTGCGTCGGCCCTCCCGCGTTCGTAGCGGCGAACGCGCCGGTAGCCGGTGAGCTGGCCCCGCGGGTCGAGTTCGACCTGGTAGCTCGCCATGAGGCTCATGGTGTCGGGCACCCGGGCCAGCTCCATGACCTCGATCTCCAGCGACCAGCCGTCCTCCGTCTGCTCGAAGGACGAGACGCTCTCGGCGGCCATGCCGGTCAGTTCCGCGAGCTGACTGCGCGCCTGGCGCAGCACCTCCATGGGGGTCGGCCGGTCGTCCGCCACGTCCTCGTCCCTGTCGTTCGGGTTCTGTGAAGTCTGCGAATGTGATGTGTCGTTTGTGTTCGCCATGGCCACCTCTCCTTTCGGGTGGCCGGAAGGTCCTTGGCCAAACCTTCACGGGGGCACGGGTCTGCGCCGCCGGGCGGACGGGCTGCGTACCGGCGGTATGTGTATTAGCCACGCAGCCCGTCGAGGCGGCGTCGGGCGGGCCCGAGGGCGCGGCCGCGACCGCTCAGGCCGGACCACGGCCGGGTGCGGGCCTGCTCGGCGGCGTCGGCGATCGTCCAGCGGCGGGGGCCGAGGCCGGGGTCGTCGAGCTGTTCCCAGGTGATGGGCGTCGCGACGGGCGCGCCGGGGCGGGCGCGCACCGTGTAGGGCGCGACGGCGGTCTGGGCGTAGGCGTTGCGCTGCACGTCGAGGTAGAGGCGGTCGCCGCGGTCCTTCTTGCGGGCGGCCGTGGTGAGCCGGTCGGGGTGCTCGGCGGCGAGCAGCTCGGCGGCGTCCCGGGCGAAGGCGCGGACCTCGTCGAAGTCGTGCTGCCCGTTGAGGGGGACGACGACGTGCAGGCCGCGCGAGCCGGTCGTCATCAGCGCCGACGGCAGCCGGACCTCGTCGAGCAGTTCGCCCAGCCACCGGGCGGCCCGGCGGACGGCGCCGAAGTCGTCGCCGGCCGGGTCGAGGTCGAAGATCATCACGTCCGGGCGGTCGATCCGGCCGGCCCGCGACAGCCAGCGGTGCAGGGTGAGGCAGGCCTGGTCGGCGAGGTAGGCGAGGGTGGCGGAGTCCTCGCACACGGTGTGGCGGACGGTGCCGTCCTCCTTCGGCACCTCGACCCGGGTGATCCACTCCGGATAGTGCTCCGGGGTGTTCTTCTGCATGAACCGGGGACCGTCGACGCCGTCGGGGTGCCGCTCCAGCATCAGGGGCCGGCCGCGCAGGTGCGGCAGCATGAACGCGGCCACCGACCGGTAGTACGCGACCAGGTCGCCCTTCGTGTACTCCTTGCCGCCCCCGCCGCCGCCGTCGCCGCCGCCGGGGAAGAGCACCTTGTCCGGCCGGTGGACGGCGACGCTGCGGCGTCCGGCACGCACGGTGCGGACGTCGTCGTCGCTCACGGCACCACCGCCGTCTCCACCAGCAGCCGGGCGGCGGCGGCGATCGACTCGGCGTCGATCCCGGCCGCGTGCAGTTGCTCGGCCGGACTCGCCGAGCCCGGCATCGTCCGTACGGCCAGGCGCGCCAGCCGGGGCACCGGCCGCCCGTCGGCGAAGGCGTCCAGGACGGCGTCGCCGAGGCCGCCCTCCTCGTGGTGGTCCTCCACGGTCACCAGACAGCCGGTCTCCTCGGCGGCCCGCCGCAGGGTGGCCCGGTCGACGGGCTTGACCGAGTACAGGTCGATCACCCGGACCGGGATGCCCTCGCCGGCGAGGGCGTCGGCGGCCTTCAGCGCCTCGTGCACGGTGACGCCGGCCGCGACGAGTGTCAGCCGGTCCCCGTCGGAGGAGCGCAGCACCTTGCTGCCGCCCACCGGGAACTCCTCGTCGGGCCCGTAGATCACCGGGCTGTCGCCGCGCGAGGTGCGCAGATAGCGGACGCCGTCGAGGCCGGCCATGGCGGCGACCAGGCGTGCGGTCTGGTTCGCGTCGCACGGGTACAGCACGGTGGAGCCGTGCACGGCCCGGAACATCGCGAGGTCCTCCAGGCCCATCTGGGAGGGCCCGTCCTGTCCGATGGCCACTCCGGCGTGCGAGCCGACCAGGTTGATCCCGGTCCCGCTGATCGACGCCATCCGCACGAAGTCGTACGCGCGGGTGAAGAACGCGGCGAACGTGGAGGCGTACGGCACCCAGCCGCGCGTCGCGAGGCCCACGGCGGCGGCGACGAGCTGCTGCTCGGCGATGTAGCACTCGAAGAACCGGTCGGGGTGTTCCTTGGCGAAGAACTCGGTGCGGGTGGAGTCGCCGACCTCGCCGTCGAGGGCCACGATGTCGCCGCGGGCCGTGCCGAGGGCGGCGAGCGCCTGGCCGAACGCGTCCCGGGTGGCGATCTCGTCGCCCTCGTCCCAGCGGGGCAGGTCGAGGTGCCCGGTGGGGACGGAGTGCAGCATGCGGGTCGCGGGCGGCTCGTGCACCTCCACGCGCAGGTCGCTGATCCCGCCGAGTTCCTCGATCGCCTCGTCGGCGTCCGGCAGCGGCTTGCCGTGCAGGCCCTCGCGGTCCTGGACGGCTTCGACGCCCTTGCCCTTGAGGGTGCGGGCGAGGATCGCGGTGGGCTGGCCCCTGGTCGACAGGGCCTCCCCGTAGGCACGGTCGACGGCGTCCACGTCGTGGCCGTCGATCTCCACGGTGTGCCAGCCGAAGGCCTGGAAGCGACGGGCGTAGGCGTCGAGGTCGTGGCCGTGCCGGGTCGGGCCGCGCTGCCCGAGCCGGTTGACGTCGACGATCACGACGAGGTTGTCCAGGTGCTCGTGGCCCGCGTGTTCGGCGGCCTCCCACACCGAGCCCTCGGCCAGCTCGCTGTCCCCGCACAGCACCCAGACGCGCGCCGCGGAGCGGTCCAGCCGCTTCCCGGCCAGCGCGATGCCGACACCCACCGGCAGCCCCTGACCGAGCGATCCGGTGGCGGTCTCCACCCAGGGCAGCCGCTGCGGGGTGGGGTGCCCCTCGAGCCGGCTGCCGAGCTTGCGGAAGGTGAGCAGTTCCTCGTCGTCGATGGCGCCGGCCGCCTTGTAGGCCGCGTACAGCAGGGGGGAGGCGTGGCCCTTGGACAGCACGAAGCGGTCGTTGCCCGGGTGGGCGGGGCGGTCGAAGTCGTAGCGGAGGTGGTTCGCCAGCAGCACGGCCATCAGGTCCGCGGCGGACATGGAGGACGTCGGGTGCCCGGAGCCGGCGGCGGCGGAGGCGCGGACGCTGTCGACGCGCAACTGCCTGCCGAGTTCGGTGAGTTCGGCGGTGTCCATCGGGTCAGTGGTCTCCTTCCACGAGGGTGTCGGAACGCTGTACGGGGCCGGGGGCGGGCTCCGCGCCCGGCTGGTTCTTCGCGGGCTCGGGACCCGGCTGGTTCTTCGCAGGCTCGGGACCCGGCTGGTTCTTCGCAGGCTCGGGACCCGGCTGGTTCTTCGCAGGCTCGGGACCCGGCTGGTTCTTCGCGGCTTCCGGACCCCGCTGGTTCTTGGCCGGCTCGGAGCCGGGCTGCTTCTTCGCGGGCTCGGAGCCCGGCGGGTTCTTGGCGACCTCGGGCGTCGGCGCCACGACCGCCGCCGTGTCGTCGTCGTCCCGTTCACCGGCCTCGCCGCCCGGCACGTCCCGCGCGAGGGCGGTCCCGGGCCCGGAACCCGCCGCGGCACCGCGCTCCCGGCCGCCCGGGACCCGCGCCAGTTCCGGCGACGCCGTGTCCAGCGGCACCGACCACGATCGGACGAGGCCCAACTGCACGGCCTGGCGGGGCAGTACGGCGTCCAGCAGCCAGTCGGCGGCGACCCGGACGCGGTTGCCGGGCATGGCGGCGAGGTGGTAGCCGCGGGTGACCACGCCGGCCGGCAGCCCGGAGAGCGGCACGCCGAGCGGGTTGGCGGCCGCCTTCACGCCGCCGAGGTCCACGACGAAACCCAGGTCCGTGTGCCGGTAGGGCCGCGGCGTGCCACCGGTCAGCGAGGCCGCGATGTTGTGCCCGGCGACCTTGCCCTGCCGCCAGGCGTGCTGCGCGGTCATCGGCGTGTACTGCCCGGGCTTGTCCAGGTCGGGCACGGCGGCCGCGTCACCGCAGGCGAACACCTCGGGACGGCCCGGTACGTGGAGCGTGGGCTCGACGACGAGCCGGCCGCGTTCCATGGGCAGTCCGAGGGACTCGGCGAGCGGATCGGGCCGGACGCCCACGCACCACACCAGGGTGCGGGTGTCGACGAACTCGCCGTCGGTCAGCAGGACTCCGTCGCGGGTGGCCTCCTTCACGGAGGTCCCCATGCGGACGTCGACGCCCCGCTCGCGCAGCACCTGGTCGGCGGTGCGCGAAAGCCGCTCGTCGAGTTCGGGCAGGACGCGCTCGGCGACGTCGAGGAGCAGCCAGCGCGGCCGCAGGCCCTCGCGCAGCGGGTGCGAACGCACCAGCGCGTCGGTGAACAGCTGCCCGTGCGCGGCGACTTCGGTGCCGGTGTAGCCGGCGCCGACCACCACGAACGTACAGCGCGCGGCGCACTCCTCGGCGTCGCCGGCGGTGGCGGCGAGCTCCACCTGGCGGGTGACGTGGTCGCGCAGGTAGAGCGCCTCGGGCAGGCCGCGGAAGCCGTGCGCGTGCTCGGCGACGCCGGGGATGGGCAGCAGCTTGTTGACGCTGCCGGCGGCGAGGACCAGCCGGTCGTAGGTCAGGGTGCCCGGTCCGTCCTCCGGGTCGGTGTAGTGCACGGTGCGTGCGTCGAGGTCGATACGGCCGGCCTCGCCGAGCACCAGCCGCACCCCCGGCAGGGTGCCGGAGAGGGACACGGTCACCCGGCGGGGTTCCAGGATCCCGGCGGCCACCTGGGGCAGCAGGGGCAGGTACAGGAAGTAGTCGGTCGGGTTCAGCAGGGTGATGTCGGCCCGGCCCCGGGCCGCCCGCGCCAGGGTGCGGGCCGTCCGGTACCCGGCGAAACCGGCTCCGACGATCACGATGCGGGGTCGACTCACGGTTCGCCTCCGGCGGTATGTGCCGTACGGGGTGTGCCGTACGAGGGTTTCCGCGTCCCCCTGGCCAGGGCCGCCAAACGTCCGCGGGGGCGCGGGCGGGGGCACCCGGCCGCCGGTTTCCCGCCCCGGCCCCGGGTACCCGGACCGCGACCGACCCCCACCCGCGGCACACCAGCGGAGGTACCCCATGGCCGAGTACGGCTACTTCCTGTCCTGCGAGGAGTTCGGCCCCGCGGACCTGATCGAGCAGGCACGGATGGCCGAACAGGCGGGATTCCAGGCGCTGTGGATCTCCGACCACTACCACCCGTGGAACGACGCGCAGGGCCAGAGCCCGTTCGTCTGGTCGGTGATCGGCGCACTGTCCGAGGCGGTGTCCCTGCCCATCGAGACGGCGGTGACCTGCCCGACCGTCCGGATGCACCCGGCGGTGGTGGCACAGGCCGCCGCGACGAGCGCGGTGATGACGAACGGCCGCTTCCGTCTCGGCGTCGGCTCGGGCGAGGCCCTCAACGAGCACATCCTCGGTGACGCCTGGCCGCCCGCGAGCGTACGCCTGGAGATGCTGGAGGAGGCGATCCAGGTCATGCGCCGGCTGTTCACCGGCGAGGAGGTCAGCCACCACGGCACCCACTACACGGTGGAGAACGCCCGCCTCTACACGGTCCCCGACGAGCCGGTGCCGATCGACATCTCCGGCTTCGGCCCCAAGGCGACAGCGCTCGCCTCCCGCGTCGGCGACGGCTACATCACGATGATGCCGGAGGAGCCGATGGTGGAGCAGTTCCGCAAGGGCGGGGGCGGCGCGAAGCTCGTCAGCGGCGGCACGAAGGTCTGTTACGGCCTCGACCGCGACGAGGCGGTGCGTACGGTCCGCCGGCTGTGGTCGAACCAGCTGCTGCCCGGCGAGATGGGCCAGATCCTGCCCACGCCGAGCCACTTCGAGCAGCTTCAGCCGCTGGTCACCGAGGAGATGGTGAGCGAGAACACGGTGTGCGGCGACGACGTCGACCAGCACGTGGCGGCGCTGAAGGCGTTCGCCGACGCGGGCTTCGACCGGGTCTACGTCAACCAGATCGGCCCCGACCAGCGGGGCTTCTTCGACTTCTACCGGACGAAGGTCCTGCCGCAGCTGCCGTGAGACCGGCATGGACACGGCTGCCGTGAGACCGGCATGGACGCGCCGGAACCGCCCCGCCCTGCGCTCGACGACCACGGCGGCGACCACGGCGGGGCGGTCCGGCGGTGCACGCGGGCCGGCCCCGGGCCGTGCCGTGCGCGGCGAGGACGGCGGCAGTGCGGCGGTGCGCGAGGACGGCCGCACGGCCGTCAGGTGATCAGATGACAGATGATCGGGTGACGGTTCCTCAGCCGTGGGTCCGGCGGCGCAGCCCCGCGGTCACCGCCGCGCCGACGCCCGCGGCGAGCAGCCCGGCGCCCACCCGTCCCCGGTTGCGCGAGACCCACTCCTGCGGGTCGTGGGCGAGGGACTCCTCGTCGAACCGCCCGTGCGCCCCGAAGTCGTGCCCGTGGGGGCCGTCGGCGGGGCTCCACAGATTGCCCGGACCACCGTTCCCGGCACCCTCGGGCCCTACTTCCTGCTGCGAGTCGAACGCGGTCCGCGCCAGGTAGCGGTCCAGGAACCCGGGCGCCACGGCGTTGGCGATCAGCGTCGCCGCCGTCGAGGCTCCCACCCAGTACTCCCGCCGTCGCGGGTGCCCGGCGGCGTGCACGATCGCCCGCGCGGCCACTTCCGGCTGGTACACGGGTGCCACCGGCCGGGGCCGCCCCGGCATCCGGTTCAGCACCCAGTCGAACTGAGGGGTGTTGACGGCGGGCAGCTGCACCATCGTCGTGCGCACCCGGCTGCCCGAGTGCAGCAGTTCGCACCGCAGCGACTCGTTGAACCCCTGGATGGCGTGCTTGGCCCCGCAGTACGCCGCCTGCAACGGCACCCCGCGGTAGGCGAGCGCGGATCCGGCCTGCACGATCGTGCCCCGATCGCGCGGCAGCATGTGCCGCAGGGCGGCGCGCGTGCCGAACACGTAGCCCAGGTACGTCACTTCGGTCACCCGGCGGAACTCGTCCGGGGTGATCTCCGTGAAGGGACCGAAGACGCCGGTGAAGGCGTTGTTGACCCACACGTCGATGCGGCCGAAGGCGTCGGCGACCTTCTGCGCCGCGTCCTCGACCGCCTTGGCGTCGGCCATGTCGACGCTCACGACGAGCGCCTCACCGCCGGCGCGCTGCACGTCGTCCGCCGCCGCGGCGAGGCCCTCACGTCCACGGGCCAGCAGGGCGACCCGGTCGCCGCGCGCGGCGAAGGCACGGGCCGTGGCCCGGCCGACGCCACCGCTGGCCCCGGTCACCACCACGGCCCGGCCCCTGCCGGCCGCCGGTCCCCAAGGCGCCCGCACCACCCGGCATCACGCCCGGTGGTGCGGGGACTCGGGGTCGATGTCGCCGGGCCGCGGCGCCTCGCCCGGCCTCGTCATGCCCGCGCCGGGCGCGGTGGACGGCATCGGCGGGTACGGCATGCCGAGGCCGGCGGGCGGCCCGGCGGGCGGCGTTCCGCCGTCGACCCGTCCGTGCCGGGCGGACATGCCGGCCTCGTGGTGGGCCGGATGCCGGTGCGGCCGGGCGGCGCCGCGCAGCACGTACGCCAGCCCGCCGAGGACCGCCGCCATGATCAGCGCGGCGGCCCAGTCCGGCAGCCCGATGCCGAGCGCCAGCCCCGCGGCGAGCGCGACGGCGGCGCCCGCGTAGAGGGCGAGGGCGCCGGACGCGGCGTACAGCATGGCCGTACGGCGCTGCTTGCGGGTCTGCTCGCGCAGTTCCTCACGGATCGTCTCGCGGGCCACCTGCGCCAGCTCGTCGACCAGATGCCTGTCCAGATGCTCCAGGTGATCCATGCGCTCCATGGCGCCCGGGTACCCGGCGTGACGGGCGCGTAACGCGGGTGGGCCGGTGGCCCGGGGGTACCCGTCGAGCCCGTTCACCGGCGCGCGGGCGCACCGGCACTCGAGCGCACCGACCCACGAGGAAGAGAAGTCAATGGACCGGCGAACCGACGTGGTGGAGCTGCTCACGGCGCAGCACACGCGGATCCGGGAACTGTTCGACGAGGTGGCGCGGACCGGCGGCGAGGAGCGCAGGCGCGCCTTCCACGACCTGGTCCGTCTTCTCGCGGTGCACGAGACCGCCGAGGAGGAGGTCGTCCACCCCTTCGCGCGCGGCGCCGTCGAGGACGGCGAGCGCGTCGTCGAGGACCGGATCCTGGAGGAGCGGCGGGCCAGGCGGGCGCTGGACCGCCTCGACGGCATGGATCCGGACGCGCCCGAGTTCCTCGACCTGGTCGCGGCGCTGCGCCAGGACGTGCTGGCGCACGCCGACAGCGAGGAGCGGTACGAGTTCGCGCACTTCGACCGGGTCGCGGACCGGGGCAGGCTGGAGACGCTGGCCCGGGCCGTGCGGGCGGCCGAGGCCCTCGCGCCCACCGGGCCGCACCCCGGCGCGGACACCGCCGCCAAGGAGGTGGCGGCGGCTCCCGTCGCGGCCGTGATCGACCGCACGCGCGACGCCGTCCGCAAGGCCATGGGCTGGACCGTGGGCTAGACCGTCACGCGTGAGCCCACGCGCCGCCGTGCGCGGGTGGGTGACGGGCCGCCGTGCGCGGGTGGGCGTGCCGCCACGCCCGGGTGGGCGACGGGCCGCCGTGCGCGGGGCGGCCGGGCGGCGGGGGGATCGGGTGAAGGATCTTCCCTCTCCGGCCGCCCCAACTAGGCTCCTCCCATGGACATTCTGGGAGCCACGCTGCGTGTCTGTGTCGACGATCTCGAGGCCGCCGTCCCCTTCTACGAGCGGCTCGCCGGCGCCCCGGCGCTGCGGTTCGGCCGCGGTGGTGTGCAGGTGGCGGCGGTCGGCTGCTTCCTGCTGATGAGCGGGCCGCAGAGCGAGCTGGAGGTGCTGCGCAAGGTCGCGGCGACGATCGCCGTCACGGACGTCGACGAAGCGCACAGGACGCTCACCGAAATGGGCGCGGACGTGATCGCGGGCCCGGTGCCGACGCCGGTGGGCCGCAACCTGATCGCCCGCCATCCGGACGGTTCGGTGTACGAGTACGCCGACCGCCGTCAGGAGTGACGCGGGCGCCGGTCAGGGGCGGCCGAGGGCGGCGACGACGACGTCGGCGAGGAGGGCGCCCGCCGTGCCGTCCGGGTCCAGATCGGGGTCGTAGATGGTGACGTTGAGGCCGGCGCAGCGCGGGGAGGAGAGCAACGGCCCCAGCAGCGCGACGAGTTCGTCGGGGAACAGGCCGTCGGGGTCGGGGCTGTCGACGGCGGGCATGACGGTGGGGTCGAGCACGTCGGCGTCCAAGTGCACCCAGAAGCCGTCGAGTCCGGGGGTGTCGAAGGCCTGGGCGGCGGCGTGGCCGAGCGCCCGCGGTCCCCGTTCGCGCAGCTCGCCGACGGTGACGACGGGCATCTTCAGGGCGACGAGTTCCGCGCGGTCGTCCGCGAAGCAGTCGCGGATGCCGAAGAACCGCACGTCCTCGTCGCGCAGGTAGGGCCGCAGCCCCTCCAGGTCGGTGAGGTCCTCCTGTCCGCGCCCGGTGGCGAGCGCGACCTCCTCGCCGCCCGCCGCGCCGATCCGGTCGGAGTTGCCCGGGTGCCGGAAGTCGGGCGAGGCGTCGACGGCGGCCAGCCCGTACCGGCCGATGCGGCGCAGGGCGAGCGAGGCGCCGAGCCCGATCGAGCAGTCCCCGCCGAGGACGACGGGGAAGTCGCCGGCGCGGACGTGCCGCTCGATCCGGTCGGCCAGCTTGCGGGTGTAGGAGGCGAGGGCGGCCGCGTTGAAGACGCCGTCGCCCTCCTGCCAGTCCCCCCGGTCGTAACGCGGCGGTACGACGACCCCGCCCTCGGCCGCGCCCAGCCGCTGCACGATCCGCTGCTCGCGCAGGGCGCCGGCGAGCTTGTGGCAGCCGGGCACGGTGCCCGGGGCGGGCGGGCGCAGGCCCAGGTTGGAGGGGGCGTCGAGCACGACGGGACTCCGCATGCGTCGCATCCTCGCCGACGTACGGCCGGCCGTCCAACGAGTTGCGCCGAGGAGCGACGCGCGGGCGGGCGCCTGCGGCGCACCACGGCGTCGCGGACCTCGGCACGACGGTGATCAGCCGGACGGGCGGGGTGTCCGCATCTCCACGGTGAGCGCCCAGCGCTCGTGGTCCCGCCAGTCCCCGTCGATGTGGATCATCTTCGGGGAGAAGCCCTCCAGGCGGAACCCGCAGGCGCGGGCCAGGGCGATGGAGGCGGCGTTGCCGGGCTGCACGTTGATCTCCAGCCGGTGCAGCCGCATCGGCCCGAACGCGTGCCCCACCACCAGGTCGAGCCCCTCCCGCATCAGCCCGCGCCCGGCCGCGTGCGCGAAGGCGCCGTAGCCCAGCGCACCGCACTGGAAGCCGCCCTCGACGATGTTGTTGATGTTGATGAACCCGGCGATGGCCCCGTCGTCGAGGGTGCACACGAGGAACCCGGCCTTCGTGGGGTCCTCGATGAGCCGGCCCGCGTACGCGGTGTACGCCTGGGCGGTGGCCGGCGGGAACAGCCACGGGTGGTGCAGGTCCTTGCTCTCGCGGACCCGCGCGGTGAACTCGGCGCCGTCCGCGTAGGTGAAGTGGCGTATGCCCACGCGGGGGCCCTCGGCGAGGTAGCGGGATGCGGTGTGCGGCACCAGTTCAGCGTACGACCCGGCCGGCGGCGCCGTGTCCTGGAGCACCCGACGTGGGCGCCGTACGGTGCGCCGACGACGGCCGTGGCGTGCTGGACGACGAGGGACCGGGACGAGGACGGCGGACGCCGGCACGGTGATCGGGACGGACGCCGGCCCGGTGATCCGGGTGGGCGCCGGCACGGCCATCCGAACGGACGCCGGCTCCCGGCCGCGGGCCGTCCCGGCGCTCCCGGACGTCTTCGGGCCCGTGCGGCCCGTGCGGCCGGGGCGGCCCGGGAGCCGTCCGGCCGTACGGCGGGGCCTGCTCCCCCGGCGGAGCGGTCCTCGCGGTCACCTGAGGGCGGGCGCGTCGAGGGTGAGGGTGCCCGCGTCGGCGTCGAGTTCCGCGCTCACCCCGAAGGGCACGGTCAGCGCACCGTCGCAGTGCCCGAAGCCGAGCTCCTCGACGACGGGCACACCGAGCCCGCCGAGCCGGTCGGCGAGGACCGGGCGCAGCTCCTCGTAGGGTCCGCACCGGTCCCAGGAGCCGAGCGCGACACCCGCGACGCCGTCGAGCCGGCCGGCGCGCAGCAGCTGGGTGAGCGCACGGTCGACGCGGTACGGCTGCTCCCCCACGTCCTCCAGCAGGAGCGGTCCGCCGCGGGCGTCGGTGCGGGTGTGCGGGGTGCCCTGGCCGGTGGCGAGCAGGGTGAGGCAGCCGCCGAGGGTGACGCCCCGCGCCCGGCCCGGGGCGAGGGCGGCGCCGGAGGAGGTGAGGGTGCGGACGGTCTCCGGGGCGAACAGGGTGGCCCTCAAGTGGTCCTGGGCGCGGGCGTTCTTGCTGAGGTCGACGCCGGCGGCGACCGGCCCGTACAGCGTGACCAGGCCCAGGCGGACGGCGAACGCCTCGTGGAGCGTGGTGCTGTCGCTGAAGCCGACGAACACCTTCGGGCCGGCCGCCCGCATCTCCTCCCAGTCGAGCAGGTCGACCATGCGCTGGGCACCGTAGCCGCCCCGCGCGCACAGCACCGCGTCGACGGCCGGGTCGCACCAGGCCCGCTGGAGGTCGGCGGCCCGGTCCGCGTCGGTGCCCGCGAGATGACCCAACTCGCCGTGGCGGTCCAGCACATGGGGCGCGACCACCGGGTCGAGGTCCCAGCCGCGCAGGACGTCGAGGCCGGCTTGCAGCCGTTCCTCCACGACGGGTCCGCTGGGCGCGACGACCGCGACGCGGGCTCCGGGGGCGAGCCGGGCGGGGCGCCTGAGGTCCTTCACTTCACGAGCTCCAGGGTCGGGATGCCGGACGGGCGCAGCCCGAACGCCTGAGCGTACAGGGAGAGCCGGGCCTCCAGACAGGCACCGGGCCCCCGCCCGCCGGAAGCCGTGCCCCTCCCCTTCGCAGGCCAGGCGGACGGGCGGCACCCGGCGCCGCGCGAGGCGGACCGGCCGTCCTCGCGCCGCCGTACGGGGGTGCGCCGGCCGCCCCCGATGGGCCGGGGCGCGATCCACCCGACCCCGGCGCCGACGCAGCCGACGTACCCGGGCCGCCCGTCACGCGCGGCGGCGAGGCACGCGTCGAGGGCCGAGCGCCGGAAACCGTAACGCAGGACTCGCACGTTCTCCCCCGTCCGCTGGGCCGTCCGTCCGCCGGGCCGCCCGCTAGGCCGTCCGCAGGAAGCGGTCGAGGACGTGGACACCGAAGTGGAGGGCGTCGACGGGGACCCGTTCGTCCACGCCGTGGAAGAGGGCCTGGTAGTCGAAGCCCTCGGGCAGCCGCAGCGGAGCGAAGCCGTAGCCGGTGATGCCGAGCCGCGAGAACTGCTTGGCGTCCGTGCCGCCGGACATGCAGTACGGCACCACGTGCCCCTCGGGCGCGAACTCCTCGACGGCGGCCCGCATCCGGGCGAACGTGGGCGAGTCCACCGGTGCCTGGAGGGCGACTTCGCGGTGCTGGTACTCCCAGTCCACGTCGGGTCCGGTGAGTTCGTCGAGGGTGGCGCGGAACTCGTCCTCGCAGCCCGGCAGATACCGCCCGTCGACGTACGCGACGGCCTCCCCCGGAATCACGTTGATCTTGTAACCGGCGTCCAGCATGGTCGGGTTGGCGCTGTTGCGGACGGTCGCCTCGACCAGCTTCGCCGCCGGACCGAGCTTCTCCAGCAGGGCGTCGACGTCGTCGAGGCCGCTGTCGATGCCGTGGAGCGCGGCGAGTTCGGTGAGCGCGGCCCGCACGGTCGGCGTCAGCCGCAGCGGCCACGCGTGCTCGCCGATCCGCGCGATCGCGGCGGCGAGACGGGTCACCGCGTTCTCCCGGTTGACCTTGGAGCCGTGCCCGGCCCGCCCCCGCGCGGTGAGCCTGATCCAGGCGGTGCCGCGCTCCCCCGCCGCGATGGGATAGATCCGGCGTCCGCCGCCGTCGTGGAAGGTGTACGCACCGGACTCGCCGACGGCTTCGGTGCACCCCTCGAACAGCGCGGCGTGCCGGTCGGCGAGGAAACCGGAGCCGTCCTCGGCGCTGGCCTCCTCGTCGGCGGTGAAGGCGAGGACGAGGTCGCGCCGGGGCCGGATGCCGTGGCGGGCCCAGGCCCGGACGACGGCGAGGATCATCGCGTCCATGTTCTTCATGTCGACCGCGCCGCGCCCCCACACGACGCCGTCGCGCACCTCCCCGGAGAAGGGGTGCACGCTCCAGTCGGCGGCCTCGGCGGGCACGACGTCGAGATGGCCGTGGACGAGCAGCGCGTCCGCGGCCGGGTCGGTGCCCTCGACGCGGGCGACGACGTTGGTACGGCCCGGGGTGCGCTCGAGGAGCGTCGGCTCGACACCCGCCTCCGCGAGCAGTTCGGCCGCGTACTCGGCGGCGGGCCGCTCCCGGCAGTCCCCGCCGCCCCGGTTGGTGGTGTCGATCCGGATGAGGTCGGAGGTGAACCGCACGACCTCGTCCCTCGCCTGCGCGTCAGCCATACTGCTCCTCCACCGCGGCCGACACGATCGTCGTGACCGCCTTGAACGTGCGGATGCCCTCGTACATGGTGCCGCTGGTGTAGGCGACCCTGCGCTCCCCGGTCCGCGCCACGCCGGGGACGACGGTCGCGGCCATGGCCAGGTGCTCGGCGTCGAACTCCACGACGACGGTGAACGGCCCGGCGGCCACCGGTTCCCGACGGACCGCCAGCGGCACGGCCTTCGTCGCCGCGGCCCGGATGTCGGCGGCGGTCCGGGCCGGCGTCCGGCAGACCGCCGCGTACCGCGACACATGGTCCTTGACCGCCACCCTCCGCGCCTGCGGCGCGTACCCGAGCGCGTCCTCGCAGGCCACGTCGTCCCCGGTGACCAGCACCACCGGCACCCCGTACTCGGCGACGACCCGCGCGTTGAGCAGCCCCTCGCTCGCCCGTACGTCGTTCAGCCAGACCCCGGTGACGGAGTTGGCGAGGTAGGTGTGGGCGAGGACGCCCTCCATGCCCGCGCCGGCGTGGTAGCCGACGAACGCGACGCCGTCGACGTCGCCGTGCTGGACGCCCTCCACCATGGACAGCGCCTTGTGCCGCCCGGTGAGCATCTGCGCCCGCTCGTCGAGCCGTTCGAGGAGCAGGTTGCGCATGGTCCAGTGGGCCTCGTTGACGAGGACCTCGTCGGCGCCGCCGTCGAAGAAGCCGAGGACGGCCGCGTTGACGTCGGAGGTGAACAGGGTGCGGCACCGCTCCCACTCGGGTGTCCCCGGCAGTACGTCGGCCGGCCAGGTGACGCCGGTGGCACCCTCCATGTCGGCGCTGATGAGGATCTTCATGGGCCGTCACGTTACGCCCCGTCGACGCGCCCGGCCACGAACCCGAGGGGCCGGCGCCTCGCCGGTCACGGGCCGCCCGTTGCACGGCGGGAGTGACGCACGATGCCGGCGCACACCAGGGGGACGAAGTCTCCCTTTTCGGCATATGCCATCGGAAGCGAGGAGGGGAGCGGTGCCCGCCGTCGGCGCTACTCTCGCCACTCCGCAGCCGTGATCGGCCCGGAGTGGGGGCACATGGGGGACACCGGTGGCTCAGGCAGTCGAACGCGCCGTGACGGCGCCGCGCAAGACAGAGAAAGCCTCATCGCCCTGTTCACCGCGGCCGACGGCCGGCGCCCGGTGGGCGGCCGGCAGGGGTTGGCGTGGGGCGACCGTGGGGGCCGAGGGCCCGTGGGTCCGGGTGCCTCCGCTCGGCGGAGGCACCCGGAAACCTCGGGGCGCTCACTTTCCGCCGTCGCGGTCGGTGGGCCACAGCGTCAGGGCGGTGGCGAGCGCCTCGAACACCGCGCAGATCTCCTCCCAGGTCCAGCCCTGCCGGTGCAGGACGGCAGCCATCAGCGTCATCAGGAACAGCGAGACCACGGCCGGCTCGCCGTCGGGGCGGTGGGCGTCCATGGGGGTCCTTCCCTCCACTGGGGCCGGCCTCGTGGCCGGCGGGAAGGAGACCGTCCCGCGCGCGGCGGCGCCTTTCACGCCGTCCGAGATCATCCGTCGTGTTCTGCGGACCAGGGGGCCGTTACTCCGAAAAACAGCCCCCTGTTCGGGAGTTGGTCCCACCGGCACCGGCCACGCGCCCACACTGTGCGTCGGCGGCCGGTCCGGCCGCGGCGACGCGTGGACGGCACACGCGCACAGCGAGAGGGAGAGACGTGACGACGACCGCACTGGTGCACCGCACCGACCGGGATCCGCTCACCTGGGTACGCGACTGGGCGGCCGCGCCGGCCCTGCGTGAGCTGGTCGAGATGTTCGACGGCGAGTGGCCGGCCCGGGGCAGCCTGCGCGAGCGGCTGGCGAGCCTGGAGGCGTTCTCGGACGTCTGGGACCGCCGCAGGGGAGGCAGCCGGCTGGCGATCGCCGAGGACGACGGGACGCTGCCCGGGGACCGGATCCTGGCGCTCGCCGAGGAGTTGGGGATGGTGGAGCCGGCCCCGGTCACCGGCGGCCACTTCGACCGGGTCCTGATCCTGGGCGGGCTGTCCACCGGCTGCCGCAGCCGGGCCGAGTACGCGGCGGGTCTGCTGGGCCGGGGGGCCTTCTCGGCCGACGAGGTGTGCTTCATGGGCTCCTTCCGGACCCTGCTGGAGGGCGAGCACGCCGACGCCCGGGAGTTCGCCCCGGACGCCACCACCGAGGTGGGCATGCTGCGGGCCCTCGCCGACGTGGAGTTCCCCTCGGCGGACCCGTGGAGCATCACGGTGGACGGCGATCCCGGGACGGCCCCGCGCCTGGCCGAGCTGCGCGGCGAGCGACCGGGCAAGCCGGGGGTCCGCCTGTACGCGGCACGCAGCAGCGACCCGGCCCGCAACGCGAACACGGCGGACACCTACCGCCAGTTCGCCCGGGACGTCCGCCTGGACGCCGCGCGGGTGCTGCTGGTCACCACCCACATCTACGCGCCGTACCAGCACATGGACGCCGTCCGGGTCCTGGGCCTGCCGTTCCACAGCGAGGTCGAGACCATCGGCACGCCGCCGCAGCTGTCGCGCCGCGTCTTCGACGCCCCCTGGTACCTGCAGGAACTGCGTTCCACGATCCGCGCCGCCCACGCCCTGGTCGTCGCGTGCGAGGCGGAGGAGTAGCACATGGCGGGGGAACACCGGGACCTCTTACCGGCCGCGGGGCGGGTGACGCCCGATCACACGGTGCGGCTGATGCGGGTCTTCGAGGACCTGATGGCGGGCAAGGGGCTCGCGGCGGCGGATCTGGCCGGGCTGGGGCCGTGCGCGATCGGGCTGCTCGACCGGCGCGGCTGGCGCGCGGACGGCCTCCACCGGGTGCGGCAGTGCCTGGACCACGCGGTGAGCGACTTCGTGCGCCGGGGTGACACGGCGGGCCTGCGCAAGGGGCACACGGCGCAGGCCGTCGCCGCGTCGGTGCGGGCGGCCGCCGGCCTCGCCCACTATCCCGTGCCGGACCGTCTGGCGGAGGGCGGCGAGCGGCGTACGGACAGCGGCAACGTCGCCGCCTGGCGCGGCAAGATCGCGTCCGTCGCCCTGGCGGCCGTACAGCACTGGTGCGACCGGGAGTGGGCCGGGGCGGGCCGCGACCGTCTGGCCCTGCCCGCGGAGGACTACCCGTACTGGTCGGACGAGCCGGCCGGCTGGCCGCCGCCGTGGGATCTGCGCGTCCTGGCGGACGCGGCGGAACGCGTCATGGACCGGCTGTCCGCGCAGGGCCGCGCGGCCGTCACCCCCGAAACGCTGACGCTGATCGGCCGCGCGTGGGCGCTGCGGGAGGCGGACCGGTACCTGGATCTGACCCGGTTCGTACGGCAGGCGGGCGGGACGGTCGTCGTGCCGGGGCTGAAGAACGGGGTCCGGGCGCGCAGCTTCCTCCAGCACGACGTCGTCGCCGCGTGGCGGCCGTCCACCCTGTTCCTGGGAGCCACCGGCTCGCCCGCCCTCCTGGCCCGTCCGTCCGCCTTCAAGGGCGCCGACCTGTTCCGGGAGGCGGCGGCCGCCGCGCTCGCGCTGGCCTTCCACCGGCTCACCGCCTCCCCCGGCCTGCTGGTGGGCGAGGTCGCCTCGCACGTCGCCACGACGATCCTCGGCCGCACCGCCCGCACAGGTACCGGGCACGGTCTGCGAACGGCGCTCTCGCCGGCCGAGATGAAGGCCCTGCACGCCATGGTCGCCCCGCCCCGGACGACCCCCGACCGGGCCGGCGACCTCTCCGCCGACTGGGACGAGCTGGACGGCCCGGTCACCGTCCGCACCCTGTGCGAGGACGCCACGCTCTCCCGCGACCAGCCCGGCATCCGGTCCGTGGCCATCAAGCAGTACATCGCCCACCGCCGTGTGCTGGGCCCGGTCGACGGGGTGCTCTCCGAGCACGAACGGCGGGCGCTGGCGCGCGCCGACCAGAGCGTCGAGTGGGACGCCGTCCACTACTCCGGCAGGGCCACCGGACAGGCGGGCCTGCTCGACCGGCTCCAGCAGGTGGTCGCCCGCTTCCCCACCGGTTCCCACCCGGGCTACGCCACCCACCGCCACCGGGGGAAAGCCGTCGCGGCCAACAAGAACGGGCAGCGGCACACGGCCCTGCACTGGGCCATGCTCGGCCACTTCGACCTCCAGAACGTGCGTCGGGCCGCCCTCGTCGGCGACGAGCTGGAACTGCTGGAGGCGGGACACCAGCACTCGCTCTGCATCACCGGCATCTGGGTGAAATGGCTGGAGGACGCGCTCACCCACGGCGACCGGTTCGCCACGCCCGCCTGGGTCCACGCCCGCCACGCCCACCACTGGGCCGCGAAGACCCGGCACCAGTTGGAGAGGCTCGCCGCGGCCCGCCCCCTGCCCCGGACGAAGACCTGGTGGACGGAGGACGAGGCCGACCGGCCGGGCATCAGCACGCGCCGCTGGCTGGTGCAGACGACCCGCCTGTACCTGCGCGTCCAACTGGGCGCGTACACCGCCCTCCTGGCCCGGCTCGCCACCGTCGACGACCTCACCGGGAGCCGTGCGGACCGGGCGGGCCCGCCCATCCCCGAGGAGCGGTTGAGCCTGGGGGCCGTGCTCGGCAGCTACCACGAGTTGCTGCGGCTGACGGAGGTCACCGCGCAGGCCGACGGTCCGGAGACCACCCAGCTGGCCCTGTGGATCGCCTTCCTCGGCGGCGGGGGCATTCCGGCCGTCGAGGTGAGCGACGACAACGCGGCGGCGGCGCTGTCCGGTCTCGGCCATCTCGTGCCCAGCCCCGACGTCTACGCGACGCTCCCGGTCCTGGACGGCTTCCGCCGGATGGAACTCGACACCTTCGCGGCCACCCGGTACCTGCGCTCGCGGAAGTGGGACGCCGGCCTGCTCGGCAGGATCCCCGTCCCGCCGCCGCGCGGCGGCACCCGCGGCCAGGGCCGGGTCTTCAACGCCCTCGACAGGACGGGCGCGTTCCGGGAGTGGCGTGCCGTGTGGGGGTGCCTGGAAGCCGAGGGAGCCGATTGATCGGGCGCGACCCGAACGGGGACCGGTTCACCCCCTGACCCGGCGGGCCGCCCCGCGTGTGGCGGTGAAGGAGCCGCTTCGCGACGTGACCGTGCTCATACCTCCCGGCCGGCCAGGAACCACTTCGACGGCAGCTCGATCCGGGTGCCGCCGGGCAGGAACTCGGTGGTGGTGAGCGGGAGGTCACCGGAGGCGAGGACGGTGAGTCCGGCGGCGCCCAGGTACACGGGCACCGCGTCGTCGGCGACCTCGCCGGGGGCGATGCCGTGCCGGAAGACCGGCGCGAGCTTCGGGGGCGGCCCGTCGGGGTTGCGGACGAGACCGCTCAGGACGGGGCGGGCGGCCTCCGACAGTTCGACGAGGAAGGCCCGGCCCCGGTCGCCGAGGAGCGCGGCGATCCCGTCCACCAGCGGCTGCCGGTCGTGGGGCTCGCACTGGTGCAGGACGCCCCTCATGTAGACGTTGGTGTCGCCGAGTTCGGCGTGCAGCGCCTCGGTCTCGCCCTTCCCGGCCGCGTCCAGCTGCCGGTACGTCGCCTGCCCGGCGGGGTCGGCGCGACGGGCGCGGTCGAGGGCGGCGGCGGCCAGGTCGGTGCCGAGGACGTGCGGGAAGCGGTCGGCGAGGAAGCGGGTCTGGGTGCCGTTGCCGCAGCCGAGGTCGATCAGCGGCAGCCCGGGGTCGACGAGGCGGGGCTCGAAGAAGGCGAGGTGGCGGGCGGCGGTCACCGCGGGGTCCGCGTCCCAGAACACCGCGCCGGCCTCCTCGGGGGCCTCCCGCCAGAAACCCTCCCAGGCCTCCCGGTACCGACTCGTCACGCTCATGCCCAACTCCCCAGGGTGCGACGCCGATCCGTCGTGAGTGACGGGCCAGTACGGTGTATCGCTCCCCGATGGTACGGACAAGCGCGGCGCGCGTTCCTTCACGCCCCGTTCGAGAGGCGTACGCCGTGGCGGGCCCTGCTCAGCGCCTCGGCAGCGTCAGTTCGAACCAGACGGACTTGCCGTCGCCGGTTCGGCTGGTGCCCCACGCGCGGGCCAGCGTGCTCACCACGCGCAGCCCGCGTCCGAACTCGTCGCCGGGACCGGCGTTCAGCAGGGTCGGCAGTTCGTGGTCGTCGTCGTCCACCTCGCACAGCAGGGTCTCCCCGCGGACGAGCCGCAGGGTGACGGGCCGGCTGTGGGAGTGCCGTACGGCGTTGGTGACCAGTTCGCCGGCCATCAGCTCGGCGGAGTACGCGAGCCGGGGCAGCCCCCAGTGGTGGAGCTGTTCGCGGACCACCGCGCGGGCCCGGCCGGCCTGGAGCGGGTCGAGGGGGAAGGTCCACTCGGCGACGTCGTCGGGTGCGATGCCGTTGAGGCGGGCCATGAGCAGGGCCACGTCGTCCTTGCGGCCCCCGCGGCCGGCTTCCGAGAAGGTCGCGGCGAGGGCGCGGATGATGGTGTCGCAGGCGTCGTCCATGGAGGCGGCCGGGTGGGCGGCGGACTCGCACAGTGTGGCGAGGCCCGCGCCGATGTCCTCGCCGCGCACCTCGACGAGACCGTCGGTGCACATCACGAGCCGGTCGCCGGGCTCCACGCGCACGCGTACCGCCTCGAAGGGCACCCCGCCGACGCCGATCGGCGCGCCCGTGGGCAGGTCGAGCAGTTCGCTGCGGCCGTCGTCGGCGCGGACCAGCACCGGTGGGATGTGCCCCGCGTTGGCGAGGAGGAGTTCGCTCGCGATGGGGTCGTAGACGGCGTACAGGCAGGTCGCGAGGTAGGTGTCGCCGAGGCGCTGGGCGAGGTCGTCGAGGTTGCGCAGGAGCTGCGCGGGCGGCAGGTCGAGGGCGGCCATGGTCTGTACGGCGGTGCGCAACTGCCCCATCATCGCCGCCGAGTTGAGGCCGTGGCCCATGACGTCGCCGACGACGAGGGCGGTGCGGGCGCCGGGCAGTTTGACGGAGTCGAACCAGTCGCCGCCGACGCGTCCGAGCAGGGTGCCCGGCAGATAGCGGGTGGCGATGTCGCAGCCCGCCATGCGCGGCGGGATGTGCGGCAGCATGCTGTCCTGGAGGGTTTCGGCGACGCTCTCCTGGTAGGTGTACATGCGCGCGTTGTCGAGCACGAGGCCCGCGCGGGCGGCGAGTTCGGCGCCGGTGACCCGGTCCATGTCGTTGAACTCGGCGCGCTCGGGGTGGCGCAGCAGGATCATGAAGCCGAGGACGACGTTGCGGGCCTTGAGCGGGACGACGAGCATGGAGCGGCCCGTGATCAGGGGCCGGATGTCGCGCTTCTCGAACTGCGAGGCGATGGCGTGGCCCAGCTGGTCGCTGATGCGCGGCACGAGGACGGGTTCGCCCGTGGTCATGCACTGGAAGAACGGGGTGTGCGCCGGGAAGGGCATGGCCTCGCCGACGGGGACGACGTCGTCCCAGCGGCCGGGTTCGTCGGTGTGCTCGACGGCGACCCGGTGCCACATGGTCGTCGTGTCGGGCACGCCCTCGGGGAAGCCCTCGCCGGCGACGACCTGTTCGCGCAGGTAGGTGCCGGCGACGTCGGTGAAGCGGGGGACGACGGCCTTGCTGACCTCGACGATGGTGCGGGAGAGGTCGAGGGAGGTGCCGATCTTCCCGCTGACCTCGTTGAGGAACTCGAGGCGCTCGCGGACGGCCACGTGTTCGAGGTCCTCGCCCTCGTCGTCGGGGTCCTCGGCGGGCGCCCGGCCCTCGGCGGCGGCGCGGGCGGCCCGTTCACGGCGGGCCCTGCGCTCGGCGCGCCGGGCCACGCCCCAGTCGGGGGTGACGGGCATCCGGTCGTTCTGGCTGAACTCCAGGACGGGGTAGCCGAGTTCGAGGACCTGGGAGACGATGCGGGTGCTCTCGCCGACGCTCATGCTGGGCAGGATCTCGGGCAGCCTGCGGGCGAGTTCCTCGGCGCCGGGGAAGTCGGTGTGCAGCGCGAAGCCGGGCGCGATGCGCTCGATCGGCAGACCGTCACCCTCCTCCGGCCGGTGCAGGGCCTCCGCGTCGGCGGCCAGCACGAGCAGCCGCTCACGGCCGGGCCCGACGAGCGGGTACGCCCACCACAGCACGTCGACCCGGTTCCGCTCCGGGACGGTCAGCCGGGCCCGCCCGGCGGCCGGGTAGCCGAGTCCGCGGTCGAGGGAGTTGCCCAGGCCGGGCCCGAGGCCGTCGTAGCCGTAGTCGTCGTACGGGAGGTCCTCGTCCACCTCGGGGAGGGCACCGGAGACGGGGAGGAGGTCGATCGCGGCCTGGCCGATCGCCGCGTCCTTGGGGACGCCGAAGAGCCGGCGGGCGCCGGTGCTCCAGTGCGAGACGAGGCCTTCGCGGTCCACCACGACCACCGCGAGCGGTATGCGCCCGGCGTCGGCGGGCCCGGCCGCCGTGTCGTCGCCGGCTCCGCGGGCGGGGAGTGCGTCCCTCTCGGTGCCACGGTCCATGGCCCAGGCCCTCTCTCCCCAGAGCTCAGCAAGATCTGTCCCGCAGCCACCACCGTACGGCGCACGTCGCTCGTGATGTGCGGCAATTCCGGAATTGGTTTCACCGGGGCGATGCCGGGTGGCGCCCGCCCCGGTGTCCGGTCGGACCTGATGACGGAGTCGCAGGTCAGGCCCGGTGCGGCCGTCCCCGCGACGTGCGGCACGGTGGCGGCCGACGGGTGGCCGCCGGCGGCGACGGCGACCGCCCAGCACCTCGGGCAGCCGCTCGTAGGGCTGGAAGGGCAGCAGCGTCAGCTCGACGCCCCGGGCGGCCGCGGCGTCCCTGAGGACGGGCACGGCCGGGCCGTTTCCCCGGAAGCCGGGCCGCCGAAACCGAACGTCCCGCCGGGGCCCGTGGTGGGGGTGTCGACGACGCGGCCCGCGGCTCCGAGGAGCCTCACGCGCGTCCCCGACGAGCCGCCCGCCCGGGGACGCGGACCGTGCCACGCGGCATCGCGGCGGCCTCACTCGCCGGCGAGCCCGACGTCCTGTCGGGTCCTCCGGGAGGCCCGGCACGGTGACGGGGGGGACAGCACCGGGCAGAAGCCGGTCGCACTGGCGGCGCGGTCTACCCGTCGAGCATCGGCACGGTGATGGCGTAACCGCCCTCGCGTCCGCTGCGGATGCCGGTGACGGCCTCACCGTGGACGTCGATGAGGGTGACGGTGGCGCCCGCACCGGGGTGCTGACGTCCCGCACCGGGTGCCTCCCGCAACCGGGTGCCGTCCGCGGTGAGCTGCCGCCCCCGACGTGTCCGGCCCACCGAGGACGCAGCCGGCCGCATGCCGGGCACGGCAAGGGCGCGCCCGGCCACATGCCGGGCACCGCAAAGGGCGCGGCCGGGGACGGGGTGGGTCCGGTAGCGACCGGTGTGGGTGATGAGCCGTCCCGAGCGCTTCGGCAGGGCGGTGGCGTCGGTCATCCCCTCCAGCGCCGCCGGCGGCAGCGCGAGCAGGAGGCCCCGGAAGAAGCCAACCGCGTCCGGCGCCGGCAGAGTTCGGCAGCCGGGACGACTCCGGCGCCGGCAGAGTTCGGCGGCCGGGACGACTCCGGGGCGGGCCGAGTTCGACGGCGGGACGACTCCGGCGCGGCGCTTCGCCAAGTCGGGGCTTCGCCGACGCAGGGCAACTCCGGGGCGGGGCTTCGCCGGGGCGGGGCCGCCGGGGTGCTCCGCGGTTCGCCGTGCGGTGCGCGGTGCACCGGAGTGGTCCCGGCCACCTGCCGCTTCCCTCGTCGCACCTGCCGCACCCGCCGCACTTCGGCCGCGTGAAGCGGCGGTTCCGCGCAGGCGCGACGCGTCACGGTGCCGCCCCGGCCCGGAGTGACAACCCCTCGGACCGGTGCGGCGCGGCAACGGCCGGGGCACGCCGGCCCGTTGACCCGGGTGGGTTACTTCTCGACCTCGGTGGCGAGGTTGGCGAGGATCGCGTCGTAGATACGGCCGAGGCCCTTGGGGGCGAAGGTCTTCTCGAAGAAGCCGCCGATGCCGCCGGCGCCGGTCCAGGTGGTGGTCACGACGACCCGGGACCTGCCCTCGCCGGCCGGGGTGACGCGCCAGACGGTGACCATGGAGGAGTTGCGGTCCTTCTCGACGAGCTCGCCGTCGGTGGGCTCGGTGACTTCCAGGAGGCAGTCGCGGACGCGCTTGCTGGTGGCCTGGAGCTTCCAGTGGACGAGGGTGCCCTCGCCGTCGCCGCCCTCGCGCACCTCGTACTCGCTGAAGTGCTCGGGCAGCAGCCTCGCGCGCGTGCCGCTGTAGTCGGCGAGCGTGTCGAACACCTCTTCCGGGTCCGCCGCGACGACCCGCTCGGTGGTGGCTTCGACCTGCGCCATGGGTTCCTCCAGGTCCGTGTTGCTCAAGGGTTCCTCGGGTTGGGGGGCAAGCCAACCACCCCGGTCCCCGGCCGCCCAAATCGGGGTTGCGCAAGCGGTCGCCGCCCGATCGAAAAGAACCCTCGCACGACCCTCGCACGATCATGGGAACAGATGTTCTATTGTGGGCCCCACGCTACCCCGCCGGGCGGCGGCGGCACGGCACAGGAGGCGTCATGCGCTGGGAGAACCTCTCGGTGGAGTCCCGTCACGACCGGGCGGCGGACCCGGCCCTGTTCGGCGCGGACGCGGTGACCACCCGCACCTTCGACACGCCGGAGTTCCGCGGGATCACCTTCCACGAGGTGCGGGCCCGCTCGGTCCTCAACCGGGTGCCGGGCGCCTCCCGCATGCCGTTCGAGTGGACGGTCAACCCCTACCGGGGCTGCACGCACGCGTGCGTGTACTGCTTCGCCCGCCGGACGCACAGCTACCTGGACCTGGACACCGGGATCGGCTTCGACACCCAGATCGTCGTCAAGGTGAACGCGCCGGAGCTGCTGCGCCGCCAGCTGGCCTCGCCCCGCTGGCACGGCGAGCACGTCGCGATGGGCACCAACGTCGACTGCTACCAGCGCGCGGAGGGCCGCTACCGGCTGATGCCGGGCATCCTGGCCGCCCTGCGCGACCACGCGAACCCCTTCTCGATCCTGACGAAGGGCACCCTGATCCTGCGCGACCTCGACCTGCTGAAGCAGTCCGCCGAGGTGACGGACGTCGGCATCTCCGTGTCGGTCGGCTTCACCGACACGGAGCTGTGGCGCACCGTCGAGCCGGGCACGCCGGCCCCCGAGCGCCGTCTGGACGTCGTACGGACCCTCGGCGAGCACGGCATCGGCTGCGGTGTGCTGATGGCGCCGGTGGTCCCCTTCCTCGGCGACCGGCCGGCCCAACTGCGGGACACCGTACGGGCGATCGCGGCGGCCGGGGCCACCTCCGTCACCCCGCTGGTGCTCCATCTGCGGCCCGGTGCCCGCGAGTGGTTCATGGCCTGGCTCGGACAGCACCACCCGCACCTGGTGCGCCGCTACGAGCGGCTGTACGCGGACGGGGCCTACGCGCCGAAGTGGTACCAGCGCCGGATCACCCGTCAGGTCCACGACCTGGCCGAGGAGTACGGGATCGGCCCCACGCGCGCGGAGATGCCCCGCAGGGTCCGGCCGCCCGCGCCGGCGGACGAGCCCGCCGAGTCCGGGCCGACCCAACTCACGCTGATCTGAGCGTTCGAGGGCATCCCTCGACCCAATCGGGTCAACTATCGCGAGAACACGTTCTTCTCAGCTCTCTTTCCGGGACGATGCGCCGAGGGCCGTGACCCACGCGGTCCATCGACCTCCGTCCTGGGAGGACCTCATGAGAAAACGCGCAGCCGTGCTGTGCGGTGCCGCCGTCGTCGTGGCCGGGACGATCACCGCCGTGCCCGCCGACGCGAGCCCGTCGCACACCGCGGAGGCCGCCCGAGCGGCGAAGCTCACCTGGAAGACGTGCGCCACCACCGACTACCCGACGTTGCAGTGCGCGTCCCTGAAGGTGCCGCTCGACCACGACGACCCGGGCGGCGAGCAGATCACGCTCGCGCTGTCCCGTGTCCCGCACACCGCGAAGACGTACCAGGGGCCGCTGCTGGTCAACCCCGGCGGGCCCGGCGGCAGCGGGCTGACGCTCGCCGGGTACGTCGCCTCGGCGCTGCCGAAGGCGGTGGCGGCCCAGTACGACGTCATCGGCTTCGACCCGCGCGGGGTGGGCAAGAGCACGCCCGCGCTGGACTGCCGGCCCGGCCACTTCGCCCCGGTGCGCCCCGACTCGGTGCCGGCCACCGCGGCGATCGAACGGGCCAACGTCCAGCGCGCCCGGTCCTTCGCCGCGGCCTGCGGCAAGAAGTACGCGAGCGTACTGCCGCACATCAACACCCTCAGCGCCGTACGGGACATGGACGCGATCCGCCGGGCCGTCGGCGCGCAGCAGCTGAACTACTTCGGCTACTCCTACGGCACCTACCTGGGCGCGGTCTACGCCAAGCTCCACCCGCAGCGGGTGCGGCGCCTGGTCCTCGACTCGGTCGTCGACCCCACCGGCGTGTGGTACGAGGACAACCTCGCGCAGGACTACGCCTTCAACGACCGCCACCGCGCCCTGATGGCGTGGATCGCGAAGCACGACGCCACGTACCGGCTGGGCACCGACCCCGGGAAGATCGAGGCCGAGTGGTACGCGATGCGGGCGGCACTGGCGAAGAAGCCGGCGGGCGGCAAGGTGGGCGCCGCGGAGCTGGAGGACACCTTCCTGCCGGGCGGCTACTACAACGGCTACTGGCCCTACCTCGCCGAGGCGTTCGCCGCGTACGTCAACGACGCCGACGCCGGCCCGCTGGTCGAGGCGTACGAGAACTTCGCCGCGGTCGACGCCCCGGGGGACAACGGCTACAGCGTCTACACGTCGGTGCAGTGCCGTGACGCCTCCTGGCCGCGCGACTGGGACGAGTGGCGGTCGGACAACCGGGCGGTGCACGAGAAGGCGCCGTTCATGACCTGGAACAACGCCTGGTACAACGCGCCGTGCGCGTTCTGGCCGACCCGCCCGCTGGATCGGGTGAACGTCACCAACGGCAAGCTGCCGCCGGTCCTGCTGTTCCAGGCGACGGGCGACGCGGCCACCCCGTACGAGGGCGGTGCGACGGTCCATGCCCTGCTGCGCGGGTCGAGCCTCGTCGTCGAGGAGGGCGGCGGGAACCACGGCATCACACTGAGCGGGAACACCTGCCTGGACAAGCATCTGGCGGCGTACCTGACCGACGGCACGGTGCCGCGCGGCACCGGCGCGGTCGACGCGGTGTGCGCCCCGCTGCCCGACCCCGGGCCGCAGACCACGAAGGCCGCCTCGGACAAGGCCGACGGCTCGACCCTGCACGGGCTGCTCGGCTTCCGCGACTGAACCCCCTCCCGCCCGGCCACCCGCCGGGGGCGGTGTCCGACCCGTGGTCCACCATGGACACATGAGTGAGCTGACCAGGATTCCCGCCCCCGACGGCGTCGCCGCGGCCGCCCAGTACACCCATGTCGTCCTGGGCACCGGCCGTTTCGTGGCCGTCTCCGGCCAGCTCCCCCTCGACGAGGACGGCAGGCTGGCCGGCGCGGGCGACCCCGGGGCCCAGGCCCGCCAGGTCTTCGAGAACCTGCGGCGCTGCCTGGCCGCCGCCGGGGCGTCCTTCGACGACGTCGTCAAACTCACCTACTTCGTCACGGACATGGCCCACATGCCGGCGATCCGCGCGGCCCGTGCCGCGCACATACCCGACGACCGCCTCCCCGCCGCCTCGGCCGTGCAGGTCGCCGCGCTGGTGCGCCCGGAGTTCCTGATGGAGATCGAGGCGTTCGCGGTGGTGGCCGAGTGACGGCCTCCCCGGTCCCCCCGGCCGCCTCCCCCACGGCTCCGCTCGTCCGGGAGATGACGCTCGCCGACTGCGACCGCGTCTCCGGGATCCGTGTCCGGGGCTGGCGGACCGCCTACCGGGGCCTGATGCCGCAGTCCCACCTCGACGCGCTCAGCGTGACCGAGGACGCCGAGCGGCACCGCGGCCGCCTGTCCCAGGGCGACGGCGGCGTGGTGGACCTGGTCGCGGAGCAGGCCGGCGAGGTGGTCGGCTGGGCGGCCCACGGCCCGTACCGCGAGGGCGCACACCGCACCCGGGACGCGGAGTTGTACGCGCTCTACGTCGACCCCGCCCGCGTCGGCACCGGCGTCGGACGGGCGCTCCTCGCGGAGGCGGTACGGCGTACCGCGGCCCGCGGCCACCGGCGCATGTACCTCTGGGTCCTCGAGGAGAACGTCCGCGCACGCCGCTTCTACGAGCGGGCGGGCTTCCACGCCGACGGCGCGCGGGAGCCTTTCGATGTGGCGGGGGCCGCCGTGCCGGAGGTGCGGTACGTGCGGGACTTGACGGCCTGACGATTTCCGCGCCCACGGAGGCGGACCCGCGCCTGTCGGTCCGTCGGCCGGGTGACTCCGTCAGGGGCGCGCGGGACGTGTGCCGAGGTGCTGCTCCGCCGCCCGGGCGAGACCGGCCCACCGCCTGCCGTCGCCCCCTCGCACCCGACAGCCCGCCTCACCGCTGCCGGGGGATCCGCGCCAACGCCCGTACGGCCGCCTCCGCCAGGGCCGGGTGGGCGAGGGCCTCGTTCAGGACGGGGCGGGCGCGGCCGTCGCCGAGGGTGCCGAGGCCGTCGACGCAGGCGAGGGCCACCCGCCGGTAGGGGTCGTGCGGGCGCAGCCGACGCTGCAAGGTCGTGATCAGCGCGGGCACGGACTCGGGTGCGCGCAGCTCCACCAGGAGCCGTACCGGGTGCAGGGCGTAGGCGACGCGCAGTTCGTTGGTGGCGAGGGCGGCCGCGGCGCGGGCGGTGCGCGGGTCGCCGAGGCGGGCCAGGGCGTGGGCGGCGGACGCGCAGCGCGGTGGGTCGCGATGGTTGAGCAGCAGGACGAGCGACTCGAAGGCGCGCCGGTCCCCCGCGAGTCCCAGCCGGAACGCGGCCAGCTCCCGGGCCCACAGCGGCCGCCCCGGCTCGGTGAGCACGCCCGCCAGTTCGTCGTGGTCGGTGGTGTCCGCCAGCCGCTCGTACGCCGCCGTGCCGCCCGACTCCCGCCGTAAGCGCTCGGTGAGCGCTCGCAACTCTTCGTCCATGGTGCCGAGCGTAGGGCAGGCCGGTGGGGCCACAGGGCACGCGCGGGCGCACGGATGCACGGACGGCGCACCGGACCTCCTCCGGTGGGCGCCGGCGGTTTGCGCACGACCGCCCCGTCCGGCCGCCGTGGGAGGCCTCCCAATCGCTCCCGTCCGCAGCAGTGACGTGCAGCAATGGCGTGCGGCACAAACACGACACGGCGTCGCGGGACACAACTGCGGTCACGGACGGACACGTTCGGCGTCTTTTCGAACTCAGATCATTCGCAAGAGCGAATCTCCGAGGCGGAAAGGGACCGCCTCGGGCGTCAGTACTATGTCGCCCTCAACAGCGGCGACGGCGCCGCAACGCCCTGCGGAGCGGCTGCCGTTGACGCGTCCTCGATGTCCGCGGCTGTGGGCGGCGGCCTGTCCGAGAACGATCAAAGAGCGTTGCTACTGATAAGTAATGAGCCGTCAGACGGG
This sequence comes from Streptomyces sp. NPDC014995, assembly GCF_043080745.1. Lineage (NCBI taxonomy): Bacteria > Bacillati > Actinomycetota > Actinomycetes > Kitasatosporales > Streptomycetaceae > Streptomyces > Streptomyces sp. NPDC014995. Next base: position 99,513 of record NZ_JBIBVX010000008.1, read on the forward strand.
CCCTGGAAGCGACAGGAAAGGGTCTCCGACCACTCCCCCGATGATGTGACCCGTCGATGCGGAGCGGATGCGCTCCTGCACCGAGGCGCCGGCGCGCGCCACCGTTTGTCCGAAGGGCCCTGAGCTATGAGTCCTACCCGACCCCTCGATCCGTCCCGCCGGGGGGAACTGATGCGCGGTCTGTTCCACAAGGTGCGGTTCGACACGTTCGAGGCCTACGACGACCCCCGCTGCAACGTCACGGCCTTCACCCTGGAGTCCTTCACCACGACCCTGCCCCTGCTGCCGGCCGACGTCCGCGAGGAGGAGGCCTACGAGCGGCTGATGGACGAGACCCTGCGGCTCGCGGCCCGGGACCGGAAGGAGTTCGAGAGCCGCACGGGCCTGTCCGAGGTGCACATCGTGCCGCTCGTGTCCCTGTACGGCTTCCGGCTCCCGCAGGTCGACGACGAGTTCCAGCCGTGGCTGGTCCAGGTCGACGCCCTGCCGCGGTCGGAGCGGGCGGTCTACCGGCTCATCGCCTCCCTGGGCTGGAGCAACGCCAGAACCGCCGAGGTACTGGGCCTCTCGGAGGGATGGACCAGCAAGCTCATGAGCCGGGCCCGCGGCACCCTGGCGACCGCCGGCGTCTCCGTGGAGGAGCTCCAGACGGGCTTCTTCGACGTAGAGATCGAAAGAAGGAAGGAGAAGGAATGATCCGTCCGACGTCGGATCGCCGCACGGCGCGTCTGGTCGACCATGCCGCTCCGCCCACTCCCGGGGAGTGGCTGGAGAACGATGCCCGGTACTTCGCGGACATCGAGGCCGAGATCCAGCGCAGGGCCGAGGGGGGCGAGCCCGAGGAGGCTCCGTGGGCGTCACCGCTGTACTTCGACGCGGCCGCCCATGACGGGTCCCTCACGCGACGCGCCCTGCTCTCCCTGCGCCACCTGCCCCGCGAGGCGGTCGCCCGCCTGTGCTTCCTGTCCGAGGTGCTCCGCGGGAAGTGCGGCCGCCCCAAAAGCGGCCCGGGGGCGCACGAGGACGTCGCGGCCGCGGGTGAGCATCCCGCCCAGGACGCCCGTCCGCCCGCCCGAACACGCCGAAAGGAGGCCACGGCCAGCCCACCCGCCCGTGGCGGCCGGACCATCGTCGCGCCACTGGACAGCGCCGAGGCGCTAGCCGGCTGACGCCCCGCACGAGCCGCCGCTCCTCCGGCCGTCACGTTCCGGAGCGGCGGCATCCGGCGCCACACCCCCACCCCCCGAGCAGAAAGCGCACGACGATGGCGACCCACGGCATCCCACCGGAAGAGAAGACCGAACGGCAGCCCCCGCCCCCGGGCGGGGCCACCGCCGTACGGAACACCACCGCCGCCCGACGACTGCGCCGCCGCCTCCGCACCCTCAAGGCCACCATCTACACACTGGTCGCCGGCTGCCTCTGCGCCATCGGCCTCGCCATCGGGCAGGTGGCCGGCCGGCCCGTCCTCGCCGGCGTGTACGTCGGCCTGGCGTCGGTGGGGGTGGCCGGCATCGGTGTCTGCGTCACCGTCTACCTGCACATCCGCCGCAAGGACGGCTCCGACGACGGCACCTGAGACCGGACCGCGCGCGACGCCGGGGGAGCTACGTCACAAACACGAGGGCTGGCGCGCTCGTTACCCACCGGTTAAGCTCATACGAGCGAGTTACCCACTCGCACCCCTGCTCGCGACGGCCTGGTGACGCAGCCGTCCAGCAGCAGTCGGTTCGGTACACCAAGTACCTCCCGTACGACCCGGCCTCGGGACAGGGCCGGTCGGTCCCACCGTTCCTCGGACGTGTGCACGTCCGCAGCGACGGCCCCGGGCGTGTGCGCCAGTAGCCCGGCAACACCCGCACTCCCTTCCGCACCCGGTGCGCCCAGGCCTCCCCGGAGGTCCCTCGGCGCACCCGGGCGCATTCCCAGTCGTCACCCTCATTTCTGGAGTCCCGCGATGGCCACTCCCCTGTCCCCCGCCTCCCCGTCCCCGCTGCGGACGATCGCCGTCGTCGGCCTCGGCACGATGGGCACCGGTATCACCGAGGTCCTCGCCAAGGCCGGCCGCGACGTGATCGGCATCGACATCAGCGAGGCCCAGGCCGCGCGGTCCGTCGCCGCCCTGGAGGCCTCCACCGCCCGTGCCGTGGAACGCGGCCGGCTGACCGAGCAGGAGCGCGCGGACGCCCTCGCCCGGGTCCGCACCTCCACCGACCTGCGGGCGGCGGCCGACGCCGACCTCGTCATCGAGGTGGCGCCGGAGTCGTACGAGATCAAGCAGCAGATCTTCCGCGAGCTGGACGGGATCGTGGGTCCCGGGGCGATCCTCGCGACCGGGACCAACGCGCTGTCCGTCACCCGGCTCGCCGCCGACTCGGCGCGGCCCGAGCGGGTGCTCGGGCTCCACTTCTTCAACCCGGCGCCGGCGATGAAGCTCGTCGAGATCGTCTCCTCGGTGCTGACCGCGCCCGCCGCCGTCACCGCCGTCACCGACCTCGCCCTCGACCTGGGCAAGGAGCCGGTCGCGGTCGGCGACCGGCCCGGCTTCGTCGCGGACGGGCTGCTGTTCGGCTACCTCAACCAGGCGGCCGCGATGTACGAGGCGCGGTACGCCTCCCGCGAGGACATCGACGCGGCGATGCGGCTGGGCTGCGGCCTGCCGATGGGCCCGCTCGCCCTGCTCGACCTGATCGGCATCGACACGGCGCGCACGGTCCTGGAGGCCATGTACGCCGCTTCCCACGACCGGCTGCACGCCCCCGCGCCCATCCTCAGGCAGCTCAGCGAGGCCGGTCTGACCGGCCGCAAGACGGGCCGCGGCTTCTACACCTACGAGGCGCCGGGCAGCGCGACGGTCGTGCCCGACGCCCTGACGCCTGCTTCCGGGGGCGCCGGGATCCCCGGCCGTCCGGTGAGCTCGGTCGGCGTCGCCGGCTCCGGCACGATGGCCTCGGGCATCGCCGAGGTGTTCGCCAAGGCGGGCTTCGACGTCGTCCTGGCCGCCCGCAGCGAGGAGAAGGCGCAGGCGGCGAAGGCCCGGATCGGCAAGTCGCTGGCGCGTTCCGTCGACAAGGGGCGGCTGACCGCGGAGTCCGCCGCGCGGACCCTGGACCGGATCACCCCGGCCGGCTCCTACGACGCCTTCGCCGACGTCGACCTCGCGGTCGAGGCGGTCGCGGAGGACCTGGACGTCAAGCGGCAGCTGTTCGCGGCGCTGGACAAGGTGTGCAGGCCGGGCGCGGTGCTGGCCACCACCACCTCCTCCCTGTCGGTGGTCGCGCTGGCCCGCGCGACCTCGCGTCCGCAGGACGTGATCGGCATGCACTTCTTCAACCCGGCGCCGGCGATGAAGCTGGTCGAGGTCGTCCGTACGGTCCTGACCGGCGAGGACGTCCACGCGACGGTCCACGAGGTGTGCGGCAGGATCAGGAAGCACGCCGTCGACTGCGGTGACCGCGCGGGCTTCATCGTGAACGCGCTGCTGTTCCCGTACCTCAACAACGCGATCAAGATGGTGCAGGAGCACTACGCCTCCCTCGACGAGATCGACGCGGCGATGAAGCTGGGCGGCGGCTACCCCATGGGCCCCTTCGAGCTGCTCGACGTCGTCGGGCTCGACGTCTCGCTCGCCATCGAGAAGGTCCTGCACCGCGAGTTCCGCGACCCGGGCCTGGCCCCGGCGCCGCTCCTGGAGCACCTGGTGGCCGCGGGCTGCCTCGGCCGCAAGACGGGCCGCGGCTTCCGCGAGCATGCCCGCCGCTGACGGCGTCGGCGACTGGTTCCGGGCCGGTGAGGACTGGGGCGGGCTGCTGGAACCGGCCGCCCCTGCCCCGCCCGCGTGGGGCGGGGCAGGGGCCGGACATGCGCACCGAGCTGCGCACATGCAGTACGTTCAGGGCATGTCCCAGCCCGCCAAGTCCTCACGTACACCAGCCACGCCCGACGCGCCGGAAAGTGCCGCAGGCTCCCGCGCGGCGGCCCAACGGCTCAAGATGCGCCGGGAACTGGCGGCCGCGGCGATGGAGTTGTTCGCGACCAAGGGGTACGAGGCGACCACCGTCGACGAGATCGCGGCCGCGGCCGGGGTCGCCCGGCGCACCTTCTTCCGCCACTTCCGCTCCAAGGAAGAGGCGATCTTCCCCGACCACGACGACACGCTGATCCGTGCCGAGGCGGTGCTGAACGCGGCTCCCGCGCACGAGCACCCGCTCGACACCGTGTGCCGCGGCATCAAGGAAGTCATGAAGATGTACGCGGCCCGGCCGGAGATCTCGGTCGCCCGCTACAAGCTCACGCGCGAGGTGCCCACCCTGCGCGAGGCGGAGATCGCGTCGGTGGCCCGCTACGAGCGCCTCTTCACCCGCTACCTGCTCGGCCACTTCGACGAGCACGCCCACGACGACGACGCCAACGACGACCCGCTGCTCGCCGAGGTCGCCGCCTCCGCCGTGGTCAGCGCCCACAACCACGTCCTGCGGCGCTGGCTCAGGGCCGGCGGCCAGGGCGACGTCGAGGCGCAGCTCGACCACGCCTTCGCGATCGTACGGAAGACGTTCGGGACGGGCATCGGGGCCGGGCGGGGCGGATCCGCGTCCCCGCGGCCGGCGCCGGCCGCGGTCTCCGCGCAGGGCGAGGTGCTGGTGACGGTCGCCCGCACCGACGCCCCACTGCACGAGGTGATGCGGACCATCGAGCAGGCCCTGAAGGAGCGCTGAGCCCGCTCCGCACCGCCGCGCCCCTGTGACGACGGCCACCCGCCCGGGTGGCCGTTTTGGCATGTCAGGGGCCCTTTTCACGCGGATTTCCAAGCCCGTTCGATCGATCATCGCTCATGTGTTACGTAAAGATTTCAGCTGAGGGGAATTTCTGGCACTCAGTGCCTTGCGGGGTGACACGCGGTGTCATACGTTGAAGGTGTCCGGGCGGCCGGCGTGCAGAGACCTCTCGTACGCCGGCTGTCCCCGCAAGCTCATGGCTCGCGCGCCCGGACGCCTGCGTCACAGGCAACCTCCCGCGCCACAAAGCGCTGCCGAACAGCACCACCCGCCGAACCGACGGCACCTTCCCAAAACCCCTCAGCAGCACCGACGTAACCCTCAGCGCCCCTCCCTCAGGGCGCTCACCGCCGGAGGCAACACCGTGACCATGAAGGACATCCTGGCCGCGATCCAGTCGCCCGACTCCACGTCGGAGGACTTCGCCGCCCTCCCGCTCCCCGAGTCGTACCGCGCGATCACCGTGCACAAGGACGAGACGGAGATGTTCGCGGGCCTCGCGACCCGCGACAAGGACCCCCGCAAGTCGATCCACCTGGACGAGGTTCCGCTGCCGGAACTCGGCCCCGGCGAGGCCCTGGTGGCCGTCATGGCCTCCTCCGTCAACTACAACTCCGTGTGGACCTCGATCTTCGAGCCGCTGTCGACCTTCGGGTTCCTGGAGCGCTACGGCAGGCTCAGCGAGCTCACCAAGCGGCACGACCTGCCCTACCACATCATCGGCTCCGACCTCGCGGGCGTCGTCCTGCGCACCGGCCCCGGCGTCAACGCCTGGAAGCCGGGCGACGAGGTCGTCGCGCACTGCCTGTCCGTCGAACTGGAGTCGTCCGACGGCCACAACGACACGATGCTCGACCCCGAGCAGCGCATCTGGGGCTTCGAGACCAACTTCGGCGGCCTCGCCGAGGTCGCGCTGGTGAAGTCCAACCAGCTGATGCCGAAGCCCGACCACCTCAGCTGGGAGGAGGCCGCCGCCCCGGGCCTGGTCAACTCCACCGCCTACCGGCAGTTGGTCTCCCGCAACGGCGCCGGCATGAAGCAGGGCGACAACGTGCTCATCTGGGGCGCGAGCGGCGGACTCGGCTCCTACGCCACGCAGTTCGCGCTGGCCGGCGGCGCCAACCCGATCTGCGTCGTGTCCTCGCCGCAGAAGGCGGAGATCTGCCGCTCGATGGGCGCCGAGGCGATCATCGACCGCAACGCCGAGGGCTACAAGTTCTGGAAGGACGAGCAGACCCAGGACCCGAAGGAGTGGAAGCGCTTCGGCAAGCGCATCCGCGAGCTCACCGGCGGCGAGGACATCGACATCGTCTTCGAGCACCCCGGCCGCGAGACCTTCGGCGCGAGCGTCTACGTCACCCGCAAGGGCGGCACGATCACCACCTGCGCCTCGACCTCGGGCTACATGCACGAGTACGACAACCGCTACCTGTGGATGTCGCTGAAGCGGATCATCGGCTCGCACTTCGCGAACTACCGCGAGGCCTGGGAGGCCAACCGCCTCATCGCCAAGGGGAAGATCCACCCGACCCTGTCGAAGGTCTACTCCCTGGAGGACACCGGCCAGGCCGCCTACGACGTGCACCGCAACCTCCACCAGGGCAAGGTCGGCGTGCTGTGCATGGCGCCCGAGGAGGGCCTGGGCGTGCGCGACGAGGAGAAGCGCGCGCGGCACATCGACGCCATCAACCGCTTCCGGAACATCTGAGGTCATAGATGACTGAGCGTCAGAAGGACCGGCCGTGGCTGATGCGGACCTACGCCGGTCACTCCACGGCCGAGGCGTCCAACGAGCTGTACCGGCGCAACCTCGCCAAGGGCCAGACGGGTCTGTCGGTCGCGTTCGACCTGCCGACCCAGACCGGCTACGACTCCGACCACGTCCTCGCCCGCGGCGAGGTCGGCCGGGTCGGCGTGCCGGTCGCGCACCTCGGTGACATGCGCCGGCTGTTCCAGGACATCCCCCTGGAGCAGATGAACACCTCGATGACGATCAACGCCACCGCCATGTGGCTGCTGGCGCTCTACCAGGTCGTCGCGGAGGAGCAGGGCGCGGACATCACCAAGCTCCAGGGCACGACCCAGAACGACATCGTCAAGGAGTACCTGTCCCGGGGCACCCACGTGTTCCCGCCGGGGCCGTCGCTCCGCCTGACGACGGACATGATCGCGTACACGGTCTCCCACATGCCGAAGTGGAACCCGATCAACATCTGCAGCTACCACCTGCAGGAGGCCGGGGCCACGCCGGTCCAGGAGATCGCGTACGCGATGTCCACCGCGATCGCCGTCCTCGACGCCGTGCGCGACAGCGGCCAGGTGCCGCAGGAACGCATGGGTGACGTCGTCGGCCGTATCTCCTTCTTCGTGAACGCGGGCGTCCGCTTCGTCGAGGAGATGTGCAAGATGCGCGCCTTCGGCCGCATCTGGGACAAGGTCACCCGTGAGCGGTACGGCATCGAGGACCCCAAGCACCGCCGCTTCCGCTACGGCGTCCAGGTCAACTCGCTCGGTCTGACCGAGGCGCAGCCGGAGAACAACGTCCAGCGGATCGTCCTGGAGATGCTGGCCGTCACCCTCTCCAAGGACGCACGCGCGCGTGCCGTGCAGCTGCCCGCCTGGAACGAGGCCCTCGGCCTGCCCCGCCCCTGGGACCAGCAGTGGTCGCTGCGCATCCAGCAGGTCCTCGCCCACGAGAGCGACCTGCTGGAGTACGACGACATCTTCGAGGGCTCGAAGGTGATCGAGGCGAAGGTGGGCGAGCTGGTCGAGGAGTCCCTCGCGGAGATCGAGCGGATCCAGGAGATGGGCGGCGCGATGGCCGCCGTCGAGTCCGGCTACCTCAAGTCGCAGCTGGTCGCCTCGCACGCCGAGCGCCGGGCCCGTATCGAGTCCGGCGAGGAGAAGATCGTCGGCGTCAACATCTTCGAGACGACCGAGCCCAATCCGCTGACCGCCGACCTCGACACCGCGATCCAGACGGTCGACCCGGCCGTCGAGGCCCGCGTCATCGCCTCCCTCCGGCACTGGCGCGACACCCGCTACCAGCCGCCCTTCAACCACCCGCGCCCCTGCAAGGCGCTGGAGAGGCTGAAGGAGGCCGCCAAGGGCACCGGCAACCTCATGGAGGCCACCCTGGAGTGCGCCCGCGCCGGCGTCACGACCGGCGAGTGGGCCGGGGCGCTGCGTGAGGTGTTCGGCGAGTTCCGGGCACCGACCGGTGTCTCGTCGGCGCCGGTGGCGATCCCGGCCGAGGAGGGCTCGGCGCTCTCCGAGGTCCGCCGCAAGGTGGACGTCACCGCCCGGGACCTCGGCGTCGGCAAGCTGCGCTTCCTGGTCGGCAAGCCCGGCCTGGACGGGCACTCCAACGGCGCCGAGCAGATCGCCGTGCGGGCGCGCGACGCCGGCTTCGAGGTGGTCTACCAGGGCATCCGGCTCACCCCCGAGCAGATCGTGGACGCGGCCCTGGCCGAGGACGTGCACGCGGTCGGCCTGTCCATCCTCTCCGGCTCGCACGCCCAGCTGGTGCCGGACGTGCTGGAGCGGCTGCGTGTGGCCGGTGCCACAGATATACCGGTGATCGCCGGTGGCATCATCCCGAATGGTGACGCCGAGCAGCTCAGGGCCGCCGGAGTGGCCGCCGTCTTCACCCCGAAGGACTTCGACATCACCGGAATCATCGGCCGCATCGTCGACGAGATCCGGAAAGCGAACAAGCTCGACCCCCTGGAGGTCTCCGCATGACGACCGTCAACCGCCTGCGCCCCCGGCGTTCCTGCCTGGCCGTTCCGGGGTCGAACCCCCGCTTCCTGGAGAAGGCGCAGGGCCTCCCGGCGGACCAGGTCTTCCTGGACCTGGAGGACGCGTGCGCGCCGCTCGCCAAGCCCGAGGCGCGGCACACCATCGTCAAGTTCCTCAACGAGGGCGACTGGACGGGCAAGACCCGGGTCGTGCGCGTCAACGACTGGACGACCGAGTGGACGTACCGCGATGTCGTCACGGTCGTCGAGGGCGCGGGCCCGAACCTGGACTGCATCATGCTGCCGAAGGTGCAGAACGCCCAGCAGGTCGTGGCACTGGACCTCCTGCTGACGCAGATCGAGAAGACCATGGGCTTCGAGGTCGGCCGGATCGGCATCGAGGCGCAGATCGAGAACGCGCAGGGCCTCAACAACGTCAACGAGATCGCGCAGGCCTCCCCGCGCCTCGAGACGATCATCTTCGGCCCGGCCGACTTCATGGCCTCCATCAACATGAAGTCGCTGGTCGTGGGCGAGCAGCCGCCCGGCTACCCGGCGGACGCCTACCACTACATCCTGATGAAGATCCTGATGGCCGCCCGCGCCAACGACCTCCAGGCGATCGACGGCCCCTACCTGCAGATCCGCAACGTGGACGGCTACCGCGCGGTCGCGCAGCGCGCCGCGGCGCTCGGCTTCGACGGCAAGTGGGTGCTGCACCCGGGCCAGGTGGAGGCCTCCAACGAGATCTTCTCGCCCTCCCAGGAGGACTACGACCACGCCGAGCTGATCCTGGACGCGTACGACTACTACACGTCCGAGGCGGGCGGCAAGAAGGGCTCCGCGATGCTCGGCGACGAGATGATCGACGAGGCCAGCCGCAAGATGGCCCTGGTCATCGCCGGCAAGGGACGCGCCGCCGGCATGCGGCGCACCAGCACGTTCGAGATTCCGGAGGCGTGAGCGCGATGCAGTTCGGGCGCACCTACGAGGAGTTCGAGGTCGGGGCCGTCTACAAGCACTGGCCCGGGAAGACGGTCACGGAGTACGACGACCACCTCTTCTGTCTCCTCACCATGAACCACCACCCGCTCCACATGGACGCGCACTACGCGGAGCGGACGACGGACTTCGGCAAGAACGTCGTCGTCGGGAACTACGTCTACTCCCTCCTGCTCGGCATGTCCGTCCCTGACGTCTCCGGCAAGGCGATCGCCAACCTGGAGATCGAGTCCCTCCGGCACGTGGCGCCGACCTTCCACGGCGACACGATCTACGGCGAGACGACCGTGCTCGACAAGTGGCCGTCGAAGTCGAAGAACGACCGCGGCATCGTGCACGTGGAGACCAGGGGCTACAAGCAGGACGGCACGCTCGTGTGCGTGTTCCGCCGCAAGGTGATGGTGCCGACCGAGACGTACATCAAGGAGCGCGGCGGCGAGCAGCCCGGCCGCCCGGAGCCGAAGTCGCAGGAGAAGTAACGATGGCCCGTCTCGCCCAGACCGCCGGTCTGACCGACGTCCAGCAGGAGATCCTCTCCACCGTCCGCGACTTCGTGGACAAGGAGATCATCCCGGTCGCCACCGGGCTGGAGCACCGCGACGAGTACCCCCAGCAGATCGTCGACGGTCTGAAGGAGCTGGGCCTGTTCGGCCTGATGATCCCCGAGGAGTACGGGGGTCTGGGCGAGTCGCTCCTGACGTACGCGCTGTGCGTGGAGGAGATCGCCCGCGGCTGGATGTCCGTCTCCGGCATCATCAACACGCACTTCATTGTGGCGTACATGCTCAAGCAGCACGGCACGCAGGAGCAGAAGGATCACTTCCTGCCGAGAATGGCGGCCGGCGACATCCGCGGCGCCTTCTCGATGTCGGAGCCGGGCCTGGGCTCCGACGTGTCCGCCATCACGTCGAAGGCGGTCCGGGACGGCGACGAGTACGTCCTCAACGGCCAGAAGATGTGGCTGACGAACGGCGGAACGTCCTCCCTGGTGGCCGTCCTCGTCCGGAGTGACGAAGGACACCCCGAGGGCACCGCGCCGCACAAGTCGATGACGACCTTCCTGGTCGAGAAGGAGCCCGGCTTCGGCGAGGTCCGCCCCGGCCTGACCATCCCGGGCAAGATCGACAAGATGGGCTACAAGGGTGTCGACACCACCGAGCTGATCATGGACGGCCTGCGGATTCCGGAGAACCGCGTGCTCGGAGGGGTGACGGGCCGAGGTTTTTACCAAATGATGGACGGCGTGGAGGTCGGCCGCGTCAACGTCGCGGCGCGTGGCTGCGGCGTCGCGCAGCGCGCGTTCGAACTGGGGGTCAGCTACGCCCAGCAGCGTCACACGTTCGGCAAGCCGATCGCGCAGCACCAGGCGATCCAGTTCAAGCTGGCGGAGATGGCTACCAAGGTCGAGGCCGCTCATGCCATGATGGTGAACGCGGCACGCAAAAAGGACTCCGGGGAACGAAACGACCTTGAGGCGGGGATGGCGAAGTACCTCGCCTCCGAGTACTGCAAAGAGGTCGTGGAGGACGCCTTCCGGATCCACGGCGGCTACGGCTTCTCCAAGGAGTACGAGATCGAGCGCCTCTACCGTGAGGCCCCGATGCTGCTGATCGGTGAAGGTACCGCCGAGATCCAGAAAATGATCATCGGGCGCAGGCTGCTCGAGGAGTATCGGTTCCAGGGCTAGATGTCCAGGTTGGGGGTGTTTTCTTCGAGAAGAAGATCACACCCCGTCAACCCTGTTCATCCGCCGACTCGGCTTCCTGACTTACCCAGTTGTGGCCCCGAACCGCTACCATCGCGGAAAGCCGCCGTCCCCCCGTCGAAGCGCGGCATCATCCGCTACGAAGGTCATCCATGCCCCACAGCCAAACCTCTGCACCTCGCGACCGCCTGGTCGGCGTACGCCTCGCGCGCGGAGCATCGCCGTGGCTCCTGCCGACCGTCGCCACCGCAGCCGTCAGCCTGGTCCGCGCCCGCCGCTCGGGTGTCGCCAAGGCCGTCGCCGTTCCCGCCACCGCTCTCGCGGCGGGCATGCTGTGGTTCTTCCGCGACCCCGAGCGCGAGATCGCCCAGGGCCGGGTCATCTCGCCCGCCGACGGAGTGGTGCAGAGCATCATGCCGTGGAAGGACGGGCGCACCCGCGTCGCGATCTTCATGAGCCCCCTCAACGTCCACGTCAACCGCGCGCCGCTCTCCGGCACCGTGACGTCGGTCGAGCACATCCCCGGCGGGTTCGTACCGGCGTTCAACAAGGAGAGCGAGAACAACGAGCGCGTCGTCTGGCACTTCGACACCGAGCTCGGCGACATCGAGATGATCCAGATCGCCGGCGCCGTCGCCCGCCGTATCGTCCCCTACATCCCGGAGGGCACGAAGGTCGAGCAGGGCGACCGGATCGGTCTGATCCGCTTCGGCTCGCGCGTCGACATCTATCTGCCCGAGGGTGTGGAGGTCGCGGTCGAGGTCGGGCAGAAGACCGTGGCAGGGGTGACTCGCATTGACCGTGATTGACCCGGAGACCCAGACGGGCTGGGTGCCCGAGGCCGACGAGGTGGACGAAGAGGAGGAGATGCCCCTCTCCCTCCGCCTGTCGATAGCGGACACCCTCACCCTCGGCAACGCCACGTGCGGCTTCATGGCGGTGTACTTCACCACCACCGGCATCCTGATCCCGCACCTCACCGGCAGCCAGGAGTCCGGCATGGCCCGCCACAGCGCGGCCACGGCGGTCATCCTGATGCTGTGCGCGGCGGTCTTCGACCTCTTCGACGGCCTGGTCGCGAGGAAGCTGCGCTCCTCCCCCATGGGCGCGGAGCTGGACAACCTCTCCGACCTGATCAGCTTCGGCCTCGCCCCGGCGTACTTCGTCCTGGTCTACGGCATGGTCGCCGACGACGCCCACCAGCGGGTGGCGGCGGTCGGCGCGATCGTCGTCCTGCTGGCGGTGGTGCTGAGACTCGCGCGCTTCTCGTGCGTGACGGTGAAGGACGGCACCTTCCAGGGCATGCCCTCGCCGTTCGGTGCGCTGACGGTCGTCTCGATCGTGCTGCTGGAGCTGCCCTTCGTGGCGACGCTGCTGGCGATCCTGGGCACGGCCTGGCTGATGGTCAGCCGGGTGGAGTACCCGAAGCCGCGGGGCCGCCTCGCCGGCGCGATGCTGTCGTGGATCGTCCTGTCGATGGGTCTCCTCGCCGCCTGGGCCTTCGACGCCCCGAGCGGCCAGCTGCTCCTCCAGACCGGCTGCGCGCTGCAACTGGTCATGGGAGCGGTCATCCCCCTGTTCGCCACGGCCCGCCGGGTGAACAACTTCCGCGACAACCGGCGGGAGGCGCGGGCGGCGCAACTGCCGTAGCGCTCCGCTGGGTGGGGCCCCGGACCGGGTTTTCCTGGTCCGGGGCCCTTTCGCGTGGGGTCGCATGTACTCGTCGGCCGGGAGGCGGGCCTTGCGTGGCTCGTGCGGCACCTTCTGAGCAAGGCTCGGCAAACCAGCCCGTCCGGCGTTTGAGGACGAGGCCCGTTCAGGGCCGAAGCGGGGTGCGGGGCGGCAGCCCGGCGGGGGTGCAGCCCCGCGGGGGTACAGCCCGGCGGGGGTACAGCCCGGCGGGGGTACAGCCCGGCGGGCCCGGCAGGGGTGCAGGGGCGCAGCCCCCTGGGACGGGGCGGGTAGGGGCGGCGGGGGCGAGGAAACCCCCGCCTCAGTTCAGGAAGTCCCGGCCGATGCGCTCCGCGACCCGCTCCAGGATCGGCCCGGCCTCCGCGATGCACGTCGCGACGTCGGGCTCGACGTCCGTCAGGGGGTAGGCCCGCCGGATCCCGGCGCGCCCCAGCGCCTCCGGCGGCAGCGCGAGCCGCCCGCACACCGCGACGACCTCCTTACCGGCCGCGCGAGCGGCCGCGGCGACCCCCGCGGGCGCCTTGCCGTGCAGCGTCTGCTCGTCGAGCGACCCCTCGCCGGTGATCACCAGCTCCGCCCGCTCCAGGGCGGGCGCGAAGCCCAGCACGTCGAGCATGACCTCGATGCCGGCGCGGAAGCGGGCGCCGACCAGCAGGGCGCCGTACCCGATGCCGCCCGCGGCACCCGCGCCCGGCGAGACGGCGTACTCCGCGGCCTTCGGCCCGACCTCCGCCTCCAGCACCTTGGCGTAGTGCGCGAGCGCCGCGTCCAGCGTCTCCACGTCGTCCGGGGAGGCACCCTTCTGCGGCCCGTACACCGCCGGCGCGCCCTTCGGACCGGTCAGCGGGTTGTCCACATCGCTCGCGAGCACGAGTTCCACCGACGCCAGCCGCGGGTCCAGCCCCGACAGGTCCGCGCGCGCCAGCCGAGCGAGACCGCCGCCGCCCGGCGCGACCGGCTCGCCGTCCTCGTCCAGGAACCGGGCGCCCAGCGCGGACAGCATGCCGGCGCCGCCGTCCGTGGTGGCGCTGCCGCCGACCCCGAACACGATCGTGCGCACGCCCGCGTCCAGCGCGGCCCGCAGCAGTTCCCCGGAGCCGTACGTCGAGGCCGTGAGCGGTGCGAACACGCCGGCTGGGAGGCGCTGCAGGCCGCTCGCCTCGGCCATCTCCACGACCGCGGTGTCGCCGCGCAGCGCGAACGCGGCGGTGATCTCGTGACCGAGGGGCCCGGCGACCCGTACCTCCCGGCGTTCGAACCCGGCCGCGACCGCCGCGTCGACCGTGCCGTCGCCGCCGTCGGCGACGGGCAGGGCCTCGACCCCGACGTCCGGCACGATCCGGCGCAGCCCCGCCGTCACCCGCTCGGCGACCTGCACGGCCGTCAGCGAGCCCTTGAACTTGTCCGCGGCCACGAGCACTCGTCGGGTGCCCTGCGCTGCAGCGTCCGCCACCTTGCCATCCCCTTGCTCTCCGGGCCCCCACGCACGTCAGGGCCAGTCGCGCCGCAGCGACCTTAACCGGCGGACGGCCCCGCCGCCATGCCCTGCCCGGCCCTCGAACAGCGACGAAGCCGCGAGACAGCGGCGAGGCACCGGCGCGGTCGTCCCCGGAATCGGGTAAACCGGAGCCATGACCCCTGTGGGCACCGATCCCGAGCTCGCCGACCGCGTCCACGGGGGCTGGCTGGGCCGGATCGCCGGCAACATGCTCGGCAAACCGGTCGAGCAGGGCGACCTGTGGACGCGCGAACGCATCGACCGCTACCTGCGGCAGGCCTCCGCCCTGCCGCTCACCGACTACCTGCCCGAACCCGCCGCCGGGCACGACGACCCGCCACTGCGCCCCGAGTGGCGCCAGTGCGTGCGCGGCCGCATCCACGGCAGCTGCCGCGACGACGACGTCGACTACGCCATCCTCGGCCTGGACCTGCTCGAGACCCACGGCTTCGGCTTCAGCACCGAGCAGGTCGGCGACCTGTGGCTGCTGCGGCTGCCGTACCTCCAGACGTTCACGGCGGAGCGGGTGGCGTACCGCAACCTCGCCAACGGACTGAAACCGCCGCTGACGGCGACGTACGAGAACCCCTACCAGGAGTGGATCGGCGCGCTGATCCGCGCCGACATCTACGGCTGGACCTGTCCCGGCGACCCGCGCCGGGCCGCCTCGCTGGCCCGCCGGGACGCGGTGCTGTCGCACACCGGCAACGGCGTGTACGGCGCGATGTGGGCGGCGGCGCTGATCTCGGCCGCGTTCACCGCGCCGACCGTACGGCACGCCGTCGACGAGGCGCTGACCGTGATCCCGGCGAGCAGCCGCCTCGCCCGCACCGTACGCCGGGTCGTCTCCCTCCACGACGCCCGCATGGGCTGGGAGGACACACTGACGACGGTGGCGGACGAGACGGCGGGCCTGGGCTGGATCCACACGGTCCCGAACGCCGCCGTCCTCACCGCCGGGCTCCTGTACGGCGACGGCGACTTCACCCGCACCATCGCCCTCACCGTCCGGGGCGGCCTGGACACCGACTCCAACGGCGCGACGGCCGGTTCGGTCGCCGGCGTCCTGTCCGGCGCGGCGGCGATCCCCGGCCAGTGGACGGAGCCCCTGGAGGACACCGTGCGCAGCGCGGTGTTCGGTTTCGACGGGGTGCGGATCAGTGACCTGGCGGAGCGGACACTGCGGCTGGTGGGGGCGGACGCGCCGTGACGGGCCCGCTCTCCCGCTTCTTCGCGCCGTGCGGTGAGCCGGGTGAGGGGGTGCGGTACCTGGTTACCCTTCCGGGGTGACCACTGCTGAGACTGACTTCGCCGCGTACATCGCCTCCCTTCCCCGCGTCCTGGCCGGCGCCGCCGCGCTGTTCCGCGACGCCGAGGGACGGGTGCTGCTGGTCGAGCCCAACTACCGTGACGGGTGGGCGCTCCCCGGCGGCACGATCGAGTCCGACGACGGTGAGACCCCGCGCCAGGCCGCCCGCCGCGAGACGCTCGAGGAGATCGGCCTCGACCGCGAGCTGGGCCGGATGCTCGCGGTGGACTGGGTGCACGGCACGAACCGGCCGCCGCTGGTGGCGTACGTCTACGACGGCGGGGTCCTCGCCGAGGAGGACCTCAAGGCGATCCGGCTGCAGGAGGAGGAGCTGCTGTCCTGGCGGCTGGTCGCGCGCGAGGAGATCACCGACCACCTGCTCGGCTCGCTGGGCCACCGGGTGCTGGCCGCGATGGACGCGCTGGCGGAGGGCTCGGGTACGGCCGAGCTGGAGAACGGCCGACGGATCGCCTGAAGCCTCGGGGCACGGGACGCCCGTCGGCTCCGGGACGTCAGCCCTCCACGTCCCGCGGCTTGGCGTCCACCACGCGCAACGCCTCGTCGCGCGCGGCGATCCGGGCCTCGGTGCGGTGACCGCGCTCGATGTAGTCGCGGACGACGAGTTCGACGGCGTCCTGAGGGCTGCCCACACCGGTGAGCACCATGACCTCGACCGCGAGCTCGGCGTCGAGGGAGACAGTGACCTTGGCCATGGCCGGACGGTAGCACTGGTCCGTGGGCGGGCGATATCCGTTCGCCGGTCCCCGATCACGCGTCCTACCCTCGGTGACATGACCAAGCCTCTCGTCGCCGTCCTCAGCGGCGCCGGCATCTCCACCGACTCCGGCATCCCCGACTACCGCGGGCCGAACGGGCTGTGGCGGCGGGATCCCGAGGCGGAGAAGCTCGTGACGTACGAGTACTACATGGGTGATCCGGAGATCCGGCGGCGGTCCTGGCAGATGCGGCGCAAGAACCGCACCCTGCAGGCGGAACCGAACGCGGCGCACCGGGCCGTCGTCGACCTGGAGCGGTCCGGGGTGCCGGTACGGGTGATCACACAGAACGTGGACGGGCTCCACCAGCTCGCGGGACTGCCCGCCCGCAAGGTGCTCGAGCTGCACGGCACCGCACGGAAGTTCGTGTGCACGAAGTGCCATGCGCGCGGCCCGATGGAGGACGCCCTCGCCCGGGTCGAGGCCGGTGAGGACGACCCGCCGTGCCTGGAGTGCGGCGGCATCCTGAAGTCCGCGACCGTGATGTTCGGCGAGCGCCTCGACCCGGTCGTCCTCGGCGAGGCCGTCGCCATCACCAAGGCCTGCCAGGTCTTCATCGCGGTCGGGACCAGCCTGCACGTCCAGCCGGCGGCGGGACTCGCCGGCGTCGCCGCCGACCACGGCGCCCGCCTGATCATCGTCAACGCCGAGCCGACGCCGTACGACGACCGTGCCGACGACGTCATCCGGCGGCCCATCGGCACCGCTCTGCCCGAGCTGCTGCGCCGGCTGAGCAGCGACGGCGTGGGCGGCTGAGCCGGCTGTCGCCGACGCCGCGCCGGCCGTCGCGGACGCGGCGCGGCGAGCTGCCCGGCGCCGTGGGAACTCAGGGCTGGAACAGGGACGCGCCGCTCTCGAAGTCCAGCAGGCGCTGCTTGCGGTGCAGGCCGCCGCCGTAACCGGTGAGGCTGCCGTTGGCGCCGACGACGCGGTGGCAGGGGACGATGATGCCGACGGGGTTCCTGCCGTTGGCGAGGCCCACCGCGCGGGAGGCGGTCGGGTTGCCGAGGGCTTCGGCGAGTTCGCCGTAGGTGCGGGTGTCGCCGTAGGGGATCTGGCGCAGCTCGGCCCAGACGGTGCGCTGGAACGGGGTGCCGTGCAGGCGGAGTTCGACGGTGAAGTCCTTCAACTCGCCCGCGAAGTAGGCCTCCAGCTGTTCCTCGGGTGCGGCGAAGAGGGCGTCGTCCCGGGGGCCGAAGGTCTCCTCCGGTGGGCGGTGGCGCTGGTCGGTCATGTAGAGGCCGCACAGGACGCCTTCGTCGGCGACGAGGGTGAGCGGGCCGTAGGGGCTGTCGATGACGGTGTGCCGCTTCGTGGTGTTCTTCGTGGTGATCGTCATGGGGTTCCTCACACGGGCAGGAAGTTGATCGGGTGGCTGTCGGTCGCCCACAGGTACTGGACCGCGTACGCCCGCCAGGGGCGCCAGGCCGCCGCGCGGGCGGTGAGCGCCGCCGGGGTGGACGGCAGGCCCAACTCCTGGGCGGCGCGCCGGATTCCGAGGTCGGTGGGGAGGAAGGCGTCGGGGTCGCCGAGGGCGCGCATCGCGATGACGTCGACCGTCCACGGGCCGAAGCCGGGGAGGGCGAGCAGACGGGCCCGTGCTTGCGCCCAGTCGCTCTCCACGCCCAGGTGCAGTGTGCCGTCGGCGAGCTGGGTGACGAGGGTGGTGAAGGTGGTGCGGCGGGTGCGGGGCATCGCCAGGGACCCGGGGTCGAGCGCGGCGAGGGCCTCGGGGGTGGGGAAGAGGTGGGTGAGGCCGCCTTCCGGGTCGTCGACCGGGTCGCCGTACGCGGTGACCAGGCGGGCCGCGTGGGTGCGGGCGGCCGCCGTGGAGACCTGCTGGCCGAGGACCGCTCGGACGGCGAACTCGGCCTCGTCCACCGTGCGCGGGACACGACGGCCCGGGGCCTTGTCCACCAGCGGCGCGAGCCGCGGGTCCGTGCGCAGTTGGTCGTCGATGGCGACCGGGTCGGCGTCCAGGTCGAGCATGCGCCGGCAGCGGCTGATGGCGACGGTGAGATCCCGCAGGTCACTGAGGGTGAGGCGGCAGCCGATGTGGTCGGGGCGCGGGGTGAGCGCCACGATGCCGTGCCCGTACGGCAGTCGCAGCGTGCGCCGGAAGGCACCGTCCCGCCACTCCTCCACACCGGGCACGCCGGTCGCGGCGAGGTGGCCGAAGAGGTTGTCCGGGTTGAGCGGGGCCCGGAACGGCAGCCGGAGGTGGAGGGTGCCCGGCCAGGCCGGGCCGGCCGGGGTGGCCGCCGTGCCGGTGTTCGTCGCCGGAGGGGCGCCGTTCCTCTTCGGGACGCGGGCGCGCAGTTCGCTCGGGGAGAGCGCGAAGACCTCGCGCACGGTGTCGTTGAAGGTGCGGACGGAGGCGAAGCCGGCGGCGAACGCCACGTCCGCCATGGGCAGTTCGCTGGTCTCGATGAGAAGGCGGGCGGTCTGGGCACGCTGGGCGCGGGCCAGTGCCAGAGGGCCCGCGCCGAGTTCGGCGAGGAGTTGGCGCTCGACCTGGCGGGTGCTGTAGCCGAGGCGGGCGGCGAGGCCGGGCACCCCCTCGCGGTCGACGACACCGTCGGCGATGAGCCGCATGGCGCGGGCGACGAGGTCGGCGCGCTGGTTCCACTCCGGGGAGCCCGGACTGGTGTCGGGCCGGCACCGCTTGCAGGCCCGGAAACCGGCCTGCTGGCAGGCGGCGGCGCTCGGCTGGAAGATCATGTTGTCCGGCTTGGGCGCCACGACCGGACAGCTGGGCCGGCAGTAGATGCCGGTGGTCAGAACCGCCGTGAAGAACCAGCCGTCGAACCGCGCGTCCTTGGACTGCACGGCACGCAGACAGCGCTCCCGGTCGGCGTACATCCCGTTCTGCATGCGTCCAGCATCGACCAGCGCCCCGCGGGGCGCTGGCGAGAATCCGACATCAACCTCGCTTGTCCAGCACCGCCGCGGATCACCCCTTCCAGGCCCGCTCCCGCAGCAGTCGCAGCCCGTTGAGCCCGACCAGCACGGTCGACCCTTCGTGCCCGGCCACGCCGAGCGGGAGGGGCAGGTGCCCGATGAGGTCCCACAGGACGAGCACGGTGATGAACGTCCCCGCGATCACCAGGTTCTGCAGCACCAGCCGGCGGGCGGTCCGCGAGAGTCGTACGACCGCGGGGATCGTGGTCAGGTCGTCGCGGACCACGACGGCGTCCGCCGTCTCCAGGGCCAGGTCCGAGCCCGCCCTGCCCATCGCCAGACCGGAGTGGGCGGCGGCGAGCGCCGGGGCGTCATTGACGCCGTCACCCACGAACAGCACCTTGCGTCCGGCGTGTTGAAGCTCGCGAACGGCGTCCACCTTGCCCTGCGGGAGCAGGTCCGCGCGGACGTCCGTGATGCCGGTGGCGTCGGCGACGCGGGCGGCGGCCCGCCCGTTGTCGCCGGTGAGGAGGACGGCGGTGGTGCCGGTGAGAGCGGTCAGGGCGGCTGTGGCCTTGGGGGCGGCGGGGCGGAGGCGGTCGGTGAGGGTGAGGGTGCCCACGGGGGTGCTGTCGCGGGTGATGAGGATGGTGGTGCCGGGGTGGGGGGTGGATGCGGGATCCTGCATACCGTCGGCGCCGGGGCGACGGTCGGCGGCATCCTGTACACCGTCGACCAGGTGCTCACGGTAGGCGGAATCCCGCATACCGTCGACGCCGCGCTCAACGTCGGCGGAATTCCGTACACCGTCGACCGCGCGCTCGCGGTAGGCGGAATCCTGTACACCGTCGACCCCGCGCATACGGTCGGCCGCGTCCTCCACGCGCCCGACACTCACCACACGCCCCCCGACCACAGCGGTGACCCCGCGTCCCGGGGTCGCCGTGAAGTCCTCGGCCGGGGCGATCCGCAGCTCGCGCTCCCGCGCCGCCCTGACGATCGCGCGGGCCAGTGGGTGCTCGCTGGGGTGTTCGGCTGCCGCGGCCAGGGCGAGGAGGGCGTTCTCGTCGAGGCCGGAGCCGGGCAGGGGGGTGACGTCCGTGACCTCCGGGGTGCCCTCGGTGAGGGTGCCGGTCTTGTCGAGGGCCACGGTGTCGATCTCGCCGAGGCGTTCCATGGCGACCGCCGACTTGACCAGCACGCCGTGGCGGCCGGCGGTGGCGATGGCGGACAGCAGGGGCGGCATGGTGGCCAGGACGACCGCGCACGGGGAGGCGACGATCATGAAGGTCATGGCGCGCAGCAGGGCGTCGGTGAGATCGGCGCCGAAGGCGAGCGGTACGGCGAAGACGGCGAGGGTGGCGGCCACGATGGCGACGGCGTAGCGCTGTTCGATCTTCTCGATGAACAGCTGGGTGGGCGCCTTGGTGCGGGAGGCCTCTTCGACGAGGGTGACGATGCGGGCGATGACCGAGTCGGCGGGGTCGCGTTCGACGCGGACGCGCAGGGCGCCGGTGCCGTTGAGGGTGCCGGCGAAGACCTCGTCGCCGGGGCGTTTGACGACGGGCAGGGGTTCGCCGGTGATGGTGGCCTGGTCGGCCTCGCTGACGCCGTCGACGACGCGGCCGTCGGCGCCGATGCGTTCGCCGGGGCGGATCAACAGCAGGTCGCCGACGGCCAGTTCGGTGGCGGGGACGGTCTCCTCGCCGTCGTCGGTGAGGCGGGTGGCGGTGTCGGGGGCGAGGTCGAGCAGGCCGCGCACGGAGTCGGCGGTGCGGGCGGTGGCCAGGGCTTCCAGGGCGCCGGAGGTGGCGAAGATGACGATGAGGAGCGCGCCGTCGAGGACCTGGCCGATCGCGGCGGCGCCGAGTGCGGCCACGATCATCAGCAGGTCGACGTCGAGGGTCTTCTCGCGCAGTGCCCGCAGTCCTTCGAGGGCGGGTTCCCAGCCGCCGGTGACGTAGGCGACTGCATACAGGATTCCGTACGTCCACGACGGTGCGCCGCCGAGATCCAGTCCCAGGCCCAGCAGGAAGGCGACGGTGGCGGCCAGGGCCCAGCGGGCCTCGGGCAGGGCCAGGATGCGGGTGCGGCGGCGGGGGGCCGTCGGGGCGGGTGCGGCGGTCGTGTGGGAAGCGAGAGTGGTCGACACGCGGCCACCATACAGGAACACATGAAGACTCATTCATCCGTTCATGTGCGGTGGGTAAGATGACCCGCATGGGTCATGGAGCCGTCACCACAACAGCCACCGAGCGGGTACGCCTGGACGCGGGCAACGTGGCCAAGGTGGCCACCACCCTCCAGGCCCTGTCCACCCCGTCCCGGCTGCTGATCCTCGCGCGGCTGCGCGAAGGGCCGCTGCCGGCGACGGAGTTGGCCGCCGAGGTGGGTATGGAGCAGTCGGCCTGTTCGCACCAGTTGCGGCTGCTGCGCAACCTGGGGCTGGTGGTCGGCGAGCGGCGCGGCCGGTCGGTCGTCTACGCGCTGCACGACCACCACGTCGCCGAACTCCTCGACCAGGCCGTCTACCACGTGGAGCATCTGCGGCTGGGCATCAGTGACGCCGCCGAGGAGTGAGGAGCCCAGTGCTCCGCGCCGGCAGCTGTGGCCGCTGTACGCGGCCGGTTTCACCACCGCGTTCGGCGCGCACGGCATCGCCGCGAACCTCGGTGGTGACGCCGACGACGCCGTCACCTCCCTGCTGGTCCTCGGCGGGCTGCTCGCGCTCTACGACGGCGCCGAGGTGCTGCTGAAGCCGGTGTTCGGGACGCTCGCCGACCGCGTCGGGGCGCGCCCCGTCCTGCTCGGCGGTCTGATCGCGTTCGCGGTCGCCTCCGCGCTGTACGTCGCCGTCGGCAGCACCGGCTGGCTGTGGGCGGCCCGGCTGGGGCAGGGCGCGGCGGCCTCGGCGTTCTCCCCGGCGGCGTCGGCGCTGGTGGCGCGGCTCAGTCCGGCGGCCAGGCACGGGCGGGCGTTCGGGAGTTACGGCTTCCACAAGTCCGTCGGCTACACCCTGGGTCCGTTGCTGGGCGGGGTGCTGGTGTGGGCGGGTGGGCTGCGGCTGCTGTTCGGGGTGCTGGCGGTGCTGGGTGCGGGCGTCGCGGTCTGGGCGGCGGTCGCCGTGCCCGTCGTACCGCCGTTGCCGCGGGCCCGGCAGACGGTCGTGGACCTGGCGCGGCGGCTGGCCGATCCGGTGTTCCTGGTGCCGACGGCGGCGCTCGCGGGGGCGACCGCGGCGCTGTCGGTCGGCGTGGGGTTCCTGCCGGTGTCCGGTGCGCAGGCGGGCCTGGGGCCGGTGGCGACGGGGGCCGCGGTGTCGGTGCTGGCCGCCTGCGCGGCGGTCGTACAGCCGCGTGCGGGGCGGGCGTTGGACGCGGGGCGGCTCTCCACGCGGGCCGGGCTGGTCTGCGGGACGGTCGTCGCGGCGGCCGGGTTGGCGTGCGCGATGCTGCCGGGGGTGGTGGGCGTGCTGCTCGCCGCGGCCCTGATCGGTGTCGGTACGGGGCTGATCACTCCGCTCGGGTTCGCGGCCCTCGCCGCGTCGACCCCGCGGGAGCGGTTGGGGCAGACGATGGGCGCGGCCGAGCTGGGGCGTGAACTGGGGGACGCGGGTGGCCCGTTGATCGTGGCGGGGGTAGCGGTGGCGGCCTCGTTGACGTACGGGTACGGGGTGCTGGCGGTGCTGCTGGTGTGCGGGCCGGTGCTGGCGGTGGTGGTCGCGGGGCGGCCCACGGTCTCAGCGCGGCCGTAGGTCAGCGCTGCCGTGGGGCCGGCCAGGGCCACCGGTCTCCCGGGCCCCGCGGGCGCCGCCCCGACCACCGTCGGTCCTTCTCCAGGTCCGGCCTCGGCCGTCAGGCGGGCGGGCGGTGCCGTACGGGCGACGGCGAGGCCGGAGAGCGGTGGCAGGTGTGCGGACGGCCCGCGGGCCTGCTGGCCCTGCCCGACGCGGGCGTGGTTCCCGGGCGGTTGAAGCCGGACGGCGCGGTTCAGCCGCTGACGAGAACCGTGGCGTACCCACGGGCCGACGTCCGCGTGTGGTGCGGCTACTTGAGTTCGGCGGCGGTGTAGTAGCCGCTCGCGACCAGCACCAGGTCGTAGTTGCTCTTGTCGACGCTCGTCGGCTGCAACAAGTAGGCGGGCACGGGCTTGACGCCGTTGTTGTAGGCCCTTCTGCTGTTCAGCCTCGGCGTCTTGTCGTTGAGTATGTTGTCGGCCATGTCCGCGGCGACCTCGGCGAGCTGGCGGACGTCCTTGTAGATGGTCTGCGACTGCTCACCCGCGATGATCGACTTCACGGAGGCCAGCTCGGCGTCCTGGCCGGTGATGACCGGGAGGGGCTTGCTGCCGGAGCCGTAGCCGTCCGCCTTCAGCGCGGACAGGATGCCGAGGGAGATGCCGTCGTACGGCGACAGGACCGCGTCGACCGTCTTGCTCCCGTACGACTCGGCGAGGATCGCGCTCATGCGCTTCTGTGCGGTGGGCCCGTCCCAGCGCAGGGTGGTGACCTCGCTGAGCTCGGTCTGGCCGGACCGGACGATCAGCTGCTTGCTGTCCAGGTACGGCTGCAGGAGGGTCAGCGCACCGTCGAAGAAGTACTTGGTGTTGTTGTCGTCGGGGGACCCGGCGAACAGTTCGATGTTGAACGGGCCCTTGCCGTCCTCCAGGCCGAGCTTGTCGATGATGTAGCGGGCCTGGAGCCGGCCGACCTGCTCGTTGTCGAAGGAGACGTAGTAGTCGACGTTCTTGGTGCCGAGGATGAGCCGGTCGTAGGAGATCACCGGGATGCCCGCGTCGGCGGCCTGCTGGAGCACGTCGTTCAGCGACTTGTTGTCGATGGCCGCGATGATCAGTGCGTCGACGCCCTGCTTGATCAGGTTGTCGATCTGTGAGACCTGGGTGGCCGGCTTGTCCTCGCCGTAGACCAGCTTCGCCTGGTACCCCTTGGCCTTCAGGTCCTGGACGACACTCTTGCCCTCGGTGACCCAGCGCTCGGAGGCCTGGGTCGGAAGGGCGATACCGATGGTGCCGCCGCTCTCGGAGCTGCCCCCGCTGTCCTGGCCGCAGGCGGACAAGGTGAGGGCCAGGGAAACGGCTCCGGCGATGGTGGCGAGCGCGGCTCTTCGGTTGCGCATGGTGTTCGTTCCTCGTACTTCTCGTCGGTGAGGGGTGACGGCATGTCGGATGCCGGTGGGGAAGCGGTGGAGCGGGCCGGACGGGCGGCGAGCAGGCCGGGAGCGAGTCGGACGCGCCGTACCCGCTTTCGGGCGGTGTCCGGGAGCGGGTCCCGCGGAGGGGTGCCGCGCGGGTAGGTCCCGGGTGCCCTGGACAGACCGAGCTTCCGGCAGAGCGGTGTGCCGCAGCGGATCAGCTCGGCGACCTCGTAGGTCCGCGCGCAGCCGCCGATGGCCGGTGCGCACCTGTCCGCAGGTCAGGCTGCGCCACGGCGTCCGGGCCACGTGGGTGCTGATACCGGTGATGCGCAGGGCACCGCCTTTCACCGTTCGAAATACCGTCACATGGTCGGAATGTTGGCGTGAAGCTAAGAGGGGGGTGTGCGGAGTGTCAACGGGGTGAACAGGAACGGTTACATAAAGGCGTTGGCGCGGGCCGGTCCGGGAGTCCCGCACAGAAGCGGAAGGCGCTCAGCCCAGGCCCTCCTGGCGCGACGCCAGGGCCCAGATCACGAACACGTCGATCGCCATCACCACGACCGACCAGAGCGGTTGGTAGGGCAGGAACAGGAACTGGGCGACCAGGCTGAGCGAGGCGAGGAGGATGCCGGTGAGGCGGGCCCAGGCGGCGTCCTTGAGCAGGCCCGCGCCGGTGACGGCGGCGAGGAGGCCGAGGACGAGGTGGACGCAGCCCCAGCCGGTGAGGCTGAGTTCGTAGACGTACGAGCCGACGCGGGCGTAGACGTCGTCCCCGGCGAGGGCGGCGATGCCCTGGAGGACGGCGAGGACGCCGCCGCACAGCATCAGCACGCCGGCGAAGGCGACGCCGCCGGTGACCCGGGAGTCGCGGGGGGAGGGTCTGCGGGGGCCGCCGGGCGGGGTGGACCAGGCGGTGCCGATCTCGCCCTGCGGGCTGCCGGCGGAGGGGTTGGAGGGGGAGGTCATGGACGGGGTCCCTTCTGTGGGGCTCCGTTGCAGGACATCCCGGGTGTCCGGCGGGGGCGAGCGTGGCGGGGCCGTTCGGGTGAGCGGCCCCGCCACGGGTCTCACATGTTGATCATGTGGCCGGCGAGGCCGTGGACGGCCTCCTTGACGGCCTCGCTCAGCGTCGGGTGGGCGTGGACGTTGCGGGCGACCTCGTGGACGGTGAGGTCCCACTGCTGGGCCAGGGTCAGCTCGGGCAGCAGTTCGGTGACGTCGGGGCCGATGAGGTGGCCGCCGATCAGCTCGCCGTGCTTCGCGTCGCTGATCAGCTTGACGAAGCCGGTGGTGTCGCCGAGGCCGTGCGACTTGCCGTTCGCGGTGAACGGGAACTTCGCGACCTTCACGTCGTGGCCGAGTTCGCGGGCCTGGGCCTCGGTGTAGCCGAAGCTGGCGATCTGGGGCTGGCAGAAGGTGGCGCGCGGGATCATCGCGTAGTCCAGTTCCATGGTCTCCGCGTCGGCGATGGTCTCGGCGGCGATCACGCCCATCGCCTCGGCGGCGTGCGCGAGCATGAGTTTCGCGGTGACGTCGCCGATGGCGTAGATGTGCGGGACGGAGGTCCGGCAGCGGCCGTCGACGTCGATGGCGCCGCGCTCGGTGACCGTGACGCCGGTGTTCTCCAGGCCGTAGCCGGTGACGTTCGGGGCGAAGCCGATGGCCTGGAGGACCTTGTCGGCCTCCAGGACCTGCCGGCCGCCGTCCTTGGCGGTGACGGTGACGCGGACCTGCGGGCCGGACTCGTCGATGGACTCGACGCGGGTGGAGGTGAGGACGTCGATGCCGAGCTTGCGGTACTGGCGGGCGAGTTCGGCGGAGACCTCGGCGTCCTCCAGGGGGGCGACGCGGTCCAGGAACTCGACGATGGTGACCTTCACGCCGTAGTTGTGCAGGACGTAGGCGAACTCGATGCCGATGGCGCCGGCGCCCGCGATGACGAGCGACTGCGGGAGGTCCTCGGCGAGGATCTGCTCCTCGTAGGTGACGACGCGGGAGGTGCGGCGGGTGCCGGGCAGCAGTTTGGGGGTGGCGCCGGTCGCGATGACGCAGTGGTCGAAGCCGATGGTGCGGGTGTTGCCCTCGTAGTCGGTCACCTGGAGGGTGTGCGGGTCCAGGAAGGTGCCGCGGCCGTCGTATTCGGTGATCTTGTTCTTCTTCATCAGGTAGTGGACGCCCTTGACGCGGCCGTCCGCGACCTTGCGGCTGCGGCGGAACGCCTCGCCGTAGTCGAAGGAGATCTGTCCGTCGACCTTGATGCCGAAGGTCTTCGCCTCGCGGGTGACGATGTGCGCGAGTTCGGCGTTGCGCAGGAGGGCCTTGGTGGGGATGCAGCCCACGTTGAGGCAGACGCCGCCCCAGTACTTCTCCTCGACGACGGCGACGCGTTTGCCCAGTTGGGCGGCGCGTACGGCGGCGACGTAACCGCCGGGGCCCGCGCCGAGTACGACGACGTCGAATCGCTCGTCCTGCTCGACCATGGAACGTTCCTCTTCCTTCGGCTGGTGCGCTGCTGGTGGTTCTCTCGTCTTCTTCAGTGCCGGTTCGGTGAGGATTGTTCCACCGCGCCGGGAACGGGGCCCGCCGAGTGGCCGGCGGGCCCCCGTCCCTGTCTACTCCCCCGCCGTCGGCCGGCGTGAGGCGGCCGTGGCCCGTCCGACGTCGGTGAGGGGCCGCAGCCGGTAGGTGTAGGCGTAGTCGCGGTCGGCGAACAGCTTGTACTCGTCGTGGGTGTGCGCGCCCCAGCTGTTGTCGCCGCCGACGCCCATCTGGCGGTGGTTCAGGCGCAGGACGACCTCGCGGCGCGGGGTGAGCTGGTAGTCGTGGCGGGCGCCGGCCGACAGGTCCTCGGGCGTGAAGTGGGAGGCGTTGACCTCCAGCAGGGGTTCGCCGGTGGCGAGCAGGCCGACGCCGTCCCGGCCGGTGAGGGCGACCCAGCGGACGTCGGTCCTGTTGCCGTTCTCCTGGGGGCGGATGTACGGGGTCCACTGCCCGGAGACGGTTCCCGAGTACAGGCCGACGTCGGTGCCGTTGTTGCGGTCCCAGTGGTTCTCCTCGGGGCCGCGCCCGTAGTAGTGCAGGTGTTCCAGCCGTGCGGGCAGGAAGAGCAGGCTGCCGACCTCCGGGATGTACGGCAGGCTCGCGGCGCCCGGGTGGAGGGTGTGGTCGACCTTGATCTCGGCGTTGCCGAACACGGTGTAGGTGGTGGTGTACGTCGACTGCACGGTCGTGGGGAGTGTGCCGGTGACCTTGATCTCGACGGCCCGGTCGCGCAGGGCGCGCACGCTCACGCCGGTCACGGTGCGCTGGGCGCCGGCGTCGCGCCAGGTCTGGTTGCGGGTGTGCTGGCCGTTGCCGCGGTCGTTGTCGGTGGGCGCCCGCCAGAAGTTGGGTGCGGGCCCGGAGGTGATCAGGCGGGTGCCGGCGGCCTCGTAGGAGGTGATGACGCCGGTGCGCTTGTCGACGGTGACGGAGAAGTCCTCGCCGGTGACGGTGACGTCCGTGTCGCCGTCCTCGTGGGTGAGGGCGGGCACCCTCGCCAGGGGGACGGGGGTCACGGCCGGACTGCCCGCGTCGAGGGGGATCTGCTGCCGGGCCACTTCGAAGCCGGCCCCGGCCCAGGGGGTGGACTCCTTGAGGGTGAAGGACAGTTCGAGGAAGTACTCGGTGCCGGGCGCCGGGGCGGCCGGAAGTTTCACGGGGACGGTGATGTCCTTCGCGGACAGCGGAGCCAGATCGAGCTGACTGCGCGTCAGCTGTCCGCGGCGGACCGGTTTGCCGTCGGCCACGAGGGTCCAGTGACCGTTGTATTCGCGGAGGTTGGTGAAGAGGTGCTCGTTGGTCAACGTGACCGTGCCCGCCGCGCGCCCCGGCACCGGTGCGGCGTTGATCGCCTGGTAGACCCGTTTGACCTCGGCGGCCTTGCCGGTGTGGCCGCGGTCGGCGGTGATGATGCCGTCCGCGACGAAGGCTCCGTCGTTGGGGATGTCGCCCCAGTCGCCGCCGTAGGCCGGGAACGTCTTCTCGCGGGGCCGCTTCTCCTCCACGGCGACCGTCGCCGCGTCGAACCAGAACCGCACGCCGTCGTCGCCGGGGCCGCGCCGGCCGTCGGCGAGTTCGGCCGCGGTGAGGGCCCGGGCGTAGACGCGGGCCCGGCGGATGGTGCCGCTGAACTCGCGGGTGTGGTTGTCGGTGTCGTTGCCGAGCGCGAGGGGCGCGGTGTTGTTGGCGGGGCGGCGGGTGGTGGTGCGGGTGGCCCGGACCTCGCCGTCGACGTGGAGGGTGAGCGTGCCGGCGTCGGCGTCGAAGACGCCCGCGATGTGGTGCTCACGGCCGGTCCAGTCGTCGGGCACGGCCCAGGACGCGGTGACCCACTGGCCGCCGCCGTGGATGAAGAACTCCACGGTCCGGTTGGTCTGCTTCAGGGCGTACTGGGTGTCGCCCTTGGCGATGATCGGCTGGTGGAAGCCGGTGACGCGCGGGGTGACCCAGGCTTCCAGGGTGAGGGAGCCGGTGAGGTCCAGGCGCGGGTCGCGGGGGAAGACGGTGGCGCCGGAAACGCCCGCGGCGCGGTCGAAGGTGCCGCTGGAGGCCAGCAGTGCGCCGCGCAGCCGGCCGGGTCCGGTCTCGGTGAGCAGGGTGCGGGCGGGGGTGGGCCAGTTCAGGGACTGGTCGGCGAAGTCCCAGATCCAGCCGCCCTGGAGGACGTCGTAACGGCGGACGAGGTCCCAGTACTTCTTGAAGTTGCCGTTGGAGTTCCCCATCGCGTGGGAGTACTCGATCATGACGTACGGCCGGGTGTCCGCGGTGTCCTTGGCACGCTGTTCGACGCGGGCCGGCGTCTCGTACATCTGCGAGCGGATGTCGCTGACGCCGGGGCGGTCGTCGCCCTCGTACTGGATGACGCGGGTGGGGTCGTAGGAGCGGATCCAGTCGTGCATGGCGGAGAAGGTGCTGCCGGCGCCGGCCTCGTTGCCGAGGGACCAGATGACGACCGAGGCGTGGTTCTTGTCGCGGTGGACCATGTTCTGGGCGCGGGCGACGCAGGCGGTGGTCCACTCGGGGTGGTCGCCTGGGTACTGGGAGCGGATGCCGTGGGTCTCGAGGTTGGTCTCGTCGACGAGGTAGAGGCCGTACTCGTCGGCGAGTTCGTACCACTGCGGGTTGTTGGGGTAGTGGGAGGTGCGGACGGAGTTCATGTTCATCCGCTTGATGATCTTGATGTCCTGGACGAGGTCCGCGCGGGTGAGGGCGGTGCCGCGGGCCGGGTGCATCTCGTGCCGGTTGGTGCCGCGGAGGGACACGGGCCTGCCGTTGATGCGCATCAGCCCGTCCTTGAGGGCGAACTCGCGCAGGCCGATCCGGTGGGAGAGGGTCTCGATGACCTTGCCGGCGGGGTCGCGCAGCCGCAGCACGGCGGTGTAGAGGTAGGGGTGCTCGGCCGACCAGAGGCGGGGGGCGGGGACGGCCTTCGCCGCCTGTACGGTCGTTTCGCCGCCGGGGGTGAGGTGGACGGTCTGCTGGAGGGGGCGGGGCCAGACGGGGTGGCCGTCGGCGTCGTACAGGAGGGTGTCGACCGTGTACCGCGCGTCGACTGTATGCAGTCCACCGGATCCCGTCGCCGCCCCCGTGCCCCCGTCCCGCCGGTCTCCCCCGTTCCCGTAGTCCCGCACGCTCGCCGTGACCGACAGCTGCGCGGTGGTGTAGTCGTCGCCCAGCGGGGTGTCCAGCTTGAAGTCGCGCAGGTGCACGGCGGGCGTGGAGTACAGGTAGACCGAGCGGAAGATGCCGCTCAGCCGGATCATGTCCTGGTCCTCCAGCCAGTCGCCGTCGGAGTAGCGGTAGACCTCGACGGCGATCTGGTTGGTGCCGGGCTTGAGGTGCTCGGTGATGTCGTACTCGGCGGGGGTGAAGGAGTCCTCGTGGTAGCCGACCAGCTCGCCGTTGATCCAGACGTAGTGCGCGGACTTGACGCCCTCGAAGTGCAGGAAGGTGCGCCGGCCGGCCCAGCCCTTGGGCACGGTGAAGGTGCGCCGGTACTGGCCGACCGGGTTGTAGCGGGTGGGGGCGGCGGGCGGTTGCGGCTCCTCGCCGAGGCCGTTGGGGCCCCAGTAGGGGTAGGTGATGTTGACGTAGATCGGGAAGTCGTGGCCGTGCAGCTGCCAGACGGACGGGACGGGGATCGTCTCCCAGGAGGAGTCGTCGAGGTCGGTGCGGTGGAAGTCGACGTCCCGGTCGTCGGGACGCTCGGCGTAGGCGAATCTCCAGGTCCCGTCGAGGCTGAGCCGGTACGGGGAGCGGGTACGGTCGGCGGCCAGGGCCTGGGCGAGGTCGCCGTACGGCATGAGGGTGGTGTGCGGCGGTTCGGTGCCGAGCCGGAAGACGTCGATGCGGCCGTTCCACTCCGGGGTGACGTCGGTCGCGTCCGCCGCGGCGGCCCGGTGGCTGGTGGACGGGGTGGAGAGAGCGAGCGCGCCCAGAACGGCGGCCGATCCTTCGAGGAGACGACGACGGCTGACGAACACCCGCTGGGGGTGGTCCGGCCGGTCCATGGGCGACACGTGCGGATGCGACATGACCATGACCTTCCTCGGGGCGAACCGTGCGGCTGCACGGGACGGAGGTGTGTCAGATCTTGTCCACTGCTGTTGGGAAACCGAACAGGGGCGCGCCGGTGATGGCTGAATATCAACTCACTTCGGCGCAACGCCACTTGGCGCCGGTCACCGAAGGCGGCGGCCCCACCGTCAGTACACGTCCCGTACGTACCGCTTCTCGGAGGCGAGCTGCTTGACGTAGGCCGCGGCCTCCTCCTCGCCCAGGCCGCCGTGGACGACGGCGATGTCGTGCAGGGCCCGGTCGACGTCCTTGGCCATGCGGGAGGCGTCGCCGCAGACGTAGAAGTGGGCGCCGCCCTGGAGCCAGGACCACAGCTGGGAGCCGTGCTCGCGCATCCGGTCCTGCACGTACACCTTGGCGCGCTGGTCGCGGGAGAAGGCGGTGTCCAGGCGGGCGAGGGTGCCGTCGGCCAGGAGCGCGGTCAGCTCCTCCTCGTAGTAGAAGTCGGTCGCCCGGTGCTGCTCGCCGAAGAACAGCCAGTTCTGGGCCCGGTGCCCGCGCGCCCGCCGTTCCTCCAGGAAGCCGACGAACGGCGCCACGCCGGTGCCGGGGCCCACCATCACCATCGGGGTGGCCGGGTCGGCGGGCGGCCGGAAGTGCGGTGAGCGCTGTACGTGCACCGGCACCGCGGTGCCCGGCCCGGCGTCGGCGAGGAACGGCGAGCAGACGCCCTGGCGGGGCCGGCCGGCCAGGTTCTCGTAGCGCACCACGGAGACGGTGAGCGAGACGAGGTGGGGGTCGGTCAGCGGGCTGGACGAGATCGAGTAGAGGCGCGGCTGGAGGCGCCCCAGCACCTCGGCCCACTCCTGCGCGTCGGCCCGGACACCGAACTCGGCGGCCACGTCGACTGCCTGGCGGCCCCAGGACCACTTGGCGAGCTCGCCCTTGTTGTCCGGGCGCAGCAGTTTGCGCAGCTCGCGCGGGTCGCGGATGCGGTCGGCGGTGAACCGCAGCAGGGCGGGGGTGATCCGGGTGATGTCGAGGTGGCGCAGCAGGGCCTCGTCGAGGGGGACCTCGCCGACGCCGTTCACGTGCACCCGCGCGCGTGCGTCGAGTCCGGTGACGGCCAGCCACTCGTCGACGAGCTCCGGGGAGTTGAGGGGGCGGACGCCGAGGGCGTCGCCGGCCTCGTAGACGAGCGGGGTCTCGCTGTCGCGGGTGTCGAAGGTGAAGCGGCGCACCTCCTTGCCGGACCCCGGCAGGCTCAGCAGCCGGTTGCCGGTGAGGCGGGCGGTGACGGGGGCGGGGCGCCTGGAGCGGGCCGGGGCGGCGGGCGCCACGGTCGCGGCCGCCGTCGGCACGGCGCCGGTGCCGGTCCGCGCGGTCTCCCGGACGGCCTCCTGGGTGACCTCCCCGGTGGTCGCCCGCGTGGCGGTCCGCGTCGTCTCGTGGGCCTTCTCCTCGGCCTCCTTGAGCGCGATGAGCACCTGTTCGAGCCAGGCCTCCGCCTGCGGCTCGTAGTCCGGCTCGCAGTCCGTGCGCGGCGCCAGCCGTACGGCGCCCAGCTCGTCCATACGGTGGTCCAGCCGTCTCCCGTGGCCGCAGAAGTCGTCGTAGGAGGAGTCCCCGAGGGCGAGGACGGCGTAGCGCCGGCCCTCCAGGCGGTCGGCGTCGGGCGCGGCCAGGCCGGCCCAGAATCCGGCGCCGTTGTCGGGGGCGTCGCCGTCGCCGAAGGTGCTGGTGATGAGGAGCAGGTCGGCGTCGGAGGGCAGGGTGGCGGGGTCGGCCTCGTCCATGGCGACGAGGGAGGCGGTGTGACCGCCCGCGCTGAGCCGTGCGGCGGTGGCGGCGGCGAAGTCCTCGGCGTTGCCGGTCTGCGAGGCCCACAGGATCACCACCTGGCGGCCCTGGGGCCGCTGGGGGGCGGTGGTGGTGCGGGAGTACATGCCGGCGAGGGTGCCGTTGACCCACAGGGCGTGCTCGGGGCTGAAGGGCGCGTCCGGCGGCAGGACCGGGACGCCGGACGCGCCGGCCGGGATGCCGGCGAGGAAGCCGACCAGGTAGTGCCGTTCGCGTTCGGTCAGGACGGGCGGCGGGGCGGGTTCCAGGCCGAAGACGGAGGCGGCGGAGGGGTGGACGGCGGTGGGCGCGATCACCGCGCCGGGTGCCGGGGCGGCGGCGTTCTCGACGGCCGGGGTTTCGGTGGCCGGGGCCCCGGCGGCCGGGACCTGCACGCTCACCGGCGTCGACACCTTCGTCAGTGACACCGCGCACACCTTCAGCTCGGGCTGGAAGGACAGCGGGTCGACGGCGTCGCTGGTCACCGCGTTGACGCTGAGGTACTCGCCGAACAGGTCGTTCCAGTGGAACGGCGCGAAGCAGGAGCCGGGCAGGACGCGGTCGGTGACGACGGCGGGCAGCACGGCCCGGCCGCGCCGTGAGGCGACCTCCACCGAGTCGCCGTCGGCGACGCCGAGCCCGGCGGCGTCCTCGGGATGCAGTTCCACGAAGGGGCCGGGGTTGAGCTTGTTGAGCTTGGCCACCCTGGCGGTCTTGGTCAGCGTGTGCCACTGGTGCTGGAGCCGGCCGGTGTTCAGGACGAACGGGTAGTCGTCGTCGGGCATCTCGGCGGGCGGGACGTGCGGGCGGGCGTGGAAGACGGCACGGCCGCTCGGGGTGGGGAAGGTGAGCGAGCCGTCGGCGCCGACGTACCGGATGGGGTTGCGGGCGGGGCCGTCGGCGGTGGCGGCCGGCCACTGCACGGGGGTGGCGCGCAGCCGGTCGTACGTCACTCCGCGCAGGTCGTAGCCGGTCTGCGGGTTGTGGGCGCGCTTGATCTCCTCGAATATCTGCTCGGCGCTGTCGTAGGAGAAGCCGTCCTCGTAGCCCATCGCGCGGGCCACGGCGGCGATGAGGCGCCAGTCGGCGGTGGCCTCGCCGGGCGGGTCGGCGGCGGGGCGGGCGAGGGTGAGGTTGCGCTCGCTGTTGATGAGGACGCCCTCGGTCTCGGTCCACAGGGCGGCCGGCAGGACGACGTCGGCGTACGCGTTGGTCTCCGTGTCGGCGAAGACGTCCTGGGCCACGACGAACTCGGCGGCCTCCAGGCCCTCGATGACGGTCTTGCGGTGGGCGACGGAGGCGACCGGGTTGGTGCAGATGATCCAGCAGGCTTTGATGTCGCCGTCGGCCATCTTCCGGAACATCTCGACGGTGCCCTTGCCGACGCCGTCGGCCCGGATCGTGCCGGGCTCCAGCCCCCACAGGTCCTCGGTGAAGGCGCGGTCGGCGTCGACGAGCACGGACCGCTGACCGGGCAGTCCGGGCCCCATGTAGCCCATCTCGCGTCCGCCCATGGCGTTGGGCTGGCCGGTGAGGGAGAACGGGCCGCTGCCCGGGCGGCAGATCCTGCCGGTGGCGAGGTGCAGGTTGACCAGGGCGTTGGTGTTCCAGGTGCCGTGCGTGGACTGGTTGAGGCCCATCGTCCAGCAGCTCGTCCACTCCCCCGCCTCACCGATCAGCCGGGCCGCCTCGCGCAGGTCGGCCTCCGGGATGCCGGTGATCTCGGCGACGGTGGCGGGCGGGTAGTCGGCGAGGAAGGCGGGCATCGCCTCCCAGCCCTCGGTGTGCGCGGCGATGAAGTCGGGGTCGGTGTGCCCGTTCTCGTACAGCAGGTGCAGCAGCCCGTTGAGGAGGGCGAGGTCGGTGCCCGGCCTGACCTGGAGGAACAGGTCGGCCTTCTCGGCGGTGGCGGTGCGGCGCGGGTCGACGACGATCAGCTTGGCGCCCGCCTTCACCCGGTCCATCAGCCGCAGGAAGAGGATCGGGTGGCAGTCGGCCATGTTGGAGCCGATGACGAGGAAGACGTCCGCCGTGTCGAGGTCCTCGTACGAGCCGGGCGGCCCGTCCGCGCCGAGGGAGAGCTTGTAGCCGGTGCCGGCGCTGGCCATGCACAGCCGGGAGTTCGACTCGATCTGGTTGGTGCGCAGGTAGCCCTTGACCAGCTTGTTCGCCAGGTACTGCGCTTCGAGGCTCATCTGGCCGGAGACGTAGAGGGCGACCGCGTCGGGCCCGTGCTCGTCGACGATCTCCCGTAGTCGCCGGGCCGTCTCGGCGACCGCCGCGTCCACGGGGGCCGGCTCAGGCTCCTCCCCGCGGTCGGAGCGGACGAGGGCGGTGGTCAGCCGGCCCGGCGCGGCGAGCATGTCGGCCGTGGTCGCGCCCTTGGTGCACAGCCGGCCGAAGTTCGCGGGGTGCTCCTTGTCGCCGGAGGCCTTCAGGACCGTACGGCGTCCGTCCGGGCCGCGGCCGATGTCGAGCACCATGCCGCAGCCGACACCGCAGTACGAGCAGACCGTGCGCACCTTCGTCGCGCTGTCGGTCCGCGGGTCCGGCACGGCCACGGGCGCCCCCTTCGTTCTGACGATCGGCCTGGTGAGAGCCTCTGTGACGGTATGAAGTGTGCATTACGCAGGTGTCTCCCGAACCGGTCACCGGGGGTTAAGCCCGGCGCACAGTGGGGGGTGGGGGGATGTGAGCGGGGGGCGGCGGGGTGAGGCGGGGTGAGGTTCTGGAGTCCAGTCGCGTCGCGAACGCCGCGTACGCCCGCTCGTCGAAGAGGACGATCCTGGCTTCCTCGCCCGTCGTCGGCGTCGTGCGCACCGTCTCGATCGCGATGCGGGCCGCGTCGTCCATCGGCCAGCCGTAGATAAACGGCGGGGAACGCGACCATCAGGAACTCCTCGCCGAGTTTCACCTCGTACACATCGGCGTCCGACCCCGGACGCTGTCGGGCCGTGGGTCAGGCGTCGATGATGACGGGGATGATGAGGGGCTTGCGGCGGTGGGTGCGGAACGCCCAGTTCGCCACGGCGCGGGCGAGGAGCTGTTCGAGTTGGCGCGCGTCCCCGACGCCTTCCTCGGCCGCGGTGGCCAGGGTCTTCTCGATGACGGGGATGACCGGCTCGAAGGTGGTGTCGTCGTGGACGAAGCCGCGGGCCAGGAAGTCGGGGGCCTCGGCGAGGGCGCCGGTGTCCGCGTCGACGATCGCCACCACCGTGACCACGCCTTCGGCGGCGAGGGTGAGGCGGTCCTTGAGGGACGCTTCGGTGGCACCGCCGACTTCCATGCCGTCCACGTAGACGTTGCCGGCGGGGACCTTTCCGGTGATGGACGCCCGCCCGTCGACGAGGTCGACGACGACGCCGTCCTCGGCGATCACGACCCGGTCGGGATCGACGCCGGTGCGGATGGCGAGGTCGCCGTTGGCCCGCAGGTGGCGCCATTCGCCGTGCACGGGCATGACGTTGCGGGGCTTGACGATGTTGTAGCAGTAGACGAGTTCGCCGGCGCTGGCGTGCCCGGAGACGTGCACCTTGGCGTTGCCCTTGTGGACCACGTGGGCGCCCCACCGGGTGAGTCCGTTGATCACCCGGTAGATGGCGTTCTCGTTGCCGGGGATGAGGGAGCTGGCGAGCAGGACGGTGTCGCCCTTGCCGATGCGGATCATGTGGTCGCGGTTGGCCATCCGTGACAGCGCGGCCATCGGTTCGCCCTGGGAGCCGGTGCACACCAGAGTGATCTTGTGGTCCGGGAGCTTCTCCAGCTCCTTCGTGCTCACGACCAGACCGGACGGGACCTTCAGATAGCCCAGGTCACGGGCGATGCCCATGTTGCGGACCATCGACCGGCCGACGAAGGCGACCTTGCGGCCGTGCTGGTGGGCGGCGTCCAGGACCTGCTGGATGCGGTGCACATGGCTGGCGAAGCTGGAGACGATGACCCGGCGCGGCGCGGTGCGCATCACCTGCTCGATCGCCGGGTTCAGCTCACGCTCGGAGGTGGTGAAGCCGGGTACTTCGGCGTTGGTGGAGTCGGTGAGGAACAGGTCCACGCCCTCCTCGCCGAGGCGGGCGAAGGCGCGCAGATCGGTGATGCGGTCGTCGAGGGGGAACTGGTCCATCTTGAAGTCGCCGGTGTGCAGCACCATCCCGGCGCCGGTGCGGATCGCGACCGCGAGGCTGTCCGGGATGGAGTGGTTGACCGCCACGAACTCGCAGTCGAAGGGCCCGAAGCCGCGCCGGTCGCCCTCCCGCACCCGCACCGTGCGCGGCCGGATGCCGTGTTCCTTGAGCTTGGCCTCCAGAAATGCCAGCGTCAGCTTCGAGCCGACAACGGGAATGTCCGCCCGCTCGCGCAACAGATACGGCACGCCGCCGATGTGGTCCTCGTGCCCGTGGGTGAGCAGCACGGCCACGATGTCGTCCAGCCGGTCCCGGATCGAGGTGAAGTCCGGCAGGATCACGTCCACGCCGGGCTGGGTCTCCTCGGGGAAGAGCACGCCGCAGTCGACGATGAGCAGCTTGCCGGCGTACTCGAACACGGTCATGTTGCGGCCGATCTCACCCAGGCCGCCCAGGGCGATGACCCGCAGCCCTCCTTCGGGAAGGGGACGGGCGGCTTTCAGCTCGGGGTGTGGATGACTCATACCTTGACGCTACCGGAGAGTGGGGCGTGGTGATCCATTACCTGTTCGATCTCTTCCTCCCGACAGGGCCGGGGCACCACAACGGGTGCCCCGAAAACGATCGGATTACGCCGGCGGCCGGGACAGGGACTGGCGAAGGCGGTACCGCCTTCCGTGGGTGAGCCGTGGGCCCGGTGGTGCCGGCGAAGATCTCGTGCCCCTTGTCGTGGTGGCGGCCTCCGCGGCCACCTGGTGCGCCTCGGCGCTGGTCCACTCGGTGTACAGGTAGGCAGTGCCCGAGGATCGCCACGGGTCCGACCGGAAGCGTTCTCCTGCGTCGCTGGGGGCGGGGAGCGCGGCCAGCAGTCCGAGGACGTGCGCGGTGGCAGCCGGCGTCTGTGCTCTCCTGATGGCCGAGCGGGCCCGTCCGGCCATGCCGGCCTTACGAGACCGGCCTCCGGGGACGCTGTTACGGGCAGGCTCTTAGCATGATCGGATGGTTGCCGATGATGCCGAGAAGTCCGAGACAGGACGGGAAGCCGTGTCCGGGGGCGGCGTAGCCGGTCTCCCCGGCGGATCACACCAGGGCAGTGCCGGAGAGAATGCTCATCCTGTTGCCGACCTGGTCGAGTGGGCGGCCGACCTGGTCGAGCCGATCAAACCGAAGCTGCGTGGCTGGCTCCACGCCGCGATGGTCCCCGCCTCGTTGAGCGCCGGCATCGTGCTGATCTGCCTGGCGCGGACCGAGCAGGCGGTCCTGGCCTGCACTGTGTACTCCGTTACCGCCTGGCTGCTGTTCGGGACGAGCGCCGTCTACCACCTGGGCACCTGGGGGCCGCTGGGCGAGGCCGTTCTGCGCCGCCTCGACCACGCCAACATCTTCCTGATCATTGCCGGCACCTGCACCCCTCTGGCCGTGCTCCTCCTCCCCCCTGACCAGCGAACCCTGCTGCTGTGGATCGTATGGACGGGCGCGCTGGCCGGCATCGCCTTCCGCGTCGTGTGGGTCAAAGCTCCCCGCTGGCTGTACACCCCCTGCTACCTGGCCCTGGGGTGGGCGCCGGTGCGTTACCTGCCCGACTTCCTGCACACCGGCGGAGCGGCCGTAGTCACCCTGATGGTGACCGGTGGTCTCCTCTACAGCGCGGGCGCGGTGGTCTACGCCGTCCAGCGCCCCGACCCCTCGCCCCGCTGGTTCGGCTTCCACGAGGTGTTCCACGCTCTGACCGTGGCGGCCTTCACCGCGCACTACATCGCCATCTCCCTCGCAGCCTACTGACCACAAAACAGCAGGCGCGTGCACTCCTGCGGCACGCTGCTGCCGCCGCGCTCGCGGCCCGATCAGCGACTGCGGCCATAGGGGGGATTTCTGGAGGGAGGCGGCAAACAGCCGTTTTCCCTCTGGTGAAGAGGGAGACGTACTGGGACTTCGGGTGTGGAGAGTGCCGGCCTCCTCACTGTGGCGGCCCCGCGACCGGGGCCGGAGGCGAGCCGAACGCCAGTGGAGCCATCGGACACGAGGACCATCCCTGCGCGCCACAGCCCGGCCGTGCGCGGGTGTGAGGGCCCGCCGGTACCGGCGGGCACGCTCACCTCAGGCCGCGGCCGATGGACTGGACGATCCGCCGGCGCGGCGGTATTCGGCGTTGATGCGCTGGGCTTCTTCGAGCTGGTCTTCGAGGATGATGATCCGGCATGCGGCCTCAATCGGGGTGCCCTGGTCGACGAGCTCACGCGCGCGGGCCGCGATGCGCAGTTGGTAGCGGGAATAGCGGCGGTGTCCGCCCTCGGAGCGCAGTGGTGTGATCAGTCGCGCTTCGCCGATGGCGCGGAGAAAGCCGGGAGT
This sequence comes from Streptomyces sp. NPDC014995, assembly GCF_043080745.1. Classification (NCBI taxonomy): domain Bacteria; kingdom Bacillati; phylum Actinomycetota; class Actinomycetes; order Kitasatosporales; family Streptomycetaceae; genus Streptomyces; species Streptomyces sp. NPDC014995. Next base: position 138,931 of record NZ_JBIBVX010000008.1, read on the forward strand.
GGTACCGAGCAACTCGGCGGCCCGGCCCATCGTGTAGGCGGGGTAGTCGTCGTCGTCGAGACGGCCCAGCGACTCGTCTGCTGTCATCTCACCTCTCTGTGGAACGCGTGGAGGGGCCTTGGTGCCGTACGGCACCAAGGCCCCGAAGGAACTGCAACACCATCTGCCGGCCCTAGTGCTGCGCCGGCCTTCTGTTTCCGCACAGCCGCCCCATACTCCGACGGGGGTGCGGGGATCGCGGATGCGTGACCGGAGACCACCTACCTATCGATGTCCTGCGGCACCCGGGACTTCGCGTCTTCCGCCCGGGCGATCCTGATGGCGCTCGACTCCTCCGTTCTTCCCTCTGAACCAATCACTTGCCAAACGGGAACTGCGTAACTGCTTGTACTGCTGACACCGCGAACTGCTGGTGGCCTCACACAGCGCCACTCTCCGGCAGCCGGTCCCGTCGCCCGTTCTGCGCCTGCTCTGGCGAGGAACCCCTCTGCCGAACTCCCCGGCACGCGCGTCCGCAGCCCGACGCCTTCACCGAGGGAACCGCTCGATACAGCACTGCTGGTACTGCACAACCGCGTCAACCGCGGTCCTCCTCACGGCGGCCCCTCATCACTGCGAGCCACCCGGTCCGGTCGTCAGTCCCGTCGCCGTCGTGCAACAAACCTGGCTTCGACACTCCACCACCGGACCGTCATACGGGTACAACTACCCGGCAGTTCGTGTCTGCCGGGCCTCGCTCGATCTCGACTACATGAGAAACCATAACTGCGAGAGCAACGAATGTCTACTTCAGCGGACACAGATTTGGTGCACTCGGCGATGAGGTATCCCCCTGGGCCGGTCTGCGAAGGCGCGGGACCGTCCGCAGCGCAGGTCCGGCGCACGGGTGAGACCCAGAGCCGCCCGCTGAGCTTCCCGTGACGCCGCCGGCCGGCGCGGCGCGGCGACTGTGGCCCTCGGTCTCCTCCGGCAGGCACCGTGGCTACGGCGGGTTGTCGGGGTGGCGGGCGGGGCACAGGGGCCGGGCAGGCGGGGGCCGGGCATGGGCGTTCCAGAGACCAGGGTGAGCCTGATGAACACGATGTCCGTCTACGCCACAACTGTCCCTGCCCTCATGGCCGTTGCCGACACACGCGATACCGCACGAGCCTTCCTTGAGGAACCGCGGCAGCCGACCACAGCCCGGCGGAGCGCCACGGCGGGGGTACCCGGACACTGGAACTGACGGCCCACCGGTCCACCATCGAGGTCGCCGTCCACGCCCCTGGCTCGCAGGCGCCGCGCATGCGCACCCCTGACCTGTATTGCGGCACCGGGGAAGCCGTGTGCCCCCGTCTTACCCGGTAGTGCTACCACCCGGGCCGCCCGGACGGGCCGGTGCATAGAATCCGATCTCATGCCGAAGCCTGACGAGCTGATCGTTGACATAGCCGCCCTTGTGGAGTCCGGGCAGAGCAATCAGATGTCCCTGACCGTGGTCACCGGTGGTGCTGTCATCACCGGGCGGCTGGCTCCAGAAGCCATGTGGAGGCAGAGGGTGTCGGAGGTGCTGACGGACTCCGCCGACCTGAGCGAGTTCTCCGCCGTCTTCGACACCCCCGCGAGGGAGGACGGGCCGCCCACGCATCTGCACTTCCATGTCGCGCGGATCCTGCAGGGCACCGTGGGGATCCCGGAGACGGGCGGGATGTACCGCGTTGCGATCGAGGACGTCAGTGCCTGGACCGTGGGCGACTTCAGCTACTTCGACCACTGACCCACTGACCCACTGACCCACCGCCGCGCCGAGAGCGGCACGGCACGCAGTGAGGGCCCTACCGGCGCGCGCCGGTAGGGCCCTCACTGCTGTTCTGGTGTCAGCTGGCGCCTGTCGCGTCGGTCAGGAGAAGGAGAGACGGGGCCGACCGCCGTGAAGCGGTTCAGCGGGAGGCGAGGACGCCCGGAGCGTTGCCGTGTTCGTCGGCCACGGGCAGGGCCCCGATCCGGCGGCAGCGCAGCGCACGCTCGGCTTCGTCCCTCGTGGTCAGCGGCAAGGCGAAGGGCCCGCTGCCGTCGGTGATGTCACGCAGGCGGATCCTGTCTGTGTATCCGGAACTGTCCCGGACGGAGGTGAGCCGGGCTCGGGTGACCAGGCCGACGCACAGGCCGTCCTCGTCGCAGACGACCAGATGCTCCGTACGGGCGGCGGCCATGATGCACAGTGCCACCTCCACGGTCATGTCCTCCCAGACCTGCGGTCCGGCCGCGTCCATGGTGTCGGCCACCGTGCCGTGCACGGGGTGGGCGCTCGCCGGGCGGAACTGCATCTGGACCAGCGTCAAAGGGTGCCTTCCGCGGAGACGGTTCTGCTTCCTGATCACGAAGGTTCTATGCCGCCGCACCGGCGGTGGACTGCCGTACGGGCGCGCGGCGGGTCGCCGAGGCGGGGCGGCGTCGGCCGCGTGAGGTGGCGCTGCGCTTCTTGGGGCGTTCGACCACCGGTGCGGTGATGACGACCGGGATGCCGGTCGGGGCCTGGGCGCCGGTGATGCGGTGCAGGGCCTCTTCGCCCGTGCGGACCTGGGTGGTCTGCGGGACAATGCCGGCCGCTGCCAGGAGGCGGGTCATACCGCGGCGCTGGTTCGGGGTGACCAGGGTGACGACGCCGCCCTGCCGACTCGTGGAGAAGGCTCGGAAGGAACCGCCGGTCTGCTGCACCCCTTCACAAGCGCGGACGCCGGGGCGCCCCGCGCCCTTCCCTGGGGCTCGTCTCAGGGAGCCCGGGGAGTAAGGAAGGCTCTGGGGAGCGCGTGGTGGGATCGACTGCTGGTAGAGAACGTCAAGAAGATTGGACCGACGTGCCGGCACCTCCCGCTCGGCGCCGGCACGTCGGCACAGCTGCAAGGGGACCCCAGGCGAGCTGGGTGGACGGGCCACGACCGTTGCTCAACGGACCTGCCGGGCGAACGCCTCGTATGCCCGTTCGTCAAAGAGCACGAACCTGACCTCCCCGACCGACGTCTTCGCCGCCCGCACCGTCTCCACAGCGATCCGCGCCGCGTCCTCCATCGGCCATCCGTAGATGCCCGCGGAGACCGCCGGAAAGGCGACCGTTCGAGCGCCCAGCTCGTCCGCGACCCGCAGCGACTCCCGGTAGCAGGACGCGAGCTGCTCCGACCGGTCCTCCTCGTGGCTGAAGCGCGGACCGACAGTGTGGATCACCCAGCGCGCGTCCAGGGCGCCGGCGGTGGTGGCGACCGCCCGGCCGGCGGGCAGGCCCCGGCCGTAGTGGGAGGCGCGGAGCTTGCGGCACTCCGCGAGGATGGCGGGGCCGCCGCGGCGGTGGATGGCTCCGTCGACGCCTCCGCCGCCGAGCAGCGAGGAGTTGGCTGCGTTGACGACGGCGTCCACGGACTGGTCGGTGATGTCGCCCCGGACGAGGGTGATGGTGGTCAAGTCGGACTGCCTCTCTGTCGGGCGCGACCGCGTAGCCGTGGGCCGGGTGGCCGGGGGTTACGTCTGCTGTCGCAGTCGGCGCCAGACTGCCTTGGCCGCGTTGTGGCCGGACATGCCGTGGACACCCGGGCCCGGCGGGGTGGCCGAGGAGCAGATGAAGACGGCCGGGTGCGGGGTCGAGTACGGGAACAGGGAGAGCCGGGGGCGCAGCATCAGCTGGAGGCCGGAGGCCGCGCCGGAGCCGATGTCACCGCCGACGTAGTTGGCGTTGCGGGCGGCGAGTTCGGCGGGGCCGGCGATCGCGCGGGCGAGGACGCGGTCGCGGAAGCCCGGGGCGAAGCGCTCCAGCTGGCGTTCCATGACGTCCGTGAGGTCGCCGGTCCAGCCGTTGGGGACGTGACCGTACGCCCAGAAGACGTGCCGGCCGGCCGGGGCGCGGGTGGCGTCGACGACGCCCGGCTGCACCGTGATCATGAAGGGTCGCTCGGGTGCGCGGCCCTCCCGGGAGGCGGCGCGCAGGGCGGCGCCGATCTCCGCGCTGTCCGCGCCGATCTGGACCGTGGTGGCGATGCGCGCCTCCTCCGCGGTCCAGGGGACAGGCCCGTCGAGCGCGTAGTCGATCTTGAAGACGCCGGCGCCGTACCGGTAGCGCTCGTAGAAACGGCCGAGGCCGGCGATGCGGGCGAGGGCGGTGGGCGAGGTGTCGAAGACGTAGGCGCGCGCCGGGGGCAGGTCGTCGAGGCGCTTGACCTCGTAGTCGGTGTGGATGGCGCCGCCGAGGTCCTTCAGGTAGGCGGCGAGGGCGTCGGAGATGGCCTGGGAGCCGCCGCGGGCCACCGGCCAGCCGCGGGCGTGCGCGGCGAGGGCGAAGACCAGGCCGATGGCGCCGGTGGCGAAGCCGCCCAGGGGGGCCATGACGTGGGCGACGAGTCCGGCGAAGAGGGTCTTGGCGGGTTCGTCGTGGAAGCGGCGGGTGAGCCAGGTGGACGGGGGCAGGCCGGCGAGGCCGAAGCGGGCCAGGGTCACCGGGTCGCGGGGCAGCGAGGTCAGCGGCAGGGACATGAAGTCCCGGGCCAGGGTGTCCCACCTGGGCAGGAACGGCTCGACGAGCCTGCGGTAGGCGCCCGCGTCGCGCGGTCCGAACGAGGCGGCCGTCTCGGCGACCGAGCGGGACAGCACGGCGGCGCTGCCGTCGAGGAAGGGGTGTGCCATGGCCAGGTCGGAGTGCAGCCACTCCAGTCCGTAGCGCTCCAGGGGGAGGGCGCGGAACGCGGGCGAGTTGATGCCCAGGGGGTGCGCGGCGGAACAGGGGTCGTGGCGGAAGCCGGGGAGGGTGAGTTCCTCGGTGCGGGCTCCCCCGCCCACGGTGTCCCGCGCCTCGAAGAGGGCCACGGAGAAGCCGCGCCGGGCCAGCTCCACGGCAGCGGTCAGGCCGTTCGGCCCCGCTCCCACCACGACCACGTCAAGCATCGGCACTTCGGACCCCTTCGTCAGCCGGTGGCCTCCGGGATCAGGATATGCCGGGGGTCCGACAGCGCCTGCGGCGCGGGGGCCAAGGCCCGGGGAGGGGCCGAAAACCACAACGCGCCCGGAACATCGGTCACTTCAGGCCGAGCGGCTCGCAGTGGCGGGGGTGTCGGGGCCGCCGGAGCCACCGGAGCCGGGGACTTGTCCGTGCCGGTGCCGGTAGGGCCGTGAGGGCCGGGCTGGCACTGCCGGTGCCGACAGGGCCGACAGGGCCGACAGGGCCGAAGACTGCGGTGCCGGTGTCGGCAAGGCCGTCAGCACCGGAGACTGCGGTGCCGGTGACGTCGGTGCCGGCCGGGCCGGGAGTCGCAGTGGCCGGTGCCGTCAGGGTCGTGTCCCCGACAGCAGGCCCGCCACCCGCCGGGCCGTCGCCGCGTCCCGGGCCGCCGTGAACGGCAGGCTGTTGCCGCCGGTGAGCCGGAACGGTTCGCCGGTGAGGGTGAGGTGGGCGCCGCCGGCCTCCTCGACCAGCAGCAGGCCGGCCGCGTGGTCCCAGGCGGCTTCCCAGGAGAAGGCCGTGGCGTCCAGCTCGCCCCGGGCGACGGCCAGGTACTCCAGGCCTGCCGATCCGCAGGCGCGCGGTGCGACGCCGTCCGTCCACAGGCCGAGCAGGGCCTGCTTCTGTTCGTCGGTGGTGTAGTCGGGGTGGGAGGTGGCCACCGTCAGGTCGCGGCCGGGTGTCGGGGCCCCGGCGAACAACCGCTCGCCGTCCAGGAAGGCGCCTGCGCCGCGCACGGCCGTGGCGAGCTGGTCACGGGCCGGCGCATACGTCCAGGAGGCGAGCACGGCGCCGTGCCGGGCGAGCGCGACCAGGGTGCAGAAGCCGTCGTCGCCGTGCACGAACTGCCGTGTTCCGTCGACCGGGTCGACGATCCAGACCGGGGTGTCCCCCTTTATCGCCTCGTACGTCACCGGATTGGCGTGCACCGCCTCCTCGCCGACGACGACCGAGCCGGGCAGCAGGGCGCCGAGGGCGCCGGTGAGGTACAGCTCGGCATTGCGGTCGGCGTCCGTCACCAGGTCGTGGGGTCCGCTCTTCTGGTCGACCTCGTGCGCGGCGAGCTGGCGGAAGCGGGGCATGATCTCGGCCGCGGCGGCCTTGCGGACCGCCTCCTCCACGTCGGCCGAGTGACGGGCGAGAAACTCGTCGATGGTTTCCATGTCTTCGATCATGCCTCCATGAGAGCACGCCCCACTGACAATCCCTGCCCCACCGGTGCATCGGGGGTGGAATCGGGATGAACAGCGGGGGCGGCGGACCGCGGGCCCTGGTTCCCTCACACCCGCCTCGGACCCGACGACTCACCCCGCCCCACCACCCCACTCACCTCGTCCCACCCCGCACCACTCACCTCGCCCCACCCGAGTCACCCACGGTCACCCCGCCTCTGCCTCCGCCTCACCACCGCCTCCGACCGCCTCACCGCCCCACCGCATACCCCTGCATGCCCCGCGGGTTCGCCGCCGCCGACAGGATGCCGGTCCCCGGGTCGCGGGCGACCGCGCACAGTCGTCCCTCGGACCAGGGGGCGCCGACGGTCACGTCGTGGCCGCGGTGGCGCAGGTCGTCGACGACGTCGGCGGGCATGCGGGACTCGACGGTCACGCTGCCCGGTCGCATGCCGCGCGGGTAGAAGGACCCGGGGAAGGCGTCGTTGTGCCAGTTCGGGGCGTCGACGGCGCCCTGGAGGTCGAGTCCGCCGCGCACGCGCGCGCGGAGGGCGACGGCCAGGAAGAAGTGCAGTTGCCACTGGTCCTGCTGGTCGCCGCCGGGCGTACCGAACGCCAGCACCGGGACGCCGTCGCGCAGGGCGATCGACGGTGTGAGGGTGGTGCGGGGGCGGCGGCCGGGCGTCAGCGCGTTGGGCAGGCCCTCCTCCAGCCAGGTCATCTGGAGCCGGGTGCCGAGCGGGAAACCCAGCTCGGGCACGACCGGGTTGGACTGGAGCCAGCCGCCGCTGGGCGTGGCCGCGACCATGTTGCCCCAGCGGTCGACGACGTCGAGGTGGCAGGTGTCGCCGCGTGTGACCCCGTCGGCGGTGGTGTCGGGCTCCCCCGGCACCGGTGAGGTCGGCGCCTTGGCGACCGTCGGCTCGCCGACGCCCATCGGGCTGAAGCCGGGCTCGTCCGTGGCCACCACGCGCGCGTGCGCGGCCAGCCGGGGAACGCGCCCGCCGGGGCTGCCCGGCCGCAGTTCGTACGACGCCTTGTCCCCGATCAGCCGACGCCGGCCGGCGTTGTACTCGGCCGACAGCAGGTCCCCGAGGGGGACCTCGGCCGCGTCCCCGTACCAGGCCTCCCGGTCGGCCATGGCGAGCTTGCAGCCCTCGATCAGCAGGTGGACGTAGTCGGCGGAGCCGTGGGCGGGCAGCTCGGGCGGGAGCAGGGCGAGCTGCTGGAGGAGGACCGGGCCCTGGCTCCAGGGGCCGGCCTTGCACAGGGTCCAGCCGTTCCAGTCGTACGTCGCCGGCGTCTCGTAGGTCGCGGACCAGCCGGCGAGGTCGGCGGCGGTGAGGGTGCCGGTGTGGTGTGCGCCGCTGCTGTCCAGGGTGGGACGGCGGGCCTGCCGGACGAGTGCCTCGGCGATGAACCCGGCCCGCCACACCTCCCGCGCGGCCTCGATCCGCGCCTCCCGGTCCCCCGCGCCCGCGGTCTCCGCGAGCAGCCGCTTCCAGGTGGCGGCGAGGGCGGGGTTGCGCAGCAGCCGGCCGGGGCGGGGCGCCGTGCCGTCCGGCAGGTAGACCTGCGCCGACGAGGTCCACTCCGTCTCGAACAGCTCCCGTACCGTCTCGACGGTCGCGCCGACGTTCTCCACGGGCGCGTGGCCGTGCTCGGCGTAGCCGATGGCGTACTTGAGGACGTCGGCGAGGGGTTTGGTGCCGTGGTCGCGCAGCAGGAGCATCCAGGCGTCGAAGGCGCCGGGGACGGCGGCGGCGAGCGGACCGGTGCCGGGTACGAGGTCCAGGCCGAGCCCCCGGTAGTGGGCGACGGTCGCCCCGGCCGGGGCGACGCCCTGCCCGCACAGGACGCGCACCTCGTCGCCCGCCGGGGCGAGCAGGATCGGGACCTCACCGGCGGGTCCGTTGAGGTGGGGTTCGACCACGTGCAGCACGAACGCGCCGGCGACGGCGGCGTCGTAGGCGTTGCCGCCGTCCTCGAGGACGGCCATGGCCGACTGGGAGGCCAGCCAGTGGGTGGAGGACACCATGCCGAAGGTGCCCTGGAGGGTGGGTCGGGTGGTGAACTGCACCTCTCACCTCACTGTTCGCAACTGTTCGTGCCGGGTCGTCCGGCCGGCCGGCACCCGGGATCCCGCCCGGGGTCGACCCCGGGGAGAAGCCGGGAGAAGCCGGGAGAAGCCGGGAGAAGCCGGGGAGTTCGGGCCATGGCTCCGGTTCGGCCGGTCACCAGCAGGCTATCCATCCCGGGAGGCAGTCCGCCCCGGCGCCGCAGGCGATGACGTCGGGGCGCGAACCGGCCGGTCCCCGGCACATCCCGCTCGTCACCGACGGGCCGTTCAGTGGTGCCCTGTTCCCGGCGGCCGGCGATCCCGCGCCGCAGCCGGAGGAGACCTTCCCGTGAGATCCACGGCGACACCGTCGCCCTGGTGGCGATGTTCGAACTCGACGCGCGACTGGTCCACGACGCGGCGGCCCGCATGGTGGCGAGGCGGCGGGCGGGCGGATGACCGGCCGCCGTCCGGGTCGGTGATCCGGAGGACGGGCACGACCGCGGGGAGGTACGGCTCCGGCCTCGGCGTCGGCGGCGTCGGCGTCGGCGTCGGCGTCGGCGTCGGCGTCGGCGTCGGCGAGGCCGTGGACGGACGGCCCTGCGCCCGGTAAACCCGCGAAAAGCACGGAAAGGGACCTGCTCCCACCTCCGCCCCTGTCACCGCGCCGCCACGGAGCGAGTTCACCCTTTCGGCCCCACAGGCAGTCGTGTGAAACTGGCGTCCCCGTCCGCATCGTGGACCCCGTCCGCACCGTCCCCACGAAAGTGCGCCGTGCGCTCTCTCCCACTGCCGCTCACCCTCACCGCGCGTCTGTCCCCGGTGGCCGTACTCGCCTGCGCGGGCTGGGCGCTGACGTCCGGGCCGCTCACCTCCTCGCAGGACGCCGCGGCCAAGGACACGCCGAAGACCCAGTCCCGGTCGTCGACCGCCCCCTCCACCACCGCCGCGCCGAAGACGTTCGCCGCCGCCCCCGCACCCTGCACGAGCGTGGCCACGAAGACGGTCTCCTCGCTGGTGCCGGGCGCCAGGACGGCGGGCAAGGAGATCCCGTCGACGGACCCCACGCTGCGCCGCACCTGCTCCTGGAACGCGCTCAAGGGCTACGAGTACCGCTGGCTCGACGTCTCCTTCGAACTCACGGACTCGGACGACGCGGCGCGGAGTTCGTACAAGGCGCGGACCGGGGAGAGAAGCGGCGGCGGGGCGGTCCCGGGACTCGGGGACGAGGGCTACTCCGTGGTCAACCTCACCACCGAGGACAAGCAGCAGACCCGTGAGGGCGTGGTGATCGCCCGGGTCTCCAACGCGCTGGTGGTCATCACCTACAACGGCAGCGACTTCGAGACGAAGAAGGCGCCCAGCACGGACGAGATCAACAAGGGCGCGATCAAGGCGGCGAAGGAAGCGGTCGCCGCGCTGAAGGCCTCGGCGAACTGAGCGCGGAGGGAGCCTTCCTGACGAGGAGACAGCGAAGGGCGAAGCCGACGGCGGGGCGGCCGGAGGGTTGTCCCTCCGGCCGCCCCGCCGTCCTTCCAGGTCACACAGTGGCCTTGTCGCGCCCCCTGAGCCGCATCAGCGTCAGATAGAGCACCATTGAGGTGCCGAGGCCCACCGCCCAGCCGTAGTCGGCCAGCGGCGCCAGCGCCGGGATGGCCCGGCCGTCGATCAGCGGCTTGAAGCTCGCGCCGCCGACGGCCAGGACACCGCCGGCGACGAAGGCGACGACGGCCCGCCAGTTCCAGCCGGCGTCGTACCAGTAGCGGCCGCCGGTGCGGTACAGGTCGGTCAGGTCGAGCGTGGCGCGGCGCAGGATCCAGTAGTCGGCGATGAGGATGCCGGCGACCGTGCCGAGCAGACCGCCGACCAGACCGAGCCAGGTGAAGATGTAGCCCTGCGGGTCGGAGTACAGCTTCCACGGGAAGATGAGCACGCCGAGGACGCAGGTGGCGAGCGCGCCGGCGCGGAAACTGATCCTCCGGGGCGCGATGTTGGAGAAGTCGAAGGCCGGGGAGACCAGGTTGGCCGCGACGTTGACGGAGAGCGTCGCCACCAGGACCGTGACCAGCGCGAAGAGAAGGCCCGCTACGTTGTCCGTCCTGGCGGCCAGCTGCACCGGGTCCCAGATCGCCTCCCCGTACACCGCCTGCGAGCCCGAGGTGACCATGACGGAGAGGAACGCGAACAGCGTCATGGTCGTGGGCAGGCCGAGCGCCTGGCCCCAGGTCTGCGCCTTCTGGCTCCTGCCGTACCGGGTGAAGTCCGGGATGTTCAGGGACAGCGTGGACCAGAAACCGATCATGCCCATGAGGGCGGGGGCGAACAGCTTCCAGAAGTCCGCGCCCCAGCCGAGCTTGGACGGCTGGTCGAACAGCGGGCCGAAGCCGCCCGCCTTGCCGCTCATCCACCACAGCATCACGAACGCGCCGACGAGCACGAAGGGCGCCGCCCAGTTCTCGAAGCGGCGGATCGTCTCCATGCCCCGGTAGATGATCGCGACCTGGATCGCCCAGAAGATCGCGAACGACAGCCACATCGTCCAGGCGTACCCGCCGACCTTGCCGGCGTCGGTCCAGCCGTCGCCGATCAGCTTCCCGGCGAGGAAGTAGATCGCCTCGCCGCCGATCCAGGTCTGGATGCCGAACCAGCCGCACGCCACCAACGCCCGTACGACGGCGGGCAGGTTGGCGCCCCGGATCCCGAAGGAGGCGCGGGCGAAGACCGGGAAGGGGATGCCGTACTTCGGTCCCGCGTGGCCGGTGAGGAGCATCGGGACCAGCACGATCACATTGGCCAGCGCGATGGTGAGCACCGCCTGCTTCCAGTCCATGCCGACGGCGATCAGACCGGAGGCCAGCGTCCACGACGCCGTGTTGTGGGCCATGCCGACCCACAGCGCGGAGAAGTTGTACGTGGTCCAGGTGCGCTTCTCGACGGGGACCGGCAGCAGGTCCTCGTTGGCGTAGGGGCCGCTGGGCTGCGGCGAACCAGGAGCGATCTCCACCCGGCCGTCGGCGAGGGTGACTTGGGACGTCGGCGGTATGGCCGTGGGAGCGGTGTCGGTCATGGGCAGGCCAATCAAACGAGGGGCGGATCCGGAAAGGCCGTGCGGGCTCCGGCCCCCTCCCCGGGGACTGCGGGGAGGGGAGAACAGGAGTGGGGGGTGGGGAGGTGAAGCGGGGTCGCGGGTCAGCCGTTGACGGCCGGGATCACCTGCGCGCCGTACGCGTCGATGACCTTCTCCTGCGCGTCGTGCATGTCGTAGACGGCGAACTGGTCGACGCCCAGCTCACGCAGGGCGTTCAGCTTCTCGACGTGCTTGTCGGCCGGCCCGATGACGCAGAACCGGTCGACGATCTCGTCGGGCACGAACTGCGTGTCCGGGTTGCCGCTGCGCCCGTGGTGGGAGTAGTCGTAGCCCTCGCGCGCCTTGATGTAGTCGGTGAGTTCGTCGGGTACGGCGGCGGAGTGCTCGCCGTACTTGGAGACGAGGTCGGCGACGTGGTTGCCGACCATCCCGCCGAACCAGCGGCACTGCTCCCGCGCGTGGGCCAGGGCCTCGGGCGAGTCGTCGTCGGTGACGTAGGCGGGGGCGGCCACGCAGACCTTCACCTCGGACGGGTCACGGCCGGCGGCGACCGCGGCCTCCTTCACGGCCTTGACCATGTACTCGGTGAGGTAGAGGTCGGCGAGCTGGAGGATGAAGCCGTCGGCCTCCTCGCCGGTCATCTTCAGCGCCTTCGGCCCGTAGGCGGCCATCCAGACGGGGAGTTCGGCGCCCGGCCGGATCCACGGGAACCTGATCACCGTCCCGCCGAGGTCGGCCTCGTCGCCGCGGCCGAGGGCGCGGATGACCTTCATGGCCTCGCTGATGCGGGCGAGGGTGTTGGGTTTGCGGCCCGCGACGCGCATCGCGGAGTCGCCGCGGCCGATGCCGCACACCGTGCGGTTGCCGAACATGTCGTTGAGGGTGGCGAAGGTGGAGGCGGTGACCTCCCAGGTGCGGGTGCCCGGGTTCGTCACCATCGGGCCCACTGTGAGCTTCTGCGTGTTGGCCAGGATCTGGCTGTAGATCACGAACGGCTCCTGCCAGAGCACGGCGGAGTCGAAGGTCCAGCCGTGGGTGAAGCCGTTGCGCTCGGCGCGCTTCATGAGGCTGATGACCCGCGAGGCCGGCGGGTCGGTCTGCAGGACGAGTCCGAAGTCCATGGCGCACTCCCTAGGTGAGGTACTGACAGGTGGAGCGCGGGGTGTAGGCGCCGTGGCCGGCGCGACCGGTGTACTCCCGCTCGGTGATGACGGGTTCGCCGCGGGACAGGACCGTCTCGACGCGGCCGGTGATCCGTCTGCCCTCGTACGCCGAGTAGTCGACGTTCATGTGGTGGGTCTCGGCGGAGAGGGTCTGCTGGGCGTGCGGGTCGTAGATGACGACGTCCGCGTCGGCACCTGGGGCGATGGTGCCCTTCTTCGGGTACATGCCGAACATGCGGGCCGGGGTGGCGCAGGCGATCTCGATCCAGCGGCGGCGCGAGATGTGCCCGTCGACGACGGCCTGGTGGAGCAGGTCCATGCGGTTCTCGACGCCCGGCAGACCGTTGGGGATCTTGGAGAAGTCGCCGCGGCCGAGTTCCTTCTGGCCGACGAAGCAGAAGGGGCAGTGGTCGGTGGAGACGACCTGGAGGTCGTTCGTGCGCAGGCCCTGCCACAGCTTGGCCTGGTGCTCCTTCGGCCGCAGCGGCGTCGAGCACACGTACTTGGCGCCCTCGAAGTCGGGCTCGGCGAGGTTGTCGGTGGACAGGAACAGGTACTGCGGGCAGGTCTCGCCGAAGACGTTCAGCCCCTCGTCGCGGGCCCTGGCCAGCTCGGCGACCGCCTCCGTCGCCGAGACGTGCACGACGTACAGGGGCGCGCCGGCGACCTGCGCCAGCCTGATGGCGCGGTGGGTGGCCTCGGCCTCCAGCAGCGCCTTGCGGACCTCGCCGTGGTACCGGGGATCCGTCTCCCCGCGGGCCAGCGCCTGCTCCACCAGCACGTCGATCGCGATGCCGTTCTCGGCGTGCATCATGATCAGGCCGCCGTTCTCGGCGGAGCGCTGCATGGCGCGCAGGATCTGGCCGTCGTCGCTGTAGAACACGCCGGGGTAGGCCATGAACTGCTTGAAGGAGGTGACGCCCTCCTCGACCAGCAGGTCCATCTCCTTGAGCGTCTCCTGGTTCACATCGGAGACGATCATGTGGAAGGCGTAGTCGACGGCGCAGTTGCCCTCGGCCTTGGCGTGCCAGGCGTCCAGGCCCTCGCGCAGGGTGTGCCCGACGCTCTGCACGGCGAAGTCGACGATGGTGGTCGTACCGCCCCAGGCGGCGGCCCGGGTGCCGGTCTCGAAGGTGTCGGAGGCGAAGGTGCCGCCGAACGGCAGCTCCATGTGGGTGTGGGCGTCGACGCCGCCCGGGATCACGTACTTCCCGGTCGCGTCGATGGTCCGCTCGGCCGTGAAGGCCGCGGCGGCCGGGGTGCCGGAGGCGGCGAGGGCGGCGATCCGGCCGTCCTCGACCAGGACGTCGGCGTGGATCTCGTCGGACGCGGTGATGACGAGGCCACCGCGGATGACGGTACGGCTGCTCATGCGTGGACACTCCGCTGGGTCGTAGGTGAACAGGTGCGGGTTGTCTGAGGTTGGTCGCGCCCCGCGGCGCAGCCGCGTGGGGGCACTGCCCCGCGCCCCTCGCGGGGCGCGGGCACCGTCCGGGCTACGGAGCCGTCAGCGGTTCGTACGCGTCCGGACGGCGGTCGCGGTAGAACTGCCAGCGGTCGCGGACCTCGCGCAGCTTGGCCATGTCGAGGTCGCGGACGACGAGTTCGGTCTCCTTGTCGCCGGCCACCTCGCCGACGAACTGGGCCTCCGGGTCCACGAAGTACGAGGTGCCGTAGAAGTCGTTGTCGCCCAGTTCCTCGACGCCGACCCGGTTGATCGCGCCGACGAAGTACTCGTTGGCGACGGCCGCCGCCGGCTGCTCCAGCTGCCAGAGGTAGGCGGACAGGCCGCGTGAGGTCGCCGACGGGTTGAAGACGATCTCGGCGCCCGCCAGGCCCAGGGCACGCCAGCCCTCGGGGAAGTGGCGGTCGTAGCAGATGTAGACGCCGATCCTGCCGACGGCGGTGTCGAAGACGGGCCAGCCGAGGTTGCCGGGGCGGAAGTAGAACTTCTCCCAGAAGCCCTTGACCTGCGGGATGTGGTGCTTGCGGTACTTGCCGAGGTACGAGCCGTCGGCGTCGATCACGGCCGCGGTGTTGTAGAGGACGCCGGGCTGCTCCTCCTCGTACATCGGCAGGACGAGGACGATGCCCAGCTCCCGGGCGAGCGCCTGGAAGCGCTGGACGATGGGCCCGTCGGGGATCTGCTCGGCGTACTCGTAGAAGGCCGGGTCCTGGACCTGGCAGAAGTACGGTCCGTAGAACAGTTCCTGGAAGCACATGACGTTTGCGCCCTGGGCGGCCGCGTCGCGCACCGCCCGCTCGTGTACCTGGATCATCGACTCCTTGTCGCCGGTCCACGCGGTCTGGAAGACGGCGGCACGGATCACTCTGCTCATCGGGACCTCCGGTCGCTCGGTGTGCGAGGAGCCTAGGAAGCCCGCCGGGCCGGTTTGAGTGGCACGGTGTCACGTCCGGGGGCGTGTGGCGTGCCACGCTGTCACGTGGTCGTGGGCCCATGTTTCACCACCGTTTTCGCAGGTCGTCCCTTGTTTCACCGCTGTTGCACCGTGTGCGGGGTCAGCCTTGTTGCGCGTCGTGCGCGAGGAGCGCGATGTGGACCGAGGCAGCCTGTTCGAAGTCGTCGAGGTCCACCCCGAGCCGTGTCTGTATCGCCTCCAGCCGGCGGTAGAGCGCGGGCCGGGAGACGTGGTGGAGCTGGGCGGTGCGGGACTTGTTGCGGCCGGTGGCGAGGTAGGTGCGCAGGACGGCGAGCAGGTCGTCGCCGGCCGCGCACAGCAGTCCGTCCAGCTCCCGTTCGGCGAAGGACTGCACGTGCGGGTCGTCCCTCAGCAGCCGGATCAGGCCGCGCAGGTGGACGTCCTTGAGGCGGACGACGGCCGGGAGGTCGAGGGCGGCCGAGGAGTCGGCGACGGCGTCGGCGACGTGCTGCGCCTCGCGCAGTCCGGCGGGCACGTCGTCCCAGGCGGTCCGTGGGCCGGCCGCGGCGACCACGGTGGGGGTCTGGCCGGACTCGGTGCGCAGCCGGGCCGCGAAGTGCGCGGTGAGCGCCTCGGCGTTCTGGTCGCGGGCGAGGCTGAGCAGGACGGCGGTGGCCCCGTCGGCGAGTTCGGCGACCAGGCCGGGCAGACCCAGCAGGCGGAGCAGACGGTCGAGTGGGGCGGCCTCGGTGTCGCGGACGACGAGCGGGACGAAGGTGCGCCGGTTGACCGGCAGTCCGGCGGCCCGTGCGCGGGGCAGCAGCTGCCGGGCCGGTACGACCCCGGAGACCAGGTCGGTGAGCAGGCCCTGCGCGGACTGCTCCTCCCAGGAGTGGGCGGCGGTGCCGCCGAGCATGCGGTGCAGGACGAGGGCCTCGGCGGCCCGGTCGGCGAGCAGTCGCCCGCCCGCGGTGTCGCCGCGGTAGCCGCACAGCATGATCTGCCCCCAGCGTTCGCCGCGTCCGCCCAGCTCGGCGCGGATCCAGCCGTCGCCCTCGCTGCCGCCGGCCTGGCGGGCGATGCGTTCCCAGTCGCGCAGCACGTCGTCGACCGCCGACCGCTCCCCCGCCGTCGCCAGCACCCGGTGGGCGAGGTTGGTGACGACGACCGGGCAGCCGGTGTGGTGGGCGACCTCGTCGAGCAGCCGCTGCAGGGGGGCGCCGGCGGTGATGAGCCCGGTGAGCGCGGTCCGTACCGCCTCCGAGAGGCTGACGGCGGCGAACTTCCGCCGGACGAGCCGGGACTGGACCTCCTCGGTCAGTTCGGCGAAGGGGAACGGCCGGTGCAGGACCACCATGGGCAGCCCGCACCGCTCGGCCGCCCGCCGCATCACGTCCGGCGGCGCGGGGAAGGCCCGGCCGAGGCCCAGGACGACGGCGGCGGCCTCCGCGCGGTACAGGGACTGGATGTACTCGGCCTGCTTGCCCTCGTCGCCGGCGAGCAGTACGCCGGTGGTGAGCACCATCTCGCCGCCGCTGAGCATCACCCCGACGTCGGCGGCCTCGGCGACGTGCACCCAGCGGACGGGCCGGTCGAGCTGGGCCGCGCCGGCCACCACCTCGGGCTCCCCGGCCAGGACGCGTTCCAGCGACAGGACCTGGCGGACCGACAGGGCGGGTTCGAGGGGCTCCGCGGGCCCCCGGTACTCCCAGGTGGTGGTCATGGCGTCGTTCCCTTTTTTCGTGGCCCGGTTCTCCTCCGGGGCGCCGCCGGCCGGTGAGCTCCGGCTCGCTCGCCCCGCCCGGCCGCCGGTCGCTACTGGGTGCTCCTCAGTGCGCTCTCGAGGATCGCGGCGCCCTCCTCGGCCTCCGCGACGGTGAGGGACAGCGGCGGTGCGATGCGCAGGGCGCTGGTGCTGTGGCCGCCGCCCTTGCCGATCAGCAGGCCGTCCGCGCGGGCGGCCTCCAGGACGGCGGCGGCCCGGTCCGGGTCGGCCTCGTCGGTGCCGGGCCGGGTGAGTTCGAGGCCGATCATCAGTCCGCGCCCGCGCACCTCGCGTACGCCGGGGTCCTGGGCGGCGACGGCCCGCAGCCGCTCGATGAGCAGTCCGCCGACCCGCCGGGCGTTGCCCTGGAGGTCGTGTTCCAGCAGGTAGGCGAGGTTGGCGAGGCCGGCCGCCATGGTGATCTGGGTGCCGCCGAAGGTCGAGATGCTGTTGGCGTCCAGGCAGTTCATGATCTCGGCGCGGGCGATGACACCGCCGATGGACATGCCGTTGCCGATGCCCTTGGCGAAGGTGACGATGTCCGGCGGGCCGTTGTCGCCGTGCGCCTGCCAGCCCCAGAAGTGGTCGCCGGTGCGGCCCCAGCCGGTCTGCACCTCGTCGGCGATCCACAGGATCCCGTAGGCGTTCAGCACCTCACGGAATGCCGCATACAGTCCGTCGGGCGGGGAGGTGAAGCCGCCGACGCCCTGGATCGGCTCGGCGATGAGCGCCGCGGGCGGCCTGGTGTGGCCGAGGAGGTCCTTGAGGTCCTCGACGCAGGCCGCGATGAACTCGGCGTCGCCGAGCGAGGCGTACGGGCCGCGGGTGCGCACGCCGCCGTGGACGTACAGGGTCTGCAGCGGGGACAGGGAGGTCGGGGACCAGCCGCGGTTGCCGGTGATGCCGACGGCGCTGAAGGAGCGGCCGTGGTAGCTGTTGCGCATCGCCAGGACGGTGTTGCTGCGCCGGTGGGCGGTCGCGAGCAGCAGAGCCGTGTCGTTGGCCTCGGTGCCGGAGGTGGTGAAGAAGACGCGGGCGTCGGGGATGCCGCTGACGTGGGCGACCCGCTCGGCGAGTTCGACCATGGGCCGGTTGAGGTAGAGCGTGGAGGAGTGGAGGATGCGTCCGGCCTGCTCGCTCACCGCCTTGGTCACCTCGGGCAGCGCGTGCGCGGTCATCGTGGTGAGGATGCCGCCGAAGAAGTCGAGGTACTTGTTGCCCTCGGCGTCCCAGACGTGGCGGCCCTCGCCGTGGGTGATCTCCAGCGGGTTGTCGTAGTAGAGGGCGAGCCAGTCCGGCAGGACGTTCCGGTGGCGGGCGTGGAGTTCGCTGCTCACGGCTGCACCAGCCCTTCGTAGGCGTCGGGCCGGCGGTCGCGGTAGAAGGCCCACGTCTGCCGTACCTGTTCGACCAGGTCGAAGTCGAGGTCGCGGACGAGGAGTTCCTCGTCCTTGTCGCTGGCGACCCCGCCGACGAACTGTCCGCGCGGGTCGACGAAGTACGACGTCCCGTAGAAGTCGTTGTCCCCGTACTCCTCGACGCCGACCCGGTTGATCGCGGCGACGAAGTACTCGTTGGCGACGGCGGCGGCCGGCTGCTCCAGCTGCCACAGGTGGGAGGAGAGGCCGCGGTGGGTGGCGGAGGGGTTGTAGACGAGCTGGGCCCCGTTCAGGCCGAGCTGCCGCCAGCCCTCGGGGAAGTGGCGGTCGTAGCAGATGTAGACGCCGACCTTGCCGACGGCCGTGTCGAAGACCGGCCAGCCGAGGTTGCCGGGCTTGAAGTAGTACTTCTCCCAGAAGCCCTTGACCTGCGGGATGTGGTGCTTGCGGTACTTGCCGAGGTAGGTGCCGTCGGCGTCGATCACGGCCGCGGTGTTGTAGTAGAAGCCGGACTGCTCGATCTCGAAGACCGGGACGACGACCACCATGCCCGTCTCGCGCGCGAGCTCCCGCATACGGCGCACGGTCGGCCCGTCGGGGACCGGCTCGGCCCAGCGGTAGTGCTCCGGCTCCTGGACCTGGCAGAAGTAGGGGGCGTTGAAGACCTCCTGGAACCCGATGATCTTCGCGCCCTGCCGGGCGGCCGCACGGGCGTGCTCCTCGTGTTTCGCCACCATGGACTCGGTGTCGCCGGTCCAGGTGGCCTGGACCAGAGCGGCACGTACGACGTTGGCCATGAGCTGCTCCTTCGACGGGAAACGTCAGAGCCTCTACGCCTGTAGACGACGGCCGTAGAGGGACGAACGTAAGCCTCCGGGACGGGCTTGCCAAGACCATCGTCGTCAACCCGCGGAGTCGATCGCGTTTCACACTCCAGTGGGTGAGTCGCGGGCGTACGGGCGTACCCGGCGGCGTACGGCTCAGCCGGTGAGGCCGGCGACCCGCAGGGCGTGCGCCAGGTCCCGGTGGCGCTCGTCCGACACTCCCCGGGCGGCCTCCAGCAGCAGCGGGGCGAGGGTCCGCGGGTCAGTCGCGGCGCTGCGGGCCGCCTCCTCGGGGGCGCGGGCCCGTACGTAGGCGTCGAGCAGCGCCCGGACCTCGCGGTGGCGGCCCTGCGCCACCAGCGCGCGGACGGCCTCCCCGATCTCGTCGGCCGGCCGCACGACGCCCTGTCGCAGGATCTGCTCCCCGTCGGCCGTGCGCCCCGCCTCGGCCAGCGCGTCCGCGGTGGGGACGAGCCGGTCGGCGGGCAGCGAGGCGGCCTCCCAGAGCAGGGTGGTCCAGTCGGCGGTGAGCCCCGCGCGCTGGAGTTCGGCGGCGAGCAGCGGGAGGCGGGCGGCGGGCAGGTACGCGAGTTCCGCGAGCAGCGCGTGCGCCTCGCCGCTGCGCCCCTCGCCGCGCAGCCGCACCAGTCGCGCCACCGCCTCGGCGGTCTCCTGCCGCGCGGCCCCGTCCGACGGTTCGGCCCGCTGCTGCGGCCGTGCCTCCACGGCGTCGGCGACCCCCGCGAAGCGGGCACCGCGCAGGGTGCGGCGCGTGGTGGGCGCGGCCGCGGGCGGCACGGGCTGGGCGGCGGGCGGTACGACGACGGGGGCGGCGGTCTCCTCCTCGGTCATGCCGGCGAAGCGGGCGCCGCCCCGACGGCGTTTGCGCTGTTTGGGGGCGGGGGCGCCGGGGGCCGGCTCGGGTGCGGGGCCGGTGTGCGGTGCGGCGGCGGGTCCGGTGGGGGTGTCCGGCTCCGGGGAGTACCCGCCTCGGGGGCCGGGTTCCGGGGTGTACGCGGGTCGGGGGCGTCGCGGCGCGTACGGGGACCGGGGGCCGGTGTCGGCGGGGGCGGCGACGTCGTCGTACGGGGCCGTCGGGACGTCGTCGTACACGGACGCCGTGGCGCTCGCGTGGGCGCCGTCGGCCCGCCGGATCGCCTGGGTCTCCCGCACCTGTCCGCTTCCCGCCCGCCGGTCCGACTCCGCTATGCGGTAGCGGAGTTCGGCGCACCGGGCGGTGGCCCGCTCGTGGTCGTCGTGGGCCCAGGCGAGGTCGACGCGGAGGGCGTCGGCCTCCTCCCGGGAGGTCGCGGCGGCGAGCAGCCGGCCCAGTTCGGCCTGGCGCTCGAGGGCGTAGCGCTGTTCGCGGAGCATCACGTCGAGGCGGTCCCCGAGGGCGTCGCGGCCACCGGGCCGGTCGTCGTGGGCGACGAGGGCGGCGAGGTGCAGGGGCCGGACCCGTTCCGCCTCCCGGGCGGCGACCGGGGTGCCGTACTCGGCGGCGAAGTCCTGGAGCAGTGCCTCCACCACGTCCCAGGGCGGCACCTCACGCCCGTCGAGGCAGGCCTGCATACCGTCCGGGTCGCGCTGCCAGAACACCGCGCACCAGCCGGAGCCCTGGTCGAGGCGCGCCAGAAGACCGTCCAGGTAGTTCGCGAACTCCCGCACCTGGGCCGGGAGTTGATCCAGAGTCATCGCCCAACTCCCGCCCGACCGGAACACTCCGGTTCGTAGAAAACACCAGTCGTGTTACAGCGGGGCTACGGGGACTTTTCAAAGGGGACGCGACGGGCTCATCACGCGATCTTCCGCACTGAGCGCCGGGCCCCCGGCTCCGCCACCCCCGGCGCCCCGCACCCCGCACCTACACACCGGCCGGCGCGCACCGCCCCGCCAGTTCATCCATGGACAGCTCGAGGGCCCGGGCGAGGGCGGCGACCGTGAAGAAGGCGGGGGTCGGGGCCCGGCCGGTCTCGATCTTGCGGAGGGTCTCGGCGGAGATGCCCGCGCTCGCCGCGACCTCGGTCATGCTCCGGCCGCCACGGGCCTCGCGGAGCAGTCTGCCGAGCCGCTCGCCGCGTTCGCGTTCTTCGGGGGTCAACGGGGTGCGCACCATGCCGTCATTCTAATACCGGTATAGTAATTGGCATGGTGGAACTGAAGACGGACACATCGATCGACGCCATGTACGAGGCCGGCCAGGTGGTCGCCCGGGCCCTCACGGCCGTCCGGGACGCCGCCGACGTGGGGGTTTCCCTGCTGGAGCTGGACGAGCTGGCGCACGGCGTCCTGCGCGCGGCGGGCGCGACCTCGCCCTTCCTCGGCTACCGCCCCTCCTTCGCCCCGACCGCCTTCCCGGCGGTGATCTGCGCGTCCGTGAACGACGCGATCGTGCACGGCATCCCCACCCGCTACCGGCTGCGCGACGGCGACCTGGTCTCGATCGACTGCGGCGCGCAGCTGGACGGCTGGGTCGGCGACTCCGCGATCAGCTTCACCGTGGGCAGGCCGCGCCCGGCGGACCTCCGCCTGATCGAGACCGCCGAGCGCGCCCTCGCGGCCGGTATCGAGGCGGCCGTCGTGGGCAACCGCGTCGGCGACATCGCCCACGCCGTCGGCACGGTCTGCCGGGCGGCCGGCTACGGCATCCCGGAGGGCTTCGGCGGCCACGGCGTGGGCCGCCGCATGCACGAGGACCCCGGGGTCCCCAACGAGGGCCGCCCCGGCCGGGGTCTCCCCCTGCGCCACGGCATGGTCCTGGCGATCGAGCCGATGCTGATCGCCGGCGGCGGGGACGACTACCACGCCGCCCCCGACGGCTGGACCCTCAGGACGAACGACGGCTCCCGGGCGGCCCACGCGGAACACACGGTGGCGATCACGGACAGCGGACCGCGGATCCTGACGGAGAGGCGTGGGGGCGACGGGTCTCGGGGACGCTGAGGACCGCGCGAGCAACCACCCACCACCCGCACCCCCGAATGAACACAAAACCACCACAACATGCCGCTCCCCCACGAACGTGACAAGGTGGTCACGGTGCCCGCACCCACCTCCCAGGTGTAGCGCCGCACGGCATGGGCACCCGTCCGCACCGGCAGTGCAGTCGATGGAACGGAACGCCATGACCAGCGGCTTCACCAGCCCGGAGGGTTACAACGACCCCTTCGGTGAATTCCTGGCCCGCTTCTTCGGCGGGCCCCGCCCCGGCCCCCGCCAGATCAACATCGGCCAGCTCCTCAGCCAGCCGGCCCGGGACCTGGTGCGCGGCGCGGCCCAGTACGCCGCCGAGCACGGCAGCCGTGACCTGGACACCGAGCACCTGCTGCGCGCGGCCCTCGCGGCGGAGCCGACCCGCAGTCTGCTCAGCCGGGCCGGCGCGGACCCCGACTCCCTCGCGACGGAGATCGACGAGCGCTCGGGCCCGGCCCAGCACCCGCCGGGCGAGGCGCCGCCGCCCACCTCGCTGTCCCTCACGCCGGCCGCCAAGCGGGCCCTGCTGGACGCCCACGAGCTGGCCCGTTCGCGGGGCGCCGGCTACATCGGCCCGGAGCACGTGCTGAGCGCCCTCGCGGCGAACCCGGACTCCGCGGCGGGCCACATCCTCAACGCGGCCCGTTTCGCGCCCGCGGGCGGCCCGGCCGAAGCCCCGGACGCCACGCACACGCAGGCGCGCCCGGAGCGGCCCTGGCCCGCCGCCACGCCCACGCTGGACAAGTACGGCCGCGATCTGACCGCCCTGGCCGGCCAGGGCCGGATCGACCCGGTGATCGGCCGCGACGACGAGATCGAGCAGACCATCGAGGTGCTCTCCCGGCGCGGCAAGAACAACCCGGTACTGATCGGTGACGCGGGCGTCGGCAAGACCGCCATCGTGGAGGGGCTCGCGCAGCGCATCGCGGACGGCGACGTCCCGGACATCCTCTCCGGGCGGCGGGTCGTCGCGCTGGACCTGACCGGCGTGGTGGCCGGCACCCGCTACCGGGGCGACTTCGAGGAACGCCTGAACAACATCGTCGACGAGATCCGCACGAACTCCGACCGGCTGATCGTCTTCATCGACGAGCTGCACACCGTCGTCGGCGCCGGCGGAGGCGGCGAGGGCGGGTCGATGGACGCGGGCAACATCCTCAAGCCGCCACTGGCCCGCGGCGAGCTGCACATCGTGGGCGCGACGACGCTGGAGGAGTTCCGGCGGATCGAGAAGGACGCGGCGCTGGCGCGCCGGTTCCAGCCGATCCTGGTGCCCGAGCCGTCCGTCGCGGACGCGCTCGAGATCCTGCGCGGGCTGCGCGACCGCTACGAGGCCCACC
This sequence comes from Streptomyces sp. NPDC014995, assembly GCF_043080745.1. Classification (NCBI taxonomy): domain Bacteria; kingdom Bacillati; phylum Actinomycetota; class Actinomycetes; order Kitasatosporales; family Streptomycetaceae; genus Streptomyces; species Streptomyces sp. NPDC014995. Next base: position 162,035 of record NZ_JBIBVX010000008.1, read on the forward strand.
ACCAGGTCCGCTACACCGACGAGGCGCTGGTGGCGGCCGTGGAGCTGTCCGACCGGTATCTCACCGACCGGCGGCTGCCGGACAAGGCCATCGACCTGATCGACCAGGCCGGCGCCCGGGTGCGCCTCGGCGCCCGCACCAAGGGCACGGACGTACGGGCCATGGAGCGCGAGGTCGAGCAGCTCGCCCGCGACAAGGACCAGGCGGTCGCGGACGAGCAGTACGAGCAGGCCACCCAGCTGCGGGACCGCATCGTCGAGCTGAGGGAACGGATCGCGGCCGCGGCGGGCGGCGACGAGGCCGACGAGGGACAGCATCTGGAGGTCACCGCCGAGGCCATCGCGGAGGTGGTGTCCCGGCAGACCGGCATCCCCGTCGCGAGCCTCACCCAGGAGGAGAAGGACCGGCTGCTCGGCCTGGAGGAGCATCTGCACGAGCGGGTCGTCGGCCAGGACGAGGCCGTGCGGGTCGTCGCGGACGCGGTGCTGCGCTCCCGCGCCGGACTGGCGAGCCCCGACCGGCCGATCGGCAGCTTCCTCTTCCTCGGCCCGACCGGCGTCGGCAAGACGGAACTGGCCCGGGCGCTCGCCGAGGCGCTGTTCGGCAGCGAGGAGCGGATGGTCCGCCTCGACATGAGCGAGTACCAGGAGCGGCACACCGTCAGCCGCCTGATCGGCGCCCCGCCCGGTTACGTCGGCCACGAGGAGGCCGGCCAGCTCACCGAGGTGGTGCGCCGGCACCCGTACTCGCTGCTCCTGCTCGACGAGGTGGAGAAGGCGCACCCGGACGTCTTCAACATCCTGCTCCAGGTGCTCGACGACGGGCGGCTGACCGACGCGCAGGGCCGCACGGTCGACTTCACCAACACGGTCATCGTGATGACCAGCAACCTGGGCTCGGAGGCGATCACCCGGCGCGGTGCCGGCATCGGCTTCGGTCCGGGCGGGGCCGAGGCCGACGAGGAGGCGCGGCGCGAGCAGATCCTGCGGCCGCTGCGCGAGCACTTCCGGCCGGAGTTCCTCAACCGCATCGACGAGATCGTCGTCTTCCGCCAGCTCACCGGTGAGCAACTGCGGCAGATCACCGACCTGTTGCTGGAGAAGACCCGCCGCCTGGTGCACTCCCAGGGCATCGCGGTCGAGTTCACCGGCGCGGCCGTCGACTGGCTCGCCGAGCGCGGCTACGAGCCCGAGTACGGCGCCCGTCCGCTGCGCCGCACCATCCAGCGCGAGGTCGACAACCGGATGTCGCGGCTCCTGCTCGACGGCCGGGTGAAGGAGGGCGACCGGGTGACGGTGGACGTGGAGGACGGGCGGCTCGCGTTCCGCACGCGGCCGCCCGTCCCCGCCCCCGAGCTATGAGGCCGGGTACACCACCTGCGCCGATCCGCCGCCCCGCCGTACGGTCTCGGCGGCCGCGAGCCACCTGCCGTCCGGCAGCCGCTGCACGCCGGTGGCCGCGCCGATCTCGGGGTTCAGCCTGAACGAGTGCCCGATGGCCTCGAGCCGCCGCGCCACCTCGCTGCCGTACAGGCCCGGTTCGAGTTCGGTCTGTGCGGCGTTGCGCTGGCTGGCGCGCGGCGCGGCGATGGCGTCGACGAGCGGCAGGCCCCGGTCGAGGAACTCGGTGAGGGTCTGGAGCACGGTGGTGATGATGGTCGCACCGCCGGGCGAACCGAGCGCCACCACCGGCTTGTCGTGCCGGTCGAGGACGATCGTCGGCGAGATCGACGACCGGGGCCGCTTGCCGGGGCCCGGCAGGTTCGGGTCGTGGACGGCCGGGTTGGCGGGGGCGAAGGAGAAGTCCGTCAGCTCGTTGTTGAGCAGGAAGCCGCGCCCGGGGACGGTGATGCCGCTGCCGCCGGTCTGCTCGATGGTGAGCGTGTAGGAGACGACGTTCCCCCACTTGTCGGCCACCGTCAGATGCGTGGTGTTCTCGCCCTCGTACGTCGTGGGCGCCGCCGTGCCGCCCGGGTCGCAGGCCGCCGGGTCGCGCGGGTCGCCGGGTGCCACCGGGCTGGTGAGCACCGCGTCGTCCTTGATCAGGCAGGCCCGCGAGTCGGCGTACTTCTGCGACAGCAGTTCCTTCGTCGGTACGTCCTCGAAGGCGGGGTCGCCGACCCAGCGCCCGCGGTCGGCGAACGCGATGCGGCTGGCCTCGATGAAGCGGTGCAGGTACTGCACCTCGCTCGCCTTCGAAAGGTCCGTGCGCTCCAGGATGTTGAGCGCCTCACCGACGGTGGTGCCGCCGGAGGAGGAGGGCGCGATGGAGTAGACGCCGAGGCCGCGGTACGACGTCCTGGTGGGCGCCTGGAGCTTGGCGCGGTAGGCCGCGAGGTCCTTCTCCGACAGCTTGCCGGGGCGGGCGTTCCAGCCCGAGGCCGGGTCCACGGGCGGGTCGTTGACCGTGTCGACGACGTCGTCGCCGATGGCCCCGCGGTAGAGCGCGCCGACGCCCTTCTTCCCCAGCTCCGCGTAGGTGCGGGCGAGATCCGGGTTCTTGAAGGTGGAGCCGACCACGGGGAGCCGGCCGCCGGGCAGGAACAGCTCGGCGGTGTCCGGGAAGTAGCGGAAGCGGGTCTCGTTCGCGGCGGTCTGGCTGCGGAAGGTGGCGTCGACGGTGAAGCCGTCGCGGGCGAGGCGCTCGGCGGGCTTGAGGACCGTGCCGAGCTTCCTGCTGCCCCACTTGTCGAGCGCCGTCGCCCAGGTGGCGGGCGTGCCAGGGGTGCCGACGCCGAGGCCGCTGCTGACGGCGTCGGCGAAGGCGAGGGGCTTGCCGTTCTCGAGGAAGAGGTCGGTGTCGGCGGTCAGCGGGGCGGTCTCGCGGCCGTCGATCGTCCGCACCGTACGGGACTTGGCGTCGTAGTAGACGAAGTAGCCGCCGCCGCCGATGCCGGAGGAGTAGGGCTCGGTGACGCCGAGGGCGGCGGCGGTGGCGACGGCCGCGTCGACCGCGTTGCCGCCCTTCCTCAGTACCTCGATGCCGGCCGCGGAGGCGTCCGCGTCGACGCTGGCGACGGCACCGCCGTGACCGACGGCGACGGGGACCTTCTCGACGGCCGTGCTCGCGGGGGCGGGTGGCGCCGCGGCCCCCACCGAGACCACGGCGGCCGATACCGCCAGGACCGACAGTTTCCGCGCGACAGGGCGACGCATCCATACCTCCAGTCCGGGACCGTCCGCGCAGCGTAACCACATCGCGAGGGCCCCGACAGCCCCCTTACGGGCACTGTCGTGCACTGTCATACGACTGCCACACGTCGAACACGGGTACGTCCCGGCCGTGTTCGACCGCTAGCATGCGCGCCCATGAACGACGACGTGCGCAACATCGTCCTGGGCGTGGTCGCGGCCGGTATCAGTGCCGCGCTCGGCTGGGTGACCCGCACCTATCTGTGGAAGCGCAGGCTGCGGCGCAAGCAGGCCTTCTTCGGCCTGCCGGAGAACTCGGAGTCCCTCCTCGTCGTCAACCGCGACCCGGCCACCGCGGAACCGGCGGTTCACCGCTTCGACGTGTTCGCGCTGCTGGAGTTGTCCGCGCTCATCAAGGAGTGCGGCGCCCGTATCCAGGTGGTCACGCAGGACGCGGTCCACCAGGGCTTCGGTGAGCGCACCGAGTTCTGCGTGGGCGGCCCGGGCTCCAACCGGCGTATGACGGCCCACATGGCGGCGATGCTGCCCGGAGTGCGCGTCAACGTCGATCCCGAACCGGGACCCGACCGGGGCGCGTTCCAGGTCGGTGGCGAGCGCTACCGCATGGACGCGGGCGTCACCGAGTACGTCCTGCTGGCCCGGCTCACGGTGGGCGAGCCCCGGCAGAGCCGGCCCGTGTTCCTGTTCTGCGGACAGCGCGCGATCACCAACCAGGCCGCCACCCGCTATCTCGCCCGCCACCACGAGCGGCTCTCCCGCAAGTACGGAAGCAACTCCTTCGTGCTGCTGCTGAAGGTCGTCAACTCGCAGGCGTACGGCCCCGACGTGGTGGAGCTGGTCGCCGACGTGACGCGGGCGGCCCAGGCGCCGCCGCCGGCGCAGGCGCCCGCCTCCCGGACCTCGCACCGCGCGTCCTGAGGCCACCGCGGCCGGACCGGCCGCCGGCACGGGCGACGCGCTCCGCCGCGAGCACAACCCGTCCGGCGCACGGCTGACCTTCTCCTCACCGGCGAACGACCCGTGGTACAGGTCCATTCCGCCGCGCGAGCAGTGATCTCCGGCCGCGGCCGGGCGGGTGGGGCTCTGCGAACTGCCGTCTCCACGACCCGGACGAACGGCACATCGTAGTCGACGTCCGCTCGGGGGTCATCGTGGGCGGGTTCCCGCCGGGGCCGCGGTCCCCTGCCAACACAGCGGCCGGGCAGCGCTCCTCGGGCATGAGCCGTACCTGAGCCGCGGGCCGGGGCACCGGTCGGAACGCAGGTCGGAACAGCTGGTCGGAACAGTTGGTCGGGACAGCGAGCCGGACACGGGTGGGGACGCGGGCCGAACCGGGGCTTCAGAACTCCGCGACCTCGGCGTACACCTGCGACAGCTCGGGGACTCCGCTGGCGGCCCAGGCCTGGCCGTCGGAGACGACGTCGATCTCGCGGCCCGAGGCCAGCCGGACCACCGGGCGGCCGTCGGACAGGATGCGCCAGGCGGCGCCGGGCACGGTGCGCACGACGACGGTGCCGAGATACAGACCCGCGTCGTTGCCCAGCCAGGGCAGCAGTTCCTCGTCGTCGCGCCAGCGCGGCACCAGTTGGTCGAGCGCCTCCAGCGAGGCGGCGGTGTCGTCGAGCGGGACCCCCTCCCGCTGCGCCAGGGAGCGCAGCAGCTCGCATTCCGCGAGGAGTTCGGCGTAGCCCGCCGGGCCGTCGCCTCCCTCGGGGAACACCGCGACACCGTCGGCGGAGCCACGCCTCTTGCGCCACTTGTCCAGGAAGGGGATCTCCATGGGTCCAGCCTGACATTCGTACCGCCGTGCGCACCACAGGCGCGCGGGCCGCGTACCGATCGCCGGCCCGGGCGCGCCGGAGCCTTGCCAAGGTTATTCACGGCCCGTAGAGTTCATCACGCAGTGAGTTCAACGCACGTTGACTTCAGTGGCCAGGAGGCCGGTGTGTGCCGGGAGTCGCCGACGGGGGCGTGCCGGGCCTCCTCCTGACGGGAGGTCGTGTGCTCCCGTACCCGGCAGGCGGCCGACGTCGGCCGGCACCAAGCAGCGCGCCGGCCGCTGCTGACGCGAGCGCCGGCGGCGCACCGTACGCCTGACGCTCACCCCGCGCGCGTCGCGCACGGCGCGGCCCGTCCGGTGACCACGGGCGGGCGCCCACCGGCTCCGCTCCCGACGACGTGAGTGGGCCCCCGCCCAGGCGGTGTGCAAGGCGCCGCCCCGCGATGAGACGAAAGGGAACACACCATGCCCGAGGAGAAGAAGGTCATCCGTATCCATCTGGAGCCGGGCCAGGACGGCGTGACCCTGAGTGCGGTCGGCGCCGCCTCGGCCACCGCCCCCGTGGAGACCCTGGTGGAAACCACCAGGATCACCGAGGCCACGGTCATCGAGGTCGAGGTCTGAGGCACGCGGGAGCCCCGCCGGGAGGCCGGCGCGTGACCCGCGGGTGTGCCGTTGCCGCCCGCGGACCCGCCCGCCCCGCACCCGGCTCCCGCCGTGCACGAGCTTCGCGGTCCGCTGAGGGACGGGCCGTGAAGGGGCCGCCGTACGCGACCGTCCCCCGTCCGCGTACGGCCGCCTCCCTCCCGGTCCGCCCCACGGCGGACCGGGAGGGCGCGATCGAGGAGAGATCCCGCAAGGAGACGAGGTCGCCATGAGCATCAGCGGCACCACCACCGCCGTGCGCCCCGGCACCGGACTCGCGCGACTGCTCCGGGAGAAGCCCGCGCCACGGATCGCGCTCTTCCACCGGCGCGTCGGCGACTTCGCCGGGGCCGTCCGCCGCAGGTGAACCGCGTGACCGTGCACCAGCGCCTCAAGTGGCGCACCGACCCGGGCGGTACGGCGTACCGCGCCCGGCGCTCCTTTCCGGCGGGCCCCGCGAACGCCACCGTGCTGCTCGCGGGGCCCGAAACCGTCTCCGTACTCGGCGGTGACGGCCGCGACGACCGGCTGCTCCGCGAGCTGACCCACCGTCTGGTCGGCACCGGTGCGCAGGTCCTGGAGTGCGACATGCCGGCCCGGGACGCCAACCGCCCGATGACCGAGGAGGACCAGCGGGCGCGGGCCGACCGGCTCGTCCAACTCCTCGAAGGGAACGGGCATCTCATGACGGTCCCGCTCACCCTGATCGGCTTCTCGCTCGGCGGACAGGCCCTGCTGCGGCTGCTCGCCGCCGGGACGCCCGTCCGGGCCGAGCGGGTGGTGCTGCTCGTGGGCACCGTCGTCGAGGAGGACACGTTCATCGCCTCCCGGGTGGGCTCCGTCGACCTGGTCTACGGCGCGGGCGACCTGCTCGGCTACGTCACCGAGGTGAGCGCGCCGCCCGCCGTCCTCGACCCGGGCGTGTACGCCGACTGGTCGGCCCGCCACCTCGTCGGGCCGCGCCCGCTCACGGTCCGCGTCCATGTGCTCGAAGGACTCGGACACACCCTGCACCCCTGCGGTCCCGGGCCGGCCCGGGACCCGCTCACGGCCCTCGCCTCACTGGCCGGCGCCGGCCGATGACCTGCCGCCCGGCGACGTCGACGAAGGCCCTTTCCATCCCGGGCACGCCGCCCGCGACGCCTCCGGTCCGCCGGTCGTCACGTTCGTCGTGGTCCGGCGGGGCGCGGCGGGGCGGCTGCCGCCCGGCGGGCTCGTGCGGACCCACTCGTCTTCGGCCCGCTGGTGCGGGGCCGACTCCTTTTCGGCCCACTCCTGTTCGGCCCGCTCGACTTCCGCCCGCTCGTGCGGGGCCCATTCCTCCTCGGCCCATTCCTCCTCGGCCCGGCCCTGCTCGGCCCAGCCCTGCTCAGCCCAGCCCTGCTGGGCCCGCTCGACCTCGACGGCCTCGTGCACGGCCCACTCCTGCTCGGCCCACTCCTGCTCGGCCCGCTCCTGCTCGGCCCCGCCCTGTTCGGCCCGCCGGACCGCCCGCGCCCGTCCCTGCCCTGCCCGACGTCCAAGGAGGAACACCGTGACCACCGCCCCCGACCATTCCGTCATCGTCGTCGGGGCCGGCCCCACCGGCCTCGCCCTGGCCTGCGAGCTGGCCGCCGCCGGAGTCTCGTGCACGGTGCTCGAACGCCGGCCGACCGCCTCCGCGCAGTCCCGCGCGATGGGGCTGTACAGCAGGACGATGGAGGTCCTCGACCTGCGCGGCCACGCCGACGCGCTGGCGGCGCGGGGCCGCCCGGTCGGCCGGCTGCGGCCCGCGCCCGGCGCGGTCGTCGACTTCACCGAGCTCGACACCCGCTTCCCCGCCCTGCACGTCATCCCGCAGAGCCGCACCGAGGAGGTCCTCCAGCGGCACGCCCTGGACCTCGGGGTGACCATCGAGCGGGACGCCGAGGTGGTCGGCCTGGAACAGGACGGCTCCGGCGTCACCCTCCACGTCCGCACCGGCGCCGGGGAGTGGGAGGAGAGCGCCGACTACGTCGTCGGCTGCGACGGCGCGCACAGCACGGTGCGCGAACTCGCCGGGATCTCCTTCCGCGGCCGTACATACGACATCGCGCCGGTCCTCGCCGACGTACGGCTGCGCAGGACACCGCCCGTCGACGACGTGCTGGTGCGGTCCGGGAACGGCGGGGTCGTGGTCACCGTGCCGTACGGGGGCGGCCTGTACCGGGTCGCGGTGGCGCGCCGGGACCGGCCGTGGACGCGGGACCCGGTGACCCTGGAGGAACTGAGCGAGCTGATGACGCTGTCGCTGGGCTTCGACCCCGAGCCGTACGATCCCGGCTGGCTGGCCCGGTTCAAGATCCACCAGCGGCTCGCCGACCACTACCGCGCCGGGCGGGTGCTGCTGGCCGGCGACGCGGCGCATCTGCACTCGCCGCTCGGCGGTCAGGGGCTGAACCTCGGCATCCAGGACGCCGTCAACCTGGGCTGGAAGCTCGCGGCGGAGGTGCAGGGCTGGGCACCGCCGGGGCTGCTCGACTCGTACCAGGCCGAGCGACGCCCCCAGGCCGAACGCGTCCTGCGCGCGACGGATCGCGCCACCCGGCTCGCGACGACCCCGTCCCCCGCGCTCACCGCCGTACGCCGTGTGGCCCTGGCGGGGCTGCTCGGCCGACGCCGGATCCGCCGCTTCGCGAGCGAGGCGCTCTCGGGGCTGCGTTCCGACTACGCGCGCCGCGGCGGGGGGCGTGCCCTCAGGGTGGGGCAGCGGGTGCCGGACCTGACGGTGCAGCGGCCGGGGGCGGCCCCGGTGCGCCTGTACGAACTGATGCGCGACGGACGCTTCCTGCTGCTGGACCTCTCCGCGGACGGCCGGGCCGCCCAGCTGACCGAGGCCTGGGGCTCCCGGGTCAGCCCGGTCCGCGTGGACGCCGTACCGCCCCGTCTGACGGGTCTGACTGCTCTGCTGATCCGCCCGGACGGTTACGCGGCGTGGACGGACGGCGCGGAGAATCCCGAGGGCCACGAGAACCGCGTACGGCAGGCGCTGCACCAGTGGTGCGGGGTGGAGGGGCCGGCGCCACGGCGCGAGGAGAGCGCGGCGCCCGGCGGGGACGGGGTGCCCGGCGACACGGCCGGGCGGGCCGGGGAGACGATGCGAGCCGAGGAGGCCGGGGGCGCCGAAGCCGGCGAGGTGACGTCGGCGGAGGCCGAACGCCCCTGAAGGGGACAGGGGTTGCGGAACGGTCTGCCGGGGGCCCGTCCGAATGGCGGGCCCCCTGGTCGTGGAACGGTTCGTCTCCGTCCGTTCGCGGGTTCGGGGCGGGGTGGCGTCCGTACGGCGGCACGGTCCTCGACGAGCAGGAGGCCGAGGCCGCGTCTCGCGGGATCCCCGGCCTCCTGGCCGAACGCGCGCCGAGACCGCCGCGGCCCCGGGGACCGGGCCGCTCAGTCGCGCCAGCTGAGCGGCGAGCGGTACGCGGTGCGGGCACCGGGGCGCTCCCACAGCGGTACGACCGTCACCGGCCGCGGCTGCGGCTGCTGCTCCCCCTGCGTCGCCGTGGCCGCAGCGGCCCGGGACAGCAGCACGGCGGTCAGGGCGGCGAGTTGCTCCGCGGGGAGTTCTCCGCCCCGGACGACCCGGACCAGCGGACGCTCCTCGACGGCTGCACGGGCGGACATATGACGCTCCCTCATCTTCGATGTCACTGGGGTGGGTTGCCGTGCTTGCGCGCGGCGATGTCGGCGTGCTTGGTGCGCAGCACGCGCAGGGACTCCGCGAGGACCCGACGGGTGTCGGCCGGGTCGATCACGTCGTCGACCAGGCCGCGTTCGGCCGCGTGGTACGGGTGCATCAGCTCGGCCCTGTACTCCTTGACCAGTTGCCGGCGCATGGCGTCGGGATCGTCCGCGTCCCGGATGCGCCGCCGGAAGATCACGTTCGCGGCGCCCTCCGCGCCCATCACCGCGATCTCGTTGGTGGGCCAGGCGTAGGTGAGGTCGGCGCCCACGGAACGGGAGTCCATGACGATGTAGGCGCCGCCGTAGGCCTTGCGCAGGATGACGGAGATGCGCGGGACGGTCGCGTTGCAGTACGCGTACAGCAGCTTCGCGCCGCGCCGGATGATGCCGTTGTGCTCCTGGCCGACGCCGGGCAGGAAGCCGGGCACGTCGACGAGGGTGACCAGCGGGATGTTGAACGCGTCGCACATCTGCACGAAGCGCGCCGCCTTCTCGCTGGCGTCGATGTCGAGTACGCCCGCCTGCACGAGCGGCTGGTTGGCCACGAGGCCCACCACCTGCCCGCCGATCCGGGCGAGCGCGCAGATCACGTTGGCCGCCCAGCGCTCGTGGACCTCGAGGACCTCCCCGTCGTCCACGATCTCCTCGACCACGCGGCGCATGTCGTACGGGCGGTTGCCGTCGGCGGGGACCAGGTTCAGCAGGGCCTCGCAGCGCCGGTCCACCGGGTCCTCCGGCAGTACGGCGGGCGCCGGCTCCCGGTTGTTCTGCGGGAGCAGCGACAGCAGGTAGCGGACCTCCTCCAGGCAGGTCTCCTCGTCGTCGTAGGCGAAGTGCGCGACGCCGGACACCTCGGCGTGCACGTCGGCTCCGCCGAGGGCGCCGAGGGAGACCCGCTCGCCGGTGACGGCGTGGACGACGTCGGGGCCGGTGATGAACATCTGCGAGGTCTCGCGGACCATGAAGACGAAGTCCGTCAGGGCCGGACTGTAGGCGGCGCCACCCGCGCACGGGCCGAGCATCACGCTGATCTGCGGGACGACTCCGGAGGAGCGGGAGTTGCGGGTGAAGATGCCGCCGTAGCCGGCGAGGGCGGTGACGCCCTCCTGGATACGGGCGCCGGCGCCGTCGTTGAGCGAGACGAGGGGCGCGCCGGCGCTGAGGGCGCGGTCCATGACGCGGTGGATCTTCTCCGCGTGGGCCTCGCCGAGGGCGCCGCCGAAGACGCGGAAGTCGTGGGCGTAGACGAACACGGTGCGGCCGTGGACCGTGCCCCACCCGGTGATCACCCCGTCGGTGTACGGCCGCCGGTCCTCCAGCCCGAACCCGGCCGCCCGGTGCCGCCGCAGCGCCTCCGCCTCCTGGAACGACCCCTCGTCCAGCAGCAACGCGATCCGCTCCCGCGCCGTCAGCTTCCCCTTGCTCCGCTGAGCGGCGGTGGCCCGCGCGTCCCCCTCCTCGATCCGCGCCCGCAGCGCCCGCAAGGCGAGGACCCGACCACGAACGTCGGGCACGGGCTCCTCACGGGGCGCGGGGCCGCGTGTCACGGGAGGGACATCGCCGGGCGGGGGCGGAGCCGCGTTCCCGGGCGGGGGCGGAGCCGCGTTCCCGGGCAGGGGCGGAACAGCATCCTCAGGCGAGGGTGGAGCGGCATCCCCGGGCAGGGGCGGAGCTCCATCCCCGGGCAGGGGCGGAGCTCCACCCTCAGGCCAAGGCGGAGCGGCATTCCCGCCCGCTGCCGGGTCGCCGTCCCCGCCCGGCGTCGGAGCGGACGTCGCGCGCAGCCCCGGAGCCCTCCCCCGGTCCGCACCGGCCCTCCCCCGGTCCGCACCAGTCGCCGGGGGCTCCCGGTCCCCGGTCCGGTGGCTCGCGGTCACCATGTCAGGGGCGAGAGCAGCTCGCCGGCCGGAGTGGGGGTGTCGGCGGTGACCGGGGTCAGGGTCCAGTCGAGGAGGGCCGTGCCGAGGCTCATGCCGCCGCCGAACGCGGCCAGGACGACCAGGTCGCCAGGGGCCACCGCGCCGGTGCGGTCCATGTCGGCGAGCGTGACGGGGACCGAGGCGGCACCGGTGTTGGCGTAGCGCTCCAGGGTGAGGTGGAGGGCCGCGCGGGGCAGGCCGAGGTCGGGCCAGAGTTCGGCGAGCATCGCGCCGTTGGCCTGGTGCGGGACGAAGTGCCGTACGGCATCGTGGGGTACGGCGGCCCGGGTCAGCAGGCGTTCGATCTCGACCGGCAGGGTCCGCTGGACGAAGGCGCGCACGCCCCGCCCGTCCATCCGGAAGAAGTGCCCGCCCTCGGTCACCGTGCTCGCCGAGGCCGGTCGGCGGCTGCCGCCCGCCTCCACCCGGATCAGGCGGTGCGCGTCGCCGTGCGAGACCAGCGAGACGCGGCGCAGCCCGCGCCCGGGGGCGACCGGTCCGAGCACCACCGCTCCGGCGCCGTCCCCGAAGAGCGCCGCAGTGCGCCGGTCCGAGTAGTCGAGGATGCGGGAGTACAGGTCGGCGCCGATGACCAGGCCGTGCCGGGGTTCGCCGGGCGCGGCGGAGAGCAGGAGCTTCTCCACGGTCTTCAGCGCGTACACGAAGCCGCTGCAGACCGCGTTGACGTCGAAGGCGGCGGCCCCGCGGGCGCCGATGCGGTCCTGCACGAGGGCCGCCGTGGCGGGCTGCGGGTGGTCGGGGGTGGACGTGGCCACGACGACGTAGGCCAGTTGGTCCGCCGTCAGGCCGGCCCGCCGCAGGGCGCGCTCGGCGGCGACGGCGGCCAGGTCCGAGGTGGCCTCGTGGAGCGCCGCCCGGCGTCGTTCGCGTATGCCGGTCTTGCGGACGATCCACTCGTCGGTCACGCCGGCTCCGTGCCCGATCTCCGCGTTGCTGATGATGGCCTCGGGCAGGTACGAGCCCACTCCCGTGATGCCGATGGACTGCACGATTCCTCCTGGGGCGCCGCGCGTCGAATAACTCATCGTATGTTGAAATCATTCCAGAGCCGCTTGACTAATTCAACAGCGAGAGACTTCACTTGACGGCGAACTACTGGCGCGGCGCGGCACCGAACGCCGCACACCCACGGGAGTTGCCCACCATGACCGTCACCAGCGCAGCGGACGCGGCGGAAGCACGGCTCGAGGACACCCAGACACTCGTCTCCGCGGGACGCACCCTGTTCACCCGGTACGGCTACCGGCAGACCGGCTTCGCGGACATCGTCGGGGAGTCCGGCCTGGACTTCGCGTACGCCCGCGAACTGCTGCCCGACAAGGCCGCGGTCTTCGGTGCCCTCGTCGAACGGACCGTCAAGGTGGCCGGACTGCTGCGCCCGGCGCTCGCCGAGGGCACCGACGAGGACCTCCCCGCCCGGCTGGCACGCGTCTACCTGCCGCTGTGGGAGCCCGGCGAGGAGGAGGAGTCACCCCTGGTCGAGCTCTACCGGATCGGCCTGTCCGACAAGGAGGCCTCCGAGGTCCTGCGTGCCCGCATCACCGAAACCCTCAACGCGACGGTCGACCACGAGCCGGCCGTCGAGGACACCGACGCGCACACCGCGCTGTTCGGCGGACAGCTCGTCGGCGTCGCCATCGTCCGCCACCTGCTGGGAGTCAGGGCGGTGAGCGCACTGGACCTCGAGACCCTGATCGAGCGGATCACCCCGGGACTGCGGCAGACTCTGCTGAGTCCGGACACCACCGAGTGACCTCGACGCGGGGGGCATGCGGCCGCACGACCACACGACCACACCGCCACCGGTCCGGGACTCCGGCTCCGGCTCCGGCTCCGGCTCCGGGAACCCTGCGTACCGGCCAACGGTCGGACACGCAGAGGTGATTTCGGGGTGTCACCTGTGGATGGACGCCCTCCGGGGTGCCTGGTAGGATGTTTTCACTATGCGGTGAATTAATCGCTCGTACCCCCCGCGAAGTGCAGTGATCTCATGACCTCCAGGCACACAGACAACTCGACGAGTGCGCCCCGAAAGTCCGGTTCCACCGGGCGGACCGCCTCGACCACGACCAAGGGCACCCGCCCCAAACGCGCGCGCAGCGGCAGGCGGCCCGGGGACAGCGGCACCCGGGAGCAGATCCTCGAATCGGCGCTCCACCTGTTCGCCGACCGCGGATACGCCCGGACCACCATCCGGGCGATCGCCGAGGACGCGGGGGTGGACCCCGCCCTCGTCCACCATTTCTTCGGCAACAAGGAGGGCGTCTTCGACGCCGCCGTCAACTCCTCGTTCAGCGTCTCGGCGAGCTTCGACAACATGCCGGACGTCGAGGCCGAGGCGACGGAGGCGACCTGGATCGCCCAGACGTACTTCTCCTTCTGGGAGAACGAGGGAACGCGCTACGCGATGACCGCCATCTACCGGGCGGGCCTCGCCGACAGCGCCACCTCGGACATCCTCAGGGAACGCATCGAGGCGAGCACCAAAGCCTGGGCACACGCGTCCGGTTACAAGGACCGCCCCGACGCGGGGACGCGCGCCGCCCTGGCCTCGGGACACCTCGCCGGACTGGCACTCATGCGCTACGTCCTCCAGATCCAGCCGCTGGCGTCGATGCCTTTCGACGAGTTCATCGCCTGGGTGGTACCGGCGCTGGAGATGCGCCTGTCCCCCTCACTCGAACCGCGCGGGCGCGGCAACCCGTCGGACTGACACCGGCCGAGCGGACCGGCAGCCGACGGGCAATCGGCGGTCTGCGGGCAATCGGCGATCGGCGGGCAATCGACGGTCTGCGGGGTAATCGGCGGTCGGGGAGGAAGCCGCAGCCGGCGAGGGATCGGAGGGCCTCAGCGCCCCCGACCCTGCACGCCCGGCGTCGTCCCGCACACCCGGCGCCCCACGCCGCGCGCCGGGCACCCCTCATCACCCCAGCGCGCCACCCTCCCTCCGCACACCGGGCGCCCGCACGCCGGGCACCCCGCACGCCCTCCGCCCGCACCGCGGGCGACCTCGCACCGCGGGCGACCCCGCACCGCGGGCGACCCCCGCACCGCGCGGCGCCTCACCCCGCCCCGCGTCAGTCGCCGCTGTGCCACACCCCCTTCAGCGCCATCGCGGAGACGCCCGGGCCGACGGCGACCGTGAGGCCCCGCGCGCCGTCGCGGGGCGGCTTCATGAACGTCCGCTCCAGCACCTCCAGCACCGAGACCGAGCCGAGGTTTCCCACCTCGCGCAGCGAGTCGCGGGCCAGGCCGAACAGCTCGGGGTCGGTGCCGAGGCCCTCGACGATGGCGTCGAGCACCTTGGGGCTCCCGGTGTGGGAGACGATGAAGTCCGGCGCGGCGTCCGCGCCGGCGGACCTGGTGCGGTGCAGCCAGTCCTTCAGCTCGGGCATGACCTCGCCGATCGCCCCCAGCAGCCGCAGGGAGTTGAATCCGTGGAACCCGTCGCTGTCGGTGATCGATCCCACGATGTCCCTGCTGCCGGGGTGCACGCACTCCCAGGAGTCCACGAGTTCCAGATGCGGGCCCCGCGCCCGGGTGCGGACCACGCACGCGCCCGCCGCGTCCCCGATGATCCCCTTGAAGATCATTCCGTCCAGGCCGGTGTCGTCGCGGTGCAGGTAGTGGCTGAAGACGTCCGCGCACACCACGAGCACGGTGGACCCGGGGCGCGCGGCGACCAGCTCCGCGGCCGTGGACAGGCCGAACACCCCTCCGCAGCATCCGAGTTGGGTCACGGGTATGCGCCGTACCGAGGGACGCAGCCCCAGCCTCTCCATGAGCAGGACGTCCAGCCCCGGCATGCTGTGCCCGGTGGCGCTGACCACCACGACGGCGTCGATCCGGCCGGGACCGAGCCCGGCCTCCAGAAGCGCCCCTCGCGCGGCCCTCTCGGCCAGTTCGAGCGAGTCCCGCAGATGTTCGCGCGTCCGCTCGGCCAGGGAGCGGTCCGTGCGGAACTGCTCGGCCAACGGCCGCGTGTACCACCGCGTACGCACGGTGGTGGCCCGGATGAAGCGCCTCAGGTGCACCAGTCGCGGGTGGTCGGGATACAACTCGGCGATCCGCTCGAGCAGTTCGTCGGTGGTGACCTGGTGCCGTGGCAGAGCGACCACGGGTGCGCTGACGACGGGCATGATGCCTCCAAGGACTCTACGACGCTGACGGACTGTCATGGACCCGCGCCCGAGGGGGCGGCGGCCGTCGCCCGGCCCCGGTGTGCGGGCATGCCGGGGCCACGTGCGGCTCTCTCCTTGGAAGTCGATGCACACCGAACACCCCCGTGTGCGGTCGTGCTCCCCCCGTGGGAGCGCCATGGCGGCGCACTGCGACGAACGTCGAGCTCGGT
This sequence comes from Streptomyces sp. NPDC014995, assembly GCF_043080745.1. NCBI lineage: Bacteria > Bacillati > Actinomycetota > Actinomycetes > Kitasatosporales > Streptomycetaceae > Streptomyces > Streptomyces sp. NPDC014995. The sequence goes on from NZ_JBIBVX010000008.1 coordinate 177,605, forward strand.
GGTGCGGGAAGATCAAGAGCAATGGACGCGCTACCACCCGCCGTCCGGTGCACTCCGCAGGCCACCGGCCATACCGACCGGTGCAGGCGTGTCGGCCCTCCGGGTGCCCTGCGGGGCCCGGCGGTTGCTCACGAAAGCGACGGTACGACATCGGAGTTGGCTCCATCAAGGGTGAACTCAACGCTTGTGGAATCCACTGTTTGAACAGTAAACGGACACGTGAGGGCCACAATCGCCCCGCCCGCGCCCTCGCCCACCAAAAACTCAACACTCATTGAAATCATCCGACGTTGACTTTACTGTGGTGCCTCTGGACCGGCCGCCTCCCGTCGAGAAAGGGCCGACCGCCATGTACGCAACGGCACCACAGCGCCCGGGCACCGACCCCTGGGTGGAACGCGCGGCCTGCCGGAACACCGACCCCGAGACCTTCTTCCCGACCGCCGGCAAGGCGGGCGACCGCGACCCGGAGGCCGCCGCCAAGCGGGTGTGCGCCCGCTGTCCGGTCGCCCACGACTGCCTGCGCGAGGCGCTGCGACTCGAGGAGAGCACCGGCATCTGGGGCGGCCTGAACGTCCGGGAGCGGCGCGAGCTGCTCCGCGTCGCCGCCACGCTGCACACCGTCGACGACGACCTGGCCGCCTTCCTGGCGGGCGACGGCCGGCACATCCGCCCGCACCCGCGGGAACGCCCGGCCTACGTCTGGTTCCTGCGCCGGCACGGCTGGGAGCCGCGGCGCATCGCCGGAGCGCTCGGCCTCACCTTCGACCAGGTCCAACAGGCCTGGCTGGCGGCCGAGTCCGCCTTCATCTGCACCCGGGAACGGCTGCCCCGCACGGAACGGCCACCGCGTCCGCGGGGGCGCCGCGCGCGGAGCGCCGCCGTCCAGTCCGGCCGGCCGTCATGACCGCCCCGCTGCCGACCCGAGCCCCTCGCGCGCCCCACACCGTCCGCACCGCCGACGGCGCCGAACTCGCCGTACGCGTCCAGGGCCCGCTCGACGCCGGGGCGACCGTGCTGCTGTCGCACGGCTGGACCGTGAGCGCGCGGGACTGGCGGCCGCACATCGACGCGCTGACCCGGCCGCGCCCCGGCTTCCCGCCGCTGCGCACGGTCGCCTACGACCAGCGCGGCCACGGCCGCTCCACGCGCGGCACGGCCCGCCTCGACACCGCGCTGCTGGGCGACGACCTCGCCCGCGTCCTCGACGAGACGACAGCGGCGTACGACGGACCGGTCGTGCTGGTCGGGCACTCCATGGGCGGCATGGCGATCCAGCAGCTGGCGGCCGGTCACCCGGAGCTGTTCGGCCCCCGGGTGACGGCCGTGGCACTCCTGTCGACCTGTCTGGACGACGTCGGCATGGCCCCGGCCGTGCCCGACGCCGGCGGCCGCCGGCGGGTGTGGGCCGGACGGCGGACGGCCGGCGCGCTGCTGCGCTCGCCGTGGTCCGCGCGCGCCGTGCACCGGCTGCTCACCGGCCCCCTGACCCATCCGACCACGGCTCCCCTGTGGCGGGCGCTCCTCGGCGGCCACGGGCAGGCCGAGACCGTCCGCGCCGACACGCGGGCGCTGCGGGACATCCCCGCCCTGACCATCGCCGAGTTCCTCGCCGCCCTGACCACCCACGACTGCGCCGGACGCCTGGGCGCGCTGGCCCGGGTGCCCACCCGGATCCTGGTCGGCACCCGGGACCGCTGGACCCCGCCCGACCAGGCGCGGCGGCTCGCCCTCGACATCCCGGGCGCCGCCCTGCACCTGGTGCCGGACCAGGGTCACGACCTGCCGTACGAGCGGCCCGTCCTGGTCGTGGAGACCGTGCACGCGCTGCTGCGCGAGATGGGCCCGGCGTCCGCCGGTCCGCGCCCGGACCGTGGCCGTCCGCTGGCGGCACTGCGGTGACCGGGCGGCCCGCAGGCTCCCTGCGCGAGGACGTGCTGACGGCGCGCCGGATCGTGGTGAAGGTGGGGTCCTCCTCCCTCACCACGGCCGTCGGCGGGCTGGACTCCGACCGGGTCGACGCCCTGGTGGACGTGGTCGCGCGCTCCCGTGCGGCCGGCACCGAGATCGTCCTGGTCTCCTCGGGCGCCATCGCCGCGGGCCTGGCCCCCCTGGGCCTCGCCGGGCGGCCGCACGACCTGGCCCGTCAGCAGGCCGCCGCCTGCGTCGGGCAGGGACTGCTGGTGGCCCGCTACACCGCCTCGTTCGCCCGGTACGGGCTGCGGGTCGGCCAGGTGCTGCTCACCGCCGACGACGTCGGCCGCCGCACCCAGTACCGCAACGCCCACCGGGCGCTCACCCAGGTGCTGGCCATGGGCGCGGTGCCGGTCGTCAACGAGAACGACGCCGTCGCCACCGCGGAGATCCGCTTCGGCGACAACGACCGCCTCGCCGCGCTCGTCGCCCACCTGGTCCACGCCGACCTGCTGGTTCTGCTGTCGGACGTGGACGGCCTGTACGACGGCGACCCCCGGCGCCCCGGCGCGCGCCGGCTGGCCGAGGTGCGCGGCCCGCACGACCTGCGGGACGTCCGGCTCGGCAGCGCGGGCGCCGCGGGGGTCGGCACCGGCGGCATGGTGACCAAGGTGGAGGCGGCCCGGATCGCCACCGACGCCGGTGTCCCCGTCGTCCTGACGGCCGCCCGGCACGCCGCCGACGCGCTGGCCGGCCGTGCGACCGGCACCCTGTTCCACCGCACCGGGGAGCGGGCCGCCGAGCACCTGCTGTGGCTGGAGCACGCCAGCACCCCGCGCGGGGCGGTACGGCTCACCCCGGACGCGGTCCGGGCCGTCGTCCGGGACAACCGACCGCTGCTGGCGCACGAGGTGACCGGGGTCGAGGGCCACTTCGCGCCCGGAGACCCCGTCGAACTGCTCGACGAGACCGGGCGCGTGGTCGCCCGCGGGCTGGCCGTCGTGGACGCCCGGGAGCTGCCGGGGCTGCGGGGGCGGGCGCCGCGGGAAGTCGTCCGACGGGACGATGTCGTGGCGGTGGAGGGTCCGGCGCGTCCCGCCGGACCTCCGGTGGCGCCGTCGCCTTCCGGGGTGCGGATCCGGATCCTCCCGGCGCACGCGGTGCCGGGCCCGGCACGGGCGGGGAGTGCGGGCCCTCGGTGAAGGGGCGGACCCGGCAGTCACGGTGACACACTGTCAGGTCGCGTGAGTGCGCCGGGGCGGTGCCTCCCCCGAGGGGTGGGCACCGCCCCGGCGCCGTGATCCGTGGTGGGTGAACGGCGTGCTGTGTACGGCCGTTCAGTCGATCCCGCGCACGATGTGGGGCTCGGCCGGGTCGTCCTCGACGCCGGCGAGGCCCAGCCGGGGTGGCGGGGTGGGCTGCCGGCGGCGCTCGAGCGAGTCGTCCGCGTACAGCAGCAGACCCGTCGGCTGCGTCTCGGTGATGATGCGCACGTACATGGCCTGTCCCTCCTGTTCACGACTCCGGGACGGCGGCTGCGCCCCGGATGTGACCGTCGCCCACGAGCACATGGGTGGTGGTCGTCAACGCGGCCAGTCCCATCGGGCCGCGCGCGTGCAGTTTCTGGGTGGAGATGCCGAGTTCGGTGCCGAGGCCGATCTCGCCGCCGTCCGCGAACCGCGTGGACGCGTTGACGGCGACGACCGCAGTGTCCAGGGACGCCACGAAACGGCGTACCGCGGTCTGCGAGTCGGTGACGACGGCCTCGGTGTGGCCCGTGCCGTGGCGGCGGATGTGGTCGACCGCCTCGTCCAGGGAGTCCACGACGGCCGCCGACAGCTCCAGGGCGAGGTACTCGCGCCCCCAGTCCTCCTCGGTGGCCGGCTCGACCGCCGGGTGGTGGGCCCGCACCCGCTCGTCGCCGTGCACCCGGACACCGCGGTCGGCGAGGGCCGCCAGCGCGCGGGGCAGGAAGGCGGCGGCGACGGCCGCGTGGACCAGCAGCGACTCGGCGGCGTTGCACACCGACGGGCGCTGGGTCTTGGCGTCGAGGAGGACGGCGAGGGCCTTGTCGAGGTCGGCGTGCTCGTCGACGTAGACGTGGCAGTTGCCGACGCCGGTCTCGATGACGGGGACGGCGGAGTCGCGGACCGTCGCCTGGATGAGGTCGTGGCCGCCGCGCGGGACAAGGACGTCCACCAGGCCGCGCAGGGACATGAGTTCGCGTACGGCGGCATGGGTGGTGCCGGGGACCAGGCGCACCGCGTCCACCGGGAGCGCGGTGCCGGCGAGGGCCGCGCGGAGGGTGGCGACCAGGGCGGCGTTGGTGTGGCGGGCGGTCGAGGAGCCGCGCAGCAGGGCCGCGTTGGCGCTCTTCAGGCAGAGCGCGGCGGCGTCGACGGTGACGTTGGGGCGTCCTTCGTAGATCATGCCGACCACGCCGAGGGGGACCCGGAGCCGCCGTACTTCCAGGCCGTTGGGCATCACCGAGCCGTCTGCGATCCGGCCGACCGGGTCGGGTTCGGCGGCCAGGGCGTGCACCGTGGCCGCGAGGGCGTCGAGGCGGGGGCGGGTGAGGGTGAGCCGGTCCAGGACCGTGTCGTCCTTGCCGGCCGCGCGGGCGGCGGCCAGGTCCTCGGCGTTGGCGGCCAGGATGCCGGTGGCGTCCTCGGTCAGGCGGCGGGCGATCAGGCGCAGGGCGGCGTCGCGCTCGGCGCCGGTCGTCGCGGCGAGGCGGCGCGCGGCGCGGCGGGCGGCCTCGGCGGCGGCTCGTACGGTGCCTTCGGTGGTGGGCAGGGCGGCCGCTGCCGCGCTCGGCACGGTCGTCATCGTCCACTCGCCTCCCGCCCGGCGGGCCGGGTGGCGGCGTCGGGTTCCGCGGCTCGCGGGGGCCCGGCGCACAGGCCGTCGCCGACCAGTTCCCTCAACATCGACCGCGCGAGGGCTTCGGCGGCCCTGTCACGGGAGGCGGAGGGGGATGCGGGGAGGGCGGTGGGGGTGGTGGGGGTGGAGCTTCTGGCGGTGTCGGGGTTCACGCGGGTCTTCCTTCCTGGGTGGGGCCGGCGGTGAGAGGGCGGGCCGGATCGGTGGTGGGGTGGGCGTGGGCCGTGGTCGGGCAGGTGGACGGCCCACGCCCCGCTCTCAGCCGTACACCCGGAATCCCGCCCCCGCCTTGCGTCCCACGCGCCCCGCCGCCACGAGGTGGTCCAGGAGCGGAGCCGGTGCCATGGCGGGGCGGTGGTCGGCGGTGTGCAGGACCCGCTGGATGCTGAGGGAGACGTCGAGGCCGATGACGTCGAGGAGTTCGAAGGGGCCGAGCGGGAAACCGCAGCCGCGCTTCATGACCTCGTCGATCGTGTCCGTGCTCGCGTAGTGGCTCTCGGCGAGCCGTACCGCGCCGTTGAGGTACGGGAAGAGCAGCGCGTTGACGACGAAGCCCGGCCGGTCCAGGCAGCGCACCGGGTGCTTGCCGATCCGCCGGCACAACTCCCGTGCGGCGACGACATGGTGGGGTGCGGTCTCCAGTGAGGGGATCACCTCGACCAGCCGCATCCGCGGGGCGGGGTTGAAGAAGTGCAGGCCGATCACGTCGGCCGGCCGGCCGGAGGCCAGCCCGCACTCGATGACCGGCAGGCTGGAGGTGGTGGTGGCGAGCAGCGCGCCGGGTGCGCAGACCGCGCCGAGCCGGGCGAAGAGCGTCTTCTTGACGTCGAGATCCTCCGCGACGGCCTCGACGACGAGGTCGCGGCCGGCGAGCCGGTCGAGGTCGCCGGCCGGCTCCAGCCGGTCCAGGAGCGCCGCCTGCTCGGCCTCGGTCATCCTGCCGCGCCGCACGGCGCGTCCCGTCGAGGTGGCGACCGCCTCCCAGGCGGCCTTGGCGCGTTCGTCGCCGCGGCCCACGAGGAGGGTGGGGATGCCGTTGCGGGCGAGCACCTCCGCGATGCCGGCGGCCATCGTGCCGGTGCCGACGATGCCGGCCCGGCGCACCCCTGGTGCCGCGCCGGTGGTGGTGTCGGCCGTGGCGGGTGCCGTGGCGGGCCGGTCGCCGTAGTCGTGGAACCCGCGGCCGCTCTTGCGGCCGAGGAGGCCGGCGAGGGCCATGTGGCGCAGGCGGCGGGCCGGTTCGAGCGTCGGGTCGGCCAGGCGTACGGCGAGGGCGTCGAGGATGTCGCAGGCGGTGTCCGTGCCGATCAGGTCGAGGAGTTCGAGTGGGCCGAGGGGGAGTCCGCAGCCGTGGCGCAGGGCCGCGTCGAGGTCGTCGCGGCCCACGGCGCCCTGGTCGTACAGGGCGACGGCCTGGTTGAGGAGGCCGAAGAGGAGGGAGGCGGAGATCAGTCCGGCCCGGTCGCCGACGGTGACCGGGGTGAGGCCGAGGTCGCGTGCGAGGTCGCCGACGCGGTCGACGGCCGGGGCGTCGGCGACGACCGTACGGCCGATCTCCGCGATCTCGGCGGTGGGCAGGGGCAGATGGAGGCCGACGACCCGGCCCGGGCGTCCGGAGGCCGCCGCGAGGTCGGTGAGCGCGAGGGCGGTGGCGCTGGTGGCCAGCACGGTGGCGGGCGGGCAGACCCGGTCGAGGGCGCGCAGCACCTCGGCCTTCGCCTGGCGCCGCTCGGGCACGGCCTCCACGACGACGCCGGCGGCCTCGAACCCGTCCCAGCCGTGGGCCAGTCGGAGCCGTCCGGTCCCTTCGCCCAGGGCGTCCAGGCGGGCCCGGGCGTCGGGCCGCGGGTCGCGGACGACGACGTCGTACCCGGCGAGCGCGGCCCGCCGGGCGAGCACGCCGCCGATGGTGCCGAGTCCGACGACGCCCAGGACGGGCGCCGGTCCGGCCGCCCGGGAACGCGCCTGCTGCCCGTTCACGCCGCCACCCCGCTCAGCGAGACCGCCGCGCTGCGGAAGCGGTTGATGGCAGGCTCGTGGCGTTCCCTCAGCTCCGGGTCCGTGACCCCCAGTCCCTCCGTCGGTGCCAGGCACAGCACCCCCACCTTGCCGTGGTGCGCGTTGCGGTGGAGGGAGTCCACCGCCGCGGCCACCTCGTCGAGCGGGTAGGTGCGCGACAGGGTGGGGTGGATGCGGCCCTTGGCGACCAGCCGGTTGGCCTCCCAGGCCTCGCGGTAGTTGGCGCAGTGCGAGCCGACGATGCGCTTCAGGGACATCCAGAGGTAGCGGTTGTCGTACTCGTGGACGTATCCGGCGGTGGAGGCGCAGGTGACGATCGTGCCGCCCTTCCTCGTCACGTACACCGAGGCGCCGAAGGTCTCGCGGCCCGGGTGCTCGAAGACGATGTCGACGTCCTCGCCGCCGGTCAGCTCCCGGATGCGGGAGCCGAACCGGCGCCACTCCCCCGGGTCCTGGGTGTGCGGGTCCCGCCAGAAGCGGTAGTCCTCCTCGGCGCGGTCGATGATCAGCTCGGCGCCCAGGGAGCGGGCGAGTGCGGCCTTCTCGGGTGAGGAGACGACGCAGACCGGGGTGGCGCCGCCGGCCAGGGCGAGCTGGGTGGCGTACGAGCCGAGGCCGCCGACGGCGCCCCAGATCAGGACGTTGTCACCCTGCTTCATCCCCGCGCCGTTGCGGGTGACCAGCTGGCGGTAGGCGGTGGAGTTGACGAGGCCGGGCGCCGCGGCCTCCTCCCAGGTGAGGTGCGCCGCCTTGGGCAGCAGCTGGGTGGCCTTGACCAGGGCCAGTTCGGCGAGTCCGCCGAAGTTGGTCTCGTAGCCCCAGATGCGCTGCTCGGGGTCGAGCATGGGGTCGCCGTGTCCCTCCGCGTCCTCCAGCTCGACCGACACGCAGTGCGCGACGACACGGTCGCCGGTCCGCCAACGGCGTACCCCGGGGCCGCACTGGACGACGACGCCGGCGAGGTCGGAGCCGATGACGTGATAGGGCAGGCCGTGCCGGGCGGCGAGACCGCCGAGCCGGGCGTAGCGGTCGAGCAGGGCGAAGGTGGACACCGGCGCGAACAGGGCGCTCCAGACGGTGTTGTAGTTCACCGCGCTCGCCATCACCGCCACCAGCACCTCGCCGGGGCCGGGTTCGGGCGTGGGCACGCGCTGGACGTGCAGCGAGTCGGCGGGCCGCCGCTCGCGCAGCGGTACGCCGTCGAACATCGCGGCGTCCGCCCTGTGCAGGACGGCGGCCCGGTGGGAGTCGGGCACCCCCAGGGCCGCCAGATCGGCCGGCACCGAGTCCGGGGACTCGATCGCCTCCACCAGTTCGTGCATGGTCGGGCACCACCTTCCGCGGGTCCTGTCCCGAGCGAAGAACTCAACACTCAGTGAACTCAACGATGAGTGAGTTTTCCATGCGCCCGGACGCCCGACAACCCCCCACCGGCGCCCCGCCGCCCCGCGCCGGCCACTCCGCCGCCCCGCACCGACACGCGGACCTCTTGACCGACGCCCCTTGTTCGCGCGTCGATCCGCATGCAAAACTCATCACCGGTTGAGTTCTTTGTTCGGTGAATTTATTCAACGCTCAACGCTCAAGGAGATGCCGTGACAGCGCATCAGCTCGAGTCCTTACAGGCCACCGCCTTCGCGGGGATCGCCGTGATCCTCGTCGCGGGCACGCTCCTCGCCCGGCTCGCCCGCCGGGTACGGCAGCCCGCGGTCATCGGCGAGATCACCGCGGGCATCCTGCTCGGGCCCAGCCTGCTCGGCCTCCTGCCCGGGGACCTGACACAACGCCTCTTCCCGGACGAGGTGCGGCCGTTGCTGTCGATGGTCGCCCAGATCGGCCTGCTGCTCTTCATGTTCACCGTCGGCTGGGAGCTCGACGGGGCCAGCATGGGACGCAACAAGCGCTCGGTCGTCGGGGTGACCGCGGGCAGCATCCTCGCCCCGCTGGCCCTGGGCATGGGCGTGGCCCTGCTGCTGTACGACAACCACTCGGTGGTGAACGGGGAGAAGGTCCCCCTGTTCTCGTTCGTGCTCTACCTCGGCGTCAGCATGTCGATCACCGCGTTCCCGGTGCTCGCCCGCATCCTCAAGGACAACAACCTCAGCCGGACGAGGATCGGGGCACTCGCGCTGACCAGTGCCGCGTTCGGCGACGTGCTGGCCTGGTGCCTGCTGGCCGGGGTGGTCGCGATCGTCACCGCGTCCGGCCCGTCGGGCTTCACCGACACGCTGTGGATGTCCGCGGGGTACGGGGCCGTGATGGTCGGCGTGGTCCGCCCGCTGCTCGCCCGGGCCGTCGTCCGGGTGGCGAAGAAGGGTTCGGGCGCCTGTCTGGCGGCCCTGGTGACCGCGGGCCTGCTGCTCTCCGCGTACACCACCTCGAAGATCGGCATCCACCCGATCTTCGGCGCCTTCGCCTTCGGCCTGGTGATGCCGCGCAAGCCGGCGCGGATGCTGGAGGAGCGGATGCTGCGCCCGCTCCAGCACGCCGGGGAGCTGATGCTGCCGGTCTACTTCATCGTCACCGGGCTCTCGGTGGACATCGCCGCCGTCTCCCCCACGGGCTGGGCGGAGCTGGGGCTGGTCCTCGCCGCCGCCATCGTCGGCAAGCTGTTCGGCGCCGGACTGCCGGCCAGGTCGTTCGGGCTGAGCTGGCGGGAGTCGACCGGCGTCGGGGTGCTGATGAACACCCGCGGTCTGACCGAGCTGATCATCCTGGGCGTCGGGCTGAGTCTCGGCGTGCTGGACGACACCCTGTTCACCGTGATGGTGCTCATGGCACTGATCACCACCGCGATGACGGGGCCGCTGCTGCCCTCCCTCTTTCCCCGGGCGCGCATGGACCTGGTCGCACCGGCCCGGCAGAACAAGCCCGTGATCCGCATCACCGCGAAGGCCCCGGACCAGACACCCGATCTGGCCGGCTGACCTGCCGGACGGCGTGCCGGGGCACGGAACGCCGTCCGAATGCCCGCGGCCCGTCCGCGGCCGGTCGCCCCCACACGGCGCAGCCGCGTCCCGGGCACCGCCCGCGCCCCCCTTCCGGGACGCGGGAGCGCACCGGACGCCGGCGAGCCGCCACGTACAGACAAGGAGATGGCCCAGGTGCACCCCGTCATCAGCACACTGTCCCGAGTCTTCGACATGCCGTCGGAGTTCATCGGCGACGAGTTGCAGCTACGCGCCGTGGACAGCTGGGACGACCTGACAGCCGTGGAACTCCAGGTCCACCTCGAACACGAGCTGGGCACCACGCTCGACGACCGCCTCATCGAGCGCATCGAGTCCGTGGGCCAGCTGCGCGCGTTCTTCGACGAACGCCTCGCCGAACTCTCCGGGCCACAGGCCCCCGACGACGTCTCCGCGCTCGTTCCCGCCCCGCCCGCGCCCGTCGTCGCCGCGGCTCGGGCGGCCGACGACGTCTCCGAGGTGGTGGTCGGCGAGACGGGCATCTCCGAGGTGGACCATGCGCGCGGCCGGCTCTCCTACCGGGGGTACCCCATCGAGGAGCTGATCGGCCGGACGACCTACGAGGAGGTCGTCCACCTGCTGCTGCGCGGCTGGCTGCCCGACGCGGAGGAACTGGCCGCGTTCCGGTCCCGGCTCGCCGCGGCCCGGGACCTGCCCCCGATGGTGACCGCCAACCTCAGGGCGAACGCGGCCAGTTCACCGTCCTCCGTGCTGCGCACCGCCGTCTCTGCGCTCGCCGTCGCCGCGGAGGCGGGCGCCGACCCGGCGGCCCACCTCGATCTGCGGGAGAGGCTGATCGCCCGTGTCCCGGCCATCTTCGCCACCCAGCAGGCGGCCCGCGCCGGCCGTCCGCTGCCCGAGCCGCGCCCGGACCTCACGCACGCCGAGAACATCCTCCACATGCTCGACCTGCCCCGCGACCCGCAGCGGGTCCGGCTGGTCGACCTGTGCCTGATCCTCCAGGCCGAACACGGCTGCAACGCCTCCGCGTTCGCCGCCCGGGTCGCGGCCGGCACCGGCGCCGACACCTTCGCGACCGTCACCGTCGCCCTCGCCACCTTCACCGGCCCGCTGCACGGCGGCGCCGCCCACCAGGTGATCGACCTGGCCAGCGGCGACACCAACCCGCAGACCGCCGCCGCCTACCTGCGCGGGCGCGCCGACGCCGCACCGCACCGCCCGGTGCCGTACGCCGAGGAGGACCCGCGGGTGCGGCCGCTGCGCGAGGCGGCCCGGCGCTTCCGGGGCGGACCCGGCAGCGACCACGTGCTCCAGGTGCTGGACGCCGTGCGCGCCGCCGCGCACCCCTCCAAGGGCCCGCGCCCCTATCTGACCGTGGACTGCTACGCGGCCGCGATCTACCACATGCTCGGCATGCCCTCCGACCTGTTCGTCCCCATGTTCGCGGCGGCCCGGGTGGCGGGCTGGCTGGCCCACGTCGAGGAGCAGCGCGCCCAGCAGGGCCGCATCCACCCCCGGCTGCGCTACGTCGGCCCGCGCAACCTGCGCCATGTGCCCGAGCAGCACTGACCAGTTGAGGTGACGCGGGAGGGCGCCCCCGTCCGTCCCGCGCACCGCCCGACCCGGGAGGGCGCCCCTCCCCGTACCCCAGGAGCACACGTGGAGTTCGGCTGGACCGACAAGCAACTTGCCCGCTACGACCAGGTGTTGGACGCGACGAAGCTGGCCTTCCCGGACCCGCCCGGTGCCGGCCACGGCTTCTTCGGCCGCAAGGACTGGCTGGCGCTCGGCGACCTCGGCATGCTCGGCGCCTGTCTGCCCGAGGAGTACGGCGGCGGGGGTCTGGGCGCCCTGGACACGGCGCGCGTGGTGGAGGCGGTGGGCCGCGGCTGCCCCGACACCGGGCTGGTGTTCGCCGCCGCGGCGCACACCTTCGCCTGCGCCATGCCGATCGCCGCGTTCGGCTCGGCGGCCGTCCGCCGTCGGCTGCTGCCCGGCCTGGCCGCGGGCCGGCTGATCGCGGGCAACGCGATGACCGAGCCCGAGGCCGGTTCCGACTCCTCGGCGCTGACGACGACGGCGACCCGGGTGGACGGCGGCTGGCTGCTCGACGGCACGAAGAGCTTCGTCACCAACGGCCCCGTCTCCGACGTGTTCGTGACGTACGCGACCGTCAACCCCAGGGCGGGCTTCCTCGGCGTCACCGGCTTCGTCGTCGACCGGGGCGCGGAGGGGGTCGTGGTGGGCCCGCCCCACGAGAAGATGGGCATGCTCTCCGTCCCGGCCGGGTCGGTCACCTTCGAGGACTGCTTCGTCCCCGAGGAGCAGGTGCTGGGCGCCGTCGGCGGCGGCGCCGCGATCTTCCAGCACTCCATGGGCTGGGAGCGCGCCTGCCTGTTCGCCCTCTACGTCGGCCTGCTCGACCGGCTGCTGGAGCAGTGCGTGCGGCACGCCCGCTCCCGGCGCCAGTTCGGGCGGCGGATCAGCGAGTTCCAGGCGGTCTCGCACCGTATCGCCGACATCAAACTGCGCCTGGAGAGCGCCCGGCTGCTGCTGTACCGCGCCTGCTGGTCGATGGACCGGGGCGAGCCGTCCGTGCTCGAGATCGCCCTGTCGAAGCTCGCCGTCTCCGAGGGCGTGCTGGCCTCGGCCACCGACGCCGTACGCGTCTTCGGCGGGCGCGGCTATCTGCGCGAGGACGGCATCGAGGCGGCCCTGCGCGACGCCGTGCCCAGCACGATCTTCTCCGGGACCTCGGACATCCAGCGTGAACTGATAGTGAAGGAGATGGGACTGTGAGGCTCCACCGGCTCGTCATCGACTCCGCGCGGCGCGCCCCGGACGCGCCGGCCGTCCGCTCGGTCCAGGGCGTGTTCAGCTACCGGGAGCTGGACGAACTCGCCGACCGCTATGCCGCCGCCCTGCACCGGCGCGGCGTGCGCCCGGGCGACCGGGTCGTGCTGTGGACCCACAAGACCGCGGACGCCGTCGCCCTGATGCAGGGCGCCCTGCGCGTCGGCGCCGTCTACGTGCCGGTCAGCGCCAACAACCCCGCCGCCCGCGTCCGCCGCATCGCGGCCGGCTGCGCCCCGGCGCTGGTGGTGGCCGACGCCGACGGCATCCGGCGGGCCGGGCAGTCCGGCTGGGAGGAGGACGTGCCGCTGGCCGCCTTCGCCGACGTACGCGAGGAGGCGCCCGCGTCCGACGCGCCGCCGGTGCACGAGAACGCTCCGGACGACCCGGCGTACATCCTCTACACCTCCGGCTCCACCGGCGAGCCCAAGGGCGTCTGCATCAGCCACCGCAACGCCCTGTCCTTCGTCACCTGGGCCGCCGCCGAGGTGGGGGTGACGGCCGGGGACCGGCTGTCCAACCACGCGCCGTTCAACTTCGACCTGTCCGTCTTCGACCTGTACGCCGCCTTCCTGGCCGGCGCGTCCGTGGTCCTGATCCCCGAGGGGCTCGCCTACGACCCGCCGCAGCTGGCCGCGCTGATGCACCGCGAGCGGATCAGCGTCTGGTACTCGGTGCCGTCCGCGCTGGTCCTGATGATGCAGCGCGGCGACCTGCTGGCGGGCGACCCGCCGAAGGCGCTGCGGGTGTGCGTCTTCGCCGGGGAGCCGTTCCCGGTGCAGCAGGTGCACGAGCTGCGCAAGGCCTGGCCCGACGTGCGGATGTTCAACTGGTACGGGCCGACCGAGACCAACGTGTGCACGAGTTACGAGGTCACCGACCGTGATCTGGGCAGCACCCGTCCGCTGCCGATCGGCGCGCCCGCCTCCGGCGACCGGATCCGGCTGCACCCGCCGCGGGCACGCGAGGGCGAGATCGTGGTGAGCGGGCCGACGGTGATGCTCGGCTACTGGGGCCGCGAGCCGCAGCGGGGGGCGTACTTCACCGGGGACATCGGCCGGACGGGGCCGGACGGGATGCTGGAGTACGTCGGCCGGCGCGACCACATGGTCAAGGTGCGCGGGCACCGCATCGAACTCGGTGACATCGAGGCCGTGGTGTCCGCCCATCCCGAGGTCTCGGCCGCCGCCTGCGTGGTGGTGGGCGCCGGTCTGGACGCCAGGATCCACGCGGTGGTGGTGCCGGAGGGACCCAAGGGCCCCGGGCTGCTGGACCTGAAGCGGGACTGCGCGGACCGGCTGCCGCTGTACATGGTGGTCGACGCGGTGCACACCGTCTCCGAACTCCCCCTGACCGCCAACGGCAAGACGGACCGTCAGGCGCTCGTCGAGCGCATCGCCGCGGGCACCCGGTGACGCCGCCGTGTCCGCGGTCCCGGCCGCCCTCTTCGTCCGACACTCCCTGGCCCTGCTCGGCCTCTCACCCGAGGATCCCGTGATGTCCGACCGACACCAGAACGCCGAAGCCCTGCTGGACCAGGTGGACCTGCCGACCTTCCGCTCCGTCATGGGTTCGCTGCCCACGGGGGTGAGCGTCGTCACCAGCGTGACGGCCGACGGGGAGCCGCGCGGGCTCACGTGCAGCGCGGTGTGCAGCGTCTCCGCGTCGCCGCCGCTGCTGCTGGTCTGCGTCAAGCATCCCAGCGCCACCCTGGAGGCCATCCACGAGAGCGCCGCCTTCGCCGTGAACTTCCTGTCCTCCGGCATGGCGGAGACCGCCCGCACCTTCGCCTCACCGGTCCCTGAACGCTTCTCCGACGTCCTCTGGAGCCCCGGCAAGCGCACCGGCTCGCCCCTCCTGGAGGCCACCGTCGCGCACGCCGAGTGCGTCCTGACCAGCAGCCATCTCGCGGGCGACCACCAGATCCTGGTGGGCCGCCTGGTCCACGGCGACGTCAGCCCGAGCAGGACGCCGCTGGCGTACTGGCGGGCCCGGTTCTCGGAGGTGCGCGAGCATCCGGCGGCCTGAGCGCCGCCGCACACGCCGCAGGCCTTCCCCAGCGGTTGGGGGGAAGGCCTGCGGCGTCGTCCGGTACGGCGGTGGTGTACGCCCGTTCACACCACCGTGACGCTCTTGAGGACGCCCGTCACGTACGCGTGGAACGCCGCGTCGTCGAGGAGGAAGTGGCCGCCGGGCAGCCACTCGACGGTGACGTCGCCGGCGGCGTGGTTCTCCCAGTCGCGCAGGCCGGCGTCGTCCACCATCGGGTCGTCGGTGCCCGCGCTCACCCACAGCGGGCAGCCGAGCGGCGCTCCGGGCAGCGCGGTGTACGTCTCCGAGAGGGTGAAGTCGGCGCGCAGCACCGGGGTGAACAGGGCGACCAGCTCGGGGTGCTCGAAGAGCTGCGGCGGGGTGCCGCCGAGCCGTCGTACGGCGGCCAGGAAGGCCTCGTCCGCGAGCCCGTGGATGTCGGGCAGGAGGGCGCGTGCGGTGGGCCCGTTGCGCCCGGTGACGACCACCGCGGCGGGTGGCCGTCCCAGCGCGCTCCAGTAGCGGGCCAGTTCGTAGGCGAAGGCCGCGCCCATGCTGTGCCCGAGGAGCACGTACGGCCCCGCGGTGTGCGCTCCGCTGCTGCGGATGAGGTCCGCCAGCACCGCCGCGAAGTCGTCCCGCACGGGCTCCCGCATCCGCGTGCCGTGTCCCGGCAGTTCCAGGGCGACGGTGTGCGTTCCGGGCGTCAGCGCCCTGCCCAGGCCGGTGAAGGCCCGCGCGGAGCCGGCGGCGTGGGGGACGCAGAGGAGGGTGAGGGGCGCGGAGCCGGTCTGCATGGCGGGACTCTCCTTGGGGTGAGGGGTCAGGTGGGCCGCGGACGGTTCACGGGGCACGCCCCCGGCCCGGCCCGCGCGCCGGCCGGTCCGGGCCGTTCCCCCGGCTCCAGGCGCCGTAGCCGGACGACGTCTCCGCCTCCCGCGACCGCCACGGCGGCGCGGAACTCCGGGCCCACGTCGACGAGCCGGAGCCGCCAGCGGCGGCGGGCGGAGCCCGGGGCGTGGTGGACCGGTACGGGGCCGTCGCGGCGTGCGCCCGGTGTCACCCGTACCGCCGTCAGGTCGCCGGCCAGGCCCGTGCCCAGGGCCTTGAGGACGGCCTCCTTGCAGGTCCAGTGGGTGAACAGGCCCTCGTGCAGGGGGCCTTCGCGTCCGGGAGGCCAGCGTTCGGCCTCCCAGGCGGACAGCACCTGGCGGCGCAGCGCGGACGGGTCCCGGAGCGGGACCAGGCGTTCCACGTCGACGCCGGTCGGGCCGTCCCGGCTCACCGCGACCAGGGCCAGGCCCCGCGTGTGGGACAGGCTGACCCGCAGGCCGGGGTCGCCGGCGACGTAGGGCTTGCCGAACGTGCCGCGCCGGAAGGCGACGTCGCCGGGCGGGAGCCCGCGGCAGGCGGCGGTCACGGCCCGCAGGGCCGCGTGCGCGGCGGCGTACAGCGCGCGCTCGGAGGGGACGAGGTGCCGCCAGCGGTCCCGTTCCCGCGGTGTCAGCACCTCCAGGCAGCGCTCCAGGGCCGCCTCGGTTTCCGGCTCGCGCACCGCCCAGACGTGCACTTCCCCACGCGGCGGACCGCGCCGCACTTCGCTCATGGTCTTCCAACCCTTCGGCGACTGCCTTGCGTTGGCCCCTTGACGAGTAATTCAACACTAGTAGAGTTCATCGGGCAATGACATCATCGTGCGTTGAAATACACGAGCGCCGGGCTTCCTGCCGGCTCCCTCCCTCAACGCGTCTCACGGAGGTACGCCGTGGCCAGTGACCGCGAAGACCTGCTCGACCAGCTCACCGAGTTCATCCAGGAACGCCTGCTGTCCGACCCGGACGCGCAGCGCATCGAGCCGGACACGCCCCTGCTCGAGTGGGGGATCCTCACCTCGATCAACACCGCCCAGCTGCTCACCCACATCCGGGACGAGCTGGGCACCAACGTCCCGCCGACCGAGCTGACCGGGACCAACTTCCAGAACCTCAACAGCATCACCGACCTGCTGCTGAGCCTGCGCGCCCCCGTCAGCTGACCGCGCCGGCGCCCGGCTGCCGACCGCCGGGCGGTCCGCGCACCGCCACCACCACACCCCGACACAGGAGACCACGTTGTCTGAGGCATCCGAGAACTACGACTACGACATCGGCATCATCGGCGGCGGCCCGGCCGGTTCCACGGCCGCCTCCTACCTCGCCAAGGCGGGCCTGTCCGTGGCGGTGTTCGAGTCGGAGACCTTTCCGCGCGAGCACGTCGGCGAGTCCCTCGTGCCGGCCACCACCCCGGTGCTGCTGGAGACCGGCGCCATGGAGAAGGTCGAGGCCGCGGGCTTCCCCAAGAAGTACGGCGCCGCCTGGACCTCCGCGGAGGACCGGGACATCGACCACATGGGCTTCACGGGCCTCGACCACGACTTCCGCGCCGCCGAGGTCCTCTTCAGCGAGCGCGACCAGGCCGGCGTCGACCGCGACCACACCTTCCACGTGGACCGCGGCAAGTTCGACCAGATCCTGCTCCAGCACGCCGAGAGCCTGGGCGCGAAGGTCTACCACGGCATCCGGGTCAACCGCGTCGACTTCTCCGACCGGGACCGGCCCGTCATCCAGGCGAAGGTCGGCAACCAGCAGATCGGCGTCCCGGTCCGCATGGTCGTCGACGCCAGCGGCCGCCGCACCATGATGGGCAGCCAGCTCAAGGTCAAGGAGCCGGACCCGGTCTTCAACCAGTACGCGGTGCACACCTGGTTCGACGACTTCGACCGCAAGGCCCTCGCCGTCAACAAGGAGCAGGCCGACTACATCTTCATCCACTTCCTGCCGCTCGAGGACACCTGGGTCTGGCAGATCCCGATCACCGACACGATCACGTCGATCGGCGTGGTGACCCAGAAGACCCGCTTCAAGGCCGCCAAGAACGACCTGGAGACCTTCTTCTGGGACACCATCGGCAGCCGCCCGGCGCTCCAGGACGCGCTGAAGAACGCCCGCCGGGTCCGGCCCTTCAAGGCGGAGGGCGACTACAGCTACGCGCTCACCAAGATCGCCGACGACTCGCTGGTGATGATCGGCGACGCCGCCCGGTTCGTCGACCCGATCTTCTCCAGCGGCGTCAGCGTCGCCCTGAACAGCGCCCGGATCGCGTCCGCGGACATCATCGCCGCCCACGAGGCCGGCGACTTCCGCAGGGAACGCTTCGAGACGTACGTCAAGACGCTGCGCGGCGCGGTGAACAACTGGTACGAGTTCATCTCGATCTACTACCGCCTGAACATCCTCTTCACGGCGTTCGTCCAGGACCCGCGCTACCGCCTGGACGTCCTGAAGATGCTCCAGGGCGACGTGTACGACGGCGAGCCCGCGGCGCTGGCGAAGATGCGGGAGATCGTCGAGGCGGTGGAGAGCGACCCGAACCACCTCTGGCACAAGTACCTGGGCACGCTCAAGGCCCCGTCGGCGGCGGCCAAGTTCTAGCCCGCCGCTCCATGCCACCGCGGCCGGGTTCCAGCCTGGCCGCTCCGTCCCACCGCGGCCGGGTTCGCGTCGGCCGCCCCGTTCCACAGCGGCCGGGTTCGCGTCGGCCGCTCCAACCCACCGCGGCCACGTCCCACCGCCCCGTCCCACCGCGGCCAGGTCCCGGACCGCCAGGCCCGGACCGCCACCCCGTGCGCCGGGGACCCCGGGTCCCTGCCGGGTCCCCGGCCGCCCGTCCCGGGCGGCGCGGACGCCCCTCGGCGCCGCCCGGGTCGGTTCACCCGCGCACCCGCCCGTCGTGCTCCTCACGTACTCACCAAGGGGGATCCATGCCCGCCCGCAGCGCCAGCAGCAACGACCCGGCCATCGCCGTCGTCGGCATCGGGTGCCGTTACCCCGGTGGCGTGGTCGACCCCGGGTCGTTCTGGCGCGTCCTGCGCGACGGCGTCGACGTCATCGGCGAGATCCCACCGGAACGCTGGGGCCCCGAGTACATCAGCGAGGACGGCTCGGCACCCGGCACCGGCTACTGCCGCTGGGCCGGCGTACTGCCCGGCCTCGACCGGTTCGACGCGGACTTCTTCGGCATCTCCTTCCGCGAGGCCCGCGAGATGGACCCGCAGCAGCGGCTGCTGCTGGAGGTCTCCTGGGAGGCCCTGGAGCACGCCGGCCAGACCCGGCCGCGGCTCTCGGGATCGCGGACCGGCGTCTTCTTCGGTCTGCTCGGCATGGACTACACCGTCCTGCACTCCAAGACCCGCGGCGTGAAGGCGATCGACCCGTACTACGCGAGCGGCAAGGAGTTCAGCTTCGCCGCCGGGCGCGTCGCCTACACCCTGGGCCTGCACGGTCCCGCGCTCGGCGTCAACACCGCGTGCTCCTCCTCGCTGGTCGCCGTGCACCTGGCCTGCCGCAGCCTGGCCGGCGGCGAGGCCGACACCGCGCTGGCCGGCGGCGTCAACGTTCTGGCCAGCCCCGAACTGTCCATCTTCATGAGCAAGGTGCAGGCGCTGTCGCCGACCGGCCGCTGCAAGCCGTTCTCGGCGGCCGCCGACGGCATCGTGCGCGGCGAGGGCTGCGGCGTCGTCGTCCTGAAGCGGCTGGACGACGCGCTCGCCGACGGCGACCGGGTGCTCGCCGTGATCCGCGCGAGCGCCTTCAACCACGACGGCCGCAGCGCCGGGCTGACCGTGCCCAGCGCCTCCGCCCAGGAGGCCCTGCTGCGCGACGCGCTCCACCGGGCCGGCGCCGGCCCCGAGCAGGTCGCCTTCGTCGAGACGCACGGCACCGGCACCCCGCTGGGCGACCCGATCGAGGCGTACGCCCTCCAGCAGGTGTTCGGCCCCGGACGGCCGGACGGGCGCCCGCTGCACATCGGCTCCCACAAGGCCAACTTCGGCCACACCGACGCCGCCGCCGGCGTCGCCGCGCTCATCAAGACCGTACTGACCGCCCAACACGGCGTGATTCCACCGCAGTTGCACCTGGGCACCCCCAACCCCGCCATCGCCTGGCAGGACGGCCCGCTGAGCATCTCCGACGAGGCCGTGCCCGTCGAGGCGGACCGGGACACCCTGTTCGGGGTCAGCGCCTTCGGCCTGAGCGGCACCAACGCGCACGTCCTGCTGTCGGCGGCGCCGCCCGGCCCCGCCGACGAGGCCCCGCCGCAGGACGGCCCCCGGGTGCTGCTGCTGTCCGGCTCGACCGACACCGCCCTGCGCGAGCGCGCCCGCGACCTGGCCGGCACCCTCGACGGCGGCGGCCTCGACGGCGAACGCCCGCTGGCCGACGTCCTGCACACCGCGGCGGTACGGCGCACCCACCACGAGGCGCGTGCCACGGTCATCGGCGCCGGCGCCGGGGAACTGCGCGCCTCGCTGGCCGCCCTCGCCGAGGGCGAGCCCGACGGGCGCACGGTCACCGGCACCGCCGAGCCGCGCCGCCGGCACCGGACCGTGTTCGTCTTCTCCGGGCAGGGCTCGCAGTGGCCGGGCATGGGCCTGGACCTGTGGGACCGC
Organism: Streptomyces sp. NPDC014995; assembly: GCF_043080745.1. Lineage (NCBI taxonomy): Bacteria > Bacillati > Actinomycetota > Actinomycetes > Kitasatosporales > Streptomycetaceae > Streptomyces > Streptomyces sp. NPDC014995. The sequence goes on from NZ_JBIBVX010000008.1 coordinate 197,723, forward strand.
GATCCGGTCGCCGCGGCCTCGCTGGAGCGCAGCGACGAGGTGCTGCGCGCGGCCGGGCTGCCCCCGCTGCGCGACCTGCTGGGCTCGGGCGACCTGTCCGCCACCGAACTGGCGCAACCCGCGGTCGTGGCATTGCAGTTGGCGCTCGCCGAGGTCTGGCGGGCCCGCGGGGTGACCCCGACCGACGTGGTCGGGCACAGCCTCGGCGAGCTGTCCGCCGCGTGCTTCACCGGCGCCCTGGACCAGCCCACCGCGCTGCGACTGGCCGTGCTGCGCGGGCGGATCATGGCCGCCTCGGCGGGGACCGGGCGGATGCTGGCGGTGACGCTGCCCGAGGAGGAGGCGGTCCGGACGGTGGCCGGCACCGGCCGGGCGATCACCGTGGCCACGGTCAACGGGCCCTCCGCCACCGTCCTCGCCGGGTCCGAGGAGGACCTCACGGCCCTCGCCGAACTGCTGCGCGAGCGCGCGGTGCCGACCCGCTTCGTCCCCGGCGACCACGCCTTCCACAGCCCCGCCATGCGGCCGTACGCCGACCGGCTGCGCGCGGAGCTCGCCGGGCTGGCGCCGAGTCCGCGTCCGGCGGCCTTCGTCTCCACGGTGTTCCCGGACGACCCGCCCGCCGTGCTGGACGCCGGCTACTGGGCGGCCAACGTGCTGCGGCCGGTGCGGTTCTGGCCGGCCGTCGCGGGCCTGCTCACCGACCGGGGCGCGGACTTCGTCGAGATCGGCCCGCACCCCACGCTGGTGCGGCCGCTGAACGACGGGCTGACCTCGCTGCGCCGGCAGGGCGTCGCGGTCGGCTCCCTGCGCCGGGACGCGGACGGGCCCGCCACGCTGCTCGTCTCGCTCGCCGAACTGCACTGCGCGGGCGCCGACGTGCGCTGGGACGACCTGCTGCCGGGCCGGCTCACCGAACTGCCCCGGCACCCCTGGCAGCACGAGTCGTTCTGGCTGCCCGAGGTCACACCGGGCACCCAGTACGCGCCCGGCGCGGTGCCGGACAGCGCCGTCCGGCCCGCCCGGCTCGCCTTCCAGCTGCTCGACCCCGACGGCAACCCGGCGGGTCCCGCACGCCAGGTGGACCTCACCGGCGACTCCCCCGACGGGCCGCTCCCGGGCGGCCTCACGACACCGGCGGATCTCCCCTTCTCCGCCGGCGGCCTGCCGGGCTCGGCCCCGACCCCCGACACGGCCGCCCGGCAGGCCGACCCGTCCGCCGCCGACCCCGCCGGGAGGCGGAGCGGGGCGGCGGCGGACGCGGACGCCCGCGGCGCGGAGCGGGACGGGCCGACGGACGGTGCCGTGGGCGGCGGTGCGCACGGCCCGTCGTCACCGGGCTCCGCCGACCGGCTGCGCCGCTCGCTGATGCGGCGCGCCTCCGAGGTGCTCGCCTCGGTCCTCGGCCAGGACCCGGGCCGCCGTGTGCCGCCCCGGCGCGGGTTCGCCGACCTGGGCCTGGACTCGCTGACCATCGTGGAGTTCGTGGACCGGCTCGGTCTCGAACTCGGCCTGGACATCCCCCTGTCCACGCCGTTCGAGCGGCCCTGCCTGGACGAACTGGTGGACCACCTGCTGCCGTTGGCGCAGCAGCGGCAGGCCGCCGCCCGGGACGGGGAGGAGCGGCCGGAAGCGGCACCGGCGCCCGTCGAGCCCACCGCGGTCGTGCCCGCCCCCGCCCCCGGCCCCGCCGACGACCCGATCGCCGTCGTCGGCATGAGCTGTCGCTTCCCCGGCGGCCCCTCCGTCGGCGCCTACTGGCAGCTGCTGCTGGAGGGCCGTGAGGTCATCCGGGACGTGCCGGCCGACCGGTGGGACGGCAGGGCCTTCCTGTCGGACGGGGCGTGGACGCCCGGCACCATGACCTCTTTGCGCGGCGGCTACCTCGACGACGTACGCGGCTTCGACGCCGCCTTCTTCCGGGTCTCCCCGCGTGAGGCGCGCAGCCTCGACCCGCAGCACCGGCTCTTCCTCGAGGTGGCCTACGAGGCACTGGAGGACGCCGGCGCGACCCGGGAGAAGCTGCGCGGCTCGGCCACCGGCGTGTTCGTCGGGATGAACAGCAACGACCACTCCCAGCACGTCGGCACCCGTCTGGAGGAGGTCGACCTGTACTACGGGACCGGCAACTCCTTCGCGGGCGCGGCCGGGCGGCTGTCGTACTTCCTGGGGCTGACCGGTCCCAGCATGGCCGTGGACACCGCCTGCTCCTCCTCGCTGACCGCCGTGCACCTCGCCCTCCAGAGCCTGCGCTCCGGCGAGAGCGACCTGGCGGTGGCCGGTGGTGTCAACGTGATCCTCTCCCCGGTGATCCCGGTCTCGGTGTCGGCCGGCGGCGCCCTCTCCCCCTCGGGCCACTGCCGCACCTTCGACGAGACGGCCGACGGCTATCTGCGCGGCGAGGGCTCGGGGGCCGTCGTACTGAAGCGGCTCTCGGCCGCCCTGGCCGACGGCGACCGGGTGTACGCCGTGCTGCCGGGCAGCGCGGTGAACCAGGACGGCGCCAGCAGCGGGCTGACCGTGCCCAACGGCACCGCCCAGCGGGCCCTGATCGAACAGGCCCTCGCTCAGGCGGGCCTGACGGGCCGTGAGGTCGGGTACGCCGAGGCGCACGGCACCGGCACCCCGCTCGGCGACCCGATCGAACTGCGCGCGCTGGCCGCGGCGTTCCGCCCGGCGGGCACCGACGGCGCGCCCCTGGTGGTCGGTTCGGCGAAGCCGAACATCGGGCACCTGGAGGCGTCCGCCGGCATGGCCGGGCTGATCAAGGCGGTGCTGTCGGTGTACCACGGGCGGATCGCCCCGCACGTCGGCGTCACCACCCGGCCGACCCCCCAGGTTCCCTGGGAGCGGCTGGGGTTGGAGATCGCCTCGGGCGCGGCCGGCTGGCCGGAGCCGGACCGCCGCCGGATCGCGGGCGTCAGCTCCTTCGGCTTCACGGGCACCAACGCCCACGTCCTGGTCGCCGAACCGCCCGGCCACGACGCCCCGGCGTCGGGGGAACCCCCCGCGCGTTTCGCCCTCCCCCTGTCCGCCGCCCACGACTCGGCACTGCCCGCCGCCGCCCGCCAGTACCTGGACCTGCTGGAGACGGCGGGCCCGCGGGACCTCGCCGACCTGGCCCGTACCGCCGGGGCGCGCCGCAGTCACCTGGAGCACCGGGCCGTGGCCGTCGGCCGGGACGTGGTGGCCGTCCGTTCGGCCCTGCGGGCCCTGGCGCGCGGCGAGGAGCACCCGGGTGTGCTGACCGGCACCGCCGACACGGTCCGCGGCTGCGTCTTCGTCTTCTCCGGCTTCGGCTCGCAGTGGGCCGGCATGGGCCGCGCGCTGCTGGAGACCGAGCCGGTCTTCCGGGACGCGGTGCGCGCCTGCGAGGACGAGATGCGCAAGTGGATCGGCTGGTCGCCGCTGGCGTCGCTGCGCGGCGAGCCGGACAGCCGCCCGTTCGACGAGGGCATCCCGCAGGAGCTGATCTTCGCGGTGCAGGTCGGCCTGGTCGCGCTGTGGCGCAGCTGGGGCGTCGAGCCCGCCGCGGTGGTCGGGCACAGCATGGGCGAGGTGGCGGCGGCCTGGGCGGCCGGTGCGCTGACGCTGGCGCAGGCCACGGAGATCCTCTGCCTGCGCTCCCGGCTGCTGGACACGCTGGTCGGCACCGGCGGCTCGGTCGTCGTGGGACTCTGCCGCGAGGAACTGGCGCCCTACCTGGTGCTGTACGAGGACACGCTGGGCATCGCCACGGTCAACGGCCCGCGCACCACGGTGGTCGCCGGTGACGTGGACGCCCTGGAGGAGCTGACCGAGGAGCTCGACGAGGCGAACGTGTTCGTGCGCCGGGTGAAGGTGCCGGTCGCCCCGCACTCGCCGCTGATGGACCCGCTGCGGGAGCGGCTGGTCGCCGGGCTCGGGCACCTGGTGCCGTCCGGGACCCGTATCCCGTTCTACTCGTCGGTGGCGGGCGGCGAGCTGCCCGGCACGGAGCTGACGGCCGCCTACTGGGGTCGCAACCTGCGGGACACCGTCCTCTTCCAGGACGCGGTGGGCGCGGTCGAGGACGCCGGGGACCGCGTGTTCGTGGAGGTGTCCCCGCACCCCCTGCTGGTCTCGGGCACCGAGGAGTCCCTGGCGGCGGCCGGCGCCGGGCGTCCGCCCGTGCTGCCGTCGCTGATCCGCGACGAGGACGAGGTGGGCGCGCTGCTGGCCACGCTCGGCGCGCTGCACGCGCACGGGGTGCCGGTCGACTGGGCCGCGTTTGCGGGCCCGGGCCGCCGGGTGGTGGACCTGCCGCCGTACCCGTGGCAGCGCAAGGAGCACTGGCTGCCGCAGACCCCGGCGGACCGTCCGGCCGGCCGGGCGGGCCTGGTGGGCGCGCCGGTACGCCCGGCGAACGCCCCCTGGACGGCGCTGCTGCCGGTGTCGGTGGACGGCACCCGCAGCCCCTGGCAGACCACGGGCGACGGATCCCGTACGACGGTGTCGGCGCCGGCGCTGCTGGAGGCCGCGCTGGCCGCTGCCGCCGCCACGGGCTCGGCCGCGCCCGCCCTGCGTGACGTACGGCTCGGCACACCGCCCGGCACGGACGGCGACGGCCGGGCGGAGCTCCAGGCGCTGGTGGACACCCGGCAGGGCACCCTTGTGGTGCGGGCGACGGGCGAGGAGGCACCGGCCGAACCGGCGCTGACGGCGGATCTGGCGGACGGTCTCGCGCCCGCGCCCCGGCAGGGGTACGACCGGTCACCGACGGCCCGCGGCCTTCGAACGGCCCCTCCCGCGGACCACTTGGCCGACGACGAGCCCCTCCGCGCCGCCCTGGCCGAGGAGTTCTCCTCCCTGTCCGTGGAGTCGGCGGGCAGTGGCCGGGGCATGGTCGAGGCGACCGTCCGGCTGCCGGACGCCGCGTCCCGGCACCGGCTGCCCGACCAGCTCCTGCGTCTGGCCCTGCGCCTGACGGCCGAAGGGAGCGCCCTCGCGGGAGCGCCGGCCCGGCTCACGGCGATCGGGGCGGTCCGGGTCAGGGCGGCGGTCGACGGCGCCGTACGCGTCCGGCGCGGCCCGGTGCGCTCCTGCGGCGACGGACTGCCGGAGGCGGACGTCGTCGTGCTGGACCCGGCGGGGCGGCCCGTCGTGGAACTGACCGGGCTGCGGCCGGCCCCCGTCGAGGCGCCGCAGGCGGCCCGCGCCGAGGCGGACCGGCTGGAGGGCCTGCTGTACCGGATGGTGTGGCAGCCGGCCGGCGGCCGGGCGCCCGAACGCGACGGTGCGGTCCCGCCCGCGCGGCGCTGGCTGGTGTGCGGCGACACCGAGCACCTGGCCGGCGCGGTGGCCGAGGGGCTGCGCGCGGCGGGCTGCGAGGTGCGCCGGGTGCGGTCGACGGCGGCCGGTGCCGCCGGCGGGCCGCACGACCTGGTCGTGGACCCCGCCGACCGCGACGCCTGGAGCACGCTGCTCGCCGTCCACGCCAACGAGCCGACCAGCGCGCTGTGCGACCTGTGGCCGCTGGAGGACCTGGACTCGCGGCCGGAGGGCTGGCACGCGACGGTGGCGCTGACCGCGGCCCTGGCCGACGCGGAGGGCAGCGTGCCGAGGCTGTGGCTGGTCACCCGGAACGCCCTGCTGCCCAGCGGCCACGCGGGCTACCCGGACGGCGCGCAGGGCGGCCACGCCGGGCTGGGCCGTACGCTCGCCATGACCCGCCCGGACGCCTGGGGCGGCCACCTCGACCTCACGCACGGCAGCGCGGAGGAACTGCGCACCCTGGTGGCGCGGCTGCTGGGCGCGCCCGGCGACGAGCACGTGCGGATCGAGCACGCGGCGGCCTGGACCGGTGCGCTGGTGCGCGCCGAGGCGCCCGCGCGGCCCGCCCGAAGGACGCTGTCCGCCGACCGGTGGCATGTGGTGACCGGCGCGGACGGGCCGCTGGCACCCGCGGTGGTGGAGTGGCTGGCCGGCGCGGGCGCCCGGCGAATCGCCCTGGTGGACACCCGCGGCGGGTCGCCGACGGCCTCCGACCGGCTCCCGGCCTGGCGCGCCGAAGGGATCGAGGTGCGGACGGATTCCACGCACGGCTCCCGCGACGCGCTCGCCCGCCTGGTCGAGGAGTTGCGCGGTGACGCCGGGATCGCGGTGGTGGTGTGCGCGGACGCGCCGGGTGCGGCCGTCCCGCTGGAGGAGACCACCGAGGCGGTGCCCCACGCCGAGCTGCACCGGGCCGGGACCGCCGAGCTGCTGCACCGGCTCACCGCGAAGGACCCGCTGGGGCTGTTCGTGCTGCTGGGTTCGGTGCCCGGCACCTGGGGCGGTGCCGTCACCGGGGCGACCGCGCCGTCGGACTGGGCGCTGCGCGCGCTCGCGGCGCGGCGCCGGGCGGGCGGACTGCCCGTGGCCCATCTGGAGCTGATGCCGCTCGCGGGCGGCGAACTGCTCGACGAACGGACGATTTTACTGCTGAAGTCGAGCGGTATCGCCCCGCTCACCGAGCAGGACCTGGTGGCCGCGCTGGACCGGCTGGCCTGGGACGACTGCGTGCACACGGCGGTCGCCGACATCGACTGGGGGCTGTTCCGCACGGCCCTCGGCGACGCCCCGCACCGGCGGCTGTTCGCGGCCGTACTGGGCTCGGCGCGGCAGGTCGACGGGGCCGGGTTCGTGGCCTCGCTGGAGGACCTCGACCCGGGCCGCCGCCGCGACCGGACGCTGGACTGGGTGTGCTCGCAGGTCGCCGCCGTGCTGGGGCTGCCGGAGGACGAACTCCGCGCCGAGCAGGGCTTCTTCGACCTCGGCCTGGACTCGGTGATGTCGCTGACGCTGCGCCTGAGGCTGGTGCGGGCGCTGGACGTGGAGCTGTCCTCGACGGTCGCCTTCGAACACCCCACGGCCCTGGCCCTGACCACGCATCTGCTGGAGCGCCTCGGCTTCCCGGTGCAGGCGCCGGAGGAGTCCGCGCCGCAGGCCGGCCCGGACGGACCGGCGGCCCACGCGCTCGGCGCACTGCACGAACTGGACGAACTGGACGACGACGAACTGCTGCGGCAGTTGGAGGCGGAGATCTCCGACGCGCAGAACTTCGGTTTTGAGGAGAGCTGATGACCAAGAGCCACGTCGAGCAGCCGAGCCAGGACGTCCTGCGCGACCGGCTGAAGGACTCGCTCGGCGCCATCCGCACCCTGCGGGCCCGGGTCGAGGAACTGCAGCGGCCACAGCCGCTCGCGGTGATCGGACTCTCCTGCCGGCTGCCGGGCGGCGCCGACCCCGAGGAGTTCTGGCAGTCCCTGGCCGACGGCCACGACTCGACCGGCCGGTTCCCGGAGGAACGTCACCCGGTCGAGGGCTTCTACCACCCCGACCCCGACCACCCGGGCACCGCGTACACACTGGCGGGGCACTTCCTCGACGGCCCGGTGGACGCCTTCGACCCGACCGTGTTCGGCATCTCGCCGCGCGAGGCGGCGGGCATGGACCCGCAGCAGCGCCTCGTCCTCGAACTCGCCTGGGAGGCCATGGAGAACGCCTGCCTGCCGCCCACCGAGCTGGAGGGCAGCCGGGTCGGCGTGTTCCTCGGGGCCAGTACGAGCGACTACGTGCGCATGCGGCAGCAGAAGGGCTCGATGGCGGACGTCGACGCCTACCAGCTGATCGGCGAGCCGAGCTTCCTGGCCGGACGGGTGTCGTACACCTTCGGTTTCCAGGGCCCCAGCATGGTGATCGACACGGCGTGCTCGTCGTCGCTGGTGGCGCTGGAGCAGGCGGTGCTGTCCCTGCGGTCGCGGGCCTGCGACATGGCACTGGTCGGCGGGGTCAACCTGATGCTGTCCCCGTACGGCTTCGTGCTGGTCAGCAAGTTGCGGGCGCTGTCGCCGGACGGGCGGTGCAAGACCTTCGACGCGTCGGCGGACGGGTACGCCCGCGGTGAGGGCGGCGCGGTGTTCGTGCTGAAGCGGCTCGCCGACGCGGAGGCCGCCGGGGACCGCGTCCTGGCGGTGGTGCGCGGGGTGGCCACCGAGCACGACGGGCGCAGCAGCGGCCTGACCGTGCCCAACCCGACGGCCCAGCAGAACGTCATCGGCTCCGCTCTGAAGGACGCCGGGGTCTCGCCCGCCGAGCTGTCGTACGTCGAGGCGCACGGCACGGGCACCCAGCTGGGCGACCCGATCGAGCTGACCGCGCTGAACGCCGTGACGAGCCCGGGCCGGCCGGAGAACCGGCCGCTGCTGGTGGGCTCCGTGAAGACCAACATCGGCCATCTGGAGCCGGCCGCGGGCGCGGCGGGCATGCTGAAGGTCGTCCTGGCCCTGCAGAAGGGCTCCCTGCCGAGGCATCTGCATCTCGACGACCCCAATCCGCAGGTTCCCTGGGACAGCCTGAACCTGAAGGTGACCACGGAGGAGAGCGGCTGGCCGGCCGGGCCGCGGATCGCCGGGGTGAGCAGCTTCGGCGCGAGCGGGACCAACGCGCACACCGTGATCGCCGAGGCGCCGCAGCCCGCGCCCCGGGCGGGCACACCGCGCGAGGTGGGCCTGCTGACGCTGAGCGCCAACACCCCGCAGGCGCTGCGCGCCATGGCCACGGCGTACGAGGAGGCCGTACGGGACGCCGATCCGCGCACCCTGTCGGACATCTGCTACTCGACGCACATCGGCCGGGCCCGGATGCGGCACGGGCTGTCCGTCACCGGCGACGGGCCTGGACTGGCCACCGGGCTGGCCGCGTTCGCGGCGGGTGAGCGGGCCGAGCAGGTCACCGCGCACGCGCCGGCGGGCGCCCGGGCCCGCCGGGTGGGCTGGCTGTTCACCGGGCAGGGCGCGCAGTACGCGGGGATGGCGGCGCGGCTCGCCGAGGCGGAGCCGGTGTTCGCGCAGGCGCTCGCCGAGTGCGTGGCCGCCCTCGACGCCCATCTGGCCGAGCCGCTCGGCCCGGTCCTCGCGGGCGCCGGGGACGGCGGGCGGATCGACCGCACCGGGTTCACGCAGCCCGCGCTGTTCGCCGTGGAGTACGCGCTGGCCCGCATGTGGGAGGCGTGGGGCGTCAGGCCCGCGGCGCTGATCGGACACAGCCTGGGCGAGATCACCGCCGCCTGCGTGGCCGGGGTCCACTCCCTCGGGGACGCGGCCCGCCTCGTCACGGCCCGGGCCCGGCTGATGGAGGCGCTGCCCGAGGGCGGTGTGATGGAGACCGTCGTCTGCGACGAGGAGTCCGTCCGCGCGGCGCTCGCCGAGGCGGGTCCGCTGCCGGGCACCGCGATCGCCGCCGTGAACGGGCCGACGGACGTGGTGCTGTCCGGCCCGTGGCAGGAGGTCGACAAGGTCGTCGCGCTGCTCGCCGGGCGGGGCGTCAAGCACCGCCGGCTGTCCGTCTCGCACGCCTTCCACTCCCCGCTGATGGCCCCGATGGTCGACGAGTTCCGCGCCGTCACCGAGTCCCTGACGTTCCATCGGCCGAAGTACCCGGTCATCTCCAACGTCACGGGCCGCGAGTGGGGCCCCGAGCAGCTGCGCCCGGCGTACTGGCCGGAGCACGTCCTCGCTCCGGTGCGGTTCCACGCCGGTGTGACCGCCCTGTACGAGACGGGCTGCCGTACGTTCCTGGAGCTGGGCCCGGCGCCGGTGCTGCTCGGGCTGGGCGCCCGCTGCCTGCCCGAGGACGGCGTCGCCTGGATCCCGTCGCTGCGCCGCGGCCACGACGACGCGCACGTCGTCGGGCAGGCCCTGGGCGCCCTGCACCACCGGGGTGTGCCGGTCGACTGGAACGCCGTGCACGCGGCGGAACAACCGCGCCGGACGGCGCTGCCGAGCTATCCGTGGCAGCGCGAGCGGTACTGGTTCAACGACGACCGGCAGACGGGTGGCCCGTCCTCGCTGCCGGCCGACGACGCCCCGGGCGCGCTCTTCGAGGGGCACCTGCTGTCCGGGCCACCCACCTTCTCGCCCTCGCTGGACGATCTGCCGGAGGTGTTCGTGCAGCGGGGGCCCGGCGGACTGCGGCAGGTGTCGGCGGGCGGCTTCTGCAACTGGGCGCTGGCCGGCGCGGCCAAGCTGCCCGGCGCGCAGCCGCGGCTCGTCGACCGCTTCGTGGTGGGCGAGCCGCTGCCGGTCGACCCGGAGCACCGGCCGGCGCGGATCCGCGTGTACGTGCTGCCGCAGGACGACGAGGGCCGCTCGCTGTTCCTGTGCTTCTCCCGGCAGGGCGTGGAGTCCGCCGAGAGCGGCAGCTGGCGACTGCACGCCCGCGGTGTCCTGGTGCGCCGGCCGCCGTCGGACGCCGGCGGCGACCTGGACGCCGTGCGCGCCCGCTGCGCCCCGGTCGACCCCGCCGCCGTCACCGTGCCCGACTGGGCGGAGCCCGTGCTCAACGAGGTCTACCGGGGCCGCGGCGAGGTCCTCGCGGAGGTCAACCAGGGCGCCGAGCGGCTGCCGCGCGGCGCCCTGCTCGACCTGACGCTGGGCCTGCTGCGCCAGGCCGAACACGCCCCGGAGCCGGGCGCCAGGCCCACGCCCGCGCCGGTCCCGGCGGGCACCCGCCGCTACATCCACGGCTGGCTGGACCCGGCCGGGGAGGACGGCGGGCTGCGCGGCGGGCTGGAGATCCTGGGCGCCGACGGCAGTGTCCTCATCGCGATGCGGGACGTACGGCTGCGCGCCTCGGCCCAGCCGGCGGCGGACGTGCCGCGCACGCTCCGCGAGGAGACCGTCTGGGAGGAGGCGTGGCGGCCCGTCGACCCGGCCGGGTTCCAGGAGCGCGACCTGTCCGGGCAGCGGGTGCTGCTGATCGGCGGGGCGTCCGTCGCCGCGGAGACCGCCCGGCACCTCACCCTGCGGGGCGCGCAGGTGACGTCGGCCCCGGCGTCGGTGGAGGCGGTGACCGGCGCGGCCGCCCACGACCACGTGCTGCTGCTCAGCGGTCTCGACCTGCCCGTGGAATCCTGCGACGCCGAGGCGGTACGGCGGGCGCGTACGCACGGGGAGTACGTCTTCCTGGCGCTGCTGAGGCGGTTGGCGGCCGAGGAGGCCGCGACCCGGGTGTGGACGGTGACCCGGGGCGCCCAGTGGACCGGCCCGGAGCAGCGTGAACTCTGCCTGGCGGCGGGCCCGCTGTGGGGTCTGGGCAAGGTGGCCGCGCTGGAGCACCCGGAGCTGTGGGGCGGTCTGCTCGACCTGGACCCGGCCGGGTCGGCCGACGAGGCGGCGCAGATCGCCGCGCTGCCCGCGACCGAGACCGTGGAGGACCTCAGCGCCCGGCGCGGCGGCCGGATCCTGGTGCCCCGGCTGGTGGCCGTGCCGGCGTCCGCCGAGGAGCGTGCGGCGCCCCGGCTCAGCGACCTCGGCAGCTATCTCGTCACCGGCGGTCTGGGCAGTCTCGGCCTGCTGGTCGGCGAGTGGCTCGCCCGGTCCGGCGCGGGCACGGTGGTGCTGGCGGGCCGTCGGGGCCTGCCCGACCGCGCCCACTGGGACGACGCCGGCCACGACGAGCCGACCGCGGCGCGGATCGCGGGCGTCCGCCGCATCGAGGAACAGGGCGCGGACGTACGGGTGGTGGCGCTCGACGTGGCCGACGAGGCGGCGGTGCGCTCACTGGCCGAGCACCTCGCTCTCGCCGGGCGCCCGTTGCGCGGGGTGGTGCACGCGGCCGGCCTGTCCGAGCCGCAGTTCCTGCGGGAGGCCGATCCGCGGACGTACGACCGCTGCCTGCACCCCAAGGCGGAGGGCACCTGGGCCCTGCACAGCGCCACCGCCGGCGAGGACCTGGACCTGTTCGTGTCCTTCTCCTCGATCGCCTCGGTGTGGGGCTCGCAGCACCTGGCGGGCTACGCGGCGGCCAACGCCTTCCTGGACTCCTTCGCGCACTGGCGCCGCCTGCACGGCCTGGCCGCGACCACGGTGAGCTGGGGGCCGTGGGGTGCCCGCTCCGGCCTCGCGGACGACGACGTGATGGCCTTCCTGCGCTCCATCGGGCTGCACCAGCTCAACCCCGAGCACGCGCTGGAACTGCTCGGCGAGGCGATCGCCGACGACGCCGCGCACCGCACGGTGTGCTCGGCGGACTGGACGCTGTTCCGGGACCTGATGGAGGCCCGCCGGGAGCGCCCGGTCCTGCGCGAGATCCGCCCCGCCCCGGCACCCGGAGCGGCCGACGACACCGAACCCGGCGTGCTGGCGGCCAAGTTGACGGCTCTGAGCCGTGAGGAGCGGCTGGCCGAGCTGAGCGAGTACGTGCGCGCGCAGCTCTCCGCGATCCTGCGGATGGACCTGGAGCCCCTCACCGAGGACACCCGGCTGGCCGACCTGGGCCTGGACAGCCTCATGGTGATGGAGCTGATCAGCCGCTGCCGGGACGACCTGCGCCTGGAGATCAACAGCCGGGACTTCTTCGCCTGCCCGGGCATCCACTGGGACTCCTTCCTCCTGGAGCTGTTCGAGGAGAAGTACCCGTCCGCCCAGGCGCCCGCCGCGCACCACTGATCCGCCTCGACCACTGGAGGAACGAGCATCATGCAGCAGAAGCCCGTGTCCGGCCCGCCCGGTTCGGCGGACCACGACGTCGCCGTCCTCGGCGCCGGCATCGCCGGTTCCCTCCTGGCGGCCGTCCTGGCCCGCAACGGCGTGAAGACCGTCCTGATCGACGCGGGGACCCACCCGCGCTTCGCGGTGGGCGAGTCGACGATCCCGTACACCTCGGTCATGCTGCGCGTCCTGGCGGCGCGGTACGGCGTGCCGGAGATCGCGCACCTCAGCCACTTCTCGACGATGCGGTCGAAGGTGTCCTCGAACTCGGGGCAGAAGCGCAACTTCGGCTTCGTCTACCACCGCGAGGGCCAGGCCCAGGACCCGCGGGAGATCAACCAGTTCGTGATCCCGGTGGCGCTGTCCACCGAGTCCCACATGTTCCGCCAGGACGTCGACGCCTACATGTTCAACGTGGCGCTGCGCTACGGCGCGACGCCGCGGCTGAACACCCGGGTGACGGACGTCGACATCGACGGCTCGGGGGTGACGCTGGCCGTGGAGAAGGGGCCCGACATCCGCGCCCGGTACGTCGTGGACGCGGGCGGCCACAACTCGCCGCTGGCGCGGAAGTTCGGGCTGCGCGACGAGGTGCCGCAGCAGCGCACCCACTCGCGGACCCTCTTCACCCACATGATCGGGGTGCGGCCGTACGACGACTGCCCGGCCGGCCGCAGGCACGACAACCCCAGCCCCTGGCACCAGGGGACCCTGCACCACGTCTTCGACGGCGGCTGGGTGTGGGTCATCCCCTTCGACAACCACCGCAACGCCACCAACCGGCTGTGCAGCGTGGGTCTCACGCTGGACCCGCGCAAGCACCCCAGGACGGACGTCGCGCCGGAGCGGGAGTTCGCCGAGTTCCTGGAGCGGTTCCCGGCGGTCGCGCCGCAGTTCAAGGACGCGAAGGCGGCCCGGCCGTGGGTCTCCACGGGCCGCCTCCAGTACTCCTCCAGCAGGGTCGTCGGCGACCGCTACTGCCTGACCTCGCACGCGGCGGGCTTCGTGGACGCGCTGTACTCGCGCGGCCTGACCAACACCACGGACGTGGTGAACTCGCTGGCCTGGCGGCTGATCGAGGCGGCGAAGGACGACGACTTCTCGGCGGAGCGGTTCGCGCACGTGGAGACGTTGCAGCAGGGCCTGGTCCGTGCCCACGACGACGTGGTGGCCTCCTCCTTCACCTCCTTCCGCGACTACGGCATGTGGAACGCGACGTTTCGCATGTGGGCGCTGGGCACGGTGCTCGGCACGCTCAACGCCCAGGACGCCCTGGTCCGCTTCCAGCGCACCAAGGACCACATGATCTGGCGGGAGCTGGAGGCCCAGCCGCACCCGGGCGCCCTCTTCCCCGCGAGCGACGGCTTCCACAAGGTCGCCGAGTCCGCGTGGGCGGTGTGCCGGGACGTCGAGTCGGGGCTGGTGACCGCGGACCGGGCCACGGGCGAGCTGTTCGACCTGCTCCAGAACGACAGTTACGCGCCCCCGCCGTTCGGGCTGCACGACCCGGCGAACCGCTTCTACAACCCGAACCCGCCCCGCATGCTCCGCACCATGCACTGGGCCCGCCACGGCTCCGCCGCCCCCGACACCGGCCCCGTGGTCGCCGGCGCCCTCGCGGGCTTCCTCCGCTCCCGCCTGCACCGCAACGGGTGAGGAGGGCCCCCGATGCCCAAGGACGACACACCACCGACACCGAACGCCCGCACCCGCCGACCGGCGCCCCCGAAACGAGCGGCGACCCCGAAAGACGTACGGGACCGGCGAGCGACGGAAGCGGACCGCCCCGGGGACACCCCACTCCAACACCCCGCCACGGCCCGGGAAGCCACCCCCCGGGTCACGCACCCGACCACCACGACCCCGACAACCCCGGCCCGGCCACCGACCGGGGACGGGCCCGCCCCGGCCCCGGCCCGGACGCCACCGGCCGGAGGCAGAACGGCCCCGGCCCCCACCGCCGGGGCACCGGCGGCGCCCGCCACCGCGACCTCGGCGACGCACCGCTCCACGGCCCCGGCGACGCATGCTCCCGCCGCCGCGGTCGCAGCCGACGCGGCGGGCGTCTCGGCGCCCTCGGGAGCCCAGCCGGCCGGGGCCGCCTCTGTGCCCCCGGCGGCGGCCACCGCAACGGTCCACGCGATGCCCGCCTCCGCAGCCCCGGCGACGCACGGTCCCGCCGCCGCGGTCGCAGCCGACGCGGCGGGCGTCTCGGCGCCCTCGACGCCCTCGGCGGCTCCGCCGGCCGCGGCCGCGCGGGAGGGCGGCGCGGACGCATCCGGCCGAAGGCCGGCACGCACCACGCCCGACGACCCGGCGGCCGCGGCAGTCCCGGCGGCCCCCCGGTCCCCCGCGCGGGCCGCGGTGCAGCGCCCGGTCTGGTTCGACGGCGCCGAAGCCGTCGGGGCCGCCGAGTCCGCCTTGCCACCCGAACCACCCGAACCGGCCGAACCGGCCGAACCGGCCGAGCAGACCGAGCAGACCGAGCAGACCGAGAAGACCGAGCCGGCGGCTTCCGGCCCCGTAGCCGAACTCACAGGAGGAGAACGCTCGATGGCAGCACCGCTGACCGGAGGGACGGCCCGGCAGGCGCCCGCCCCGGCGTCCCGGCCCGCGCGGAACGTGTCCCGCCACACCGTCGCCGTGCTCGGTGCGCACCTCGGTGGCGGGATGCTCGCCGCGGTGCTCGCCCGGGCCGGCGTCGACACCGTCCTCGTGGACTCGCCGCACGACGCCGAGGTCCCCGCCGGTGAGACCACGGTCCCGTACACCGCGGAGGTCTTCGAACTCCTCGCGCGCCGCTACGGCGTGCCGGAGCTGTCCACGCTCGGGCACTTCGGGCAACTGCCGGCGGAGGTGCGCACGACGTCCGGGGTGAAGCGGAGCATCGGCTTCGTGTACGCCCGCCCGGGCGCCCGCGTCCGGCCGCACCAGGTCGTGCAGTTCAACGTGCCGAGCGAGCACGGCGAGTCGCACCTGTACCGCCCGGACGTGGACGCCTGGGTGCACGGCCTGGCCGTCCGCTACGGGGCGAAGACGGCCCCCGGCCGTCCCGCCGTCACCGAAGTGACCGGCGAGGCGGGCGACTTCACCGTCGAGTTGGCCGACGGCGGCGCGGTCGGCGCCGCGTTCGTGGTCGACATGTCCGGCCCCGACGCCCCCCTGCTGGACCGCCTCGGCCCGGACCCGGCGCTGCGCCCGCTGCGCCACTCCACCCGGGTCCTCACCGCGCACCTGAGGGGCGTACGCCCCCTGGAGCAGCGCGTGGACCCCGGCGAGGGCGGCACGCCGTGGACGGGCGGCACCACCCAGGTGGTCTTCCCGGGCGGGTGGATCCAGCTGGTCCCGTTCGGCGAGGACCGCACCTCCGACACCGCGCTGACCAGCGTGGCGGTGAGCCTGGACGCCAAGCGGTGGCCGCAGCGCTCGGCGTCACCGGAGGAGGACTTCGAGCAGTTGGTGAGCCAGTTCCCAGACCTGGCCTGGCAGTTCGAGAAGGCGAGCGCCGTACGGCCGTGGACCGGCGCGGAGTCGTGGCAGTACGCGGCCAACGCGGCGGTCGGCGACGGGTTCGTCGTCCTCGACCGGTCCGCCGTACGCTGCGACTTCACGCTCTCCCGGGACGTCACCCTGACCGCCGAGCTGGTCCACGAGGCCGCCGCGCACATCATCGCGGCGGCACGCGACGGCGACTGGTCTGCGGCGCGGTTCCGGCCGCTGGAGACGTTCCAGGCGGGCCTGATCGAGCACGGGGAGCGGCTGCTGCGCACCGCGCTGACGGCGACGACCGACTTCCGGCTGTGGAACGCCTTCTGCCGGGTGTGGCTGCTGCACTCGATGTTCGCCGCCCTCTCGCTCAAGCGGGCCCGCAACGACGCGCTGGCCACCGGTGACCGGCCGGACCGGTGGAGGGAGTTGGGCAGGAACCGGGGTGCCGGGATGTGGTTCCCCGTCTACGCCGGTTTCGTCGCCCTCTTCGACGACACGGACCGGCTGCTGCGTCAGGTCGCGGATCAGCGGCTGGCCCCGGGCGCCGCGGCGGAGCGGATCTTCGGCCAATTGCGGAGCGCCGCGTTCGTGCCCCCGCTGTTCGGCTTCGGCGACCCGACCGACCGGTACTACAACTTCACGCCACTGAAACGCGTCAAGGTCCTGCTGTGGGCGAAGCGCAGGGCGCCGCACATGGTGCGACGGGTGCTCACGCCGGGGGCCACGGTGCTGCCGAGCACGGAGCGGTGAGGCCCGTGACCCGCTGAGGGGTTCCACGGGCCGGGGGGCCGCCGTCCGTACGCTCAGTCATGAGCGCGCGGGCGGCGGCCCCGTCGCACGTACCGGCGGGCGGGATCCGGCCAGCCGCCCCAGCACGCTTCCGGACACCCGCGCGCCGGCACCGGAATGCTCCCTACCGGGCAGTCGTCGCATGTGGGATGCTGATAGCGTTGATTTCCACGCACCGTGAATTCGAGGTCGGAGGGGGCCCATGAGTACCGAAGGCGGGATCCCCGACCCGCTGGACGCCGGCACCCGGAGTCGGAGGGCCGGCGGGCGCGGGCGGCGGCAGTCCCACGGCGGCGGGCGGCGGCCGGGGCAGAGCGACACCAGGGACCAGATCCTGAGCGCCGCGCTGGAACTCTTCGCCGCCAGGGGCTACTCGGGCACGACCATGCGCGCGATCGCCCGCGAGGCCCAGGTGGACCCCGCGCTCATCCATCACTTCTTCAGCAACAAGGAGGGGGTGTTCCGGGACGCGGTCTCCTCCCGCGTCGACGTGTCCGCCCTCTTCGACTCCCTCGCGGAGGAGGACGACCCGGACCGCGTGGCGAAGAGCCCCGGCGCATGGGTCGCCCGCACCTTCCTCTCCTTCTGGGAGGACGGCACGACCCGCCCGGCTCTGGTCGCGGTCTACCGCACGGGCCTCTCGGACGAGGCGGTCACCCAGACGTTCCGCAGGGACATCGAGGACGCCTTCGCCGCCTGCCTGCGCCGCATCGTCCCCGAACACCACGACCGCACCCCGGCGTTCGCCTCCCTGGTCTCCGCCCAGCTCGCCGGCCTGGTCATGCTCCGCTACGTCCTCGTCGTCGAACCCCTGGCCTCCCTCGACTTCGAAGAACTCATGGACTGGCTCACACCGTCCCTCGAGGTCCACTTCGAGCGCGCGGCGCAGGGGCAGGGGTAGGTGTAGAGGCAGGGGCAGGAAGAGCGACAGGGCCAGGGACAAGGACGGAGACAGGGAGACCGGGAGGGTACGGCGCCGGAACGCCGGAGGTCTCGCCCGCCCCGGGAGCGCGCACGACTGCGGAGCGCAACCCGCCCCGCAACGCCCGGTTTCCGCACGCCGGTCCCCGGAACGCCCGCGCCGATGGGGCGACCACGAGCGTCCCCTCGCCCCGGGGCCGCCCCGAACCGACGAACGCCGTCACCCGCCCCGGGGAGCACCCGTCGGCCGTGAGGCGTCCTCCGCCCCGGGAGCCTCCCGGGCCCGCGGACCCCCGTACTGCCGGGGCACGGCACCCGCCGCCCCGGAGTCCGCACGTGGCAGGGCGCCGCCGGCCCCGGAGTTCCCGCGCCGTCGTCCGCCGCCCCGCGCCCGCCGCAGCACACCGTGGGACCGCCTCGCACCCGCCTCTCCCCCACCGCCCTCCGCCCACCGCTGGTCTGCCTGTCCCGCGGCTGCGTGCCCCGCGGCCTCCCACCCGTCGGCTCCGCGCCCGGCCGTCTCCCACCCCTCGTCTTCGTGCGCCTCGGCCTCCCGGCTCCCCGCCGTCCGCGCCTCGGCCCCTCGTCCCTCCCTCTCCCTCTCCCTGTCCCTGTCCCGCTCCCGCTCCTCCTCCCTGTCCCTCTCCCGCCCCTCGGCCCGCGCCAGGTCGAGTACGCCGCGCCCGGCGGCCAGTGCGGCGACCAGGCCCGCGAGCGCGGTGCCCGGGTCCACGGGGTAGCGGTCGCCGAGGACCGCGCCGATGACCGCGGCGAACAGCGGGTTGACGAGGGTGACCGTGGCGAGGGGGGCCTCCAGGCCGCCGCGGTAGCCGAGTTGGCACAGGGCGAGGCCGGTCGGTGCGAGGCAGGCGACGCCGGCCAGGGTGAGGAGGGCAGACAGGGGCGTGCCCCCGCCGTCGCCGGCGAGTTCCCGTACGGCCGCCTGGGCCAGCGCCGACGCGGCCGCGAAGGCGACGCCGGCCGCCGCCGCGTACCACAGGCTGCGGGCCGTCGTCCGCCGGGCCGCGATGGCCGCCAGCGTCGTGACGCCCAGCGTGCCCGCGGTCAGCAGGACCGCCCCCAGCAGCTGAACCGGCTCCGGAGCGCGCCCCGAGCCGGTCGAGCGGGTCAGCACCAGCAGCCCCGCCACCCCGGCCACGGTCAGCGCGGTCCCGCGCCACTGCGCCCCACTCATCGGCCGTCGCAGCACAGCCGCGGACATCAGCGGCGCCGCGGCCAGCGTCAGCACACCCAGCATCTGCACGGCGACCAGGGAACCGTCACGCAGGGCCGCCGTGTGCAGCAGCGCACCCAGCGCGTTCAGCAGTACGGCGGCCCACCACACGCCGGAACGCCGGTACCCGGGGCCACCGGGCAGGGCGGCGCGTTCGGCCGCACCGCGCTGCGCCACAGCCGCGGCCGCGTACACGAGCGCCGAGACCGCGCCGAGCACCAGAACGGGAAACACGGGGCAGCGATGTCCTTTCACCGTGCCGGGCACGGCGGTTGGCGGGGACGGGCCGGTACCGGGAGAAGGCGGGAGGCGGGGACGGCCGCCGCGCCACGAACCGCAGCGGACCGGCCCACACTGCCCGCCTCCGGCAGCGAACGGTGCCGGAGTGCCCCGCCGACGAGGCACCCCGGCAGTGGTCACCGGCTCAGCCGCCGGCGGCATGCGTGCCGGTGATCACGCCCCACCCGGCACGTCCTGGACGTCCTCCGGGCGGACCCTCGGCAGGGCCAGGACCAGCAGGCAGGACAGGCCGAAGCAGCCGATCTGCCAGTACACGACCTGCTCGAAGCTGTCGGAGAAGTTGGCCTTGCGCGCCTCGGGCACCGCCCGGTCGAGCACCGCGGTCCGCACCTGCTCCTTCACCTCGGCCGGCATCGGACTGCCCGCGAGCTCCTTCTCGATGCGCGCACAGCTCTCCGGCGTCTCGGTGAGGTCCTTCTGGTTCATCCTGTCGTGGAAGCAGGTCTGGAACCCCTTGGTGATCTGCGCCTGCTGCTGCTCGGCCAGCCCGGCGGCCGCCAGGTCGGAGCGCAGCGCGGGCAGCGCCGACGCGCTGGCCCCGTCGGCGTTGGAGCCGAGCAGCCCGTAGAAGAGGATGCCCGCGACGGCGATGCCGATCGCGATGCCCACCTGCTGGACGGTGGCGAGCATCCCGGACGCCGAACCGGCCTCGCGCGAGCGGATGCCGGCGAGGATGATCCCGGTGCACGGCGCGAGGAAGAACCCGCCGCCGAGCCCCGCCACCATCAGCGCCGGGACGAGCTGGTAGCCGTGCAGGTCGGAGCCCGCCCAGTGCAGCGTGCCGATCACCCCCGCCATGCCGACCAGCAGCAGTCCCGTACCCAGCGCGAGCGTCTTGGTGCCGAGTTTGCGCACCACCGCCGCCGACCGCGCGGACCCGATCGCGATGAGCACGGCGAAGCCGAGGCTGACGGCACCGGCGGAGATCGGGGTGTAGCCGAAGCCGATCTGCAGGCTCATGAAGAACGTCATGAAGAAGGACGGGATGCCCGCGAAGAACACCACGCTGATGATGAGTCCGACGGTGAACGACCGCTCCCGGAACAGCCCGGTCGGCACCAGCGGCGACCGGTCGGCGAGCCTGGACAGTTTGTTCTCGTAGACGAAGAACTCGGCCAGCACCAGCGGGCTGAGCACCAGCAGGACGAGGCTCCAGCCCGGCCAGTCGTGCTCGCGGCCGATCACCAGCGGCAGGATCAGGCTGAACAGGCCCACGGTGAGGATCGCCGCACCGGTGACGTCGAGCCGCCGCGCGCCGGGCGCGGAGGACTCGGGGATCTTCGCCGCGCCGAGCAGCAGCGCGATGAACCCGACGGGCAGGTTGACGTAGAAGATGGACCGCCAGTCCATGCCCAGGATGTCCAGCTCGATGAGCCAGCCGCCCAGCACCGGCCCGAGCACGGTGCCCAGGCCGATCGAAGCGCCGTACATGGCCAGCGCCTTGGGGCGTTCCTTCGTCGAGAACGTGACCTGGATGATCGACAGCACCTGCGGGAACATCAGGCCCGAGCACATGCCCTGGAGCACCCGCGACACGATCAGGAAGGTCGAGGAGGGCGCCGCACCGCACAGCGCGGAGGCGATGGTGAAGCCCAGCATGCCGATCAGGAAGATCCTGCGCCGGCCGTAGATGTCACCGAGCCGGCCGCCGGTCACGAGGGTGCAGGCGAACGCCAGCGAGTAGACGGCGACGACCAGTTGGATCTCGGCGAACGTGGCGCCGAGGTCGCTCTGCAGCGAGGGCAGGGCCACCATCGTGATGGTCGTGTCCAGCATCTGCATGAAGATCGCGGACAGCGTGACCGCGAGGACCAGCCAGCGAGCGGTGTGGGCCGCAGCCGGACCGGCCGAAGTGCCGGGCGGGGCAGTCGCCTTCGCGCCCACGTCGATCGAATCCATGTTTCCTCCTTGGGTCGACTGCCATGCGACAGCACCCTCCGGCTATTTCATTCTCCAATGAAGTCTACGAGTACTGAATTCTTTGCCGCAAGCCGCGGTGCCCTGGTTCCGGACAGCGGCACTCCACCCAAGGGCACACGAAGAGCGGGAAGTTGACCTGCGGCAAGGCAGGCGGAAGGGTCACCGCGCCCGGCCCCGCCGGGTGCGATGACGAACGGACGAACGGGCGACGGACGCGCACGAAGACGCGCCCACGCCCGCGGGTCACCCGGTCAGTCGCCCGTCCGCGCCCCCAGCAGCGCGGCCACCGCCGGCACGAGCGCGGCGATCATCCGGTCACCGCCGTCCTTCGCCAGCTCGGGTTCGAGCAGGCCCATGTGACGGGAGGTCATGACACCGATGAACAGGCTGCTGATCAGCCAGATCCGCATCTCGTCGCCCCCGGCGCCTTCCACGCCGTCGGGCAGCAGGGCACGGCTCATCCGCTCCCGTGCGACGGGCAGGTCGAGCACCGAGCGCAGCACGCCGAGGATGCGCCGCCCCTGGACGGGGTCGTCCCAGTCCGCGACGGCATGGCGCAGCAGCCACTCGGCCGCCTCGGCGTCACGCCGCTGCAGCGCCTCCCGCAGCACTTCGGCGGGGCGCACGGTGTCCGCGACGACCGCGGCGTAGAGGGCCTCCTTGGAGGCGAAGTAGTGCGGAACGAGCGCCGGATCGCAGCCCGCGTCGGCGGCGATGGCGCGAATGGAGGTGTTGCGGTAGCCCAGTTCGGCGAAGAGACCCGCCGCGGACCGCATGATGGTCTGGCGGGTGTCGGACATGCCTCTAGCTTCTGCCACAGCGGAACTTCCTCTCGTTCCCGAGTCCCCCGCAGGACGCGCTCGCGCCCGGCATCGGCAGGGAATCCGCGGCGCGGAGCTGTGCGCCGCGACCCTTCCGACAGAAATTCACCTTGGCGTGAAGTCTACGGTCAGTGACTTCTCGGGTCAAAGCTTTGACGCACCACCGGGGCCCCGAACCACCGCCGTCAGCAGGCTTTTTACCGCTGAGGCAAGGTGCGCGACACGCCGCACCGGGGAGCCGAACGAGCCGACGGGTGACCCCGCCCAGACAATTCAACACCCATTGAAATCATCTCGGGATCCCCCTACGCTCACCACGGGCGCCCCACCTCCGTACCAGTGACGACCGCGCAGCCGCGACCGCGCACGCGCATCCCGCCCCCAGGAGAGGCACTTGCCGATGACGTATCAGACAGAGCAGCTCGGCCGGGTCGTCATTCGCTTCTCGGGCGACTCCGGCGACGGCATGCAGTTGACGGGAGACCTGTTCACGTCGGAGACGGCGTCGTTCGGCAACGACGTGGCGACCCTGCCGAACTTCCCCGCCGAGATCCGCGCCCCCGCCGGGACCCTGCCCGGCGTCTCCTCGTTCCAGCTGCACTTCGCCGACCACGACATCCTCACCCCGGGCGACGCCCCGGACGTGCTCGTCGCGATGAACCCGGCGGCCCTGAGGGCCAACCTCGCCGACGTGCCGCGCGGTGGCGAGGTCATCGTCAACACCGACGAGTTCACCGACCGCGCCGTACGGAAGGCCGGCTACACCGGCTCACCGCTGGAGGACGGCTCGCTCGACGGCTACCGGGTGCACGCCGTGCCGCTGACCACTCTCACGGTCGAGGCGCTGAAGGATTTCGACCTCAGCCGCAGGGAGGCCGAGCGCAGCAAGAACATGTTCGCGCTGGGCCTGTTGAGCTGGATGTACCACCGGCCGACGGAGGGCACCGAGAGGTTCCTGACGTCGAAGTTCGCGAAGAGGCCGGACATCGCGGCCGCCAACATCGCCGCCTTCCGCGCCGGCTGGAACTTCGGCGAGACTACCGAGGACTTCGCCGTTTCCTACGAGGTGGCCCCGGCGGCGCAGGCCTTCCCGGCCGGCACCTACCGGAACATCTCCGGGAACCTCGCCCTGGCCTACGGCCTGGTCACCGCCGCCCACCAGGCGGATCTGCCGCTGTTCCTGGGCTCGTACCCGATCACTCCGGCCTCGGACATCCTGCACGAGCTGAGCAGGCACAAGAACTTCGGTGTGCGGACCTTCCAGGCCGAGGACGAGATCGCCGCGGTGTGCGCGGCCCTCGGTGCCGCGTTCGGCGGGTCGCTCGCCGTGACGACGACGTCGGGACCGGGCGTCACCATCAAACAGGAGACCATCGGCCTCGCGGTATCGCTCGAACTGCCCCTGCTGGTGGTCGACATCCAGCGCGGCGGCCCGTCGACCGGGCTGCCGACCAAGACCGAGCAGGCCGACCTGTTGCAGGTCATGTACGGCCGCAACGGCGAGGCCCCGGTCCCCGTGATCGCGGCGAGGACCCCGGCCGACTGCTTCGACGCCGCCCTGGAGGCCGCCCGCATCGCGCTCGCCTACCGCACCCCGGTGTTCCTGCTGTCCGACGGCTACCTCGCCAACGGCTCCGAGCCCTGGCGCATCCCGCACCTCGACGAACTCCCGGACCTGCGCGTGCGGTTCGCGCAGGGCCCGAACCACGTGCTCGACGACGGCACCGAGGTCTTCCGGCCGTACCAGCGCGACCCGCGGACCCTGGCCCGGCCCTGGGCGGTCCCGGGCACACCGGGCCTGGAGCACCGCATCGGCGGCATCGAGAAGCAGGACGGCACCGGCGACATCTCCTACGACCCCGCCAACCACGAGTTCATGGTGCGCACCCGCCAGGCCAAGATCGACGGCATCGACGTTGCGGACGTCGAGGTCGACGACCCCGACGGCGCGCGGACGCTGGTGCTGGGCTGGGGATCGACCTACGGACCCGTCACCGCCGCCGTACGACGGCTGCGCGCGGCCGGGGAGTCGATCGCGCAGGCCCATCTGCGCCACCTCAACCCCTTCCCGCACAACCTCGGAGAGGTCCTCGGACGTTTCGACCGGGTGGTCGTCCCCGAGATGAACCTCGGCCAGCTGGCCGGTCTCGTCCGGGCGAAGTACGCGGTCGCCGCGGAGTCGTACACCCAGGTCAACGGCATGCCGTTCAAGGCGGAACAGCTCGCGCAGGCTCTCAAGGAGGCCCTCCATGCCCACTGAGGCACTCACCCTCGTGCCCAAGGCCGAGGCCAGGCAGTCCATGAAGGACTTCAAGTCCGACCAGGAAGTGCGCTGGTGCCCCGGCTGCGGTGACTACGCGATCCTGGCGGCCGTCCAGGGATTCATGCCGGAGCTGGGCCTGGCCAGGGAGAACATCGTCTTCGTCTCCGGCATCGGCTGCTCCTCGCGCTTCCCGTACTACATGAACACCTACGGCATGCACTCCATCCACGGCCGGGCACCCGCCATCGCCACGGGCCTGGCCGCCTCCCGGCGCGACCTGAGCGTGTGGGTGGTGACCGGGGACGGCGACGCGCTGTCCATCGGCGGCAACCACCTCATCCACGCCCTGCGCCGCAACGTGAACCTGAAGATCCTGCTGTTCAACAACCGCATCTACGGCCTCACCAAGGGCCAGTACTCCCCCACCTCCGAGGTCGGCAAGATCACCAAGTCCACGCCCATGGGCTCACTGGACGCCCCCTTCAACCCCGTCTCCCTCGCCATCGGCGCCGAGGCGTCCTTCGTGGCGCGCACGATCGACTCCGACCGCAAGCACCTGACGGAGGTACTGCGCCAGGCCGCCGCCCACCCGGGCACGGCACTGATCGAGATCTACCAGAACTGCAACATCTTCAACGACGGCGCCTTCGAGGCACTCAAGGACAAGCAGACGGCCGAGGAAGCGGTGATCCGGCTGGAACACGGACGGCCCATCCGCTTCGGAAGCGACCTGTCCAAGGGCGTCGTACGGGACACGACCACCGGCGACCTGAAAGTCGTCACCGTGACCGCGGAGAACGAGGCCGAGGTGCTCGTCCACGACGCGCACTCCCCGTCCCCCACCACCGCCTTCGCCCTGTCCCGGCTGGCCGACCCCGACACCCTGCACAACACCCCGATCGGCGTCTTCCGCTCCGTCGAACGGCCCGTCTACGACACCCAGATGGCCGAGCAACTGGACACCGCGATCGAACAGCGCGGCAAGGGCGACCTGGCCGCCCTGCTCACCGGCGGGGACACCTGGACCGTGGAGGGTCGGTCATGACCTACGTCATCGCACAGCCCTGCGTCGACCTCAAGGACAAGGCGTGTGTCGACGAATGCCCCGTCGACTGCATCTACGAGGGCGCCCGCAAGATGTACATCAACCCCGACGAGTGCGTGGACTGCGGTGCCTGCGAGCCCGTGTGCCCCGTCGAGGCGATCTTCTTCGAGGACGACCTGCCGGAGGACTGGACGGCCTTCGGCCGGGCGGACACGGAGTTCTTCGCCGACCTGGGCACGCCCGGGGGCGCGGCCGGGGTGGGCCCCGTAGACCACGACCACCCGGTCGTCACCGACCTGCCGGTGCCGGCGCCGTCCTGAGGTGGGGGTGGGCGCCTGGGGGTGGGAGCCCAGGGGCGGGTGAGCCGGGAGTGGGCGTCGGAGGACGCCCGCCCGGCGGTGGGCGCCGGGGGCGCCTGGGTCCGGCAGCCCGGAGCCCGGGGGCGGGAGCCCGCAGCCGGAAGCGTGGGGCGGGCACCCGGGCCCGCCCCACCCGGCATCCCGGAACCGAGCCGGAGCCCAGGGGGCGGGAGCCGGGACCCGGAAGCCCCGAGCCGGTGCGGAAACCCAGAACCGGGGCCGGGGCCGGGGCCAGAAGGCCGGGAGCGGGAGCCCGGTGTCCGGGTCCGGAGCCGGACACCAAGAGTCCGCTGCCGGACGTGCGCAGGCGGGGAGGCGGGGCTACACGTCCAGGTCGACGACGACCGGGGCGTGGTCCGAGGCGCCCTTGCCCTTGCGCTCCTCGCGGTCGACGTAGGAGTCCTTCACGGCCTTGGCGAACGGCGCGTTGCCGTAGACCAGGTCGATGCGCATGCCGCGGTTCTTGGGGAAGCAGAGCTGGCGGTAGTCCCAGTAGGTGAAGGGGTGCTCGTACTTCAGGGGGCGCGGGACCACATCGGACAGGCCGGCCCCGCGCAGGGAGGCGAGGGCGGCGCGCTCGGCGGGCGTGACGTGGGTGGAGCCCTCGAAGGCGGCCGCGTCGTAGACGTCGTCGTCCGTCGGCGCCACGTTGTAGTCGCCCATCACGGCGAAGGGGCGGCTGCCCGCCGCGTCTCCGGCGACGGCGGCCTGCAAGGCCTCGAACCACTGGAGCTTGTAGGCGTAGTGCGGGTGGTCCACCTCGCGGCCGTTCGGCACGTACACCGACCAGACGCGGACCGGGCCGCAGGTCGCGGAGATCGCGCGCGGCTCGGTGGCGCCCTCGTAGCCGGGATCGCCGGGCAGGCCCTTGACCACGTCCTCGATGCCGACGCGGGAGAGCACCGCCACGCCGTTCCACCGGCCGGTCGCGTGGACCGCCGCCTCGTAGCCCAGCTCACGCAGCTGGTCGAACGGGAACTGCTCCTCGGCGACCTTGGCCTCCTGGAGGCAGAGCACGTCGGTGCCACTGCTCTCCAGCCAGGCCAGAAGCCTCGGCAGGCGGGCGGTGATCGAGTTCACGTTCCAGGTCGCGATGCGCATGCCTCACAACCTACCCGGCCCCTCTGACAACGCTTCCGTCAGACCTCCGCGGAGGCTCCCGACGCCAGCCGGCCGTGCTGCGCCCCGCCCAGGTTGCCGAGGTGCGTGTCGTAGATGGGGCGGGCGAGGTCGGTGAGGAGGGCGTCGTGGATGTCGTAGACCCGCTGGGGTTCGACCTCGCGCACGTACTCGATGACCTCGGCGATCTTGCTCCACGGGGCCTGGACGGGGGCCAGCAGGGTCTGCACCGGGTGGTCGGGGACGGTGAGGGCGTCGCCGGGGTGGAAGACGCGGCCGCCGTCGATGAGGTAGCCGACGTTGGTGATGCGCGGGAGGTCGGGGTGGATCACGGCGTGCAGCTCGCCGTGGACCTGGACGTCGAAACCGGCGGCGGTGAAGGTGTCGCCGTGGCCGACGGTGTGGACGCGGCCCGGGAAGGCGGCCGCGATCTTCTCGGCGACGGACTTGAGGGTCCAGATCTCGGCGGCCGGGTTGGCCTCCATGGCCGCCCGCAGCCGGGCCTCGTCGAAGTGGTCGGGGTGCTCGTGCGTGACGAGGAGGGCGTCCGCGCCGAGCGCGGCGTCCTCCTCGGTGAATCCGCCAGGGTCGAGGACGAGCGTGCGCCCGTCCTTCTCCAGGCGGACACAGGCGTGCGACTTCTTCGTGAGCTTCATGACCGTCATGGCCCCATCCTGCCCCCGCCGCCAACCGGGCTCATTCGGTGGGAGTCGTCTCCTCGCGGATGACCTGCTGCGCCACCCGGAAGGCGCTGTTCGCCGCCGGTACGCCGCAGTAGACCGCCGCCTGGAGCAGCACCTCCTTGATCTCGTCCGGGGTGAGGCCGTTGCGCAGGGCGGCGCGCGTGTGGAAGGCGAGCTCCTCCAGGTGGCCGCCGGCGACCAGCGCGGTGAGCGTCACGCAGGACCGCGAGCGCCGGTCGAGGCCGGGGCGGTCCCAGATCTCGCCCCAGGCGTAACGGGTGATGAACTCCTGGAAGTCGCCCGAGAAGTCGTCGGCCTGCGCCAGGGCCCGGTCCACATGGGCGTCGCCGAGCACCTCGCGGCGCACCTTCAGCCCGGCGTCGTACGGGTCGGGGCGTCCCATGACCTGCGGCGGGACGACCGGGGCGGCGGGCGCGATCTCGGCGATGGGCACGGACTGCGGGGGCGCCGCCAGGACGGGCTTGAGGGCGACGCCGGGGACGGCGGTCTGGCCCGTGCTGTGGTCGTAGGCGGGCTGCCAGGCGGTGGAGAAGTGCCGGACCAGCAGGTCGGTGACGGCGGCGGGCTGCTCCACCGGGACCAGGTGGGAGGCCCCGGGGACGACGGCGAGGCGGGCGTCCGGGATGCCGGCGACCAGTGTCCGCGCCTCGGCGGGACCGGTCACCTGGTCGTCCGAGCCGACGAGGACCAGGGTCGGCACGCCGACGCGGCCGAGTTCGGCGCGCACGTCGAACGCGGCGAGCGCCTCGCAGGCCGCGATGTAGCAGCCGGGGTCGGTGGTGCGCACCATCTGCACGGCCCAGTCGGTGATCGCGGGCTGCGCCGCCGCGAAGCCGCTGGTGAACCAGCGGTCGGGCGAGGTGCGGGCGATGGGATCGAGGCCGTTGGTGCGGACGATCACGCCTCTCTGCCGGAACTCGTCCGCCGTGCCGAAACGCGGCGAGGCCGCGATCAGCGCGAGGGAGGCCACGCGCTCGGGGTGGCGCAGGGCCAGTTCGACACCGACCGCGCCGCCGAACGCGCAGCCCGCGTAGCCGAAGCGCTGCACGCCGAGCGCGTCGAGCGTGGCGAGCAGCCGGGTGGCGAGGTCGGCGACGGAGCCCGCCGGATGGGCGGGTGCACCGCCGTGGCCGGGCAGGTCGAAGCGGAAGATCCGCCACTGCTGGGCGAGCTCGGGGACCTGGCGGTCCCACATGTGCCATGTGGTACCCAGGGAGGGACCCAGGATCAGGACGGGAGCCTCTTCTGGCCCGTCAAAGCGGTATTGCAGGGTGTTCGACGGTGTCTCACTCACGCCTCAGACCCTCTCACGTATCACGGACGCCCCTATAACAGGGGGTTGGTAGACACCGTCCTGACCAGGTTGAAGACCTCGCGGGCGGCATATCGCTCGAGGCATCGGATGATCTCACGTCGGGTCTTGCCCTCCTGGGTGTGGCGTTCGTCGTACGCCTGGGTGCGCGGGTCGTGGCGCAGCCGGGTGAACACGATGCGGTGCAGGGCGGCGTTCGCCTGCCGGTCGCCGCCGTGGTTGAGCCGACGCGAGGTCCGGCGGCCTGAGGAGTACTCGATGGGACTGACGCACGGCGGCCCCCGAGCTCGCCACTCGCACAGAGCAAGGCGGCCTTCGAAACCGGGCAGGCGAACTCTTCTGCCAGCCTCTTCTGCCAGCGTGGGCACGACTCCCTCCAGCAGCCGTTCGCTGACTCCTCCGACCGCGGCTCCGGTGCGGTGGAAGGAGGCCGCGCGCTCCAGCGTCGTGACCTGTTTTCCAGGCCGGTCATCAGGCCGGCGAGCGCGGCGCCGACCACGACGGCCCTGCCCTGACTCTCCTGTCGCTGGACGGCCCCTTCTGCTGCACGCGGCTTCGTCGGCATGGTGATCCTTCCCGGACGATGCGATGTGTCTTCGCCCATTACTGCGGTGCGGCGACAGCCGGAACCCGCAGAGTGGGGCACTCGACAAGACGTCGGTCGGCCCGGTTGGGGGAGTCCCTGCCGGGAGGGGTACTGACAGGGACCCCCACCAGCCGCCTCGTCTTCCTACGCTGGATTCATGGACAACCGGGCCGAAGTCAGCGCATTCCTCAGATCCCGCCGCGACAAGATCACGCCTGAGCGGGCGGGCCTGCCGGTGTACGGGCAGCGCCGGGTGCCCGGGCTGCGCCGCGGCGAGGTCGCGACGCTCGCCGGAGTCAGCGTCGAGTACTACACGCGCCTGGAGCGCGGCAACCTCGGCGGTGTCTCCGACAGCGTCCTGGACGCACTCGCCCGGGCCCTGCGCCTCAACGACATCGAGCGCGATCACCTGTACGCGCTGGCGCGCGCGGCCAACACTGGCCCGGCCGGCATCCGGCGCCGCCAGAAGAAGGCGGTCGTGCGGCCGAGCGTGCTGCGCCTCATCGAGGGCCTGCACGACCAGCCGGCGTACCTGCGCAACAACCGCATGGACATCCTGGCGGCCAATCCGCTTGCTCGCGCCCTGCACTGCGAGGTGTTCGAGGTGGAGCCGGTCAACACCTGCCGGTTCGCCTTCCTGGACCCCCGGGCCACCCGGTTCTATGCCGACTGGGAGCGTGTGGCCCGGGGGGCTGTGGGTGTGCTGCGGGTCGAGGTCGCCAAGCACCCCTACGACCGTGAGCTGTCGAACCTGATCGGTGAGCTGTCCACCCGCAGTGACGCCTTCCGCACCATGTGGGGCGCCCACGACGTGCACGTCTACACCGACGGAACGAAGCGGTTCCGGCATCCGGCGGTGGGCGAACTGGAGCTGGTCCACGAGATGCTGGACCTGCCCGGTGAGAACGGGTTGTCCATCACCGTCTACAGCGCCGATCCCGGCACACCGGCCGCGGACGCCCTGCAGCTCCTGGCCAGCTGGGCAGCCACCCAGGACCAGGACCAGGCCGCCGCGCCAACCGAGGGCGAGCGCTGAGGCCGGCTCCGGCTACCTCCACGCGCGCCGGTCGGCAATCCGGCACGCGATGACTGATCACCGCACACCACGCCAAGGCCCAGGTCTTGGACCTGGGCCTTCACGCTGGAACGGGCGCCGGGAATCGCGCTCTCAGCCTGGGAAATGACGGCGCCCGCGTACCCGCATCAGTCCGTGGGCTGTGGGTGCATCGCTTCAGGCGCTCTTGTGGTGGTGGCTCATATCTCCGATGCCGTCGCTGTGAACTGTCCTGGAGACGAAGTGCCATTCGCCGTCGGTCTGGGCGAAGGTGTCCTCGTAGCGGCCCTGGTAGATGGGCTGGAGGGGGAAGCCCTCTGCGACCTGAAAGCTGACCACATAGGACATGCTGCGCGCGGTCAGACCGTCGTCGGCGACATCGGTGATGAGGTTGCCGACCATGTGGCGGGTGCCCAGTTTGTCGCCATACACGATGATGGGCTCTTCCAGGGCGGCAAGATGCTCGGCCTTACCGTGACAGACGATTTCCGGGGAGAGCTGCCACCTCGCGTTCTCGAACAGCGACGCCGCGCCTTCGAGGTCGGCGCCGTCGAGCCGGTGACAGTAGGTGTAGATCAGGCGGGCGATCTGGTGTTCGGCCTCGCGGCGGTCTTCACGGGAGATCATGTCGTTCGCTCCTTGATTCGTAGGGGTTGGGATGCCTTGGCATGCAGGTGGTTGCGGATCAGCAGTGCCCGGGGGTCTGGGGCGTGAGCAGGCGTCCGAGGTTGATGGTTGCGCGCTGGAGTTTCGCGTCGTGGGGCGCGTTGAGGCCGGCGTTGGTGATGTACAGCCGGTTCCCGCTCACCGCTGTGGAGGTGGGCGAGGCGAGTCCGTTCGCAGTAGTCAGTGCGGTCTTGGTGGTGCCGTTGGGGTAGACCACGGTGATCTTGTCTGCCGGGTCGTTCTGTGCGGCGAACACCACATCGGAGTGCTCGTTGAGGAAGCTGAAGTCGTCGACGTTGGCGAGGGCCCTGGTCACGGTGTGGATCCGGCCGGGGGTGCCGCCGGCGGTGACCGGGATCTTCGACAGCATCCCCTTGTTGAAGATGGTGAACCAGACGGCGCCGTTGTGGAAACGCAGGCCGTTCACGCCCAGCTTGAGGGTGGCATCCGGGTCGAAGGCCAGGGCCGGGTCGGTCAGCCAGGCGGTCGCCCGGCCCCCGGAGGCGGGCACGGCCCAGATGGTGCTCTTGAGGCTGTCGGCGATGTACAGGGTCCGGCCGGCCGTATCGAGGGCCAGGCCGTTGGGGAGCCCGTCGGCGGGCAGCGCGGCCAGCCGCTGGGGGCTGCCGCCGACGGGCAGCTTCCACACGCCGGAGCGGGAGGCGTTCTCGGACTGCACGTTGTAGTAGACGGTGCCGTCCCTGCCGCGTGTGTTGCCGGTGATGAGATCGCCCGCATGGCCGGTCGCCAGCGTGGTGCGGTGGCCGGATGGCGTGAGCTTCACCAGTGTCGGCGCCTTGTTGGCCACGGATCCCAGCATGGAGAGCGTCACCGTGTTGTCCGGGTTGACGGTGATGTTCTCGGGCGCGGCGCCGGAGGCGTAGTCGAACGCGGACACGGTCTTCACCTGGGTGACGACCGGCTGTGCCGGTGCGTGCCCGGTGCTGGCGGATGCAGACGGGACCGAGATGAGGGTGGCGGCCGTCACGGCGACCGCGGCGGCACAGGTGGTGAACCGCTCGTTCACGGAAATGACTCCTGGTCAGGGGCTTTTGGGGGCCAGCGGCCTGGCAACAGTTTTCAGGGCTTGGGCCGGTATCACCCGGCTTCAAGGCCGGCTTGCGCGCCCTCGCCGCTGTGCTGCACGGTCACTGCGTTCGCAGGTCAGCAGGGCGTCCATGTGGTCGATGTGCCAGGACGTTGCGTAGGTGTCGGTCCGGCTCGGGAGCCTGGCCGGAGGTTGCGGTCAACTGCCCGAGCCGCTGAGGCGGAAATCGGGGTCGGGACCACGCGTACCTCGCTGTCGATCGCGTCAGTTCTCGCTGCGCTCGACGCCGGAAGCGGCGATGCCCTCGCCAACCTCCCTCTCGTGGCCGTAGGCGCGGCGGTGTCGATCAGGCGGTAGCCCTGCTGCAACGTGCTCGCCACCGCGGGGTGGTCTCCTCGGGCGTGCTCCGGAAGACGCCGAGGCCGAGCGCGGGCATGTCGATGCCGTTGTTCAGCTCGATCAGCGGATTCTTGCCAGTCATGGTGATCCTTCACTTCAGACAGACCGTTCGATGCCGGGAACCGGCCGGCCCGGGCCGCCCCGCGGCGGGGCACTCATCCATGCAATCGGAAGCGCGTCTGAGGTGGGAGTCTTCGCTGTGAGGGGTACCAGCAGGGACCCCCAGCAGGCTGCATCAAGTCTCCGCTCTGGCTGCCGAGTTCGGCACCGAGCGGATCCTCTACGGCAGCGACTACTGCTGGACCCCGGTGCCCGGCCCTTCGCTGCGGCCGAGTGCCAGTCGCTCTACGTCGTCGGGGCAAGCGCCCCCCGCCGACCGCAGCGCGGTCGGCGGCGGCCGAGCCGATCGCCCCGCCGGTGAAGTCGCACGCCCCGAAGGCCGTGTTGAGGCGGGAGCGGGCCTCAGGAGCGAGGACGAACAGGCGTACCCGGTTGAGGATGTTGAGGTCCTGGATGCCGATGTCGAGCAGGACGATTGCGAGGAGCAGGAACACCACCGAGCCGCCGTCGCCTGCGACACCTGCCAGCACGAAGGCTGCAAGCACCAGTGCTCAGCCCGCCCAAGTCGCGGGCAGCCACCAGCCGCGGTGGTGCAGCACCGATGACGAAGACCGAATAGTCGAACGGCGGTGCGCTGAGCAGGAACGTGAGAGCTGTCCAGAACATCGTGAACACACCGAACACGATCGCCCCCAGGACCGGTCGGAAGTGGTGGCTGGTCGGCTTACGTACGCTGCGCAGGCTGGGATCCCTGGGTGAGGATGCCGTGCTCGGCGTCCGCCTGCTGCACCTCGGGCTGGGCGAAGTAGGGGTGCAAGCCCAGCCCACCGCGGTGCTTGACGCCGGCCTGTGCGGCGGGGGCGAGGGTCGGTTCGGTGACGGGGACGCAGCCGAGTGCCTGGTCGATCGCGGTCAGCAGGTCGTCGGACAGCTCCAGGCCGGAGGCGGCGGCGTTGGCGTGGACCTGTTCGGGGCGGGAGGCGCCGGTGATTGCGGAGGCGACTTCACGGCGGCGCAGGACCCGGGCGAGCGCCAGGGTGGGCATGCTCATCCCGGCCTCCTCGGCGATGGGGACGAGGCGTTGAACCGCTTCGAGGATGGCGTCGCTGTAGACGAGGTCCTGGGAGACCGCCATGTCCGCGGACGCGAACCGGCTTCCCTCCGGTACGGGCCGGCCCGGCTTGTACTTGCCGGTGAGGACGCCCTGGGCGAGGGGTGACCAGACGATCTGGGAGATGCCGTTCGCGGCGCAGAGGTCGAAGAGACCTCGGCCTCGGGGGCCTGCCACAGCATGGAGTACTGCGGCTGGGAGGAGACGAACAGGTCGGGTCCGGCGATGTGGATTCCGGCCTGGATCTGCTCGGGGGTCCACTCGCTGAAGCCGAGGTAGCGGGCCTTGCCCTGCTCGACGACCTTCTGGAACGCCTCGATGGTGTCCTCGATCGGGACGGCGGGGTCGAAGCGGTGCGCCTGGTACAGGTCGACGTGGTCGGTCTTCAGGCGGGCGAGGGAGGCGTCGATCTGCTTCGCGATCTGCGCCGCGGACAGGCCCCGGTCGGCCGGGGCGTCCGACATCGGGCCCCAGACCTTGGTGGCAAGGACGTACGAGTCGCGGGGGTGGGCGGAGAGGATCTCGCCCCACGCCGCCTCGGCGGCTCCTCGGCCGTAGGCGTTGGCGGTGTCGAAGAAGGTGATGCCCGCGTCGAAGGCGGCCTCGGTGCAGGCGCGGGTCGCGTCCGCCTCGATGCCGCCGGCGTAGGTGAGCCAGGAGCCGAGGGAGATCTCGGAGACCTCCAGGTCCGAGCTGCCGAGCTTGCGATACCGCACGTTGCTCCTTTGGGTGAACGGGTGACGGGTGTCCGGTCAGCGCCGGCGGGCCGCCGGCTCCAGGGCGGGGTTGACGAAGCTGGTGTCGGCCGGGTTGATGACCGTGCCGGGGGTGACGATCTCGTCGATGCGGTCCAGGACCGGCGGGTCCAGGGTCACGTCGGCTGCGGGCAGTTGCGTCTCCAGGTGCTCCAGGGTGCGCGGGCCGATGAGGACCGAGACGATCGCGGGATGGCTGAGCGCGAACGCGATGGCCATCTCGATCAGCGTCATGCCGTTGTCCTCGGCCAGGTGGGCCAGGGCTTCGGTGGCCTCCAGCTTTCGCTGGTTGACCGGCAGGGACATGTCGAAGCGGTCGGCCAGCCGCTGCCGGGCCGGCGACGGGGTGGGCAGGTCGGCGTCCTGGCGCCACTTGCCGGAGAGCCAGCCGCCGGCAAGCGGGCTGTAGGTGATCACGCCCATGCCGTGGCGTGCCGCGGTGGGCAGTACGTCGGCCTCGATGCCGCGCACCAGCATGGAGTACGGCGCCTGCTCGCACACGAACCGCTCCAGCCGCCGGTCGTGGGCGGCCCACTGGGCCTCGACGATCTGGCTGCCGGGAAAGGTGGAGGAGCCGAGGTAGCGGACCTTGCCCTGGCGCACCAGGTCCGTCAGCGCGCCCAGAGTCTCTTCGATGTCGGTGTCGGGCGAGGGCCGATGCACCTGGTAAAGGTCGATGTAGTCGGTGCCCAGCCGGCGCAGCGAGTCCTCGACGGCGCGCATGATCCAACGGCGGGAGTTGCCGCGTCGGTTGGGGTCGTCGCCCATCGGGCTGTGGAACTTGGTGGCCAGGACGATGTCGTCACGGCGTCCCTTGATCGCCCGTCCGACGATCTCCTCGGACTCGCCCTGGGAGTAGACGTCGGCGGTGTCGATGAAGTTGATGCCGGCGTCCAGGGCGCGGTTGATCGTCCGGTTGGCTTCGTCGTGGTCGGGGTTGCCCCACGGGCCGAACATCATCGAGCCCAGGCACAGCTTGCTGACGGACAGGCCGGTACGGCCGAGCAGACGGTGTTCCACGAACATCTCCAAGGGTCGTGTCCGGGTGCAGCGGAGTCGTTCGGGCTCCGCCACATTCCATGGAATCAGCACCCCTGTCCCTCAGACAGTCACTCTTGTCAGGGGTAAGGACAGGGACCCCTTCGTGCCGAATACGTAGGTGAGTACACGGTGCGAAGGGGTACTGAGCCGACCGGCCGCAGCGGCGAGTGCGGGCAGCCTGTGATGGCAGAAGCGGCCCTGGGCGGCGAATGAAAGCGTCGGCATTGAGGCCGGGGACGGCTCCAGGACCAGGCCAGGAGCCTGGGGGGAGGGATGCGGGCCTGGTGCTACCGCTCGGTGTCCGACCGCACGACTGCCCCTATGACGGGGGGCCTGACTGTGTCGGCCTGATCAGGCGGAAGACTTCCCGGGTGGCGTAGCGGTTGAGGCATCGGACGATTTCGCGTCGGGTCTTGCTCTCCTTGATGCGGCGTTCGTAGTAGTCCTGGGTGCGCATGTCGAAGCGAGTGAGAAATTCACCTCGGGGCAGGCAGCCGGCACAGGCGATCACCACGCCGGGGCAAAGGCGACGGCACACACGGAGCGCGCGGCGGACAGCGACTCCTGCAAGCCGGCCACCATGCAGGCGAAGCTGGTGCCCCGCCAACCGGCACACCGCGTCATCCCGAAGGAATGCGAAACTCGAATTCGGGACGGTCCCACGGCACGGCGGGCGGGTTCGCGAACGCGGTCCCGGTCCGCACCGCACCGACGCGGTGGTAGAAGCCCTCGGCGGGAAGGTGCGACACGACCTTGAGACGGTCGATCCCGGCGGCACGGGCCTCGGACTGCATGTGCGCGACGAGTAGCCGTCCAATACCCCGTCCTTGCGCTTCGTCGGCGACGAACAGCAGGTCGAGCTCCGGTGGAGCGAGGACGAGCGAGTAGAACCCGAGGACCCGGCCTCCGTGCTCGTCGGAGCCGACGGCCACAAAGGCGCGGTGGGCCTCGATGTAATCAGGACCGACCCGGTAGCCCGCGACTGCGGCCGCGTACTTACCCTCGTAGGCGCCTGAGCCACGCACGAGCCGCGTGAGCCGTTTGGCATCCCCCGCGACGGCCCTCCGTATCGTGATCGGCTGACTGCTCGGGGAAGTGCGTGAACTCATCCGGAGAGTATCTCCCACCGGGGAGTGCCTTCGTGCGGCGGGTCGGCTGCTCGCGCAGGCGCTCTCGCACCGCTCCCGGGAAAGGCGAGGGCGTCGGCCTCGGCAGGCCAAGTGACCGGCGTCCGCGTAGGCCGACAGGTCACCGGCGGCCACGATCAACCCCGCAAAAGCCCCGTCGGGACGGTTCCCGACAGGGCTCCGCCGTATCACCGGCGCTCTCACGCACGTCTCACGAACAGGGTCGACGCTCCCGGACCACAAGACCTTGACCTGCGCGTATACGCTTCACGTGGACCACCTGGACCGCACAAGACGCGATCTACAACCTGTGCCAGGTGGTTCCGAGCGAGGGGCCCGGGATCAGGACCGGGGCGTCGTCCGGGCCGTCGAAGCGGTACTGGAGGGCAGGGGTCTTCGTCTCACTCACCGCTCCACGCTGACCGCCCTTTCTCACGTCGCGGTCACGGGACCCCGGGTCTTCCCCCACGGACCCCCGACATCATCGGCGAACTCTCACACGGCCTTCACCGGATGCGGTGATCCCGGCCGGGGGCGGACGGCTCGCCGGGGGGTTTGGTCAGAGGTCGTCGCCGGGGCCGCCCAGGCCCGTCAGCGCGCCCACCGGGTCGGGGTCGGGGGTGCCGCGCGGCCACCAGTCGTCGTGGCCCGGCTCCGACTCGTACGCGTACCACAGCCCGTCGCGGCCGAGGCGGAGCTGGACATGACCGCGGGGGTGCGTGAGGTGGT
This sequence comes from Streptomyces sp. NPDC014995, assembly GCF_043080745.1. Lineage (NCBI taxonomy): Bacteria > Bacillati > Actinomycetota > Actinomycetes > Kitasatosporales > Streptomycetaceae > Streptomyces > Streptomyces sp. NPDC014995. The sequence goes on from NZ_JBIBVX010000008.1 coordinate 235,066, forward strand.
TGCGCCAGGGACGGAAGGCGGGGAGGTCGGCGGCGAGGAGGAGAGGGCGGGCCCGGTCGAAGCGGCCGGCCGGCGGGTCCCAGGACTCCTCCAGGACGGCCAGCCCGTCCGGGCCGCCCTGGCGCCAGGCCGCGACCGCGCGCGCCAGCTCGGCCGGCGTGCGGCCGGCTGCCGTGGCGAGGGAGGCGTAGAGGGCGCGGGTGCCGGCGGTGAGGCCGGAGCCGGGACGGGAGGCGGCGATGCGTACGGCGTCCTGCCAGAGGGTCAGCTCCCCGATCTCGTCGTGGCCGGTGGTCAGCAGGGCGTGGGCGCGGGCGGCCGCGTCGGTCGCGAGCTGGTCCAGCGCGAAGGAGTCGGGGCCGTGCGGGACGGCCGGGTACGCCGGGGGCTGCCCGGGGTGCGGCGGCGCGGGCAACGGGGCGGGAAGGGGCGGGAGTACGCGTGCGGCGGCGAGGACCTCTGTGGCCCGGACACCGGGAAGGGGTTCCGGCTCCTGCTCCTGGGCGGCGCGGGCCGCGCGGGTGGCGTTACGACGGGACAGCGCGTCCAGCAGTTCACGCTCGCCCCGGCCGCGCAGCAGGAGCAGCACGAAGGGGTCGGCGTCGAGCAGTCGCGCGGTCTGGTAGCAGAGGGCGGCGGCGTGCTTGCAGGGGTGGCCCCGGTCGGGGCAACTGCAGTGCGGCTCCAGATCGCCGGGGCCGGGGAGCAACGGAACCCCGCACTCGGCGAGCGACTCGGGCATCTCCTTGTCGAGCAGCGCGGCGATGTGCCCGGGACGCTCCACGGCCGCCTCCAGGAAGCGCTCCCAGTCGTCGTCGCCGAGGGTGCGCAGCCGTACCTGTACGCGGTACGGGCGGGGACGGCTGCCCTGCACGTACGCCAGGACGAGCCCCGGGGTGACGGTGATGGCGTCCACGTTTCCCTGCTCGGCGTACCCCCGGCCACGCACCAGACGCTTGGCGTCCAACGCCCCCTCCTCCAACGCGCTGACCCAGGCATTGCCCCACCACGTCTCAGCGAACCCGCCCCCCTCACCGACCCCCCGCGCCGGAAAGGCGGAAAAGGTACGGCGATGATCACCGTCCCGGGAGGGGGCAGCCATGGAACGGGGGGTGCGGGCGGGGGTGGACGACGGCCCGGGGGTGGTCGGCGGCCCGGGGGTGGGAGTGGTCGGCGGCGCGGAGGTGGGAGTGGTCGGCGGCGCGGAGGTGGCCGCAGGCCCGGGGGTCGCCCCAGCGCCGGACGCAGCCGTAAGCCCGGAGGCAGCCGAAGACCTGGAACCGGCCGAAGCACTGGAGGCAGCCACAGGCCCCGAAGCCGCCCGAGCACCGGAGCCCGCCGCAGGCTCAGAGGGAGCCGGAGACCCGGAACCGACCGCCGGACCAGAGGTAACCGTGGATCCGGGCGTGGCCGGGGATCCGGAGCCGACCGGACGCTCGGGGACGGCCGGAGATTCCAGGCCGGCCGCACGCTCGGGGACGGCCGGAGATCCGGAGGCGGCCGCAGGCCCCCAGGTAGCCACAGGCTCGGAGGCGGCCGCGGACCCACGCGTGGCCGCAGGCTCGGAGGTGGCCGCAGGCTCGGAGGTGGCCGCGGCCCCGGGCGTAGCCGTAGCCCCAGGCACAGCCACAGTCCCTGGGTCAACCGTGGCCCCGGGGACCGCCGCAGCGCCGGACATCGCCGCAGGACCGGACAAGGACTCGGGGCCGGACGAGGACTCAGGCCCCGACGAGGACTCAGGCCCCGACGAGGCCACACGCCCAGGCACACCCGTCCGCCCGGGCACACCCGCCCGCCCCGGCACACCCGCACGCCCGGACGAGGCCGCACGCTCAGGCGCGCCCGCAGCCCCAGACGTGGGATCGGCGGCCGGGGTTCGTGAACTCCCCTGGGGCGCGGTCGGGTCGTCCCGGTCGGTCTCGTCGGAGGCGGTCGTCTCCTCCGGTGGCATGGGGAAGGCGTCCGCCAGGAAGCTCCGTAGGTGACGGGCGCGGTCGTCGGTGACACGGTCGCCCGTGCGGCCGGGGCGCCGGGCGGCAGCGGAGCGTGGGCCCGTGCGGAGGGGTCGGCGGACGGTCTCGTCTCCGGACTCCTCGGGCCCGGGCCCGTCCGAGGCCCGCCGTGACGCAGCGCGCGCCGCCCGCAGCGCCTCGCGGGCGATGTCGGCGGGCCGCGATCCGGTGGCGGCGCGCGCCTCCCGCGGCTCGTCGGCTGCCGGAGGGGCGCCCGTCCGGGCGTCGGTGTCCGGACGGGAGGCGGCGTCCGGACGGGAGCCGAAGTCCGGACCGGAGGCGGTGTCCGAAACGAACGCGGTGTCCGGCCAGGAGGCGCCGACGTCCGTCGCGGAGGCGTCGGCGTCCGTCGTGGAGGTGTCCGACCGGGCGTCCGGCCGGGTGGCGTCCGTCGTGCGGCGCAGGGCCGCGCGGGCCGCGTCGGCGGGCCTCGGGGGACGGTCGGCGGGCTGTCCCTGCGCCGACTCCCGCGAGGGATGCTCCCCCTGCTGTTCCCGCGCGGCCCGCAGCGCACGGCGTGCCGCGTCGGCCGGGCTGGCCTCCTTCTCGCCCATCACGCCTCCCTCCGCAGCCTGACCAGGTCGGACAGCTCACGGTCGGTCAGCTCGGTGAGGGCCGACTCGCCGGAGCCGAGGATCGCGTCGGCGAGGGCACGCTTGGCTTCCAGCATCTCGGCGATCCGGTCCTCGACCGTGCCCTCGGTGATGAGGCGGTGGACCTGGACGGGCTGGGTCTGGCCGATGCGGTAGGCGCGGTCGGTGGCCTGTTCCTCCACGGCCGGGTTCCACCAGCGGTCGAAGTGGACGACATGGCCCGCGCGGGTGAGGTTGAGGCCGGTGCCGGCCGCCTTGAGGGAGAGGACCAGGACGGGCGTCGCGCCGCTCTGGAAGCGGTCCACCATGCGCTCGCGCTCGGGTACCGGAGTGCCGCCGTGCAGGAGGTCCACGGGCACCGCGCGGCCGGTCAGGTGGGCGGTGATCAGGCGGGCCATGCCCACGTACTGGGTGAAGACGAGCGCGGAGCCGTCCTCGGCCAGCAAGGTGTCCAGCAGCTCGTCCAGCAGGGCGAGTTTGCCGGAGCGGGCGGCGAGGGCGTCGCCGAGGGCGGGGGTCTCCTCCTTGAGGTACAGCGCGGGGTGGTCGCAGATCTGCTTGAGGGCGCCCAGGAGTTTGAGCACCAGGCCACGGCGGGCGATGCCGTCCGCCGTCTCGATGGCGAGCATCGACTCGCGCACCACCGCCTCGTACAGCGCGGCCTGTTCGCGGGTCAGCGGGACGGGGTGGTCGGTCTCGGTCTTGGGCGGCAGTTCGGGGACGATGCCGGGGTCGGACTTCTTTCGGCGCAGCAGGAACGGGCGGACCAGCCGGGCGAGGCGCTCCACCGCCTCCGCGTCCTCCCCGTTCTCCACCGCGCGCGCGTGCCGGGCGCGGAAGGACTTCAGGGGGCCGAGGAGGCCGGGAGTCGTCCAGTCCAGGAGGGCCCACAGCTCGGAGAGGTTGTTCTCGACGGGGGTGCCGGTGAGGGCCACGCGCGCGGGGGTCGGGATGGTGCGCAGGGCCTTCGCCGTCGCCGAGTAAGGATTTTTGACGTGCTGGGCCTCGTCCGCGACGACCATGCCCCAGGGCTGTCCGGCAAGTGTCGGGGCCGCCGAGCGCATGGTGCCGTACGTGGTGAGGACGAAGCCGCCGGCCAGGTCGTCCAGGGTGCGGTCGGGGCCGTGGAAGCGGCGGACGGGGACGCCGGGGGCGAAGCGGGTGATCTCGCGCTGCCAGTTGCCGAGGAGGGAGGCCGGGCAGACCACCAGGGTGGGTTCGGTGCGGGCCCGCTTCAGGTGGAGGGCGATGACGGTGATCGTCTTGCCGAGGCCCATGTCGTCGGCGAGGCAGCCGCCGAGGCCGAGGGAGGTCATGAGGTCGAGCCAGGCCAGGCCCCGGAGCTGGTAGTCGCGCAGGGTGGCGCGCAGGCCGGCCGGCGGTTCGGCGGGGCGTACCCCGGTGGTGAGGCGGTCGCGCAGGGCGGCCAGGGCGCCGACGGGGACCGCCTCGACGGTCTCGCCGTCGACTTCGGCGGTGCCGGTGAGCGCGACGGACAGCGCGTCCACCGGGTCCAGCAGGCCCAGTTCGCGCCTGCGGGCCTTGCGGACGAGGGCGGGGTCGACGAGGACCCACTGGTCCCGCAGCCGGACGACCGGCCGGTGTGCCTCGGCGAGCGCGTCCATCTCGGCCTCGCTGAGCGGGTCGCCGCCGAGCGCCAGCTGCCAGCGGAACTGCAGCAGTTCCTCGCTCTCGAAGAAGCCGGTGCCGTCGGTCGCGGAGCCGGGGGCGGGCCGTACGACCGCGGTGGCGCCGAGGTCGTGGGCGAGGTCCCTCGGCCAGTGCACGGCGACCCCGGCCGCGGCGAGGCGGGTCGCGGCCACGCCGAGCAGGTCGCTCAGCTCGTCCTCGGACAGGGCGAGGACGTCCGGTGCGTCCTGGTCGGCGAGCCGGGCGAGCGGCGGCCAGACGCGTGCGGCGCGCCGCACGGCGAGGGCCGCGTCGACGCGCGCGCGGGGGCCGAACGCGCCGTCCGCGTCGCCCGCCCACAGGGCCGCCGCGTCGGTCACGAGGGTCGGGTCGGCGAGGCTGTGCACCTGGACGACCGCGGCGCCCGCGCGGCGCGCCCCCTCGCCGTCGTCGAACAGGTCGTACGCCGACAGGTCCAGCCGGAGGGAGATCCGCACGCCCGCGTCCATGCCGGCGGCGACCTCCGCCGCCCAGTCGTGGGCGCCGGGCAGCCGCTGGGGCCGGCGGTCCGCGAAGGGCTTCCCGGACGCGTACGGCGCGGCCGGGGTGCGGGGCAGGGTGTCCGCGACGGCGTCCAGGAAGGACCGCATCAGGGCTTCCGGCCGGGGCAGGCGGAGCGGGCCGGGGCCGGGCAGCGGGACGGCGTGCCCCTCGTACGGCAGAGCCGCGGCGATCGCGCGCAGGTGCGCGATGTCCTCCGGGTCCAGCGGGCCCGCGCGCCAGGCGTCGTGGCCGGTGGGGGTCAGGCCGGGCAGCAGGCGGCCGCGGGCGGCGAGCCGCAGCGCGTGCAGCGCGACGGCGCCCCAGCAGGCCGTCGCGGGGTGGGCGGCGGGGTCGCGGCGGGCGCGCACCAGGAGCGGGAGCGCCGTGTCGAGCGGCAGCGACAGCGCGGGGGTCCGGCGGCGGCGGACGGTGGCTCCCTGGCGGCGGACGACCGTCAGGTCCGTGCGGTCGGCGTCCGCCGGAGCGGGCAGGGGGCCGTCCTCCGGGTCCCAGAAGGCGATGCGGCCGTCGCGCGGGAGGGGCGCGGGCAGGAAGACGGCGGGCAGGCGCACGCCGAGCGGCTGCGCCGTGTGCTCGGCGACCGCATCGGCGACCGCAGTCGTGTCGCTCATACGGAGTGTCCACCTCCCGCCCGCGTGTCGGATCAGTCGTCTTCGACTCTACGGGCGGGGTCTGACAATCGGCCCCGGCGGCCGGCGATCTCCGGGCCGGTGGGCGTCGGGCGCCGACCCACCGGCCTGGAGGCCCTCCTGCCGGGCCCGGGCCGGATCCGGCGGCCGCCGTACGGTCAGGGGACGGTGCGGGAGACGACGTACACCATGGGGTAGACCGGGTTCCCGGTGTTCACCACCACGTCCAGCGTCGGCTTCGGGTTCTTCTGCGCGCGGACGAAGCCGAAGTAGTCGCCGGAGCGGGAGCCGGGTCCGGAGAACCTCCAGCCGGTGACGTCCTGGTCGCGTTCGCCGATCGTGATCCTGTCCTTCCTCAGGGCGGCCCGGGTGAGGCCGAGCTCCGCGAGGAAGGCGTCCAGGCCGGCGTGCGTGGTCTGGAACTGCACGTAGAGACGGCTGGTCTTCCAGTTGTTCGTCTCGTAGTAGGCGACCTGGTTCGCCGGGTGCGGGACCGGCACCTGGTACAGGCGGAGCTGCACCTTCGACGGCCAGCCCTCGGTGAGGCCGGTCGCCGAGTACTTGGCCTCCTTGTCCTTGCCGCTGTCGCGGCTCTGGTTGGCGGAGATCACCAGATAGCCGGCCGGGACGCCGATGAGCAGCACGATGATCAGCAGGGTGAGCGCCCGGCGGCGGATCACGTGCCCCCGGGTCTCCGGCGGGCGGGACGGCTCGTCCGGGGGCGCGCCCTGGTGGGGCAGTGATGCCGTCATGCGGTGTCCCGGGCCCGGCGGGCGGCCTCCGTGAACCGCTCGTAGCGCTCGTACCGCTCCACACGGCGGCGCTTGGCGCGCCGGAAGCGGCGGGCGACCAGGCGGGCGAGGTCGGCGGCGCCGACCATGCCGGCCTCGGGGCCGAGCTGGGCGCGCACGATCCGGGCCTCGGGGCGGTAGCCGCGGCCGGTGAGGTGGCGCTTGAACGCCTCCCGCGCGGGGCCGATCAGCAGGTCGTCGGCGGCCGAGACACCGCCGCCGATCACGAAGCAGGACGGGTCGAGGGCGGCGGCCAGGTTGGCGATGCCGACGCCGAGCCACTGGCCGATGTCCTGGAGCAGTTCGATGCACATCGCGTCGCCCTCGCGGGCCAGCTCGGTGATCATCGGGCCGGTGATGTCACCGATCTGCCCCTTGACGTGCTCGATGATCCCGTACGCCACCGGCGAGTCGGCGACGGCCAGTTCCTTGGCCTCCCTGACCAGGGCGTTGCCGGAGCTGTACTGCTCCCAGCAGCCGCGGTTGCCGCACGGGCAGCGGTGGCCGCCGGGCACGACCTGCATGTGCCCGAACTCGCCGGCCACGCCGTACTTGCCGCGCTTGACCTGGCCGTCCTCGAGGATCGCGCCGCCGATGCCGGTGCCCAGGGTGATCATGACGAGGTGGTCCTCGCCGCGGCCCGCGCCGAAGCGCCACTCCGCCCAGGCGGCGGTGTTCGCGTCGTTGTCGACGAGGACGGGGACCGACAGGCGGCCGGAGAGGCGGTCCCTCAGCGGCTCGTTGCGCCACGACAGGTGCGGGGCGAACAGGACACGGTTGCGGTCGGCGTCGACCCAGCCGGCCGCGCCGATGCCGACGGCGTGCACGTCGTGCCGGTCGGACAGGTCCAGGACCAGCTCGACGATCGTGTCCTCGACGACCTTGGGGCTCTTGGACTTGTCCGGGGTCTCCGCGCGGAGCTTCTCCAGGATGTTGCCGTCGGCGTCGACCACGCCCGCCATCACCTTGGTCCCGCCGATGTCGATGCCGACCGTCGGCACGCGGGGTGCGGTCAGGTGCGAGCGGCGCTCTCGTGTGCCCACGGTGCGGAGCGCCGGGGCGCGGCGGGAGCCGATGGGGGCGGTGAAGGTGCCGTAGGTGCTCATCACCGCCAGATTCTGCCGCACGCTCACGCTGGGTGGCGTACGGGGGCGGAGGGGAGGTTGCCGGAGCGTCGCCGTGTGCGGGTGTTTCATGGCTGGTCACACTGTTCCCCACGCCCCTCAGGAACGCGTTCACCTCGTGTCGCACATCGTCCAGGTCTTTTGTCCGAACATGTGGCCGTCTTGTCCGGACAATGCGACCAACGCGGTCCGGCGGCCCGGCCCGCCCGCCCGCCCGCCCAGGATCCGCCCGTTCAGGATCCCCCTCCAGGATCCGCCCGTTCAGGACCGAACGAGCAGTTGGAACTCGAAGGAGTAGCGGGTCGGGCGGTAGATGTGGTCGCCGAACTCGACCGCGCGGCCCGTGTCGTCGAAGGTCGTGCGCTGCATGGTGAGCAGTGGGGCGCCCTCCTCCTCGGCGAGCCGCTCGGCCTCCGCGGCGGTGGCGGCGCGGGCGCCGATGGACTGGCGGGCGCTGTGCAGGGTGATCCCGGCCGCCCGCATCAGGCGGTACAGGCCCGTGGCCTCCAGCTGTGCCGTGTCGAGGTCGAGCAGGTTGGAGGGCAGGTGGTTGCAGAGATACGCCATCGGCTCGCCGTGCGCGAGACGCAGCCGCTCCACCCGGCGCACCTCGTCGCCCTCGGCGACGCCGAGCGCGGCCGCGACCTCGGCCGTCGCGGGGACGACGGTGTTGACCAGGACCGTGGTGGCGGGGCGCTGGCCGGCCGCCTCCAGGTCGTCGTAGAGGCTGCTGAGCTCCAGTGGGCGCTTGACCTGGCTGTGCACGACCTGGGTGCCGACGCCCCGGCGCCGCACCAGCAGGCCCTTGTCGACGAGGGACTGGATCGCCTGGCGCACGGTCGGGCGGGACAGGCCGAGCCGGGCGGCGAGCTCGATCTCGTTGCCGAGCAGGCTGCCGGGGGTGAGCGATCCGTGCTCGATGGCGGCTTCGAGCTGCTGGGACAGCTGGAAGTACAACGGCACCGGAGAGCTTCGGTCCACACGGAGTTCCAGCTGCACGGTCGGGTCCACTTCTGGTTTCGGCACGGGCCTGAGCGTAGCTCCGCGGCCGGTTGACGGGAAGTTCTGTAGTTCGATTGTCCGGACAAACGCATTGACAGGGCGAGGGCTCCGACGTCACCTTGAACACATGCGCATCGGCGTCATCGGGACGGGCCGCATCGGCACCATTCATGCGAACACACTCAGCCGTCACCGCGAGGTCGGATCCCTCATCCTGACGGACACGGAGCCCGCGCGGGCCCAGGATCTGGCCCTCCGGCTGGGCGAGACGGCCGCCCCCGGAGTGGACGAGATCTTCCGGTGGGGCGTGGACGCCGTGGTGATCACCACGGCGACCTCGGCCCACGCCGAACTGATCGGCCGCGCGGCCCGCTCCGGGCTTCCGGTGTTCTGCGAGAAGCCCATCGCCCTGGATCTGGCGGGAACCTTAGCGGCGATCGCCGAGGTCGAAGCCGCCGGAACGATCCTGCAGATGGGGTTCCAGCGTCGCTTCGACGCGGGCTACGCGGGGGCGCGGGATGCGGTGCGCTCGGGCCGGCTCGGGCGGCTGCACACCGTACGGGCGGTGACCTCCGACCAGTCGCCGCCGGCGGCCGCGTGGCTTCCGGTGTCCGGGGGGCTGTTCCGGGACGCGCTGATCCATGACTTCGACGTGCTGCGCTGGGTGACCGGCCGCGAGGTGGCCGACGTGTACGTCACCGGCTCGGACGCCGGGCCCCCGATGTTCCGCGCGGCCGGGGACGTGGACACGGGAGCCGCGATCCTCACCCTTGACGACGGCACCCTCGCGACGGCCACGGCGACCCGGCTGAACGGCGCGGGCTACGACGTCCGCATGGAGCTGGCCGGGGAACTCGACCAGGTCGTCGTGGGTCTGGACGACCGCACCCCGATCGCCTCCACCGAGCCCACCGGCCCGCCGGCCGCGGACAAGCCGTGGACCGGCTTCCTCGAACGCTTCGCTCCCGCGTACGAGGCGGAGCTGAACACGTTCGTGGAGGTCGTACGGGGAGGGCGGCCCAACCCCTGCGACGGACGCGAGGCGCTCCAGGCCCTGCGGATCGCGGAGGCCTGCGAGGTGTCCCGGCGGGAGCGGCGGGCGGTGGCGCTGGCGGAGATACCGGGGGCACAGGACGCGTCCGGGGCGACGGGGACACCGGGCGCGGCGGGCATGACGGGCGCGGCGGGAACGCCGGGGACGCCGGGAGCGCTGGGGATGCCGAGTGCGCCCGGTGCGGCGGGCGCACCGAACGCGGCGGGGACGCCGAATACGGCGGGCAGGCCAGGCACAGCGGGCATCCCAGGCACCTCGGGTGCGCCAGGCGCAGCGGGCATCCCAGGCACCTTCGGCGCGCCAGGCACCTCGGGTGCGCCAGGCGCGCCGTAGCCGGCCTGCGGACGCGTACGGCGCGATCCGCGCTCCGCGAGTGCGCGCCGCCACCTCACCCACCTCACCGGCGCGCACACACGGTGCCTACCAGCGCACCGGGAGACTGCGCACCCCGCGGATCAGCATGCCCGGCAGCCACTCGCCGGGCGGGCCGTCCGGGCTGAGGTCCGGCGCGCGCTCCAGGAGGGAGCGCAGGGCGGTGCGGGCCTCCAGGCGGGCCAGGGGCGCGCCCAGGCAGTAGTGGATGCCGTGGCCGAAGGCGAGGTGGCCGCGCGGGTCGCGGTGGACGTCGTAGCGGTCGGGGTCCTCATAGCGCAGCGCGTCGCGGTCGGCGGACGCGAGGCCGACCAGCACCGGGGCGCCCTTCTCGATCGCCACGCCCGCGATCTCCAGGGGCTCGACGGCGTACCGGTAGGTGGCGTTCTCCACCGGCCCCTCCCAGCGCAGGGTCTCCTCCACCACGCCGTCGACGAGGTCCGGGTCGGCCCGCAGGGCCGCGAGCTGGTCCGGGTGGGTGAGCAGGGCGTGGACGGCGTTGGTGATGAGGTTGACCGTGGTCTCGTGGCCGGCGATGAGCAGGAGGAACGCCATGCCGCGCAGCTCCTCCGGGGAGAGCCGGTCGCCGTCCTCGGCGGTGGTGCGGATCAGGTCGTCGAGCAGATCGCCGCCCGGCCCGGCGCACCGCTTGTCCTCGATCAGCTCGGTCAGGTAGGCGCCGAGCCGCACGAAGGCCTCGTAGCCGCTCTGCTCGCTGGTCGGGGCGACCACCTCCGTCGACATGTCGCGGAACGCCACGCGGTCGGTCTCGGGGACACCGAGCAGTTCGCAGATGACGGTGAGGGGCAGCGGGTAGGCGAAGGACTCCACCAGGTCGGCGCGGCCGCGCGGCAGCATCGCGTCGAGCAGGTCGTCGGTGATCCGCTGCACGCGCGGGCGCAGCTCCTCGACCCGGCGCCCGGTGAACGCGCGCGAGACCAGGGCGCGCAGCCGCGTGTGCTGCGGTGGGTCGGTGACCAGCAGGTGCTTGCCGACCAGCTGCTCGTCCAGGAAGATCGCGCCGATCCGCTCGCCGTCCTTGACCAGCCGTGGGTCGGCGAGCGCGGCGCGCGCCTCCTCGTACCCCACCACGAGCCAGGTCGCGTAGGTCGCGTCGCTTCCGGGCGGGTGCACCCGGTGGACCGGGCCGCGCTCCCGCAGCCGCGCGTACACCGCGTACGGGTCCCGCCGGAACTCCTCGCCGAACGCCTCCAGGTCGATCACATCGGTCATCTCGCTCCCCTCCCGTCACTGCGAGAACGCGCGAGCGCCCCCGCTAGTGCCCGTCCTCCGCGTTCTCGTCGACCAGCCCCGCGTCGTACGCCAACAGCGCGATCTGCACGCGGTTGTTGAGGTCGAGCCGGGCCAGGATCCGGGAGACGTGGGCCTTGACGGTGGCGACGCTCATGAACAGGCCGGCGGCGATCTCCGCGTTGGACAGGCCGCGGCCCACGCCGACGGCGACCTCGCGTTCGCGCTCGCCCAGGACGGCGATCCGCGCACGCGCGCGGGAGCGACGGGTGTCGGCGGCGGAGCCGGCCGCGTGTTCCATCAACTGACGGGTGACGGCGGGCGACAGGACGGGGTCGCCGGCCGCGACCCGGCGCACCGCGTCGAGGATGTCGGCGGGCGGGGTGTCCTTGAGGACGAAACCGGCGGCACCCGCGCGCAGCGCCCGCAGCACCTGTTCGTCGGCGTGGAAGGTGGTGAGGACCACGACCTGCGGGGCGTCCGCGCGGGCGCGCAGCCGCTCGGTGGCGGTCAGCCCGTCCACCGACGGCATCCGGATGTCCATCAGGACCACGTCCGGGCGGGTGCGGTCGACGAGCGCCTCGGCCTCACCGCCGTCGGCGGCCTCACCGACGATCTCGATGTCGTCGGCGCCGCCCATCATGAAGGACAACCCGGCCCGCACCAGCGGGTCGTCGTCGACGAGGAGGAGTCTGATGGCAGTCATGGGCTTACGTAATCACGGTCGCGGCCGGTGAGTTGGCCGTGCGGCCGACAGGGCCCGTCGTTGGGATCACGTCGCGGACCCGGGCCCTCGACGACGCCGTGCGCTCGGGAAACGTGCTTCACCCTGCTGGTGAACCGGGACATCGAGCGGGAACCGCTGTCCGTGGCCGAGGCGTTCGGGATGTCGGTGGGGGCGTGGAGCCCCTTGCAGGGCGGGATCCCTGTCGGGTGAGTACACGCGGCCGGGCGGGTCGGCGGGGGCGAGTCGACGCGGCTGTCGGCGGAAGGGATCGGGGAGCGCGAGCACGCCGTGGCGCGGGCCGTGCAGTCGGCCGCCGGCGAACTCGGCGCCTGCGCCGCCCAGGTGGCGATCCCCTGGACCATGGCCCGCTCCCCCGCCGTCCACCGGGTCCGCGGCGCCCGCCGTCTCGGCCGGCTCGACGACAACCTCGGCGCGGCGGACCTCACGCTGCCCGAGGCGGTGCTGGCTGATGCTCACCGTCACCGAGCCCGACGGCACCGCGCGGGCTGGAGGAGCCGACCGGCTTCGGGGCCGGCTTTCCCAACGAGTGCATCGAAGGGCCTCGCCGCGGGTGTACGGCGAGGCGGGCCGGCGGATGGTGCCGCGCCGGCGCTGAGGCAGGCCGGCCGTCGGCCGTGGGACGGCGGACGCTGCGGATCCCTACGCCCGGGCCGGCCAGGGCAGCCATGCCCGTACCTCGAAGCCGCCGTCCTCGCACGGCCCGTGCTCCAGGCGGCCACCGGTCAGGGTCGCCCGTTCGGTGAGACCGATCAGACCCTGCCCGGAGCCGGGGACGGGCGGCACGTCGCCCTCCGGCGCGGGGTTGCGGACGGTCACCGTGAGGCCGTCGCCGGGGCCGCCGGTGACGGTGACCGCGACCTGGGTCCCGGGGGCGTGTTTGCGGGCGTTGGTGAGGCACTCCTGGGCGATGCGGTACGCCGTGCGGCCGACGGAGGCGGGGACCGCGGCGGGGTCGGTGACGCGCTGGTCGAGGACGACCTTCATGCCGGCCTCGCGGGACTCGGCGACCAGCGCGTCCAGGGCGGCCAGGGTCGGCTGGGGTCGGCCCGGGTCGTCGGGTTGCCCGGCCCTCAGCACGCCGATGATCTCCCGCAGGTCCTGGAGGGCCTCGTGGGCGCTCTCCCGGATGACGCCGGCCGCCCGCGCGATCTCCGCGCGGGGCGCGTCCGGCCGGAACTCCAGCGCGCCCGCGTGCACGCTGAGCAGGGTCAGCCGGTGGGCGAGCACGTCGTGCATCTCGCGGGCGATGGCCTCGCGGGCCAGCCGCTGGGCCTGCTCGCCGCGCAGCCGCGCCTCCGCCTCCGCGTGCCGGGCCCGGTCGCGCAGGCTGAGCACGAGCTGCCGTTTGGAGCGGACGAACATGCCCCAGCCGATGAGCGTGACGGTGAGCAGCACGGTCCACACCACCGCCGGCCCGTACTCCAGGTCCGGGTCCGGGCGCACCCACACGAGCACCGGGATCAGCGCGAGCTGGATGCCGCCGACCCAGGCGACGTACCGGAAGGGCCGGTGCACGGCGAGCGTGAAGAGGGCGACCACGGCGGTGCCGGCCGAGGTGGTCGAGAGGAAGCCGAGCGGGACCGTCACCGCGGCCAGGCCGAGGGGCCGGCGGCGGCGCAGCCAGACAGCGGCGCAGGAGAGGGCGCCCAGCAGCTGGTCGGCCACGAGGACGGCGTGCGGGAGGTCCTGGGCGCCGGGGAGCGCGTCCGCCACCATCAGGCCGATGGCGACGGCCAGGAGGAAGCAGGAGAAGTCGACGATCCAGTCGCGTACGGTGCGCCGCGGCGGGCGCCCGGACCTCCCGGCGTCCGGGTCCAGCTCGGCGGCCACGGCGGACGGCAGCAGCCACCGGCGCCCCGGGAAGGCCGGCGCCGTCGGCACCGCCTGGTCGTCACCCCTCATGGTCGGCAAATCTACGCAGGCGCAGCCCCGTGCCACCTCCCCCCGGACGGGATCGACGACCAAAGCGGGACGACGGCCTACCGAAGTCGCCGCAGGACCTACCGAAGTCGCGCCAGGACCCACCGAAGTCGCCGCAGGATTCGCCGAAGTCGCCCAGGACCCACCGAAGTCGGCGGAGGACCTACCGAAGTCGACGGCCGGGCCCTCCGAAGACCGGCCGGGCGCCCACTTCCGGCGCGGGCGGCCGGGTGCGGGCGAGCCTTCCGTCGGACGGGCCTCGCCCCGCGGCCGATGTGGGTGAGGCATCCACGGGGCGAGGGTCTGGACCATGAAGCAACTGCTGGAGGTACTCGGATTCATCGCCCTGGTGCAGGGCGTCGCCGGCCTGGTGCACGAGTTCACCGACTGGAACTGGGGGCTCGTCCATCGCCTCGACGTCCTCGACGGCTACGAGGTCTACGCGAGCGTCGCGCTCCTGGTGCTCGCATTCGCCCTCTTCGCCGCCGCGGAGAGCCGCAAGGCCGACTGAACGCTCACCGGGTGCGGGGCGGCGGGTGTAGTAGTCCGTGCTGATCGCGGCGAGAAGGGCGACCTCTTCCCGGCGGAGTCCGGTCACCCGCCGCGGCCCGCCCGTGTCGGCCAGGCCGACGGTGGCGGGACTCAGCTCGGCACGGCGCGCCTTGAGGAAGGCCCCCAGCTCGTGGAGATGCGCGCTGGTCATGCCGGTCGGTCTGGCACCTTCCGATGGTCGGGAGAGGGGGAGAGTTTCCTCCCTGGATGTTTGCCTCCCGGGAGGCGGGAAGAAGTGCTGTGACATCTCTTGACGCAGACCCTGCGGATGCGTAGACATGGCCGCGCGGTCAGACCGCGCGGTCATACAGTTGGCCTCGTTCGATGCAGGCGTACGGCCATCAGGAGACATGATGACACCAGGGGTGGGGCGGAACGTGGACTCACCGGCGCCGCGCAGCGCGGACGTGGCCCGTGTGGCCGGAGTCTCGCGCAAGACGGTCTCACGTGTCCTCAACGACGAGCCGTACGTCTCCGACGAAGCCCGCCGACGCGTCCTCGCAGCCGCCGAGGAACTGGGCTACCGGCTGAACCACGCGGCCCGCGCACTGGCCTCCGGGCGCAGTCGCTCCATCGGAGTCGTCGCGCTGGGGACGGCCGGCTACGGCACCGCCTCGCTCCTCGTGCACATCGAGCAGGCGGTGCGGGACGCGGGGTACGCGCTGCGCGTGGTCAACACGCCGGACGGCGACCCGAAACGCATCGCCGGCGCCGTGGAGTCACTCCACGAGCAGGGCGTGGACGGAGTCGTCGTCTCCGAACCCATCGTGGAAGGAGAAGTGTCCGTCCGCGTCGACGTGCCGGTCCTCTTCGTGGGGGCGCCGCCGGCCTTCACCGCCGCCCGGACGGTGACCGTGGACATGGGAGCCCACGCACTGGCGCGGGCGGCCACCGACCACCTGCTCGACCTCGGACATGTGACCGTCCATCACCTCGCGGGTCCGCAGCGGTGGTACGCCTCCAAGGACCGCCTGGAAGGATGGCGGGCCGCGCTGGCGGCACGGGGCGCGCCCGAACCGCCGGTCGTCGAGGGCGACTGGTCCGCCGCCTCCGGTTACGCGGCGGGCCGCGCACTGGCCGGTGACAGCTCCGTGACCGCGGTGTTCGCCTCGGGCGACGAGATGGCCGTCGGCCTGATCCACGCCCTGCGGGAAGCCGGGCGCCGCGTGCCGGAGGACGTCAGCGTCGTCGGATTCGACGGCAACCCCGTCTTCGCCTACCTCACTCCCGCCCTGACCACCGCGCGTCAGCCCTTCGACGCCGCGGCACGGGAGGGGATCAGGCTTCTCGTGCACGCCATCGAGAAGCCGGACACCGACCTGCCGCCGGTGAGCGACCCGCCCGTCGAACTCGTCGTCCGCGGCTCGACCGCACCCCCACCGCCCCACCAGGGCCGGACGGTACCCGGCACCAGCTGACCACCCGCCCCGTCGCCGCCGCAGGCCACTTCACGAGCCCCCGGCAGGCACAAAGGCCAGGGGCACCACATCCGTCACCCCACGACCGTCACACCGCGAGCTCCCGGCCGGTCCGGCCCCGTGCAGCGCGGTGACGCGTCGCTCGCGACGTCGTCCGGCCCTCGGGGCCGGGCTGACGCGCACCGCGAACACCGCCTCTCCCGTCCGGACTCGGTCCCCGGGAGCCGCGGGACTCCGAGCACATCCCCATCCCCCGTCATGGGAGCCGCACATGTCCCCTACGCAGACGGGCACCAGACCCGGCGCCGCTTCGCGTCCCCTCCCCGCCACTCTCCTGTTCCTGTTGCTCGCCCTGATCGTCGCCGCGGCGACGGTGGTGCTGCCCGCCGCGGGCAGGGCGGACGCCATATCCCGCCCCTCTCAGACGATGTACACCCCGCCTGCGGACGCGCCCTCGCCAGGATCGCTACAGCACCGGTGACCTTTTCCTCAACACCCAGAACGGCGCCGCGAACACCTGGACGCGCATCAGCCCCAACGTCGCCCCCGGCTACAGCCGCGGCCTGCTGCCCCTCGCCGACGGACACAGCCTGCTGGTGCTGAGCGGCGGCAACGGAGGCAGCAACCTCTCCAACCCCGTCACCTACGGCACGATGGACCTGGGCGGCGGCATCTCAGACGGGGCCACCTACACCCTGTCAGTGATCTCAAGCTCACCATCGCGGGCGGCTCCACCGGCAACGGCACGTACGCGACCCAGCAGACCACCACGAACGCAGCCGACCAGCGGTGGCGTTTCGAGCGGCAGCCCTCCGGCTACTTCGAGATCGTCAACGTCGCCAGCGGCAAGGTCCTCGGCGTCGAGAACCAGTCCGCCGCGAACGGCGCCAAGGTCCTTCAGTGGGACGACAACGGCACCCTCGACCACGAATGGGCCGTCGCCCCCCACCCGGCCGGCGGCTACACCCTCACCAACCGCCTCACCGGCAAGCGTCTGGAGATCCCCAGCGCCTCCACCACCGTGGGCACCACCGCCGGGCAGTGGGACAGCACCGGCTGCGCCTGCCAGCGCTGGAACCTGACCCAGACCGCCCTGCCTCCGCTGGGCACCGGCCAGTACATCCTCGTCAACAAGAACAGCGGCAAGTACCTCGAGATCCCCGCCGCCTCCACCACCAGCGGCACCGCGGCCAACCAGTGGGAAATGACCACCTGCGCCTGCCAGCTGTTCACCTTCCAGTCCGCCGGCGGCGGAGCCTGGACCGTCAGGAACGCGCGCAGCGGCCTCAACCTGGACGTCCGTGGCTCCTCCACCACGGCAGGAGCCGCCGTCATCCAGAACACGTCCTCGACCGCGGCCTCGCAGCGGTGGACTCCGACCGACGCGGGCGGTGGCTACTTCAAGCTGGTCAACGCGGGCAGCGGCCTGGCCGTCGGCGTCGCCCAGTCCTCGACCGCCAACGGCGCGGCCGTCATCCAGTGGAACGACGTCACCGTCGACGACCAGCTCTGGAAGATCGTCCGCATCAACTGACCACCACACGGGCACACCAGCCCCACCACACCCACCGGGCCGGCAGACGGACGTCAGCGGGCCCGGTGGGCCCCATTTCCGCACTCTCCGCGGCTAGACGTCGTCCGGCAGCGCGTACGAGCCGTAGCGGGGGCGGCCGTCGAGGTCGTACGTCTGGATGGAGACGCCCGCCGCGGTGATGCGGCCGCCCGCGTGCCGGAAGGCGGTGGGCAGGGTGCCCTCGGCGAACAGGCGGTGGCCGGCGCCGAGGACGACCGGGAACGTCAGCAGGTGAACGGTGTCGACCAGGTCCAGCGCGAAGAGACTGTGGGCCAGGGCGCCGCTGCCGTGGACCTGGAGTTCGCCGTCGGTGCGTTCCTTGAGGGCGGTGACCTCCTTGGCGAGGTCGCCGTGGATCGCCGTGGCGCCGGACCAGACGGGTTCGGTGAGGGCGGTCGAGGTGGCCACGTACTTCGGCAGGGAGTTCAGCCGGGAGGCGACGGGGTCGGCCGGGTCGGTCACCTTCGGCCAGTACGAGGCGAAGATCTCGTAGGTGCGGCGGCCGAGGAGGAAGGCGTCGGCGCCGTCGAAGACCTCGGTGATGAACCGGCCGAAGTCGTCGTCGCCGTACGGAACGCTCCAGCCGCCCTGCTCGAAGCCGTCGCGGGTGTCCTCGCCGGGGCCGCCGGGGGCCTGGTGGACGCCGTCGAGGGTGACGAAACTGGTGAGGACGAGCTTGCCCATGGCGGGTGCCCTCCTTGCTGGTGTTCGGGGGTTCCACTGTCATCAGGGCAGACCCCGCCCGGTCCCGCAACTCATCGGTGCCGCGCGCGTGGGATCGTCCCGGGTGACGTCGTCGCGCGTGCCGAAGCCGGCGGTGGACTCGGCGGCGACGAGGCGTCCTTCTCGGCGGACCACGCGCGCGTGCCGTCCGGCTCCGGGGCGCGCTTGTCGTCGGGGCGCACGCCCGCGAAGCCGGTGGTGCGCCCGCTGCCCCGGGCGGTGAGGTGCGGGAGCGCCGGCGACCGGGCCGCTAGGGCGCGCCGGCCCACCCGGATGGCGATGCTTATGGCCTGGCGCGGCATGCCCGCCGTGCCGGTGCCGGTGCCGGAGCGGCCGCGACGGGACTGGTCCCGGCCGCCGCCGGACAGGCCGCCGGGTGAAGGGGCACACGGGTGCGCGCGGGGGGGCCGAGGGAGGAGGTCGGGCCGGTGACATCGGTGTCCGTTCGCCGCCGGCGCGCGCGTGCCGCGGCCGCTGGGATGGACCCATGACAACGACTTACGGATCTCTCGACGGCAAGGTCGCCCTCGTCACCGGCGGCAGCCGCGGCATCGGCGCGGCGACGGCGGTGCGGCTGGCGCGGGAGGGCGCGGACGTGGCCCTGACCTACGTGAACGGCGAGGAGGCCGCGCAGGAGGTCGTACGGGCCGTGGAGGCCCTCGGGCGGCGGGCGGTGGCCCTGCGGGCGGACTCCGCGGTCGCCGGGGAGGCGGCGGGCGCGGTCCGGCTCGCGGCGGAGGCGCTGGGCGGGCTCGACGTGCTGGTCAACAACGTGGGTGTCGGGGTGCTCGGGCCGCTGGAGGACCTGGCCCTGTCCGACGTCGACCGCGTGCTCGCGGTGAACGTGCGCGGGGTGTTCCTGGCCTCCCAGGCGGCGGCCGGGCGCATGCGGGACGGGGGCCGGATCATCACGGTCGGCACCTGCATGACCCAGCGGGTGCCGGGGCCGGGCGGGACGCTGTACGCGATGAGCAAGTCGGCCCTGGTCGGCCTGACGAAGGCGCTCGCCAGGGAGCTGGGCCCGCGGGGCATCACGGCGAACGTCGTCCATCCCGGTCCGATCGACACGGACATGAACCCGGCGGACGGCCCGTACGCGGCCGGCCAGGCGGCGATGACCGCGCTGGGCCGGTTCGGCGGGGCGGAGGAGGTGGCGGCGACGATCGCGCATCTGGCGGGCGCCGCCTACGTCACGGGTGCCGAGTTCGCGGTGGACGGCGGGCACGCGGCATGACCGTCGGGCGAGCGTCCCCCGGACCCGGTGCGGGGAGCTGACTCCGTGCTCCTCGCGGTCTGCGGCCAGGGGGCGGATCTCACGGGTGGCCACGTTCAGCGTGTCGCCGCCCACCGCTCCCAGGACCCACGCCGGGCCCGGTCGCAGCACGCGCCCGGCGGCGGCCGCGGGGGGCGACGGTCACCACGACCGACCGTTCCCCCCAGGCCACGAGGCTGCCCTTCGCCGCGGCGCGGTGGTCCGCGACGGAATCGTCGATCTCCCGGCGCAGCCGGGCGAGGACGTCGGCGGGGTGCTCGTGGTCGCGGCGGAGGTCGCCGAGGAGGCGGTGCGGGGCGCGCATTCCTACGGAGCGTTCACGGTGGCGGGGGTGGGTCAGCCGCCCAGTTCCCGGTGCCGGGCCCGGAGGGACGAGGCGCCCTCCTCCGTCAGGGAACCGAACAGCCGCAGACGGGAGATGCCGCCGTCGGGGAAGATGTCCACGCGCGCGTGCGTCCCCACCGCCGGGGCCGGCAGGACGAAGCGGTGGTTGGTGTCGGGCTGGAGGCGGGTGCGCGGGAGGATCTCCTGCCAGTCGCCGTTCTCGCCGTCCTTCACGGAGACCGACGCCCAGCCGGCGCTGTTGCCCTTGAGGTAGGCGGTGTCGATCTCCAGGGCGCGGATCCGGGCCTGCGCGGCCAGGCGGTAGCGGATCCAGTCGTGGCCCCGGTCGCGGCGGCGGCGCGTCTCCCAGCCGTCGTCCATCTTGCGGGAGCGGCCCGGCTGGATGGTGTTGGCGGCCGGCGAGTAGAAGAGGTTGGAGGCGTCCTCGGCCCGGCCGCCGTTCTCCAGCGCGACGACGTCGAAGGTGCCGAGGACGGCCAGCCAGGCGGGGTCGGGGACGACCTCGCCGTACACGCGCAGGCGGGCGATGCCGCCGTCGGGGTGCTGGTTGACGCGCAGGTGTGTGAAGCGCTGCTCCACCGCCACGGAGAAACCGTTCGCCGCGTGGCCGCCGACCGGGGTGCGGGGCACGAGCGTCGTCCACTTCACGTCGTCCCCGAGGAGTTCCTCGGGGGAGGGTGAGCCCGCGACCGACGTGCCTTCGACCGACACCGCCTGCGGGTAGTTCCCGCGGAAGTGGGCCGTGTCGACGACGATGCCCCGGATCACGCCCGGCGCGCCCAGGCGGACCAGCGCCCAGTCGTGGTCGTCGGCCGTGGGCCAGGGATGGTCGGCGGAGGCACCGCGGCGGCGGCGGGTCTCCCAGCCGTCCATGACCTTGCCCTTGTGCCCGAAGTGCTCGGGGTCGAACTCTGCGGGCCCGGGCAGCAGCAGGTTCTCCCGCTGGGCGAAGAACTCGTCGTTGGCTGCGATGACGGCGGCGCCGAGCTGCCGGTCGGCGAGATTGGCGTACTGGGTGAAGGGGAAGCCGGCGGTGCGGTAGTCCGCGTAGGGGTCGCCGCCGCCGTAGGGATGCGCGTCGCCGGTGAAGCTGGGTATCGCCGTCACGGGAGGTGCCTTTCGGGAGTCGGCCGCCGCGGGTGCGGGAGCGGGTGTCAGTGGGGGCGTGTGAGCAGCCGGCCCTTCGGGGCGGTGAACTCGCCGTCCGCGACGATGCGCTCGCCGCGCAGCCAGGTGGACTTCACGACGCCGTACAGGGTCCGGCCCGCGTACGCCGTGACCCGGTTGCGGTGGTGGAGGGCCGCCGGGTCCACGGTGAAGGTCTCGTCGGGGGCGAGGACGGCGAAGTCGGCGTCGCGGCCGGCCTCGATGGCGCCCTTGCGGTCGAGGCCCACGAGTGCCGCCGTGCGCGTCGCCATCCAGCGGACCACGTCCTCCAGGCCGTGGCCGCGTCGGCGCGCCTGCGTCCAGACGGCCGGCAGGCTCAGTTGCAGGCCCGAGATGCCGCCCCAGGCAGTGGCGAAGTCGTCGGTCTTGAGGTCGGCCGTGGACGGGGAGTGGTCGGTGACCACGCAGTCGATCGTGCCGTCCGCCAGCGCCTGCCAGAGCAGGTCCTGGTTGGCGGCCTCGCGGATGGGCGGGCAGCACTTGAACTCGCTGGCGCCGTCCGGGACTTCCTCGGCGGTGAGGGTGAGGTAGTGCGGACAGGTCTCGACCGTGATGCGGACGCCCTCCGCCTTGGCGGCGGCGATCAGCGGCAGCGCGTCGCTGGAGGACAGGTGCAGGACGTGCACGCGCGCGTGCAGGCGTTTCGCCTGCGCGATCAGGTTCGCGATGGCGGTGTCCTCGGCGTCGCGGGGGCGGCTGGCGAGGAAGTCGGCGTATCTGGGGCCGCCCTGCCGCGGGGCGGCGTCGAGATGGTGCGGGTCCTCGGCGTGCACGATCAGCAGGCCGCCGAAACCGGCGATCTCGGCGAGGGACTGGGCCAGTTGGTCCTGGTCCAGGTGCGGGAACTCGTCCACGCCCGACGGCGAGAGGAAGGCCTTGAAGCCGAAGACACCGGCGTCGTGCAGCGGGCGCAGGTCCTTGACGTTGTCGGGCAGGGCGCCGCCCCAGAAGCCGACGTCGATGTGCGCCTTGTCGGCGGCCACCCGCTGCTTGGTGCTCAGGTGGTCGACCGTGGTGGTGGGCGGAAGGGAGTTCAGCGGCATGTCGACGAGGGTGGTGATGCCGCCGGCCGCCGCCGCGCGCGTGGCGGTCCAGAAGCCCTCCCACTCGGTGCGGCCGGGATCGTTGACGTGCACGTGGGTGTCGACGAGGCCGGGCAGCAGGACGTCGTCGCCGAGGTCCTCCAGGCGGGCCCTCTCGGGTACGGGCGCGTCGTGGGGCAGGACGGCCGTGATCCTTCCCCCGGCGACCGTGACGGCGGCGGCGCGCGTCCCTTCCGGAGTGATGACGCGCGTCGAGCGCAGCACCAGTTCAGCGTCGGACACCCGGACCCCTCTCTGTCGCCGTTCTGCTTCCGGGAAACGGGCTTTACACCCGTGTGACGTCCACGTAACGGAATTCAACGTTCTGTTGAAGGAGTCTTCACTCCCGGTCGCGCCGCCGTCAAGGGCACACCCCTCCACAGTGCACCCCGACACCGCCGGTCTGGACGTTTCCACAAAGCGGAATTACCATTCCGGCAAGCAGAACGTAGCTACGCACAAGCGAGGAGTCAACCGACCGCCGGGTAGGCTTCAGCTCTTCCCGCCAGTTTCGAAAGGAACGCGCCGTGCCGACGTCCAACGCCAGCACCACCGACTCCGCCAGGTCCGCCGGCGGAGGGGTCCAGTCCCTCGAGCGCGCCTTCGATCTGCTGGAGCGGATGGCGGACGCGGGCGGCGAGGTCGGCCTGAGCGAGCTGTCCGCGAGCAGCGGGCTCCCGCTTCCCACCATCCACCGCCTGATGCGCACCCTGGTGGCCTGCGGTTACGTCCGCCAGCAGCCCAACCGCCGGTACGCGCTCGGCCCGCGCCTGATCCGCCTCGGCGAGTCCGCCGCCCGCCTGCTGGGCACCTGGGCCCGCCCCTACCTGGCCCGCCTGGTCGAGGAGACCGGCGAGACGGCGAACATGGCGCTGCTCGACGGCGACGAGATCGTGTACGTCGCGCAGGTCCCGTCGAAGCACTCGATGCGCATGTTCACCGAGGTCGGCCGCCGCGTCCTGCCGCACTCCACGGGCGTCGGCAAGGCCCTGCTCGCCGGCTTCCCGGACGACGAGGTGCGCGCCCTGCTGCACCGCACGGGCATGCCCGCCGCCACCGAGAAGACGATCACCACCCCGGACGGCTTCCTGGCGGCCCTCGAGGAAGTGCGCAGCCAGGGCTACGCGGTCGACGACAACGAACAGGAGATCGGCGTCCGCTGTCTCGCGGTCCCGGTCCCCGACTCCCCCACCGCGGCGGCCATCTCGATCTCCGGCCCGGCGGGCCGCGTCACGGAGACGGCCACGGAGAAGATCGTGCCGGTGCTCCAGCAGGTCGCGGTGGAGCTGTCGGAGGCACTGACGAACTCGGGCGGCACGGCGGCCTGACCGGCCGGCCCGGCCGCCCACCCCGGGAGCGCCCGCTCGACGACAGCCCGTCGCGCCGGGACCGCCCGGGACGGTGACGGCGGCGGCGCCGACTCCCGCCGTCGTCGCCCTCGGCCGGTGTCGGCGGGCCGCCCGGACCCCACACCGGACGACACCGTGGTCATCATCGGCCTCCGTCGTCCCCGGACAGCCCGGACCGCCCGAGCCGGCCTCAGCCGGTCACGGGACCCGGCCGCCGAGCCTCACGCCCGCGGCGGCTCACCGAACAGCTCCACCGCGCTCCGGACGTCCGACAGCCCCCGGGCCAGCGCGCTCACCGAGCCGATCGCGCCGGCGATCAGCAGCAGGGAGCGGCGCAGCCGCGGGACCTCCGGGACGCCGTGGGCCGCCATCGCGGCGAGGGCGGCGAGTTCGTCCTCGGCAATGACGCGATCGGGGAACTCCGCCGGATGCGCGGCGAGTTCGCGGCGCAGCCGGGACACCGCGGTCCGCAGTTCCGCCACCCTCGCGTCCTCGTCGCTGCCGGTCACTGGCCTCTGCCCCAAGCTCCGCAACACAGCTCTCCCCCCTGGCACGTCCTCGTGCGCAAGCACCTCGTGTCCCCACCCGGCCCCCGCGGCGCTGGTCGGACACCGGGGGACGCGCGGGTCAGTAAACGCCACCGTCGCCCGGCGCGCCACACCACGGACCGAAATTCAGCCCCCCGGGAACCGCCCGAACGTCGCCGCGTCCGGTATGCAGACCGTATGACGCACACAGAAGACCAGGTCGCCGGGCTGCTCCTCGCGGCGGGCGGGGGGCGGCGGCTCGGCGGGCGCCCCAAGGCGCTGTTGACGCACCGGGGACGACCGCTCGTGGAGTACGCGGTGGAGGTGCTGCGCACGGCCGGGTGCGCGCGCGTGCACGTGGTCCTCGGGGCCGCCGCCGACGCCGTACGGGAGCGGGCGCGGCTGGAGGGGTGCGTGCTCGTCACCAACCCGGAGTGGGAGCGGGGGATGGGCTCCTCGCTGCGGGCCGGGCTCGACTCGCTCGCCGGGACGGGGGCGCGGGCCGCTCTGGTGTCGCTGGTCGACCAGCCGGGCATCGGGGCGCGGGCGGCGGCGCGGGTGCTCGGCGCGTACCGGGACGAGTCGTCGCTGGTGTCCGCCGCCTATGACGGCGTGCGCGGACACCCGGTCCTCTTCGGCGCCGCGCACTGGGCCGGCATCGCGGCGACTGCGACCGGCGACCGGGGGGCACGTGCCTACCTGAAGGCGCACGAGGAGGCGATCACGCTCGTCGAGTGCGGGGACGTGGCCGATCCCTACGACATCGACACGGCCGAGGACCTGGTGCACCTCGAGTGAACGGGGTGGCACGGTGAGTCACCCTTTCTCGACCCGGAGAATCTCGACATCAACAAACCATTGAACTTCCACGATGAGGAAACTAGTATCCACTGCTCAGAAGCGCTCGGGAGCCCTCAGCCGCTCCCCGGGTGCTCCCGCCCCACCTCCGGGTCTCCTGGCACCCGGTGCCACGCTCGCTGAAGGAAGTGACAGCTCATGTCCGCACCAGCGCCGTCCCCGCTGGCCATCGTCGACGCCGAGCCCCTGCCCCGGCAGGAGGAGGTCCTCACCGATGCGGCCCTCGCCTTCGTGGCCGAGCTGCACCGCCGGTTCACGCCGCGCCGTGACGAACTCCTCGCCCGCCGGGCGGAGCGCCGCGCCGAGATCGCCCGCACCTCCACGCTCGACTTCCTCCCGGAGACCGCCGCCGTCCGCGCCGACGACTCCTGGAAGGTGGCCCCCTGCCCCGCGGCCCTCGACGACCGCCGGGTCGAGATCACCGGCCCCACCGACCGCAAGATGACCATCAACGCCCTCAACTCGGGTGCCAGGGTCTGGCTCGCGGACTTCGAGGACGCCTCCGCGCCGACCTGGGAGAACGTGGTTCTCGGCCAGCTCAACCTGATCGACGCCTACACCCGCAACATCGACTTCACCGACGCGCGGTCCGGCAAGTCGTACGCCCTGCGCCCGAACGAGGAACTCGCCACCGTCGTCATGCGGCCGCGCGGCTGGCACCTGAACGAGCGCCACCTCGTCGACGGCGACGGCCGTCAGGTGCCGGGCGCCTTCGTCGACTTCGGGCTGTACTTCTTCCACAACGCCCAGCGCCTCCTCGATCTCGGCAAGGGCCCGTACTTCTACCTCCCGAAGACCGAGTCGCACCTCGAGGCCCGCCTGTGGAACGACGTGTTCGTCTTCGCGCAGGACCACCTCGGCATCCCGCAGGGCACCATCCGCGCCACCGTGCTGATCGAGACGATCACCGCCGCGTACGAGATGGAGGAGATCCTCTACGAACTCCGCGACCACGCCTCGGGGTTGAACGCCGGGCGCTGGGACTACCTGTTCTCCATCGTCAAGAACTTCCGTGACGGCGGCGCCAGGTTCGTCCTGCCGGACCGCAACGCGGTGACGATGACCGCCCCGTTCATGCGGGCGTACACCGAACTCCTCGTCCGCACCTGCCACAAGCGCGGCGCGCACGCCATCGGCGGCATGGCGGCCTTCATCCCGTCCCGCAGGGACCCCGAGGTCAACAAGGTGGCCTTCGAGAAGGTCCGCGCGGACAAGGACCGTGAGGCGGGCGACGGGTTCGACGGCTCCTGGGTCGCCCACCCCGACCTGGTGCCCCTCGCCATGGAGTCCTTCGACAAGGTGCTCGGCGACAAGCCGAACCAGAAGGACCGGCTGCGCGAGGACGTCCACGTCGAGGCGGCCGACCTGATCGCCGTCGACTCGCTCGACGCCAGGCCCACGTACAACGGTCTCGTCAACGCCGTGCAGGTCGGCATCCGGTACATCGAAGCCTGGCTGCGCGGGCTCGGCGCGGTCGCCATCTTCAACCTGATGGAGGACGCGGCCACCGCCGAGATCTCCCGCTCGCAGATCTGGCAGTGGATCAACGCGGGCGTCGAGTTCGAGAACGGCGAGAAGGCCACACCGGAACTGGCCCGCAGGGTCGCCGCCGAGGAACTGGCGAACATCCGCGCCGAGATCGGCGAGGAGGCCTTCGCGACCGGGCACTGGCAGCAGGCCCACGACCTGCTGCTCCAGGTCTCCCTCGACGAGGACTACGCGGACTTCCTCACGCTGCCGGCGTACGAGCAGCTCAGGGGCTGACCACCACCGGGAAGAACCACCGGAAGACGCTCACTTCTCCGAGTGGCCCAGGGACTTGCCCGGGGCCACTCGGTCGCGTACGAGGCGCTTCACGGCCGTCGGCTCGGGGAAGCCCTGCTCGCGCCGGTCCCAGACGACCTCGTCGTTCACCCGGACGACGAAGACCCCGCCCCGGCCCGGCTTCAGGGACAGCTCCGTCAGCTCCGCCTCGAACGTCGTGAGCAGTTCCTGGGCCAGCCAGGCGGCGCGCAACAGCCAGCGGCACTGCGTGCAGTACTCGATCTCCACCCGCTGCGTGTCCGTCATCCCAGGTGCACCGACCAATCCTGTTCCGCCGCCGGCTTGCCGTGCAGGTCGGGGACCCGCTTCAGCCAGTCCGGACGGCCCTGCTGGGTACGTGCCGCCCGGAGGGCCTCCTCGGCGGCGAGTTCCTCCCGCGAGGGGAAGCCGGTGGGGAGCCAGGCTCCGGAGGCCTCCACGCGCGCGTGGAGGTAGTCCACGTACGCCGTCCGGATGTCGTCGGGCGTGGCGAAGCCCTCTTCGCCGGCCAGCCAGGCGTCCGGGACCTCGGCGACGATGTCCCGCAGCAGATCCCGCGTCACCTTCGGCGCCAGCTCGGCGTCGGCCGCCCGCACGTCCGGCAGGGAGTGGCCGAGGGCGTGGTGGCGGAGGTCGTAGGCCTTGGCGGGGTCGGAGGCGTCCCAGCGGTGGTGGAAGACGAGGGCGGCGCCGTGGTCGATGAGCCACAGGCGCGGCGGGACCGTGCCGAAGGTGGGCCAGATCATGAGGTTGGAGCTGTGGACCGTGCGGTCGACGTTCACCGTCAGGGCGTCGAGCCAGACGATCCTGCCCGCCTCCAGGGGATCCACCCGGAACGTCTTCGCCACCTCGGGGGTGAAGTCCTGGGCGCCCGGCAGGTAGTCCATGCCGAGGTTGAGGCCCGCGCTGGCGCCGTGCAGTTCGCGCACCTCCTGGTGGGGCTCGTCGTCGGCGATCGCCGGGTCGAAGTGCACCAGGACCAGTTCGGGGAAGCGCAGGCCCAGGGCCCGCGCCAGCTCCCCCACGATCACCTCGGCGACCAGCGCCTTGCGGCCCTGCGCGGAGCCGGTGAACTTCACGACGTACGTCCCCAGGTCGTCGGCCTCGACCACTCCGGGGACGGAGCCGCCGGACCGCAGGGGCTCGATGTAGCGGGTTGCAGCGACCTCTCTCATCATCTTCCCAAGGCCCACCAGTCGTTTGCCTTACCTTCCATGGCCGGCTCTCACGCGGCGCCATCGTGGGAAGCCTCCCCGACCAGCCTTGGCGAGAATTCCGGGGAGCCGCGCCCCCTTTACTTCCGGCCTCCGGCCCGAAGTGAGCATAGTAACCAGGCGTGACAGCCGGGGGGAGCGCCCGAGCCGTCGCGCCGATGTCACCGTACGAGGTGGTGCTGCGGAAGCGGCGCCGCGCACCGGGGTCCGCGAGCAGCCCGGGGCGGCCGCGCCCCGCAGCGAGCCTCCTCCGGTCGGCGCTCGCGACGTTGCTCACACTGAAGGCTCAAAACACCGCGATGAGGAGCCGATGACTCTCGGCCACGACGTCGTGGCGCCGGCACGGGCCAAAGCAGCGTGCAAGCGGGGGACGAAGGGGAAGAAGGTGCTCGGCGTCAGGACGAGTGGACGTGGGGGTTCGTCGGGGCCGAACTCCTTGCGGCGGACGCGGACGACTCACCATGCGGACGCCCGCGCGGGAACCGGTCAGGTCCGGTGGCGGTGGGGAGAGCACATAAACCGACCGACCGGAACGCGCGAACCGGCGACCGGTGACGCGCCGTCGCGGAAGTGCGGGCACCACCGGTGGCGACTTCGCGATCTCCCTCTTTCACCACGCCCGATAAGCGACTCCCACCGGGTTGGCCGGAAAAGGTCGGTGGGCGGGGGGATACACACATGGCCACTACACGGGCTACACCATCTCTCCTCCCGCCCATCGGGCGGCACACCCGAAACCCGCGTGTGCAAGACACCTGGCCTGTGTGTACACTGTTTGCGTAGTGAAAGAATGACATCATGATAGTTCATGTTTGACTTGCATGAGACGGGGAAGCTTTCATGGTCGACGTCATGACATCACTGGCGGACCAAACAGAACGGGGGACAGTATGGCCGAGGTATTTTCTCTGACAAGTTGACATGTGCGGGCCAGCTGACCAATGGCCCCGGGGCACATCGACTTTTCCCGCCTCGTTCCGATGCCATACCGGATCCCTTCCATCGCCGTTCACCAAGCATCGGACTTCAGCCGAGAATGTCGGCGTGCGCGCACGCATGCATGGAGATTCCTACTCAAACTCCGTTCTATTGGACGAAAGTGGAGACTATCTCGGTATGAAACACCAGTCCACGAAAACGGTCGCGCCGCGCATTCCGCAGCAATTATCCGGAGAAGCGGCGTCCACTCGACCGCAGGAGCGGACGGATCGCGAGACTGTACGCGTACTCGTCGTGGAGAGCGAGTCCCAGGACCCCGACCCGCTCGTTCTCGGACTGCGCCGACATGGGTACAGGACGGAGCAGGTCCGGACCGGTGCCGAGGCGCTCGAGCAGTACCGGAAGGCCGACCTGCTCCTCGTCGACCTGGATCTGCCGGACCTGGACGGTGTGGAACTGTGCCGCAGTATTCGCGCCGTCTGTGACGTCGCCATCATCGTGGTCACCGCCCGCGACACGGAACTCGACAGGGTCCTCAGTCTGCGCGCGGGAGCTGACGACTATGTCGTCAAGCCGTGCAGTCTGACCGAATTGACCGCTCGAGTCGAAGCCGTGATGCGCAGGTTTCGGTTGCAGCCATTCGTTCCCGAGGACGTCATCGCGGTCGGTCCGCTGCGCATCGATCACCGCGCCCGGGAAATTCGCCTCGACGGCCGCCGCATAGAGGTGACCCGAAAGGAATTCGATTTACTTTATCTGCTCGCCTCGCGGCCGGGCAGCGTGTTTTCGCGCAGGCAGATCATGACCCAGGTGTGGAGAGACCCCAAAGGGCAACCCGGCCGGACGATAGATACGCACGTCAGCAGCCTGCGCAGTAAACTCGGTTGCAGTCAGTGGATCGCCACGGTGCGCGGTGTCGGTTTTCGCCTCGTATTGTCCTGCTGATTTTCCGGCGGCAGCAGCGCGGCTGTCGCCCCGACCACCGAATCCCCGCCCGGGTACTCCTCCGAGAATTCCGGCACATTCCAGGCGCTGTGGTGAAAAGGGAATCGAAATGCCCGGCGCCCGGTCCGCGCATGTCGGCCGGTGACCGGCTCCTGCACAGAGGCGGTGACTCGGCGGCGGTCACAACGGCGGGTTGCCGTGCTTGCGGGAGGGCAGCTCTGCGTGCTTGGTGCGGAGCATCGCCAGGGACCTGATGAGCACCTCGCGGGTCTCGGCGGGGTCGATGACGTCGTCGACCAGGCCGCGCTCGGCCGCGTAGTACGGATGCATCAGCTCGGCCTTGTACTCCTTGACCATGCGGGCGCGCATCGCCTCGGGGTCGTCGGCCTCGGCGATCTGGCGGCGGAAGATGACGTTGGCGGCACCGTCGGCGCCCATGACGGCGATCTCGTTGGTGGGCCAGGCGTAGGTGAGGTCCGCGCCGATGGACTGGCTGTCCATGACGATGTAGGCACCTCCGTACGCCTTGCGCAGGATCAGGGAGATCCGGGGCACGGTCGCGTTGCAGTAGGCGTAGAGGAGCTTCGCGCCGTGGCGGATGATCCCACCGTGCTCCTGGTCGACGCCGGGCAGGAAGCCGGGGACGTCCAGGATGGTGACGATTGGGATGTTGAAGGCGTCGCACAGCTGCACGAAACGCGCCGCCTTCTCGGATGCCTCGATGTCGAGCACCCCCGCGAGGGTCTGCGGCTGGTTGGCGACGATGCCGACCACCTCACCGTCCAGGCGTGCAAGGGCGCAGATGATGTTGCGCGCCCAGCGCTCGTGGACCTCCAGGTACTCGCCGTCGTCGACGATCTCCTCGATCACCTCGGCCATGTCGTACGGACGGTTGCCGTCCGCCGGAACCAGCTCCAGGAGCGCGGTGCTCCGGCGGTGGGCCGAGTCGTCCGAGACGGCCTTCGGAGGCAGCTCGCGGTTGTTCTGCGGGAGGAGGGAGAGGAGGTAGCGGACCTCCGCGATGCAGGTCTCCTCGTCGTCGTAGGCGAAGTGGGCCACGCCGCTCGTCCCGGCGTGCACGTCCGCGCCGCCGAGGCCGTTCTGGGTGATCTCCTCACCGGTGACGGCCTTGACCACGTCGGGGCCGGTGATGAACATCTGCGAGGTCTCGCGGACCATGAAGACGAAGTCGGTCAGGGCGGGGCTGTAGGCCGCGCCGCCCGCGCACGGGCCGAGCATCACCGAGATCTGCGGGATGACACCGGAGGCCTTCGTGTTGCGCTGGAAGATGCCGCCGTAGCCGGCCAGGGCGGAGACGCCCTCCTGGATACGGGCGCCCGCGCCGTCGTTCAGCGAGACCAGCGGGGCACCGGCCGAGATGGCCATGTCCATGATCTTGTGGATCTTCGTGGCGTGGGCCTCGCCCAGCGCGCCGCCGAAGATGCGGAAGTCATGGGCGTAGACGAAGACCGTACGGCCCTCCACCGTGCCCCAGCCGGTGATGACACCGTCGGTGTGCGGCTTCTTCGCCTCCAGGCCGAAGCCGGTCGCCCGGTGCCGGCGCAGCTGCTCGACCTCCTGGAAGGACCCCGGGTCCAGGAGCAGCTCGATGCGCTCGCGGGCGGTCAGCTTGCCCTTGGCGTGCTGCGCCTGGGTCGCCTTCTCGCTCGGCCCGGCCAGCGCCCGCGCACGGATCTCGTGCAACTCCGCCACTCGTCCGCGCGCGTCGTCGAGTCGCTGTTTCTCCCCCGGACGGTCGTCCAAGACGGTCATCGGTTCTCCTCCTCACAACTGTGCCGGGCTTGGGGGCCCGGGCTCTTGGCTCGCGCCGGCTGCGGCAGCGCCCGGGGGCGTCCACCGGCGAGCACCGCCCGGGGCGGCGGCCGACGCACGATCTGCCGGGGCGTGTGTCCCCGGACCGCCGCCGCGGCGGCGCGGTCCCTGCCGCAGGGCCCGTCCCCGACGGTCCGGCCGGCGGGCCGCCACGGGGTGTGCGACCCTTCGTCGCCGCGGTACACGTCCGGCATCCAGCCGCCGATCCCGATGCCGGACCTCTCGGGGTAGGCCTCCTCGCGGGCCCCCGGCCGGGCGGACACAGCCGGGCGGTCCCGGCGCGCATGCTCCTCCGATGCGCGCCGCTCGCCCGGGCGGTGTGCCGACGCGCGCGCACCGACACGCTCCGGTCTCGGTAGCCGCTCCGAACGCCCACCCGACGGCCCGCTTCGACGCGGCCGACCCCGACGAGTGCCGGCGCGGTCGACGCCGACCGGTGAGCGGACCACTCCGACGAGGACGGCGCCCCGGCTATGCGACGGCGAGAGGCGCGCACCCGCGTCGACCGGCACCGGGCGCCCGTGCGGAACGCCGCGCCGAGGACGTCGCACCCGCGAGACGGCGGTGCCCTGCGGCGCCGTCCCCCGATACGCGGCCGGCAGGCGCCGCAGCGTGATGCGGGCGACGACGTACCGCTCGCGGTCGGCGGGCCGCCGGAACGCGTCCGCGCGAGCGCGCCCGGATCCGTCCGGCCCGTGCGGCGCGGGGGGACCGTGCGGGTGGGCCGTCTCGGGCGCGGGCGGCAGCCACAGGTCCGGCCGCCCCCGCCGCAGCCGCGGCTCGGCCCCGAGCCGCGACCAGGGGGCGGTCATGCGACCCACTCGCGTACGTCGTCCAGCAGGCGGGCCTGGCGCAGCGTCTCCTCGGCCGGAGCGGCACCGGCGCGCACCGAGGCGACGAAGGCGGCGATCGTGGCGGCCACCTGGTCGTGGGGTGCCAGCCGGATCTCCTCCCGGCCGCCGCCCCGGTGCAGTTCGATCACCGGCACGAGGTCCGCCGGCGGGGTGAACGCACGGTCCACCGTGATCCGGCCCGCACTCCCCCACAGCTCGTACCGGGAGACGTACGCGTGCTCGATACCGAAGGTGATCTGTGCCGTACTCCCCTCGCGTGTGCGCAGGAGGACGGCGCCCGAGGTCTCGACCTCGCGACCGCGACCCCGGGTGAGCTGGGCCCCGACGACCTCCAGGTGGGGGCCGAGGAAGTGCAGGGCCGCGCGCAGCGGGTAGAGGCCGACGTCCGCCAGCGCCCCGCCGCCGAGCTCGGGCCGGTGGCGGATGTCCGTGTCCGCCAGGGCCGGGATGGTGAACGCCGCGTGCAGCGCCCGGAGTTCGCCGATCGCGCCGTCGGCCAGCAGGCGCCGCACCGCTTCGTGCCGCGGGTGGTGGACGAACATGACGTTCTCCATCAACGCCAGCCCGCGGTCCCGGGCCAGGTCGAGGAGTTGCCCGGTGCGGGTGGCGTTCGTCGTCAGGGGCTTCTCCGCGAGCACGTGCTTGCCGGCGTCGAGAGCGGCCTGCACCCATCGGTCGTGCAGCGCGGCGGGCAGCGGCACATAGACGGCGTCCACCTCCTTGAGGTCCAGCAGCTCGGCGTAGCCCCGCACCGCGCGGCCGCCGAAGCGGCCCGCGACCCGTTCCGCCTTCTCCAGGGAGCGGCTGGCGACCGCGACGATCTCGGTGTCCGCATCGGCCCGGAAGCCGGGGAGCATCCGGCGCACCGCGATGTCCGCGCAGCCGATCACCCCGACGCGCACCGGTTCGCTCATCGGGCGGTCACCGCCGTGGCATTGAGGCACGCCAGCAGGGTGCGCCCCTGGACGTTGACGTAGTGGCCGTGGCGGACCAGGGAAGTGAGCTGTGCCGGGGTGACCCAGGCGTAGCCGGGCGGCGGGTCCTGCGGTGCGTCGGTCTCGTCCGCGTCCACGATCAGATAGCGGCTCTCGGCGTTCAGGAAGCGCCCGCCCTCCTCCGAGTGGACGGCCTCGTAGCGAATGCGGTCCTGGCGCGCGCGCAGCACCGTGTCGAGGAAGCGCGGCCGGTCCCGTGCGTCGAGGTGGGCGTAGTTGGCCGGGGTGTACTGCACGGTGGGGCCCAGCTCGATGGTGTCGAGGAAGCCGCCCTCGACACGGGCGTGCACCAGGACGTGGGGCACGCCCTCGAACTCGCGGGTGAGGAAGGCGGTGACACCCTGGCCCACCGGTTCGAACAGGGGCTGGGTCCACCCCGTGACCTCGCGGTTGCCCGCCCGCACGGACACCGCCACCACCCGGAAGTAGCGGCCGTCCTCGTGCTCGATGGCGCTCTCGCCGCGCTTCCACCGGGGAACGCTCGCGAGCGGGACACGCTCGGCCCGCACATCGTGCCGGGCGCGTTCCCCGGTGATCCAGGACAACAGCTCGATGTCGCTGAGCAGCGCTCGCGCTCCGGTGTCCGGGTACGGCAGGCAGGACAGCACGGTGCGCGA
This sequence comes from Streptomyces sp. NPDC014995, assembly GCF_043080745.1. Lineage (NCBI taxonomy): Bacteria > Bacillati > Actinomycetota > Actinomycetes > Kitasatosporales > Streptomycetaceae > Streptomyces > Streptomyces sp. NPDC014995. The sequence continues at coordinate 268,822 of NZ_JBIBVX010000008.1, forward strand.
GTCCATGTTGACGACGTTGTCCCGGTGCAGCAGTTCGCTGATCTGGCCGAGAGTGAGCCAGCAGAAGTCGTCGAGCAGCGGCACGTCCCCCGTCGCTTCCACGATCATGTTGCGGTTGGACTTCCGGTAGAACCACGAGCCGTGTTCCGACTGCAGCACATCGGCGACGACCCGCCCGCGGCGCGGGCCGACGAAGTACTCGATGTACTTCACGTCCGCGCCCTTGTGGGCCTTCGTGTAGTTGCTGCGGGTGGCCTGGACCGTGGGCGAGAGCTGGAGCAGGTTCGGGTTGCCCGGCTCCATCTTCGCCTGCATCAGGAAGTGCAGCACCCCGTCGAACTCCTTGACGAGGATGCCCAGGATGCCCACCTCGGGCTGTTTGATGATGGGCTGGTACCAGTCGGCGTACGGGCCGTCCCCGTAGGGGCCGTCCTCCTCCGTGACGTGCAGCCCCTCGACGGTGAAGAAGCGGCCGCTGCGGTGGGCGAGATTGCCGGTGCGCTCGTCGAAGGACCAGCCGTCCAGCTCCGCGAACGGTATGCGGTCCACGCGGAACTCGTTGGCCCGGCCGCGCTCGGCCAGCCAGGCGGCGAAGTCCCCGGTGCCCGGCCGGACGCCTTCCGCGGCCGCCGCGGACAGCGCGATGCGGGACGGCAGACGCACGTCCGCGCGTGCCTGGAGCGCAGAGAGAAGGGACGGAGAAGTCATCAGGGGACTCCCTGGGTCTCGACGTCGATGAGGCAAGCGGCCCGAGCCGCGAAATCAGGTGGCCGGCCCAGGAGTCGGCCGGCAGGCTCAGCCGCGCGCGGCCACGAACTCCTTGATCGAGGCGGTGACGTAGTCCAGCATCTCGTCGGTGAGCGCCGGATAGACCCCGATCCAGAAGGTGTGCTCGGTGATGATGTCGCTGTTCGTCAGCTCGCCCACGACCCGGTGCGGCTGGTCGATGTAGGCCGGGTGCCGGGTCAGGTTGCCGGCGAAGAGCCGGCGGGTGCCGATCTTGCGGTCCTCCAGAAAGGCCACCAGCTCGGCGCGGCTGAACGGTGCCCCGGGGTCCACCGTGAGGACGAAGCCGAACCAGCTCGGGTCGGAGCGGGGGGTGGCCTCCGGGAGCAGCAGGCCCGGTACGCCGTCCAGGCCGTCCCGCAGCCGCCGCCAGTTGCGCTTCCTGGCGTCGATGAAGTCGTCCAGCTTGGCCAGCTGGGTCAGTCCCAGGGCCGCCTGGATGTCGGTCGCCTTCAGGTTGTAACCGACGTGGGAGAAGATGTACTTGTGGTCGTACCCGGCGGGCAGGGTGCCCATCTGGTACTTGAAGCGCTTGAGGCACTTGTCGTTCTCGCCGGGCTCGCACCAGCAGTCCCGGCCCCAGTCCCGCAGCGACTCCACGATCCGGGCGAGGCCCAGGTTCGAGGTCAGTACGCAGCCGCCCTCCCCCATGGTGAGGTGGTGCGCCGGATAGAAGCTGACGGTGGTCATGTCGCCGAAGGAGCCGGTGAGCTTCCCGTCGTACAGCGAGCCGACCGCGTCGCAGTTGTCCTCGATCAGGAACAGGTCGTGTTCCTCGGCGAGTTGGGCGATCTCGGTGACGGGGAACGGGTTGCCCAGCGCGTGCGCGATGATGATCGCCCGGGTCTTCGGGCCGATCGCGGCCGCCACCCGGTCGGCCGTCGCGTTGTAGGTGGTGAGGTCCACGTCCACGAAGACCGGGACGAGGCCGTTCTGCAGGATCGGGTTGACGGTGGTCGGGAAGCCCGCCGCGACGGTGATCACCTCGTCGCCCGGCTTCAGCCGGCTGTCCTCCAGGACGTGCGAGGTGAGCGCCGACACGGCCAGCAGGTTCGCCGACGAACCGGAGTTGGTGAGGTGGGCCTTGCGGCGCCCCAGCCGTCGGGCGAAGGCCGACTCGAACTTGCGGGAGCTGCGTCCGGCGGCGATGCGCATCTCCAGCGCGGCCTCCACCAGGGCCGTCCGGTCCGCCTCGTCCAGCACCGCGCCGGACGGCCAGATCTCCGTCGTACCGGGGACGAACTCCCGTTCCGGGGAGACCTCGTGGTGGTACTTGCGGACCTCTTCGAGTACCAGTTCCTTGCGGTCGCTCACGGTGATTCCTCTTCCATGTCCGGTGCGTTGGCCGTGATGCCGAGCGGTGGGCGCTCCGGCGGCGGTACGGGTGCGAGCAGATCGCGCAGGGAGTCGTCGAGGGACCGGCGCGGCCGCCAGCCCAGCAGCCGCTCGGCGCGCGCGATGTCCAGTTGTTGCCAGGCGACGTCGGTGCGCGAGGGCGGGCCCTCGGGGGCCTCGACGACCGGGACCTCCAGGCCGCTGAGCGCGACCATCCGGTGGATCAGAGCGCGCATCGGGACCGCCTCGCCGCGGCCCACATTGATCACCCGGCCCGTGACGGCCGCTCCCGGTGCCGTGGCCGCGGCCAGCACCGCGGCGACGGCGTCGCCCGCGTCCACCACGTCGCGGGCCGCGCGCAGCGGCGGCAGCCGCAGCTCGGCGGCCTTCTCGCCGCGCGCGTCGGCGCGCGCGGCCGCGCCGAGATGGGCCGCGACCCGGCCGAAGAGACTGCCCTGCGGCACTCCGGCACCGATCACGTTGGCGAGCCGGAGCACCACGCCGTCGACGCCCCGCTCGGACGCGGCGCGCAGGACGGCCCGGGTGCCCAGGAGCTTGGTGCGTCCGTACGCGGTCACCGGGGCGGGCTCGTGCTCCTCGCCGGTGGCGGCGTCCGGGGCGCCGGCCCCGTACTCGTGGACGCTGCCGAGCTGGACCAGCCGTACCGGCGGACCGGACAGCTCGGCGAGCGCCGCGACGAGGCGCTCGACCAGCTCGGCGTTGCCTGCGGCCATCTGTTCCTCGTCCGCCCGCCAGGCCCGGCCGGCCGCGTTGACCACCACGTCGGCGCCGGTCGAGTCGAGGAGCCCGGCGATCTCCTGCGGCGTCGCCGCGAGCAGATCCAGGCGCAGGGGCGTGCGGTCCCGCGCGGGGTCGTACCCATCGGTGCGGGACACCGGGTGCACCCGGGCGCCGAGCGCGGCGAAGCCCTCGCCGATGTGGCGGCCCAGGAACCCGGTGCCGCCCAGGACGACGACCGAGAGCCCGGCCACCGGACGGGCATCAGGTCGCACGGCTCACCCCGTGCTTGACGGCCTTCCACCAGTCGGGGTTGTCCCGGTACCAGGCCACCGTCTCGGCCAGGCCCTCCTCGAAGCCGGTCAGCGGAGCGTAACCGAGCTGCTCACGGATCTTGGACTCGTCGATCGAGTACCGCAGGTCGTGCGCCTTGCGGTCCGGGACCCGGCGGATCATCTCCTCGCCCGCGCCGGTCAGTTCGAGCAGCTTCTCGGTCAGGGCGAGGTTCGTGTACTCGTTGCCGCCGCCGATGTTGTAGATCTCGCCGGGCTGCCCGTGGTTGAGCACCAGGTGGATGCCGCGGCAGTGGTCGTCCACGTGCAGCCACTCGCGGACGTTGCGCCCGTCGCCGTACAGCGGGACCTGGCGGCCCTCGAGCAGGTTGGTGACGAACAGCGGGATGACCTTCTCCGGGTGCTGGTACGGCCCGTAGTTGTTGGAGCAGCGCGTGACGGACAGGTCCACGCCGTGGGTGCGCCAGTACGTCCGGGCGACCAGGTCCGAGCAGGCCTTGGAGGCGGCGTACGGGGTGTTGGGCGCCAGCGGCCACTCCTCGGTCCAGGAGCCCTCCTCGATCGAGCCGTACACCTCGTCCGTGGAGACGTGCACGACCCGTTCCACGCCGCTCTCCAGCACCGCGTCCAGCAGGGTCTGGGTGCCCAGGACGTTGGTGCGGAAGAATTCGCCGGCTCCTTCCAGGGAGCGGTCGACGTGGGACTCGGCGGCGAAGTGGACCACGGCGTCGTGGCCCGGTAGCAGTTCGCGCATCAGGTCGCGGTCGCAGACGTCGCCGCGGACGAACAGCAGCCGCTCGTGCGCAGCGGGCAGGTTGTCCCGGTTGCCCGCGTAGGTGAGCTTGTCCAGGGCGGTGACCTGGGCGCCCGCCCAGCCGGTGTACTCGTCGGCCAGCAGTTTGCGGACGAAGTTGGAGCCGATGAAACCGGCCGCTCCGGTGACCAGGATCCTCATGCCGCGACCTCCACTCGGGTGTGGTCTCCGACGACCAGGCAGTGATGGTCCGTGCCCCGGCCGGTGGTGCCGACGGAGGCGGCGCGCCCGATCAGCGAGTCGCGCAGGCCGCGGACGCCGGTGACCGACGCCTCGTCCAGGGCTATGGAGCTCTCCAGCCGGCTGCCGGTCACCAGGCAGTCGCGTCCGATCGAGGTGTACGGGCCCACATGGCTCTCCTCCACGACGGTGCCGGTGCCGATGATCGCCGGGCCCTCGACGCGGGACCGCAGGACGCGTGCGCCCACCTCGACCACGACCTGGCCGACGAGGACGCTGCCGGCGTCGACGTGCCCGTCGACGCGCCGGCTCAGACCGTCGAGGAGATGGCTGTTGCACTCCAGGACGTCCTCGACCTTTCCGGTGTCCTTCCAGTAGCCGTCGTACCGGCTGGCCCGGACGTCCGCGCCGGAGGAGACCAGCCACTGGATGGCGTCGGTGATCTCCAGCTCGCCGCGGGCGCTGGGCTCGATGGCCTCCACCGCCTCGTGGATGGCGGGCGTGAAGAAGTACACGCCGATCAGCGCCAGGTCGCTGCGCGGCTCCTGCGGCTTCTCCACCAGGCGCAGCACCTCGCCGTCGGGGCCGAGTTCGGCGACCCCGAAGGAGCGCGGGTCGGGCACCTTGTACACGACGACCTGGGCGGCCGGGCGGTGCGTGGCGAACTCCTCGGCGATGCCGACGACCCCGTCGGGCAGCATGTTGTCGCCCAGGTACATCACGAAGTCGTCGTCGCCGAGGAAGTCGCGGGCGATGGACACGGTGTGGGCCAGTCCGCGCGGTGCGTCCTGGGCGATGTAGGTGATCCGCAGGCCGAACCGGGAGCCGTCGCCGAGTACGGCCTCGATCTCGGGCCCGCGGTTGCCGACGATGACGCCGACCTCGGTCACCCCCAGCTCCCGGACGCCCTGCAGTACGTGCACCAGGACGGGCGTGTTCGCGATGGGGATGAGCTGCTTGGGCATCGAGTAACTGAAAGGCCGCAGGCGGGTACCGGATCCGCCTGCGAGCACCAGAGCCTTCATCGAGAGGTCCTCTCGGTTCGTGTGGTCATGCCGGCTGTTCGAGCGGCCTGAGCGTGGCGTTGAACCTCGCTGCCGCTTCGAGCGGAGGTGTTCGGTGAGCTTGTCTCGCGGTCTTCCCGGGTTCGTGCCGAGGGGCCGGCCTGTGGATGGCGGGGCGGGTGGGCGTCCCGGGCGGGCCGGGACGGCTCGGGCACGCCGGCGCAGAGGGTCAATCCCCCTGATCCACGGCGCCGAGGGCAGAGCGTGCCCGAGACGGCCTACAGGTGCTCGATGCCGGCGGTGTCGCGGCGGATACGCGACAGCCGGGCCCGCTCGTGGGTCATCGCCGCTTCTCGTCCGTGCTGAAGCGTCGGACGATCGGCATCTCCACGTACCGGTGCATCAGCCATGCCAGGGCGAGGGAGACGGCAAGGGCCAGTGCCATGTAGGCGATCACCATGGCCACTGATTCGAACGGGCCGTGCAGCAGGTTGATGTTGAGGGTGTGGAGCACCAGGTAGTGGCAGAGGTAGAAGGCGAACGACGCATTGCCGAGCAGCACCATCGTTCTCGACGACAGGAACGTCGGGCGCCGTGCGATGTCCCGCTGCGCGGCGGCGACGACGAGCAGCAGGCAGGAGATCAACAGGGGTGCCCGCCAGCCGAACAGCAACGGGCTGTAGCTCGCCACGACGTAGCAGGGCACGAACGACATCAGCACCCACGGCAGGCTCACCCGGGGGAAGCGGCCGGAGGTCACCAGGAGCGCGGCGAACATTCCGGCGAAGAGATCGAAGAGGCGGCCGAGCGGGAAGACGTAGGCGAACCACATCTGGAAGCCGATCGCATTCGGCGCCCCCACGAACTCCGTGATCCCGGCGGGCATGTGGTAGGCCAGGATCGGCATGAGGAAGGCGCCCGCCACGCAGAGGGCCAGGCCCGTCCACGCCGCGCGTCGGCCGAGGCCGCGGAACCTCCGGATGACGAAGGGGAAGACCAGGTAGAACACGGCCTCCACGGCGAGGGACCAGCCCGTCGCGAGGACACTGAAGTTGACCACCGGGTTCGGTACCCACACCTGGACGAGGCCCGCGTAGGCGAGCAGGTCCTGCCACCGGATGCTCACGTCCCACAGCAGCACCGTCGCCGCGACGCCGACCACGTAGTACAGCGGCAGGACCTTGACGAACCGGCGGCGGTAGAAGGCGCCGGTGCGGTCGGTGGAACGTGCGGACCAGGTGAGGACGAAGCCGCTGAGGACGAAGAAGAAGCCCACGCCGAGGCCGCCCAGTTGGCTGGCCGCGGCACTGAAGTCGGCGCTGGTCCGCTGGTCGGCGAAGGCCGGAAAGCCCGGGCTCGAGGAGTGGAACACAAAGACCGCGAGCGCCGCGAAGAAACGCAGTCCGGTCAGCGAGTCGAGCCTGGCACGGCCGGCGCCGGCGGGCGGCGACCCCTTATGGGGCGCTGCCGCCCGCGTGCGTGTCTGCGCTCTGCCGGGGGACGTCACTGCTCTCTCCACGACATCACGGCCGCCACGGCGGCGAGGCCGTCCTCGTGGCCGAGCACGGCGGCCACGCCCCGCGCGTCGTGGTCCAGGGGAACGCTGCCGGTCCCGGCCGGGCCGTCGCCTCCGAGCACCACGGTCGTCGATTCCTGTGTCATGAACTCTCCTCCAGGGGAGTACGGTCCGCGGGCCGCCGGTGTGCGGCCCGCGGGTCGGTTGTGTCGCGGTGGTGGTCAGGGGTGGCGGACGGGTCCGGCCGGCCGCCGGTCCTCGGCGCGGGGGCGGGGGCGGACCCTTCCCAGGGGGCGGCGCAGGTTCGTCCGGGGTTCTTGTTCCGGACCTCGCACCGTGCCTCGGTGCGCTACCGCGGTACGGACGGACTGTGCGGCCTCGCGGGCTTCAGGGCCGACCAGGTGTCAGGCCGGGCCGCCCCGGCGTGTGCCCGAGCCGGCCCACGGGTGTTCGGTGCCGGCGGTGTCGCGGCGGGTATGCGACAGCCGGGTCGGCTCGTGGTTCATCGCCGCTTCCTGGCCGTGCTGAAGCGTCGGACGATCGGCAGTTCCACGTACCGGTGCAGCAGCCATGCCAGGGCGACGGAGACGACGAGGGACGCTGCGATGTAGGCGATCACCATGGCCACTGAGTCGAACGGGCCGTGCAGCACCTTGATGTTGACGGTGTAGAGCACCAGGTGGTGGCAGAGGTAGAAGGCGAACGACACGTTGCCGAGCAGCACCATCGTGCTCGACGACAGGAACGTCGGGCGCCGTGCGATGTCCCGCTGCGCGGCGGCGACGATGAGCAGCACGCAGGAGATCAGCAGGGGTGCCCGCTGGCCGAACAGCCAGGGGGTGTTGATCGCCACGAGGTAACACGGCATGAACGAGATCAGCACCCACGGCAGGCTCACCCGGGGGAAGCGGCCGGAGGTCACCAGGAGCGCGGCGAACATACCGGCGAAGAAGTCGGAGAGGCGGCCGAGCGGGAAGACGTAGGCGAACCACGTCTGGAAGGCGGCCTCGTTCGGCGCGCCCACGAGCTCGCCGGTCCCGGCGGGCAGGACGTAGGCGAGGGTCGGTATGAGGAAGGCCGTGGCCACGCAGAGGGCCAGGCCCGTCCAGGCCGCGCGTGGGCCGAGGCCCCGGAACGTGCGGATGACGAGGGGGAAGACCAGGTAGAAGGCGGCCTCCACGCCGAGGGACCAGCCCGGCGTGAGGACACTGAAGTTGACCTCCGGGTTCGGGACCCACACCTGGACGAGGCCCGCGTAGGCGAGCAGGTCCTGCCACCGGACACCCAGGTCCCACAGCAGCACCGTCGCCGCGACGCCGGCCACGTAGTACAGCGGCAGGATCTTGACGAACCGGCGGCGGTAGAAGCTGCTGGTGCGGTCGGTGGAACGTGCGGACCAGGTGAGGACGAAGCCGCTGAGGACGAAGAAGAAGCCCACACCGAGGGAGCCCAGTTGGCCGGTCGCGTCCGCGAAGGCGGCGTTGGTCCGCTGGTCGGCGAAGGTGGGGAAGACCAGGCTGGCCGAGCCGATGAGGAGGAAGGAGGAGTGGGTCACGAAGACCGCGAGCGCCGCGAAGAAGCGCAGTCCGGTCAGCGAGTCGAGTCTGGGACGGCCGGCGCCGGCGGGGGGCGACCCCTCCTGGGGCGCTGCCGCCCGCGTGCGTGTCTGCGCTCTGTCGAGGGAGGTCACTGCTCTGTCCTCCGCTTCACGGCCGTCACGGCCGTCGATTCCCTGTGCCATGAACTTCCTCCCAGGCGGGGGCGATCCGCGGGCCGTCGGTGCGCGGCTCGCGGGTCGGCTGTGTCGCGGGTGGGTGTCGGGGTTGGCGGGCCGGGCTCGGCCGGCGCTGGTCAGCCCTGCGGCGTCGAGCACCGGGCCGGCCCGCGTTCTCGCGCCCTGGCCGGCTCCGCCGACCGTGGAAAACGCGGGAAGGGGACGCCGGAAACGGCGTCCCCTTCACGAAAACCTGGAGCATCACCCCGGGACGTCACCTGGAAGCAGACGACCACCGGGTCCGGGGGGTCGACGGCCCCCGGGCTCTGGCCGGCTGCCGGAGCGCAGCCGGGCACGACCGGTGGATTCTCACGACGTCGCGGGCAGAATGTTGTGATTGCAGTGGAACAGGTTGGTCGGGTCGTACTTCGCCTTGATCTGGGCGAGTCGCTCCCCTGTGGCCCCGGGGTAGACGGCTTCCCGGATCTGCTCCTGCCCCGCGTCCACGATGAAGTTGGCGTAGGAGCCGGAGTCGGACTGCCGGATGGCGGCCATGAACTCGTCGGCCCAGGTCGCGTGCAGACCGGCGTCGGCCTGGTCGGCGTAGACGGCGGACAGGTGGGCCATGATCTTGCTCTGCCGGTGGGCGAAGGCCGTGGCGTCGGACGGGACCCGCGCTATGGCCCCGCCCAGTACCCGCAGCTGCGCCCCGGCGACCATCGCGGTCGAGGTGGTGACGCGCTCCAGGATGGTCTCGGCGGTCGCGCGGTCGACCCGGTCGATGAACATGTTGCGCGCCACGGAGATGGGGCGCTGCGAGGGGTCTGCCGGGGGGAACATCCCGGGGTAGGGCATGGTCCGCACCATGTCGGCCAGCGGCGGGACGATCGCCCGGAACCGGCCGATGACCTCCTCGCCCGCCTCGGAGGGGCCGGCGTAGCACATCACCGCAAGGATGATCGGCTTGCCGTGGTACTCCTCGGGCACGAACGGGAAGGGGGGCGCCGTCCACACGTTCACGATCGTGGAAAGCTCCTCGGGGGCGGCCTCGGCCTCGGCGATGAAGGCCTCGAGGATCTCGGGGGTCACAGGGAGCACCAGCATTCCGCCGTACACGCTGTCGACCTCGTGCAACCGCAGCTTGAAGCGGGTCGCCACGCCGAAGTTACCGCCACCGCCACGGATCGCCCAGAACAGGTCGGGGTGGTGGTGCTCGTCCACCAACAGCAGTTCGCCGTCGGCCGTGACGATCTCCGCGGCCAGCAGATCGTCGATGGTCATTCCGTACTTGCGGGACAGGAAACCGATGCCGCCCCCGAGGGTGATGCCCCCGACCCCGACCATGGTGCTGTCGCCGAATCCGGTCGCGAGCCCGTGCTCCGCGGCGGCTTCGGTGTACTCGCCGGCGGAAATGCCGGTCTCGGCCCAGGCCGTACGGGCCTCGACGTCGATCTCCAGCGCGCGCATGTTGGCCAGGTCCAGGACGATGCCGCCTTCGCAGACACCGTGCCCGGCCCCGCTGTGTCCACCGCTGCGGACGGCCAGCTCGAGCCCCGTCTCCTGCGCCAGCGCCACGACGCGCGCCACCTGCTGGGCGTTCCTGGGCCGCAGGACGACGGCGGGCCTGCGGTCGACGTCGCCCGCGTACACGGTGCGCGCTGCCTCGTACTCGGCATCACCGGGCCGGATGACCTGGCCGTACCGCTCATCGGTGAGCTCCCCGATCACCAGGGGGGCGCGGCCGAGAGGTGCTGTCACAGAGTGACTCCTTAATATGCTGCGTGGATCGATCTTGTAGCCCGTCGGACCGTGTCACCCGGGTGTTTTCCCTGTCAATCCCCGGATGGAATACCCGATCACATTCGGCCAAGATATTGAGCCGCCTAAGCCGATGTCACAGGAAGACAAACGGCCGGGCCCCAGGAATTCACCGAGGATACCCGGCCCCGAAAGAGAATCCCCGGGTATTTCGGGCTGCGTACCCGGCGCCGTCAGAACCTTCTCCCCCGCCTATTTCACGAGGGTGAGCACGCGTGCGCCGTAGGCGAGGGCAGGCGACACCGAGTCGATGGTCATGCCGGCGGCGACCGCGAGTTCCTGCCACTGGTCGTACGTGCGCTCGCGCCCGCCGAAGTAGACCAGCATCCGCAGATCGGCGCTGGTGAAGCCGGGATCCGGCGCGGAGGGCGACTGGTCGGCGCACTCGATGAGCAGCACGGAGCCGCCCGGTTCCAGCGCGTCCGCGCAGTGGCGCAGGATCCGCACCGCGTCCTCGTCCGACCAGTTGTGCAGAACGAACGACAGCGTGATCGTGTCGGCCGTCACCGGGAGCGGATCGAAGAAGCTGCCGTCGACCACGCCGACCCGGCCGGCCAGTGCGGTTCCCTCGAACTTCGCACGCGCCCTGGCCGCCGGGCCGGGGAGCTCCAGCAGGGTGGCGCTGATGCCGGGCTCCTTCGCCAGCACGGTGGCGAGCAGATCGCCGTCGGCGCCGCCCACGTCGAGGACGTGACGCACGCCGGTCCAGTCGTGCCGTTCCGCCACCTGCTTGAAGACGGTCTGCTGGCCGTGCGCCATCATGTCGTAGAAGGTGGCGCCGAGGGCCGGGTCGTCCGAGACCTCGTCCCAGAAGTCCTTGCCGTACCGCTGCCGGTAGACGGGGGCGCCGTCGCGGACGGCTTCGAAGAGGTGGACGAGAGCGAGGTCCGCCCGCCCGACCATGTGAGACGGGTCGAGCCAGCCCACCTGGGTCGCGGGGTGGCCGTGGGCCAGTAACTCGCCGACGGCGGTGGGCACGTAGTGGTCCGGTGCGGACTCCTCCAGCACGTCGACGGCGACCAGGTGCCGGATCAGCCTCCGCAGCGTGTCCTGATGCGCGTCGGTCGCCTTCGCGAGCGACTCGAGGTCATGCACGCCGTTGCGCATGTGGTCGACCAGTCGCAGGCTCGCGGCCACCCTCAGTGCCATGGGGGTGACCAGGTCGGCGAGCCGCATCAGGGCGGCGAACCCCGTGGATGTGTCGGCGACCGCGGTGGGCCCGCCGGGACCGCCGTCCTCGGGCTCGTGCGCCGCGACGGTCGGCACGTCATCCATGGGCATGCAGTTCTCCAATCAACAGGGGCGACATCGACCGGATGTCAGGGAATCTCGACCGGCTCGGGCGCCGACGACGGGCCCGGGCGCGGTCCTCAGCTGGCGCGGGCGGGTCCGAACCACCTGGTGAGCGCGGACCTGAGGTCCGCGGTGGCGGTCTGCGGGACGGCAGAGCCGACGGGGGCGGCGGGCGCGGCCCAGGCGACATGGCCGTCGGGGCGGATCAGCACGGCCGCGGGGGCCGGGACGTCACCGATCACCGGGAACGCCCAGTGATCGTCCTGGGGCTCAGCCTCGACGTGGTCCACCCGGTCCGTCCAGCCGTCGAGGGCGGCACGCAGGTCGGACCGGCCGGTGAGGTCGAGCAGCACAGGTCGTGCGACGTGCAGCAGCTCGTAGACGCGTACCTGCCCGGAGGGTGACTTGATGTCGAGGTCGGTCATCCGGCGTCCGAGGGCCGGATGCCCGTCGCCCACCGGGTAGTAGGTGTCGAGCTGGCTGATGACGCCGCCCAGATACCGGTTGCCGTCGTCGAACTCGATGAGGTCGCTGAACACCTGGCGGAGCGCGTCGGCCTGGGTGCTCGCGCGCCAGATGGCGGTCTGCGCACGGATGTTGTTGAGCATGCGCTCGGTGGACAGGCGCCGTTCGGCGTCGTAACTGTCCAGCAGTTCCTCGGGGGCCTGTCCGCGCACGACCGCGGCGAGCTTCCAGCCCAGGTTGACGGCGTCCTGGAGCCCCAGGTTCAATCCCTGTCCGCTGGAGGGGAAATGGACGTGGGCGGCGTCCCCGGCCAGCAGGACCCGTCCTGCGCGATACGTGTCGACCAGCCGGCAGGCGTCGCTGAACCTGTCGAGCCGGTACGGGCTGTGCATGCCGAAGTCGGTACCGGCGATCTTGGCGCACGCCTCACTGAGCGTCTCCAGGGTCACCGGGGCGTCCCGGTCCGTGACCTTGTCGAACTCCACGGTGATCACCCGGTACATGCCGGGGTGTTCGGAGTGGAAGGCCATGAAGAACCCGTTCTCCCGCCGGCCCTCGGGCCCGAAGACGACCTCGGAGGGAGGGTCGGTGAGCGTGACGTCGCCGAGCAGCGCGGTCAGCGTGGCCGGCGTGCCGGGGAATCCGATGCCGGTCAGCTTGCGCACGACGCTGCGGCCGCCGTCGCAGCCCACCAGGTAGTCGGCGCGCAGCCGCTCGGTGCCCTGACCCCCGGAGATCTCCACCTCGACCCCGGTCTCGTCCTGGCGCAGATCGGTGACCTCGGCGGCCCAGCGCAGCCGTACGCCCAGCTCGAGCGCGCGCTCCTCCAGGAGTTGCTCGATCCGGGTCTGGTGCATGGCGAGCGCGTACGGATGCCTCGTCGGGAAGTCCTCGATGTCCAGATGCATGAAAGCGAAGTGCGCGAGCGGCATCGCCCTGCCGGCCGCGAGGAACCGGTCCACGATCCCGCGCTGGTCGAGGAGTTCCACGCTCCGGGCGTGGAGGCCGCCGGCCCGTGACTTGTCGCTTCGCTCCGCGAGCCGTTCCAGCACCAGCACGTCCACTCCGGCGAGCCGCAGCTCGCAGGCGAGCATCAGCCCCGTCGGGCCGCTGCCGGCGATTATCACATCTGCCATGAGGACACCTCTCTCGTTCCGCCGGAAAACTCCATGCGGGCGGTTCATTCCTGTTGTGTACGGGCTGTCGAGCTACTCATCGCACGGCGGTCCAAGGCTCCTGACCCGCACGCGACGCCGGGCGGGGCCCGGGGCGTGCGCCGACGGCCGGCGCCGCTCGTCGCCGAGGCCGGCCCGGCCCCCGACGCGCCGGCGTCGACCGGCGGACCGGTGCGCTCGCACGGAGGGACTGGGCACCGGCCGGCGCACGGTTCGCCGACCGCCTCCCGCGCCGGGCGCCGAAGACCTCCACGGCAGTCGTCGCGGGGCGTGCGGGAGCCTCCGGCGGCCGGCGGCTCCCGCACGCCCCTACCGGAAGTCGGCCGCGTGATCGGCGGCCCACTGTCCGAGCGTGCGTGCCGGGTGGCCGGTGACCTCCTCGACCGTCGCCGAGACCTCCGCCGGCACACCGACGAGACCCGCCTGGAAGCTGAGGAGCATGTCCGCGAAGTCGGCCGGGACCTGGTTCCGGATCATCTGCTCACGCGCGACGTCGGGCGCCAACTCCTCGTACCGCACCGGTCGTCCGATGGCCTCGCCGATCCGCCGGGCCTGCTCGGCCTGGGTGAGGGACTCCGGGCCGGTCAGCAGGTACTTGGCGCCCGCGTGGCCGTCCGTCAGCAACGCGCGGGTCGCGACGTCCGCGATGTCACGCTCGTGGATGGGCGCCATCTCGGCCTCGGCGTACGGCCCGCGCACCACGCCGCCCGCGCGGATCTGCGGTGCCCACTGGAGGGTGTTGACGGCGAACGCGCCGGGCCGGACGAAGGTCCACTCGAGCCCGGACTCCTCGACCTGGCGCTCGATCTCCTTGTGGTAGGCCACGATCGCGTTGTCGGCGCCTTCGGTGCCGAACTCGACGGCCGACGAGGAGAGCAGGACGACCCGGCGCACCCCGCTCTCCCGCGCGGCCCGCAGGACCGGTCCCGCCGTACCCGGCGCGGGGAACAGGAACAGCGCGGAGACGCCCTTCAGCGCGGGCTCCACCGTCTCCGGCCGGGTGAGGTCGCCACCCGCCACCTCGGCCTGCGCCGGCAGGCGGGCTCCCGCGGGGTTGCGGGTCAGCGCGCGTACGGCCGCACCCGCGGCGAGCAGTTGATCCACCACATGACGACCGACGTTCCCGGTCGCTCCGGTCACCAGAAACACAGACCCCTCCACATCGCCGATCTCCCTGCATCGTTCTCGGTACCGTCATTCCGCACGTGATCGCTCCGTCAGGCTGGCGTAGCGGCCGGAATGGAAGATCAACGGCCTCGCGCCGGCCCCGATGGACCAGTCCACGGCCTGGGCGATCACCAGTTCGTGGTCCCCTTCGACCTGGACCGTCCTGATCCGGCAGTCCAGCCAGCCGAGTCCGTCCGCCGCCACCGGGTGCCCGGCGGCGGTCCGGGCCCAGTCCCCGCCGGCGAACCGGTCCGCGTCGCGCGTCGAGAAGGTCCGGCAGACCTCCTCCTGCGCATCGCTGAGGATCGACACGGCGAAACCGCCCGTCGCCCGGATGGCCGGCCACGTGGTCGAGGTCAGCGCGGCGCAGAACGCGATCAGAGGCGGATGCAGTGACACGGAGGTGAAGGAGTTCACCGCCATGCCGACCGGCCCGCCGTCCGACTCCGCGGTCACCAGCACCACTCCGGTGCCGAAACATCCCAGTACGTCGCGGAAACTGCGCTGGGTCAACACTGTCGCGCACCCTGCCCTTTCCCGGGCGTCAGCGGAACCCGTCGGCGTTGTCGCGCGCCCACCGCGCGAACGTCCTCGCCGGCTCCCCCGTCACCTTCTCGACCGTGGGCAGGACCTGGGTCTCCGTCACGGTGGGGTTGCCGAGGAAGTCCAGGGTGGCGGCCACGATCTCGGCCGGCATGAAGGCGGCCATCTCCTCGCCGGCCCGCTCCGCGGTGATCTCCTCGTGCCGCAGCTTGCGGCCGATCGCCTCGCCGATCGCCGCCACCTGCTCGACGGGCGTGATCGGCCGGGGGCCGCTGAGCGGGTACACCGCGCCGGCGTGCCCCTCCTCGGTGAGCGCGATCCTGGCCACCGCCGCGATGTCACCGGGGTGGATGGCGGGCAGGCCCACCCGGGCGAACGGCGTGCGGACGACGTCGCCCTGCGCGATCTGGGACGCCCAGGCCCGCGTGTTGGAGGCGAACTGGCCCGGACGCAGGAACGTCCACTCGAGACCCGATTCCTCGACGGCGCGTTCGGCCTCCCGGTGCACCCTGCCGATCAGGGAGTCCGGGCGGGTCTCCACGGCCACGCTGGAGAGCAGCACGATCCGCCGCACCCCGGCGCGGGCCGCCTCCTCGACCACCGCGGTCTCGTTCCCGGACATCATGAGGAAGAGGCCCTCCACCCCGGTGAAGGCCTTGGCCAGAGACTCCGGTGCGGTGAAATCCCCTCCGACCACGTCCACGTCGGCCGGGAGCGCGGCCCGCCCCGGGTTCCGGCTGAGCGCCCGGACGGGGACCCCCTCGGCACGCAGCTGCCGCAGCAGCTCGCCGCCGACGTTGCCTGTGGCACCGGCTACCAGAATCATGACGTTCCCTTCCGGAACTGGTCGGCGTGATCGGCCACCCACTGGGCGAAGGTCAGCCCGGGCCTGCCGAGGTAGGAGTCGACCGGCGAGATCTCGTGCGGGCGGCCGACCAGCTTGGCGAACATCCTCAGCCGTGCCTCCACGGCGTGCGGGGGGACACCGGCCCGGAGCCACTCCTGCCGGGCCTCGTCGTGGGTGAGCTCCGCGAAGCGGACGGGCTCGCCGGTCACTTCGCCGATGATCCGTGCCCGGTCGGCGTAGCTGAGCGACTGCGGCCCGCTGAACAGCGGTGCCTCGCCCACGAGTTCATCGGTCAGCAGAGCGCGGGCGGCCACCGCCGCGATGTCACGCTCATGCACCGGGGCGGTCCGCGCGTCCCCGAAGGGGAAACGGGCGACGCCGTCGGTCCTGATCCCCTCGGCCCACTCCAGGGCGGTCGCCGCGAACCCTCCGGCGGGCCGCAGGAACGTCCATTCCGCACCGGTCTCCCGGATCTGGCGCTCCAGCTCCCGGTGCTTCACGGCGATCATGTTCTTGGGGTCGTCGTCGAGGACCGAGTAGGACGACAGGGCGACGATGCGGCGGACCCCCGCCGCCTTCATCCGGGCGACCGGCTCCGCGGAGCCTCCCGGGAACGCGGCCATGACGAAGAAGACGGACTCGATGCCGTCCAGGGGCAGATCGGCGGTGGCGGCCACCTCGACCTCGGCGGGCAGGTCGGCCCGGCCCGGGTCGCGGCTGAGTGCCCGCACCTTTCGGCCGGCCGCGAGCAGCTCGTCCACGAGGGGTCTGCCGACGTGCCCGGTGGCTCCGGATATCAAGATCATTGTCGACTCCTTCAGGCCGTCCCGACGAGACCCTGGGTGTAGTCGAGCCCCGCGGGCTCGAACTGCATGACCGCGTGGCTGGTGACGGAGCGCACGTCCCGCCAGTACCGCTGGAGCGGGTGCCCGTCCTCCTGGGCCCTGGTGCCGCCGGTCCTCAGCAACCGGTCGGTCGCGTCGGCCAGCATCTGGAGCGCCAGCGCGTAGTCCCTGCGGTTGCGGCGCACGAGCTCCGGCGTCAGGGCGCCGCCGTCCACGACGGTGGAGGCCCGCTCCAGCAGCAGCTGGGCCGCGTCGATCTCTCCGGCGGCCCTGGCGAAGTCCACCTGGTACGACTGGCCGGCGGCGGCCCTGGGACCGGTCGGGGCGACCGCCACGAGCTGCGCCGCGACGGCGAGCGCACCACGCGCGGCCCCCAGGACGGGAGCGACGAACGTCAGCCCGCTCACGGCGGCGTTCGGCAGTGGGGCGCGCCCCGGCAGGCCCACCGTCGCGCCCCGGAAGGCGTCCTCGCGCAGGCAGACACGGTGCTCGGGCACGAACACGTCGTCCAGCACGAGCGTGTGGCTGCCGGTGCCCCGCATGCCGAGGGACGCCCAGGTGTCCTGGAAGGTGTAGTCCTGTCGCGGTACCGCGAAGATCCTCATCGGCTGCCCGCCGGACTTGGGGCCGGGGGCCGGGCCGGTCAACAGCGCCCAGTCGGAGTACTCGACGCCACTGACATAGGTCCAGGAGCCGGTGAGCCGGAACCCGCCCTCCACCGCGACGGCCGTCCCCAGCGGCTTGATGACGGCCGCCACCAGCGTGTCGGGGCCGTCCGCCCAGATGTCGGCCTGGCCCTGCTCGGGCAGACAGGCCACGTAGCGGGCGGCATGCGCGGCGAGGCAGGCGAGCCACGCCGTGGAGGAGCACTCCTCACCCAGCTTCGCCACCGCGGCGGTCAGCTCCGTGTAGCCGCGCTCGTCCCCTCCCCAACGGGCCGGCACCAGCCATCGGGCGAACCCGGCGTCCACCACCGCCCGGATCACGTCCGGGCTCACCCTGCGCTCGGCGTCGGCCTGCGCGGCCTGCGCCCCGGCCAGCTTGGCGACCTCGACGATCGCCGACTGTGTCTCCGTAGAGAGTGACATTCCGGTGGTTCCCCCCTTCACGCGCCGTCGACGACGGGCGGGATGTTGTGGTTGATGCGGAACAGGTTGTTCGGGTCGTACTCGGCCTTCAGCTCGGTCAGCCGCCGGTGGTCCGGCTCCGCGTAGGCCCGCCGGACCCGCTCGGGGTCGCAGTCGTGGTCGAACAGGAACCCCGGCAGCAGGTCGCCGGTGTCCCACGGCCTCAGCCGTGCCAGCACCTCGTCCGCGGCCCGGCGCGCCGCGCCCGCCTCCTCGGCCGGGGCCGGGATCCGCATCCACAGGTGGAACGCCGCGCCCCTGGTGCCCACCGCGTGCGCACGTCGGGGCGGCCGGCTCAGCGCGCCGCCCAGGTGGCGCAGCTCGATGTTGACGAACGGGTCTCCGGGCGCCGCCGGATCGATGAACGGGACCAGCGCCTCGACCGCCCCGTCGTCCGGCTCGGACAGCAGCGCGCTGCGGAAGTGCACCCTGACCGGGTGCTTCGGGTCGTGGTGGATCTCGGTGAGCCGCGTGTACGGCATCGTGGCGCAGGTGTCCGTCTCGGGGCCGAGCGCGCGCAGCGGTTCGACCAGCCGGGCGCCCTGCGCCTCGTCGCCGGTGTGGACGATGTGCACCAGCACGAAGGACCGGCCGCGGTACGCGTCGGGCACCTTCGGCAGGTCCGGGAACCGCAGCAGGGTCACCGAGGACGACATCTCGTCCGGCTGGTCCTTGGCCCAGGCCAGATAGGACCGCACCACGTGCGCCGCGTGCGCGCGGTCCTCACCCGGGTAGTAGAGCTCGCCGGCGAAGACGCTCCGCAGCGGCACCAGGTCGATCTCGGCCGCGGTCACCACGCCGAAGTTGCTCTTGCCGCCCCGCACCGCCCAGAACAGGTCGGGTTCCCGGGCCGGTGAGACGGTGCGGATCCGGCCGTCGGCCGTGACCAGTTCGAGGGAGCGGACACGGTCCGCGGCGAAGCCGTACGTGCGGCAGGTCAGCGGCAGTCCGCCGCCGGTCAGGTAGCCCATCACCCCGGCGTCCGGCGAGGAGCCGCACAGCGGCGCGAGGCCGTGCTCGGCGGCGGCGGCGAGCACCTCGCCCCACCGCAGCCCCGCCCCGATCCGGGCGGTCGCGGCCTGCGGATCGACAGACAGCTCCCGCAGCTCCCCGGTCGCGATGAACACCGCGCCGTCGGCGGGCACCGACCTGCCGTGCCCGGTCGACTCCACCGCGACCGGCCGGTTCGCCGTGGCGGCGAACCGGACGGCGGCGGCCACGTCGTCGGCTCCGGCGGCGACCACGACGGCCGCTGGCCGGTGCTCGACCGTCAGCAGCCAGCCGGAGGTGGCCTCCTCGAAGCCGTCGTCACCGGGGTGGAGCGTGCGTCCGCGGACGGGTGCGCCCAGGCTCACGCGGCGTGCCAGGCGGCCGGTGCGTCACCGACCCGCTCACCGGTGAACTCGGCCGTGGTGGTGTGCACCATGACGCCGTCGGGGGTGTAGATCCGGGCGGTGCCGACTCCGCTGTGCGCGGCCCCTTCGAGGCTGGCCTCGACATGTGCTTCCACCCGTCCCGCGCGGCCGCTCGCCGGGGTGAAGGTCTCGGTGAGGTCGTAGGTGAATCCCCCCGTCGGCCCGGCGGCCCAGGTCCCGGTGCCCACGGTCGCGGACGTACGCAGCGCGACCGTGCCGTCCGGCGCGAAGGAGATGGTGTAGGAGTCGGTGTGACCGTCGTAGCTCACCTGGCCGGTCCAGACACCCACGGGGGTCTGGACGGCGTCGGTCGCGGAGTTCGTGTCCAGCACGTCAGTTGTCCACCTTTTCTAAGGAGTTCGCCGCGTCGTCCGCCTCTGTGAGCGGCGGAGGGCCCGGCATCCGGGCGGTGCGCAGCAGGGTCGCGGCCGCTACGGCCAGCAGCACGGCGAGCGCCGCACCGATGATCGCGGTCGTTTGCAGGCCGTTCACGAAGGCCTCGCGGGCCACCGACAACAGCCGGGAGCCGTCGGCGGCCGGCAGGGTGCGGGCGACGTCCGCCGCGGCGGCGAGGGTGTCCTTGGCCGCCTCGCCGGCGGAGGCGGGCAGCCCCTCGGGGAGCCTGTCGGCCAGGTCCGCCCGGTACACCGCGAAGCCGACGCTGCCGATCACCGCGACGCCCAGCGCGCTGCCGAGTTCGGTGCCGGTCGCGGCCATCGCGGAGGCGGCACCGGCCCGCTCGGGCGGTGCGGCTCCCACGATCAGTCCGGTGCCCAGCGAGATCATCGGGCCGAGCCCGAGACCGATGACGGCCGTCCCGGTCACCGCGAGGAACAGGTCGGAGGGGCCGCTGACGCGGGTCAGCAGCACCATGCCGAGCGCGGAGACCACCAGGCCCCCGGAGAGCAGGGTGCTCAGCTTCATCCGTCCGGCGAGCGCCGGTCCCCCCATGGCGCCGACCATGACGCCGAGTGTGATCGGCAGCGTCCACAGCCCGGCCTGGATCGGGTCCAGCCCGCGCACCAGCTGGAGGTACTGCATGACGAGGAACTGCAGGCCCGCGGAGAGCAGGGTCGCCAGCACGAGCATGCCGAGTGCGGTGCCGAACAGTTTGTTGCGGAACAGCGTGAGGTCGACCAGCGGTTGGTCGATCCGGCGCTGGCGGGAGATGAAGAGCGCTCCGACCGCCAGGCCGACGACGATGGCGAGGCCCGACTCGAGGCTCAGGCCGTCCGCGGCGATCCGCTTCAGACCGAAGATCAGGCCGAGGATCCCGACGACGGACATGATCGCGCTGATCAAGTCCGGGCGGGAGACCGACTCATC
Source organism: Streptomyces sp. NPDC014995 (assembly GCF_043080745.1). Classification (NCBI taxonomy): domain Bacteria; kingdom Bacillati; phylum Actinomycetota; class Actinomycetes; order Kitasatosporales; family Streptomycetaceae; genus Streptomyces; species Streptomyces sp. NPDC014995. Next base: position 289,223 of record NZ_JBIBVX010000008.1, read on the forward strand.
CCGGTACTCCGGCAGCACGAGCGGGCCGAAGACGACCAGCAGCACCATGATCGGGACGCCGAGCAGGAAGACCGAGCCCCACCAGAACAGTTCCAGGAAGGTGCCGCCGACCAGTGGTCCGATCACCGTGCCGAGGCCGAAGAAGCCGGTCCAGGCCCCGATCGCGGCGCCCTGCTGCTTGGGGTCCTGGAACATGACCCGGATCAGGGAGAGGGTGGAGGGCATCAGCGTGGAGCCCGCGATGCCCAGCAGCGCCCGGGCGGCGATGAGCATCGGCGGGTTGACCGCGAAGGCCGAGATCGCCGAGGCCGCTCCGAAGGCGACCGCGCCGATCAGCAGCAGCCGCCGGCGGCCGATCCTGTCCCCGATCGCGCCCATGGGGATGAGGAAGCCGGCGATGAGGAAGCCGTAGATGTCCACGATCCATAACAGCTCGGTGTTGCCGGGCCGCAGGTCGGCGGTGAGCGTGGGCAGTGCCAGGTGCAGGACGGTCAGGTCCATGGCGATGAGCACGGTGGGAAGCGCGAGGACCGCCAGCCCCAGCCATTCTTTTCTGGTCGCCCGCGGTGCTGCCGACGTACCGACGTCGGTACTCAAAGGGAATCTCCTTGCGTTGTCATGGGAGCGCTGGTCGAGGGAACGCTAGAACCTCAAGCCGAGTTGAGGTCAAGAGCTGATCTTGCTGCCGCTCCGCCGGCCGCTCCCCGCATCCGCGCGCCACCGGCGGCACCGGCACACGGTCCGCGGGAGGGTGGAGGCCACGCCGGTCGACGGTGCTCGGGGCGCCGCCGCCGTCGACGCGCTGCCGTCCGCGCGCCCCGCCCGTCGGGCAGGGTCAGCGCACGTCATGCCAGTTGGCGAGCAGCCCCGAGGCGAGCGCCGTCTGCACCCCGGGTGCCCGCGCGTCCTTCTCCGACATCAGCGGTGGCTCGCCGAACCCCCACGGCAGCGCCAGGTCGGGGTCGAGCGGGTTGATGTCGATCTGCGTGCCGGGCACGTACGGGGTGGAGACCACGTAGCAGATGCAGGCGTCGTCGGTGAGCGACAGGAATCCGTGCCCCACCCCCTCCGGCACGTACACGCACCGCCCGGAGTCGGCGTCCAGCAGGGTCACGTCGTGCGCGCCGAAGGTGGGCGACCCCACCCGCAGGTCGACGACGATGTCGCGGAGCGCCCCGCGCACGCAGGTGACGTACTTGGCCTGTCCCGGCGGTACGGCCACTCCGTGGAGACCGCGGAGGGTGTTCCGCCGGGACACCGAGTAGTTGATCTGTTCGGGCCGGAACGGACGCCCGGTGACCGCCTCGACCCGGTCGCAGCGCAGCGCCTCGAAGAACGCACCCCGCTCGTCGCGGATCTGCTTCGGGGTGAACACGAACGCGCCGGGTACCCGGCTCTCGACCACGTCCACGTCCGGTCAGTCCCGGGTGCGGTACTGCGCGGCCATCCGCTCCAGGATCGGCACCATCTCGCCGGGTCCGGGGGCGGCGGTCATGTCCGCGTACACGGCGGCGGCCCCCCGCTGGAACGACGGCTCGCTCAGCAGCCTGGACAGCTCGCCGCCCACCTGCGCCGCGGTCAGACCGTCGCCGGGGAGGGCCACGCCCGCGCCCCTGGCCTCCAGGTAGCGGGTACTGGACAGCGCGCTGCCCAACTCCTCCATGACGATCATCTGGGGCACCCGGTGTGCGGCCGCGGCGAAGAACGTGCCGAAGCCCCCGTGGTGGATGATCGCCGAGCAGGTCGGCATCACCTGGGTGAGCGGGAGGTAGTCGACCAACCGCACGTTGTCGGGGACCTTCCGGTCCTCCCCCAGCTGGTCGGTGTTGACCGTGGCCACCACCTCGACGTCCATGCCGGCCACCGCCTCGAGCACGGCCGCGACCCGCTCGTCCCGGCCGGCGGAGACCGTACGCCCGGTGACGCCCAACGACAGGCACACCCGGGGCCGCGACGGCGGCTGCGACAACCACCGCGGCACCGGGGCCGCCCCGGTGTACGGCACCCAGCGCATCGGCACGCTGCGCAGCCCTTCGGGCCTGGGCAACTGCGCGGGGAGCGGGTCCACGGTGAAGTCGCCGAACAGCAGGTCGTCGGAGAAGTCGTGGCCGAACCGCCCGAACACCGGCGCCAGGGTCGCGGCCAGGGGATCGGTGTCCGCGCTCACCGCGGACGCCGGGTCGTTCATGCGTGCGAGCAGGCGCCTGCGGACCCAGCCGAAGTAGTCGGGGCCCCACATCATCCGAGCGGACGCGGCCCCGCACTCGCGGGCCGCGACCGGCCCCACCGGACACGCCGGATCCCAGATCACCAGGTCCGGCTGCCAGTTCCGGGCGAACTCGACCAGGGTGTCGGCGAGTTCCTGCCGTCCCTCCTCGTCCGGGTGGTACCGCTTGTACGCGGCCACCAGGTAGTAGCGGGTCGCCCGGAAGAGCTGGTCGAAGCCGGAGCCGGCCTCGAACCCGAGCGCGTCGCTGAAGCGGTCCAGTTCCTCGTCGGTGATCGGCGCGGGCGGCGCGGTGCGTTCGCCGAGCCCGACCGCCGTGAGACCGGCTGCGGTGATCTGCTCGACCAGCCCGGTGTTGCTGGCCACCCGCACTTCGTGTCCGGCGCTCTGCAACGCCCACGCCAGCGGGACGCTGGGATAGAGATGAGCGGTCAGTGGTGCGACCGCGATGAGAATCCGCATGTGTATGGCCCTAGTCGTCGTGGATGTCAACGCGCCCCGGCGGCGTACCGCGGGTCCAGACCACCTCGAACGCGAGCCGCGCGAAGCGCCAGCCGGCGTCGGTCCGCACCGCCTCGCCCTCGAAGCGGTCCCCGACCTGGAAGGGCTCGGGTGCCGCGGGCGTCTCCCGCGCCCCCGACCGCCCGGGCGGCCGCTCCGGTGTCGCCTTCTGGGGGTGCAGGTGGGTGGCGATCAGGTTTCCCCTCACCCGTGCCCGGTCCCCGTCGATCTCGACGAGGTGGCCGGCGGCCACATGGTGGGTCCGCCGCCACTTGCCCATCATCGCGGCGGTGTACTCGGCCATGCCGGCCACTCCGTCGTGACCGCCCACCGCGAACTGGAACCTGCCGTCCTCGGTGAAGATCGACCGTGCCCAGGCGTCGTCGAACCGGGCCTCGTCCAGACCGGCCAGATAGCGGTCGACCAGGTCCTGGACATCCATCCGGTCGGCGAGCCGGCGCAGTGGGCCCGTGTCGTGCGGCATGTGCGTCCTCCTGTGCTCTCAGCCGACAGGGGTGGCAGGGTCCGCCGGGGTGGCAGGGGCGCCGAACCAGCGGTCCAGCGCGTCGGTCAGCTCCTCGCGGCCGCCGGGCGCGGCCCAGGCCACGTGCCCGTCGGGCCGCACCAGCACGGCGTCCACCCGCGGGACCGAGGAATCGGCGGCCGGCTTGGCGGTCACCACGTCGACCCGGTCGGCCCACGGCTGCGCGGACCGCCGTACAAAGTCGTCGTCGGCGAGGTCCAGCAGGAGGCCGCGCGCCCCGCGCAGCAGGGGGAAGACCGTGGTGGCCCCCGCTTCGCCGGCGAGCTCGAGGTCGGGCATGCGCAGCCCGAGCAGCGGGTGGTCACCCGGGCCCGTCGGGTAGCGGATCTCCAGCCCGCTGACCATGCCGGCCAGGTGCCGGTGCACGACGTCGTGGTCGGTGAGCTCGCCCAGCACGTCGCGGAGCGGCTGCATCTCGGTGCCGCCCAGGAAGAGCAGCCCCTGGGCGCGGGTGTTGTTGAGCAGCCGCCTGCCCACCGCGTGCCGTTCGTCGTGGTAGGTGTCGAGCAGGGCGTCCGGGGCCCGGCCGCGCACCACGGCGGCGAGCTTCCAGCCGAGGTTGAAGGCGTCCTGGATGCCGGTGTTCATGCCGAGCCCGCCCGCCGGGAGGTGGACGTGCGCGGCGTCGCCGGCGAGCAGCACCCGCCCCCTGCGGTATTCGGTCGCCAGTCGTGTGGCGTCGCCGAAGGCGCTCACCCACAGCGCCTCGCCGTGGCTGATGTCCTCTCCGGTGAGCCGCTGCCAGCCGGCGGCGACCTCGCTGAACGTCGGCGGCTCGGTGCGCCGTTGCGGGGGCGTGTCCCGTTCGCACACCACGACCCGGTCCACGCCGTCGCCGATGGGGGCCGACATCGCGACGCCGCCGGGCAGCCACTCGCCGATGAAGCGTGGCCGGATGTCGCAGCCCCGGACGTCGGCGAGGAACAGCTCGAGGGTGGCGGGGGTGCCGGGGAAGTCGAAACCGGCCAGCCCGCGGACCGTGCTGCGGCCGCCGTCGCACCCGACCAGGTACCGCGCGCGCAGCCTCAGCGGCCCGTCGGGGCCCTCGACCTGGACCTCCACCGCCTCGCCCGTGTCGGCCAGGCCGACGACCTCGTGGCCGCGGCGCAGGTCGCAGCCGAGTTCCGCGACCCAGCCACGCAGCATGGTCTCGGTGTGGACCTGCGGCAGGTTCACGACGGCCGGATGGGCCTCGGGAAACACCCCGAAGTCCAGGGGCAGCCCGCCGAAGTGCCCGCGGGTCGTTGTCTGCAACGGGGTGTCCAGCATGGTGAACCTGTCCACCAGGCCGCGCTGCGCGAACACCTCCATGGTCCTCGGGGTGAAGCCCAGTCCGCGGGATTCGGTGGTCGGTTCGGCCAGCCGGTCCAGCACGACGACCTCGACCCCGGCGAGCCGCAGCTCCCCGGCGAGCATGAGCCCGGTCGGCCCGGCGCCGACGACGATGACCTCGGCGTCGAATGCATCATCCATCAGTGGTCTCCTGTTCAGATTCCGGGCTCAGCGTGCGACGCCCACCGGCTGCCGCACCGTCGCCGGGTCGTCCACCATCGCCAGGACGGCGTGGGCGAGATCGGCCCGGGAAACGGAATGGGCCTTCGGCACGTTGCCGCCGACGACCCTGCGGTACTCCCGGGACAGTGGCCGGTCCAGCAGCCGTGGGGGGCGCACGATCGTCCAGTCCAGGGCGCTGCCCCGGATGAGGTCCTCCATCACCGCGAGATCGTCGTACTGCGGCCGGAACGTCCGGGACACCAGGGGCAGGATCACGGTGCGGATCAGCAGGCTCTCCCCCTCGGGGACCGGGCCGACCGGAGCGGCGCTCACCGCGAGGAACCGCCGCACCCCGCAGTCCCGCGCCGCCTCGACGATCGCCCGGGTCGCCGCCGACGCGATGCCCGCGCCGGCGTTGCCACGCGCGCCGAGGGCGGAGATCGCCGCCTCCCGTCCGGTCAGGAGCGGCCGCAGCGCCCGCGGGTCGGTCACGTCGGCGACCCGCACCTCCAGTGCTTCGTGACGGACGGTCAGCGCGTCCGGATCGCGCACGACGGCCGTGACCCGGTGACCGGCGTCCAGGGCCTGACGGACGATCTGGACGCCGGTGCCGCCGGTCGCCCCGAAAACGGTGAGCCTCATGCGCTTCCCTTCAGCCGGACCTGCCCGGTCTCCCCGGTGTGCGGGGTGGCGCCGCCCTCGACGGCGGACGGCAACGGCTGCGCCCGGGCGCCCTCACGCATCGGCGGGCGACTGCCAACTGCGGGGCGACGGGTGCCCCGCTGCCCGCTCGAGGCGCCGCCAGCCCGCGGCGGCACCGCGCGCCGGGACGGGCGCGGAAGAGCCGGGCTCCTGGCGCGCCAGCAGCACCGTGACCACGGCGGCCAGTTCCTCGGCCGTCGGGCACCCCCTCACCACACCGATCAGCGCGCCCGCGCCGTCCGCCGGAGCCGGTCCGTGCCGTTTCCTCGCGCTCTCGTTCATGCGGGTCCTCTCTCGGTCAGGGGTTCGGGGCGCCGAACCAACGGTGCAGCGCGGCATGGAGAGGTGTCGTACCGTCGTCGACCCATGCGACGTGACCGTCGGGGCGGAGCAGGACCGCGTTGACGGCCGTGCCGCCGGACTCGGACGGGGACCCGGTCCCAGGGCCGTGCGGTGGCGCGGCCGCTACCCCGCGGACCCGGTCCGCCCAGCCGGCGACCGCTTCGGACGGCAGGCCGGCGGCGAAGTCGAGCAGCACCCCGTGGCCGGTGCGGAGCAGTTCCGCGGTGGTGGACGGGCCGGTCTCGGTGGTCAGCTCCCAGTGCGGCGCCCGGCCGCCGAGCAGCGGGGCGTCGCTCTTGTCGGGGTACCGGACGTCCAGACCGCTGATCATGCCGGCCAGGTGCCCGACCACCTCGTCGTGGCCGAGCAGTTCGGCCACCGTCGCGCGCAGCGGCTCCACCTCCGCGCCGCCGAGCAGCAACATGGCCTGCGCCTCGATGTTGGCCAGCACACGGCGGCCGACGGCGTGCCGCTCGTCGTGGTAGCTGTCGAGCAGTTCCGCCGGCGCCCGGCCACGCACCTGCGCCGCCAGCTTCCAGCCCAGATTCACGGCGTCCTGAAGGCCCAGGTTGAGGGCCTGGCCTCCGACCGGCATCTGTACGTGGGCGGCGTCCCCGGCGAGCAGCACCCGGCCGCTGCGGTACCGCTCGGCCAGCCTGCGGGCGTTCCCGAACGCGTTCACCCAGATCGGCCTGCCCGCGCCGATGTCCTCCCCGGTGACCGTCGCCCAGGCGGCGGCGACCTCCGCGAACTCCGGCTCCCCGGCACGGGGCTGGGCAGTCCGGCCGAACTCGTGCACCATGACCCGGGTGACCCCGTCGGGCCGGCGGTGGGCGATGGCCAGGCCTCGCTCGTGGCGTTCGAACCGGCGGTTGGGCACGTCGATGCCGGCCACGTCGGCGCGGAGCAGTTCCTTCGTCGCGTCCGTGCCGGGGAAGGCGAAGCCCGCCAGCCGTCGTACGGCGCTGCTCTCCCCGTCGCAGCCCACCAGGTAGGCGGCCCGGATCCGGACCCGGCCGTCGGGGCCCACGGTCTCGGCTTCGACCCCCGACCCGGTCTGCCGCAGGCCCACCAGCTCGTGACCGCGCCGGACGACCGCGCCGAGACCGACCGCCCAGTCGCCCAGCAGTCGCTCGGTGCGGGCCTGTGGCACCTTCCACTGGCCCCGGTACCGGCTGTCCAGCCCGCTGAAGTCCAGGCGGATCCCGCCGAAGTGCCCGACCATGTCGTGGGGCACCGTCCCCAGCGCGTCGAGCAGCCCTCGCTGATCGAGGATCTCCATGGTGCGGGCGTGCAGGGTCGACGCCCGCGACTCGGTGGTGGGTTCGGCCAGCCGCTCCAGTACGGTCACCCGCGCCCCGCCGGTCCGCAGTTCCCCGGCGAGCATCAGCCCGACCGGTCCGGCGCCCACGACGATCACGTCGGTGTCCACAGAATGCGCGGCCATGGTCAGCGCTTGTTCTCCGCGTAGTCCTTCGCATGGCCGAGGGTGGCGCGGCTGTTGGTGCTCAGCGCGTTGCGGACGTACTCCCGGGCATCCGCGACGCTCGCCTCGGGGCCGAGCACCCGGGCGATGTTGTCGGTGTTGAGGACCACGGTGTGCTGCGAGGAGGCGGCGACGCCCCGCTCGTTCTCCGTGAAGGTCCAGTAGCCGGTGTGCAGCGTCATCAGGGCGGGCAGGGTGACCTGCTTGTACGCGATCCTGTGGTGCGGGAAGGTCACCCGGTACGACTTGGTGGTGTGCGTGGAACCGTCCTTCGCGCGGGTGTCCATCTCCAGGGTCTGCAGCCCCGGAGTGTCCTCCTCCAGGCGGACGCTCGCCACGTGCGGGAGCCGCTCGGCCCACAGCCCCGCCTCGTTGACGAAGTCGTAGACGTCCTTGGCCTGGCCCTGGATCTGGACCGTGTCCTCGAAGGAGAAGGTGATCTCCTCGGAGGCGTGGGCCAGTTCGACGTTCTGCTTCAGGGCGGCGAGTTCGCTGCGGGAGTTGCGGTCGACGGCCTCGTCGATCCATTTCAGGCTCTCGGGGTCGTCGTCGACCGCCCGGTAGTCGTGCAGCAGCCGCACCCGGGAGGCCGAGTCGGACAGCGGTTCGACGATCCAGGTGCCGCCCATGGCGGCGACCGGCGGGCTGGAGACCTCCTGCCGGAAGGTGATCCGCAGCTCTCGCGGATCCAGGGTGCGGCGCGAGGTCCAGTTCTTGGCCTCGCCGTTGGCGGTGGCCCAGATCCGTATGCGCTCCTCGTCGACGCCTCGCTCCACGTGGTCGACGTAGATGGTGGGCGGGAAGATCCGGGGCCAGTTCTCCACCTCGGCGATCAGCCGGTAGACGGCGGTGGCTGGGGCGTCGACGGTGATCTCGTGCTCGACCAGACGGTTCGTCATCGGTCCTCTTCTCCGCGAGTGTCAGAAGTTGCCCAGGCCGCCGCAGACGTTCAGTGCCTGGGCGGTGATGGAGGCGGCGGTGTCGGAGGCCAGGTAGCCGACCAGTCCCGCGACCTCCTCGGGGGTGGAGTAACGGCCCAGCGGGATCTTCGCCTCGAACTTGCGGAGGATGGCCTCCTCGTTCGTGTCGTAGGCGGCCGCGTAGCCCTGGCGGACGCGTTGCGCCATCGGGGTCTCGACGTAGCCGGGGCAGACGGCGTTCACGGTGATCCCGGTCGGACCCAGTTCGTTGCCGAGCGCCTTGGTGAAGCCGACGACGCCGTGCTTGGAGGCGGAGTACGGGGCACCGAGCACCACGCCCTGCTTTCCGGCGGTGGAGGCGATGTTGATGATCCGGCCGCGGTTCTTGTGCCGCATGCCGCCGGTGGTGAGCACCTCACGGGTCATCAGGAACACGCTGTTGAGGTTGGTGTTGATGACGTCGAACCAGAGCTCGTCGGCGATGTCGGCGGTGACCCCGCCACCGGACCGGCCCGCGTTGTTGACCAGCACGTCGACCGGGCCGAAGCGGTCGACGGCCTGCTGCACGAAGCGGTGGATGTCCGCCGCGGAGCGGACGTCGCAAGGGGCGCCGTCGACGTCGAGTCCCTCGTCGACGAGCTCCTTGACGGTACGGGTCACGCTCTCCTCGGTGCGGGCGCAGAGGAACACGCGGTGGTCCTGGCGGGCCAGCAGCCTGGCTGTCTCCAGGCCGATGCCGCTGGTGGCGCCGGTGACGATGGCGACCTTCGGGTTGTGCTCCGTCATGCTGTCTCCTGACTGCGTCGGTGGGCGACGCCGGGCACGCCGGCCGTGGCACGGCGGTGCGGGGGCGTGAAGTGGAGTGGGTGCGCCGCCGGGCCCCGCCGGGGGCATCGACGGGTGACCGGCGGGGACCGGCGGCGCGGTCGGGGATCAGGCGACGCCGGAGGGCACCAGCGCGCCGTTGACGGCCTCGATCAGGGCGCGGGGCGTCCTGGCGTCGGTCAGCGTCTCGTCGCCCAGCGTCACACCGAACTCGCGTTCGATGCGGCTGCCGGTCTCCAGCATGGCCAACGACTCGTAGCCGAGCGACTCGAAGTCGGTGTCGAGGATGTCTCCGTCGAGGTCGACGCCTTCGTCGGCGCCGGCCCCCTCGCGCAGGATGCGCTTCAGGTCATCGGCGGTGAACTCGCGAGCAGACATGAATGGCTGTCCTTTCATCTCATCTTGGTGGGGTGGTCACTGCGGGGGGCCGGGCTGGACGGCGCGTGCCACCAGCGCGGAGTTGAAGCCGCCGTGGCCGCGGGCGATCACCAGGGCGCAGCGGACCGTCGCGGTGCGCTCCTCGTCGACGACCAGGTCCAGGTCGTACGCGGGGTCGGGGGTGACGCCGATGGAGGGCGGGATCACCCCGTCGCGCATGGCGAGGAACGCGGCGGCCACGTCCAGCGGTGCCGCGCCCGAGTAGAGGCGTCCGGTCATGGTCTTGGGCGCGGTGACGGGCACGGCCCGCGGACCGAACACCCGGCGGATCGCCTCGGCCTCGACACGGTCCAGTTCGGGGATGGCGGCCGCGTCGGCGAACACCACGTCGATCTCCTCGGGGGCGACGTCCGCGTCGGCCAGCGCCCGTTCGATCGCCCTGGCCAGCCCGGGGGGACGGCCGCTGTCCGGCCGTGGGTCCAGGGTGGAGCCGTATCCGGCGATCTCCCCGTAGACCACCCGGGCCCCTCGGGCACGGGCGCTCTCCAGGTCCTCGAGGACCAGCAGCGCCCCGCCCTCCCCCGGCACGTGTCCGTGCGCTGCCGCGTCGAAGGGCAGATACGCCCGCTCCGGGTCCTCACTCGTGCTCAGCCGGCCGCCCGCCATCTGGGCGACCCAGCCCCACGGGCAGATCGAGGCGTCGACGGCACCCGACATCACCAGCCCGGTGCCCTTGCGGATCTGGCGCCGGGCCTGCGCGATCGCGTCGAGCCCGCCCGCCTGGTCGCTGACGACCACACCGCTCGGGCCGCGCATGCCGTTGCGGATGGAGATCTGGCCGCTGTTGACCGCGTAGAACCAGGCGAAGGACTGGTAGGCGCTCACGTGACGGCTGCCCTTGCTCCACAGCGCCTGCAGCTCCCGCTGACCGAACTCGAAGCCGCCCGACGAGCTGGCCGTGATCACGCCCATGTCGTAGTCGGAGTGTTCCCGCGGGTCGACGCCCGCGTCGGCGAGCGCCCAGTCGGCGCTCGCCAGAGCGATCCGGGTCATCCGGTCGGTCTGCGGCAGCAGCCGCCCCGGCAGATGGTCCTCGGCGACGAAGTCGTCGATCTCCCCCGCCAGCCGGGCCGGGTACTGCGCGGGGTCGAACCGCGAGACGCGGCCGATGCCGCTGATCCCCTTGCGGACCGCCGTCCAGTACGCGTCCGTGCCGCAGCCGTTGGGGGCGGCCACGCCCAGACCGGTGACCACGGTCCTCACGGCGGCGTCGCTCATGCCGCGCTCCTCTCCGGACGGGCCAGCACCATCGCGCTCTGGAACCCGCCGAAGCCGCTGCCCACCGAGAGCACGGCGTCGGTCCGCCAGTCACGTGCCGTCAACGGCACGTAGTCCAGGTCGCACTCGGGGTCGGGCGTGTGCAGGTTGGCGGTCGGCGGCACGACACCGTGTTCCATGGCGAGCGCGCTGGCCGCGATCTCGATCGACCCGATGGCGCCCAGTGAGTGACCGACCATCGACTTGATCGAGCTGACGGGCACCTCGTAGGCGCGCTCGCCCAGGCTGCGCTTGAAGGCGGCGGTCTCGTGCCGGTCGTTCTGTTTGGTGCCCGAGCCGTGCGCGTTGATGTAGTCGACGTCGTCCGGGTTGAGCCGGGCCTCGTCCAGGGCGACCCGGATCGCCTCGGCCATCTCCCGTCCGTCGGGCCGCAGGCCCGTCATGTGGAAGGCGTTGCTGCGCGTGGCGTAGCCGGCGACCTCGGCGTAGACGTGCGCGCCGCGGCGTCTGGCGCTGTCCAGTTCCTCCAGGACGAAGACGGCCGCTCCCTCCCCCAGGACGAATCCGTTGCGGGTGCGGTCGAAGGGACGGGAGGCGTGCTCCGGATCGTCGTTGCGCGATGTGGTCGCCTTGATCGCGTCGAAACACGCCACCGTGATCGGTGAGATGGGGGCGTCCGACGCGCCGGCCACCATGACGTCGGCCGAGCCCTCGCGGATCAGCTCGGTGGCGTAGCCCACCGCGTCCAGCCCGGAGGTGCAGCCGGTGGAGACCACCGTGGCGGGGCCCTCGGCGCCCACGGCCCACGCCACCTCGGCGGCGAAGGAGCTGGGCACCAGGTAGTTGTAGAGGTGCGGGACGGCGTAGGTGTGGTCGACGAGTTCGAGCCGGCCGCTGTCGCTGACGGTGCGGTACTCCTCGTCCAGCCCCATGGTGGCGCCGACCGCGCTGCCGATCGTCACGCCGGTGCGGTACGGATCGAGGGCGGCGACGTCCAGTCCGCTGTCCGCGACCGCCTCGTGTGCCGTCACCACGGCGAACTGCGCGGCCCGGTCCATCCGCCGGATCTGCTGGGTGCTCAGTCCGTGGAGTTCGGCGTCGAAGTCGACCTCCGCGGCGACCTGGGAGCGGAACGGGGCCGGGTCGAAGAAACTGATGCGGCGGGTGGCGGTGCGGCCGTCGGTCAGCAGACTCCAGAAGTTCTTGACGCCCACACCACCGGGCGCGGTGACGCCGATTCCGGTGATGACGACCCGTCGGCCGTGCGCCGCGCTCACCGCGCGGTCCAGTGGTAGAAGCGCTCCGCCATGGCGTCGGCGGGAGAGCGCCAGGTGGCCGGGTCGTAGGCGGTGATGAACGGTTTCAGGTCGTTGCTGATGGTGACGAACCGGGAGTCGGTCTTCGCCTCCTCGATGCGCTCGCCACCGTCTTCGCCGTCGAAGTCCTGCAGGTGGAAGTACAGGCCGCGGTACGAGAAGAGCTCTCGGCGCCTGGTCCCCATCCGATGGGGCATCTCCGTGTCGTCGAACGCACCGAAGAGACGCGCGACCTCCGCGGCCGAGTGGGGTTCCATCCGGGCCACGATCAACGTGCTGTGCATCCACATCTCCTTGTCTGGACGATCAGATCCGGACGGGGCCGAACCGGCGCCGAGCGCCATGGGCGGGTCATGGTGGCTGCCGGGCGCGGCCCGGCGTGCCCGTCGGGGCGGCCGAGGACGGCCGATGTGCCGGTGGCCGAGGACGGCCGATGTGCCGGTGAGCGGGCTGCCGGCCGGAGCCCTGGGGTGCCGCGGTCACGATGTCCGCACCATGTCCGCACCCCACGGACGGACCGCCCGGGCGTCCGGTCGCGGAGGACGGCGCTGTCCTCCGGACCGGGCGGAACGCCCTGTCGGCGTGCGGTTCCCGCGTGCCGCCGGTCTTCCGGCCGCGGGTCACCGGCTCCGGGTGCGGCAAGCGCGGTCCCGGTGGTGGGCGGCTGTCGGGGCCGGCGGCGCAGCGGATCTGCGGACCGCTCACCACGTCGGCGGGGTGACGGCCGGCCTCCTCGAACCGGAGCAGCTCGGCCAGTACGTCGTGCGGCGGGCGCACGTCCTCACCGGGGAGGGACGGCATGCCCTGCGTCCTCAGGCCCTGCGTTTTCAGGCTCGTCATCGATCGCTCGCCGACCACGTGCCGCTCCACGGGGTACGTGTCGAGCGGTGATTCCAGGGCGGCGCCACGACAGCGGCGAAGGCTTCCGGCCGGTACGCGGTGAAACAGACGATGACGCGAATGGCGCCGCCGTCGCCGAGTGGGCCGGACATCACCGTGCCACCGGAAAAGTCTCGAGAAGTGTCCCCGAAACGGCCGTCGATTATCCCGGCCGGCGAATCGGCACAGTGCTGAGGAAGTTAGTGAACAGCTTCTTCGAAGAACCGGAGGATGTCAATGCCGATTTCTCACAGCAGCGACAGGGCTGAGTCAGAGAATGGTTAAGTCCCGGTGCGCGGACAAGGCGGTTTCACCTGACCAGGACGCGGATGCGACACCGTTTCGCACGCAGCCGCATATCCGCCGGAAAAAACCGGAGCGGGCACGGCGCCGTGGCCGTGCCCGCTCGTCCCTGGAGGACCCGTCCGTCAGGAGCGACCGCCCGTGCGCACTCCGAGAGACCCCAGCACGTCCTCCCCGTGGTAGAAGGTGCGACCCTTGCCGGTGCGCCGCCGCCACCGCTGTTCGCTGGCATGGCGGTAGACGCTGCCGGAGGGCATCCCCCACAGCAGGGAGATGTCCCGGGCGCTCAGCCACCGCACCGTCGAGGCGGTGAGCGCGGGCTCGGCCGGCCGCTCGGTCCGGCCCGTCGACGCGGTGAGCGCCGGTTCGGCCGGCCGCTCGGTCCGGCCCGTCGACGCGCCGCGGCCCAGCGCCATCCACTCCTGCGCGGACCAGCGGTGCGAGGGAACCGCGGCGCACCTGATCTCGACCGGCGGATCGGCCCGGTCGACGCGCACCACGGCCGTCAGCGCGCCCTCGCAGTCCGCCACGACGCACGCGCCGAGCCGCATCCCCCGGCCGGGGGACGGGTCGATCACATACCGTGCCCGGCGTACCGCCCGCGCCACCTCCGCGGACAGCTCGCCCGCGGCATCGTGCGCAGCGAGCCACCCGGCGTGCCGCACCAGGAAGCCGACGACGCCGGCCACCGTGTCCCGGGGCGCGGCGACGCCCCGCTCCTCGACGACCAGCCCGGCCCAGGACCGCAGCACACCGAGGATCACCGTGCGGGCCTCGGCCGCCGCGGTGTTGAAGGGGAGCCCGGGCAGCGAGCCGCCGCCGGACGTACGGTCGCGCGGCCGGTCGGAGCCCGCGAGAAGCAGTCCGCACTCCTCGTACAGGCGGAGCAGCCGCGTCAGATCGCTGGTCAGGTGGAGGGCGCAGGCCGAGCAGAGCCGGCTCCCGGCCACGGCGAGGTCTCGTGAACGCCCCGATGTCCTGCTTCTCCCGCGGCAGGCGATGCCCTCGCATTCCGTGAGGTCCGCCACCGCGTAGGGCGCTCGTGTCATGTCGTTGCATTCGCTTGTCATGTTTGCCCCCGTCTCGAGTGGGGCGAATCTATTTCGCGGATTTATCGACAGGCAAGGAAAGACCCCCTCCATGTCAATTCTCTGTAGCGGGCCTTCCCTTTCCCTGAGGGAGCTGTCCCGCATATGTCGATCGGCTGGAAGGGATGACGGCCATCATATTCCGGACGGCGCGTGATCGGTTTTCAGCCGAACGGCGATACCGCCGAGGACGCGGTCCGGGCCATTATCGAACGGCCCTTCCGGATTCGTCCTCGAGTGACGGTGCCGGAGCGAGGGCCGGAGGAGGCGGAGAGGACGTCACCCGGCCCTCGCGGCCGTGGGGGCGGCTCGGTCGCGCGGGACCACGGCGACCGGGCACCGGGCGTCGCGGATCACCGTATGGGTCACCGGCCCGCCGGCCGAGGGGCTCACCGGCCGCCTGCTGGGGCCGGTCGGTCAGGCCCCGGTGCACCACGCGCACTACCCGGTGGCGGTGGTGCGGGGAGCCGACGCGTCTGACCGAGTGCGCCGGCCCACCGCCTCGTGCCGCCTTCGGCGGCGGCGCCGGGGGGCGGAGGCCACACGGGTGAGCAGGGGGCCGCACACCGCCAGGATCATCACGTAGGTGGTGACCAGCGCCCCGAGGCGGCCCTGTGCGGGGCCTGCCAGGCCGACGATGACCACCGAGAACTCGCCGCGGGCGATGAGCGCGGTCCCCGCCCGCAGTCGGCCGCGGCGACCCGCCCCGTCGCGTCCGAGCCTGCGGCTGCCTGGGGGCCTGCGGCCGCCTCCGGATCCCCGGCCGTCCCCGAGGGTGCGGCCGGCTTGGAATCCCCGGCCATCCCCGAGCGTTGCGGGCGGCGTACCCTCCTGCGCCACTTCGGTGACCGCGGTGACCAGGGCCAGGGCCGCGCCGGCGGGCAGCGCCGGCAGCGGGTCACCGGGGTCGACGGACAGGCCGAGGGCCAGGAAGAACACCGCCGGGCTGCCGGGCCGGACCTCGACCTGCCCCGAGCTCCCGGCCCGCCGTACCGGGTTCTTCGGCACGCGCCTGCGGGCACCCGAGTCCCGGTGCCGGGCCCGGGCCGTCCGGGGGATCACCGGTGCCCGGACCGCTCGGCGGCCGCGGCAGGGAGAGCGGCCCGGGCGGTGGCCGGGTCGGCCCCTGGCCGCACCGGTCGCCCCGGCCGAGGATCGGGAACCGGGGGGCCGCGCCGACGGCCTCCCGGAAGGGGAGAGCCCACTCCTCACGGAGCACGTCCGGCGCGCCGCGCGGTCACGGCTCGGCCGCGTGTCCCCGTCGGGCACCGCACGGTGACGCCGCTCGCCGCGTGCCGCTGAAGCCGTTCGGCAGCCGGCCGGCGCTGTCCCGGGTCGGCCGGCGAAGGGGCGGGCGGGGACTCGGGCCGCCGAGGGCGGCCGGCCGGAGCGGACGGGGCGCGGTCGCGCGCATCGCGGCAGCGGGCCGGTCATGTCCCCTGGTCGCCGGGGCGTCCGCCGTCCGCTGCGCCCGTCCCTCCCGTGCGGGGCGAAGCGCGCTGCAAGCGGTCGATCATCCGCGATGCCTCCGCCTTCGTGAGGTCGTCCGGGACTTCCTCGCCCGCCTCACGAGCCAGGGTCCCCAGGTAGCTCAGCTGCGGACCGGTGGCGGGCTCGTCGCCGGTCGCCCAGTCGTCGACGTTCTTGGTCGGATCCGCGTCACTCATGACGCCCGAATACCCGTTTTGTGCCCCGCCTCCCCACAGGCACCCACACCGGCCGAGCCGCCGGGTCCGGATGCGGTCAGCGGGGTAGACGTACCAGGACGTGGTGGTGTGGGGAGGGGTGAGGTCCAGGGAGGTGTGCCGTGACAGAGCGGGACAGTGCGATGCGGCGCATGCTGACGGGGCTGCTGGCCGAGAGTCACGTGATGTCGTTCGAGTGCCTGCCGGCGAGGGTGGCCGAGCACGCCGCGACGGCCGGCTTCTCCGACGTACTCATCTACCTGGGGGACCTGCAACGCGACGTTCTGCGGCTGCTCACCGGCAGGGGACTGGATGCCGCCGAGGGCGCGCCGCAGGACAAGGCGGAGCTGTCGGTGGAGGGCACGGTCGCCGGACGTGCGTACCAGTACGGGGTCATCGTGCCCGTCCCCGGCACCGGGGACGGGCCGCACGGATGGTGGGTGCCGCTCCTGGACGGCACCGAACGCCTCGGTGTGCTGTACGTCGCCTCCGCCGCCGAGGACGGCAAGGACGTCCGCCAGGACTTGCTGACCCTGGCCTCCCTGGTGGCGATGCTGGTGATCGGGAGCCGGGACAGCAGTGACTCGTACGCCCGCCTGACCCGCGTCCAGCCGATGAACGTCGCCGCGGAGATGCAGTGGACGCTGATGCCGCCCCGCACCTACGCCGACCACCGGGTGGTCATCGGCGCCGTGATGGAGCCCGCGTACGAGGTCAGTGGGGACGCCTACGACTACGCCACCGCCGCCGACGTCGTCCATCTGTCGATCTTCGACGCCATGGGCCACGACACCTCGGCCGGCCTCACCGCCAACCTCGCCATGGGCGCCTGCCGCAACCACCGCAGGCAGGGAAAGGGACTGGGCGATCTCGGCGACGCCATCGAGCGGGTGCTGCTCGAACAGTTCGGCCCGACCCGCTACGTCACCGGCGTCCTCGCCGACCTCGACGCCTCCACCGGCATGCTGACCTGGGTCAACCGCGGCCACCATCCCCCCGTCCTGATCCGCGACGGACGCTGGACCACCCTCCTGCACTGTCCGCCCGCGCATCCCATGGGCGCCGATCTGCGTCTGCCCACCACGCTCTGCCACGAGCAGCTCCAGCCCGGTGACCGCCTCGTCCTCTACACCGACGGCATCACCGAAGCCCGCACCTGGGGCGGTGCGGAGTTCGGGCTCACCCGCTTCATCGACTTCCTGGTCCGCCACCACAGCGACGGCCTCTCCGTCCCCGAGACCCTGCGCCGCCTCATCCGCGCCCATCTGCGCCACCACGACCACCATTTGGAGGACGACGCCACCATCCTGCTGTGCGAATGGCTCGGCCCCCGAGCCGACGCCGCGACAGGCGCGGCCCCGCTGGCGGGAGTACCCGACCCCGCCGCCGACAGCTGAGCCGGCGCCTCGCGCGACAGGTCCACGACGACGCCGCCGGCGCCCGGCGCGAGAGCGCCGGCGCGGGCGAACGGCAGCCGGTAGCCGGTAGCCGGTAGCGGCGAGCAGCCCGGGGCCGTCGACGCACACCAGCCCGGGAGCCCACGACGACGGCTCTGGCGCGCGGCAAGAGAGTGCCGGCGAACGCAGCCGACAGCCGGTGGCGGCGAGCGGCCGGGGCCGGGCCGTCGACGCACAACCACCCGGGAGCCCTACGGGGCCCCGGCACGGCGGGGTGGACGCGGGTGCCGGCCGCGGGCCGGGTGCGCGTGCGTGTCCCGGCGGCTCAATGCGCCCGGGCCCTGCGCGCGACACCCGCCGCCACGCCGGCCAGCAGCGTGGCGGTCGTCAACCGGCGCATCGTGGTGCGGCGCCGTCCGCCCCACCCGCCGTGAGCGGCGCCCTCCCCGGCCGCCGGCACGTGCAGGTTGCCATGGCCGGCCGGGGCGGGCTCCTCACGGGACAGGTGTGCCCTGTCCACCTGCCGGGCCATCGTCCGCTCGACCAAGCCGGGCATGACCCGGGACTCGAGCACCATGGAACGGCCCATCGGTCCCACCACGACCTCGCGGCGGGGGACGCGCACCAGGTCCACGATGGTCCGGGCCACCCGCTCGGGGCTGTAGACCGGGGGCATGGCCACGGGTTTGCGTCCCGTGTAGTTCGCCGCGTGCGCGAACAGCGGCGTGTCGATCGTGGCGGGCAGCACCGTGCACACATGGATGTGCTTCGCCTTGTCGAGCATCAGTTCCTGGCGCAGGCTCGCGCTCAGCGCCCGGACGGCGTACTTGGACATGGCGTACGCGTGGGTGTACGGCTGGCTCACGACGCCGACGACGGAGGAGACGTTCACCAGCGTGCCCCGGTCCTGCTCGCGCATCACGCGAAGGGCGGCGCGGGCACCGTGCACGTACCCCATGACGTTGACGTCCAGCACCCTTCGGAAGTCCTCCAGGGGCACCTCCTGGAAGGGGCCGAAGACGGTCACGGCCGCGGCGTTGACCCAGACGTCGATGCGGCCGAAGTGCTCCGTCGCACGCCGGGCGAGGTCGTCGACGGCCCCGGCGTCCGTGACGTCGGTCGGCACCACCAGGGCCTCCGTGCCGCGGTGGCTCTCGCACTCCTTGCGGACCGCCTCCAGCGCTTCCTCCCGCCGCGCGGCCAGGACCACGGAGCATCCTTTGCGGGCGAAGGCCAGGGCGGTGGCCCGCCCGATGCCACTGGACGCACCGGTGATCACGACCACGGAATCACGCACTCGCATGGACAGTCCCCTTCCGCACTTTTTGTCCGATGAGTCACTTAATCACCGGACCGGTGGCTTCGCCGGTCGGCGAGTGCTCCCGGGGCGCCCCCCTGCGCCGCCCGGCCCTGCCCACTGGGCATCCCCCGGCGCCGGTGGCGGAGTGCTCCTTCCGGGTGCCCGGCCGGCCCTTCCGGCTATCCGGTGCGGCCCACCGGCCCCCGGTCGGCGAGACTCGTCCGCAGCACCTCCACGAGACGGTCGGCGCCGTCCCGGACGACGCCCTCCCGGAACTCGGCGGCAAGGTGCCGCGCGGTCACCCGCCCGGAGGTCAGGCACCAGTGCCACCAGCGTTCCAGCTCACGCCCGTCCAGCCGCTCCGCGGGCACCAGCGCCGGCCACGCGCAGGCCCGCGCCTGCGCGGTCACCTTCGCCCCGCCCTCCACCGGGTCGACGGCCAGCGCCGGAACACCCGCGCGCAGCGCCAGGACCAGTCCGTGCAGCCGGTCCGTGACGACGAGGTCCAGCCGCGTGAGCACGGACTCCAGCTGGGCGGGCGTCGCGCACAGACGCCAGTCGTGGGTGTCGAGCCGGGTGTCGATCTCCAGGCGTGCGCAGTCCTTTCCCGCCATCCAGTGGGTGACCTGCCCGGCGACCTGTTCGTGCCGCCGCTGCCGCCCGTACTCGTGCTGGCCGTGCGTGAGCACCACCCCGACGACCGGCCTCGGCGGGAGGGCGGGGGCCCGGGCCGCCAGGTCCCGGCCGGGCTCGGCGTCGGACGCGTCCCGCGCCAGCACGCGATGGAACCCGGTCACGGCGGGACTGCCCGCGGCGATGACGGAGGTCCCGACGGCGATCCGCACGCAGTGCGCGAACCTCCGGTGCAGTTCCTCGATCTGCCACCCCTGCACCGGACCGCACACGAAGACGAGGCCGGAGTAGTCCTCGGGCCGCACGTCCTCCAGGTGGAGGCCCTCGGGACGGAAACCGGGACTCCAGGCGATGTCATGGGCGATGCCCGCACGCCCCAGCACGTCCCTGACCCGCTCCAGGGCCAGCACGTCCCCGGCGGTCACCTCTCCGTGCAGGAAGCTGAACCACCCGGTCAGCAGCAGTTTGCGGGGTGTGTCCGGCAGGGCCCCCAGCAGTTGTTCGCGCACAGTGCGACCGGGTTCCCGGCCGGGCGGGCGCCAATCACCCACTCGGCGGCGCCAGGATCAGCCACCGGCCAGCGGGTTCGGCAGGGGCTGGTAGCGGGCGTCGGCTCCGTCCGCGCCCGTCCAGCGCAGCAGGAGGTTCGTCTTGCCGGGCAGGGTGGGCGCGGTGAGCAGGGCGTGCGCCTCGGGGAGGTCGTGGCGTCGAAGCTCGCGGCGGGCGGCGGGCCAGGGATCCAGGCCCGGGTGCCGTTCGGCCAGGGCGGCGGCGACCTCGGTCAGGTGGTTGACGACCAGGCAGTACACGAGCCGCTCCCAGCCGGCGGCGCGCGGCACGTCCGGCAGCAGCTTGACCCCCTCGGCGTCCCGGAACAGGGCCTGCACCGGGAGGCCGTCGGCGTCGACGGCGACCAGCGTGTTCTGCAGGTGCGCCTCGAGGACGACGCCGTGGTCGGCGAAGGCCGCCAGCGCCGGCGGCACGACGGCGGCGAGGTACGCCTCCCACCAGGCCGCCGGGTCGGCCGCGCCGGCCGGGGGGCCGTCCGGGCGGTCCTCCACGAGGCTCGCGGCGAGCAGCGGCGTCGCGTCGGGCAGCACGTGGTCGCGCAGGCCGTCGCGGACCAGCACGGCCAGTTCCTCGAAGGCGAACGCGGCGGTGCGGTAGCCGCGGTCGCTGAGCCAGGCGGCGCGGCCGTCGACCGCCGCGAAGGCCCGTGTGACGGCCGCGTCGGTCCGGCGGAGTCTCAGCAGGTCGTGGCGCCACAGCCGGCGGATGTCGTTGGTGATGCGCACATCGAGGCTGAACTTCAGGAACAGGTCCGGCCCGGGCGCGTACAGCGTGCGTACGGCCGCCGTCGGCCAGGCCTCGAACGCGGTCGCGCCGAGCCGGACCAGGCGGCCGTCGGCGAAGGCGGGCACGAGCGCGCGGCGCGCCAGGTCGAGCTGCCAGGGGTGGGCGGGCAGCAGCCGGTAGCCGGGCGGGGCCTCGCCGAGGGCGTCGAGCGCGCGGGTGTCGCCCTCCTCGACGACCAGGTCCTCGCGCAGGCCGAGCAGGACGAGCGGGAAGCGGGCGTGCGCCTCGGGGGCGTACGGCAGCCAGGCGGCGGCCGGGCCACCCCCGCGTGCCTTGGGGGCGGGGTGGTGGGGGTGGCCGGTGATGAGGGACTGCTCGGAGCGCAGGTAGGGGTCGTCGGGCGGGGTGGCGAGCGCGCGTGCGGAGAGCAGGGCGGCGACCGCGTCCCGGCTGTCTGCCATCTCGGCGGCGAGTTCGTGGTTGGCGAGGCCGGTGTGTCGGCGCAGTTCCTCGGTCACGAGGGTGACGAGTGCGGTGTGGTCGAGGCGGTGCCAGGCGCCGGCCGCGTACACCTCGGGCTCGGCCGGACGGCGGGCGCCCCGGACCCGCAGCCGACGGCCGGAGGGCAGCCGGTGCACGAGCCGTCCGGCGCGCTCCGCCGGCGGTTCGGCCACCTCCCGCAGCAGGCAGTTCAGCAGCGGCGCGGCCGCGTGGGCGTCGGCGCGGCCGTCGACGCCGGGGCGTGCGGTGCGGTCGGCGGGCGCCACGGCCTCGGCGGGCGGGGGGATGAGGTCCACGCGTCGTACTCGTTCCCTACGGTTCATTCGGGCGAAGACGATCAGTATCGCTGTCGTCGCGGCCCGCTGTGATGACCTACTCGTACCCGAGGAGCCCGCCCGTGCACCGTCCCCCCACCGCCGAGGCCGAGCTGGCCGCCGAGCTCGCCGCCGTGCGCCCCGCGCTCGGTCCGCGGTTCGCGGCCGCGCTGCCCGGCGCCCGCGCGGCCGTGCTGACACGGCTGTGGCGGGCGCTCGCCCACGAACCGCTGCCGTGGATCGCGCGCCGCGAGCCGGGCCGGGAGGGCCTGACCCTGTACCTCCGTGACGGCCGCCGCCTGCACGGCCCGCACGCCGACCCGTTCGCGACCGACGGGTACGTGACCGCCGTACGCCTGGACGCGGTGGTGGCGGGCGGAGTGGCGCCGGGCGGGGTGGTGTACGACGATCCGGCGCGGTTGATGACGGACCTCGCGGTGCCGCACGGCGGGGGCCTCGCGGCCGAACTCGCGCACAGTGCGGCGTCCTTGGCGCTGTCCCGGGCCGGGCAGCCCTCCGACCGCGCCACGAACGAGTGGCCCGCGCACGACTGGGAGTGGGAACAGCGGGTGGTCGACGGGCACCCGTACCACCCCGGCTGCCGTTCCCGGCCCGGGTTCTCGGTCGCCGAGCAACTGGCGTACGCGCCGGAGCACCGCCCGCCCCCGGTGCGGCTGGGGCTGCTGCCGGTGCCGGCCGGTGAGTGCCTGGTGTCGGGGGTGTGGCCGGCCGCGCTGCGGGACGGGGAGCGGCTGGTGGTCCCGGTGCATCCGTGGCAGGCGCGGCACGTGCTCAAGCGGTCGTGCGAGGAGGGGCCGGCGGCGCATCCGCTGATGTCGCTGCGCACGCTCGCGGTGCCGGACGGGCCGCATGTGAAGACCGCGTTGAGCGCCCGGCTGACGTCGTCGGTGCGGGACATCTCCGTCGGGTCGGTCGCCGCCTCCGCGGCCCTGTCGGCGTTCGGGGAGACGCTGGCGGCGCACACGGACGGCCTGCTGCACATCACCCGTACGCTGGGCGCGGTCACCGCCCACTCCCCCGACCTGGCGGCCGTGTTGCGCGAGTCGCCGGCCGTGCACGCGGGGCCGGGCGAGCGGGTCGTCCCGGTGGCCGCCCTCGCCACCACCGGACTGCCCGGATCGGCAGGCTGGCTGGCGACGTTCGCGCGCCTGGCGCTGACCGTCGGGCTGCGCCTGCTGGAGCTGGGCGTGGCGCTGGAGGCGCACGGGCAGAACCTGCTGGTCGTGCTGTCGGCGTCGGGCGCCCCGCTGCGTCTGGTCTACCGGGACCTCGCCGACATCCGCGTCAGCCCGGCGCGGCTGGCCCACCACGGGCTGCCGCTGCCGGAGGTGCCGCGGCGGATCCTCACGGACGACGTGACGGCGCTGCGCCGCAAGTTGTTCGGCTCGCTGGTGGCGGGCGCGCTGGCGGGGGCGGCCGGGAGCCGGGACGCCCTGCGGGCGGTGCTGACGGAGGCCGTACGGGAGGTGCCGCGCACCCCGGATCTCGTCGCGCTGTGCGAGGAGCCGCTGCCGGTGAAGGCGCTGACGCTGATGCGCCTGTCGCCGGGGGTGGCCGGGGACCAGTGGACGGAGCTGCCCAATCCCCTGGTGTGCTCCGGGAGTTGACGAGGGGCGGTACCCCGTTTTGTGAGGGGAGACCTCTGATCAATAGGATCCGCCGATGATCAGAACACAACGGCTGGCGGCGGGCGCGTGTGCCCTGCTCGCCGCGCTCACGGCCGGGATCGCGTTCCCGGCCGGGGCGGTCGCCGACGAGACCACAGCCAACGCGCCGAAGGTGAACCTGGTCCTCGACGTCAGCGGTTCGATGCGGGCGAAGGACATCGACGGCGGGACGCGGATGGCCGCGGCCAAGCAGGCGTTCAACGAGGTGCTGGACGCCACCCCCGAAACCGTTCTGCTCGGCATCCGCACGCTGGGCGCCAACTACCCGGGCGACGACCGGAAGACGGGCTGCAAGGACACCGCGCGGCTCTACCCGGTCGGCCCGCTGGACCGCACCGAGGCCAAGACGGCGGTGGCGACCCTGTCCCCGACCGGCTGGACCCCGATCGGCCCCGCGCTGCTGGCGGCGGCCGACGACCTCGACGGCGGCACCGGTTCCAAGCGCATCGTGCTGATCAGCGACGGCGAGGACACCTGCGCGCCGCTCGACCCGTGCGAGGTGGCCCGGGAGATCGCGGCCAAGGGCATCCGCCTGACCATCGACACCCTCGGCCTGGTGCCCAACGTCAAGATGCGGCAGCAGCTCAGCTGCATCGCCGAG
Source organism: Streptomyces sp. NPDC014995 (assembly GCF_043080745.1). NCBI lineage: Bacteria > Bacillati > Actinomycetota > Actinomycetes > Kitasatosporales > Streptomycetaceae > Streptomyces > Streptomyces sp. NPDC014995. The sequence goes on from NZ_JBIBVX010000008.1 coordinate 312,921, forward strand.
GCCACGGGCGGTACGTACACCTCGGTGGAGCACACCGACGAACTCACCGACAAGGTCAACCAGTTGGTGGACCGCGCGGCCGACCCGGTGGTGACGCCGGTCGCCACCCGGGGCGCGGACTCCTGCGCGAAGGCGCCGACGCTGACGTCGGGCCTGTACACCGACCGCGAGGAGTTCGGCCAGGAGCGGTGGTACCGGGTGGACGTCGACCCGGGCCAGGAGCTGCGGGCCTCGGTGAGCGTGTCGGCGGACCGGGCCATGAACCCCGACTACGGGGTGCTGCTGCGGGCGGTCACGGCGCACGGCCGGGAGATCGTGCGCGGCGAGGCGGCCGGCATCGGCCGCACGGACGTCATCTCGACCGGTCTGCGCTACCCGAAGGCGCGGAGCGACGAGGACGAGGCGCCGGCCGAGACGGTGTGCCTCCAGGTGACGAACTCCTTCTCGGCGGCCGCCGGGGTGAAGACCACGCCCGGTATGCCGCTGGAGCTGACCGTGGACGTCGTCGACGGCCCGTCGGGGGCGAGCGACGTGGCCTCCTTCGGTCTCGGCCGGGGCTGGTGGCTGCTCGGCGCCCTGGTGCTGGCCGGCTTCCTCGCGGGTGTGTTGTGGGGCTGGCTGTCGCGCTGGCGTGTCGCGGTCTGGAGGACCAACTGATGCGGATCACACGTGTGCTGAGCGGCGCCCTGCTGGCGCTGGGCCTGGCGGCCGGGCCCGCCGCGGCCGACTCCACCCCCTCCGCGAGCCCCTCCGAGGAGGGCTCCGCGCCCACCGAGGCGGGCACGTCGTTCCGTACGGCGACGGAGGTCGAGCAGGGGCAGACGGCCACCGCGGGCGGCTCCACCGGCGACTACCTGTACTGGTCGTTCCCGGCCGACACCGGCCTGCGCCCCACCGTCACGGCGACGGTGAAGCTGCCCCAGGAGCACGCCGCCCAGACCTGGCAGGTCGACGTCTACGACGGCCTGCGCCGCCGCCAGGCCTGCCAGTACGGCGCCCAGACACGCACCGCCGCCCCGGGCACCGCCTCCCTGGAGCTGGCCTGCGTGCTGCGTACGGTCCGCGCCTGGTCGGAGCCGTGGGCCGACGACCCGCTGCCGGGCACGTACTACGTCCGCCTCACGGCGGTCGCTCTGCGGACGGCCGACCTCGGTCTGCCCGTGGAGACCGAACTGCGGGTGGAGTCCGAGGACATCGGCGGTTCGGCGGCCGTGGACGGCTCGCTGGCGAAGCCCCTGGTGCCCGGTGTCGCGGCGGCGTCCGAGACGGAGGAGGACGATTCGTCGGCCTCCGCCGTGCTGTCGAGCATCGAGCCGGACGACGGCTGGTCGTCCGGCTGGTGGTCGGACCGCTGGGTGTGGACGGCGGTGGGCGGTGTGCTGGCCGCGCTCGCCGGGATCGGCGGGTACGCGCTCACGCGCGGGGCGGGACGGCCGGCCCGGGTGCCGCCGAGCGCCTGACAGCGGGTGCCGGACGGCGGGAACGGCGGGAACCGGACAGCAGGTGCCCTGGAGCAGGTGCCTGACAACATGCGCCTGAATCCCTTGAGGAGGCCCACCGCGGTGTCGCGGTGGGCCTCCTCGCGTCTCACGCCGGTGGGACCTTCTCACGCCTCCCGCAACGCCTTGGCGAGCGTGCCGTCGCCGCCGACGTCGATCCGCCCGGCCCGCACCGCTTCGGGCAGACCCAGCTCCCCCTGGGCCAGGGCCGTACAGGTGTCGACGTCCAGGACGAGCCGCGCGTCGGGTTCCCCGGGCGCGGGACCGTCGCCATACACCGGTCCCTCCTGTGCGCCCACGAAGAGGTGGAAGTCCCCTTCCTCCAGGCGGACTTCGACGAGCCCCTCCTCCCCCTCCAGCGCGCGCAGCAGGGGCAGCGCGAACCAGTGGGCGCGGACGGCGTCGGTGGGCCGCCGCGCCCCCAGCTCCGCCTGCCCCCACGCACCGAGCGCCTGGAGCACCGGCAGCAACTGCCGCCCCCGGCCGGTGAGTTCGTACACGTAGGCCGCGCCGGGCGGCGGCAGCCGGCGCCGGCCGGCGAGCCCGTCGCGCTCCATGTCCTTCAGCCGCGAGGCGAGGACGTCCGTGCTCACGCCCGGCAGGTCGGCGTGCAGGTCCGTGTAGCGGCGCGGGCCGGCGAGCAGTTCCCGGACGATCAGCAGGGTCCAGCGGTCGCCGACGACGTCGAGCGCGCGGGCGGCGGAACAGTACTGGTCGTAGCTTCGGCGACGAGACATGCGACGCAGTCTAGACATGTCGTTGGACTTTCCAAGCTGGAACTTGGTAAAACCAAGCAACACTAGATACCGGAGGGGCGCATGGAGTTCCGGCAGTCGAACAAGCTCAGCGAGGTCTGTTACGAGATCCGCGGCCCGGTGATCGAGCACGCCAACGCGCTGGAGGAGGCGGGCCACAGCGTGCTGCGCCTGAACACCGGCAACCCCGCGCTCTTCGGCTTCGAGGCGCCGGAGGAGATCGTCCAGGACATGATCCGGATGCTCCCGCAGGCGCACGGCTACACGGACTCGCGCGGCGTGCTCTCCGCCCGCCGGGCCGTCGCCCAGCGGTACCAGAGCCGGGGCCTGGAGGTCGACGTCGACGACGTCTTCCTCGGCAACGGGGTGTCCGAACTGGTCTCGATGGCCGTGCAGGCGCTGGTCGAGGACGGCGACGAGATCCTGATCCCGGCCCCGGACTTCCCGCTGTGGACGGCCGTCACCACGCTCGCCGGCGGCAAGGCGGTCCACTACCTCTGCGACGAGCAGGCCGAGTGGTACCCGGACCTGGACGACATGGCCTCGAAGATCACCGACCGCACCAAGGCCGTCGTCATCATCAACCCCAACAACCCCACCGGCGCGGTCTATCCGAAGGAGATCGTCGAGGGCATCCTCGACCTGGCCCGCCGGCACGGCCTGATGGTCTTCGCCGACGAGATCTACGACCAGATCCTCTACGACGGCACCGTGCACCACTCGGCCGCCGCCCTCGCCCCCGACCTGGTCGTCCTGACCTTCTGCGGCCTGTCGAAGACCTACCGGGTGGCGGGCTTCCGCTCCGGCTGGCTGGTCGTCACCGGCCCCAAGCAGCACGCCCGGGACTACCTGGAGGGCCTCACCATGCTGGCCTCCATGCGTCTGTGCGCCAACGCGCCCGCCCAGTACGCCATCCAGGCCGCGCTCGGCGGCCGCCAGTCCATCCACGAGCTGACCGCGCCGGGCGGACGGCTGCGCGAGCAGCGGGACGTGGCCTGGGAGAAGCTGAACGAGATCCCGGGCGTGTCGTGCGTCAAGCCCAAGGGGGCGCTGTACGCGTTCCCGCGCATCGACCCCGGGGTGCACCGGATCCACGACGACGAGAAGTTCGTCCTGGACCTGCTGCTGCGGGAGAAGATCCAGGTGGTCCAGGGCACCGGCTTCAACTGGCCCACCCCCGACCACTTCCGCATCCTCACCCTCCCGCACGCGGAGGACCTGGAGGCGGCGATCGGGCGGATCGGGCGGTTCCTCAGCGGGTACCGGCAGTAGCCCCCAGCGGTCCTGGCCTATGAGCGGCCCATGAGGTCGCGTGGTCCGGCGGCGCGCCTCGCCGCGTTGCCAGGCCGCGCGAACCAGGCGGGCGCCGTGCGAGGACCCCTTAGCCTGAGGGGCATGGGTGATCTCTTCCTCGTCCGGCACGGTGAGACCGCGTGGTCGCGCTCCGGCCGGCACACCGGCTCGACGGACGTCCCCCTCACCGAGCGCGGCCGGGAGGAGGCCCGGCGGCTGGTACCGCTGATCCGCTCGCACCGGATCGGGGCCGCGTTCGTCAGCCCGTTGCAGCGGGCGCGGGAGACTGCGGAGCTGATCGGGCTGCACGACGTACGGATCGACGCGGACCTGCGCGAGTGGGACTACGGCGGGTACGAGGGCGTGACCACCGTCGAGATCCAGCGGACCCGGCCGGGCTGGTTCCTGTTCACCGACGGGGTCGCGCCGGGGCCGCCCGAGCATCCCGGGGAGACGCCGGAGCAGGTCGGGGAGCGGGCCGACCGCGTGCTGGCCGAGGCGGACGCGGCGCTCGCCAACACCGAGGGGTGCGTGGTGCTGGTGGCCCACGGGCACTTCCTGCGGGTGCTCACGGCACGGCGGCTCGGGCTGCCGCCGGCCGCGGGAGCCCTGTTCCAGCTGGCGACGGGGACGGTGTGCCGGCTGGGCACGGAGCACGGGCGGCCGGTGATCGCCGGGTGGAACATCCGGCCGGGGATCTGACGGTCCGGTCCCGCCGGGGATCCGACGGCCCGGTCCCGCCGGGGATCCGACGGCCCGGTCCCGCCGGGGATCCGACGGCCCGGTCCCGCCGGGGATCCGATGGTCCGATCCCGCCGGGGACCGGCTGTCAGACCCTCGTCGTAGCCTTCGGAGCAAGGGGACGAGCGGGGGCCGGGCAGAGGCCATGTGGGGGACGACCGGCCCCGGCAGCAGGGAGGAGCACGCCGTGACACGACCGCCGACCGCCGCCCAGCGGCGTGTGATCGACGCCGCCGAGCCGGTCACCGGGCGCCTGCGGGGCACCGAGGCCCAGCTCGCGGCGCTGGTCAGGCGGGGGCTCGCCTTCCGGCACCCACGCCCGCCGCACGACCACTTCCTGACACCGGCGGGGCATCGGATACGGGAGGAGGCACCCGTGCCCTCCGCCCCCGGGGCCGGGTCCGAGGCCGCGTCCGGGGTGGGGCCCGGGACCGCGTCCGAGGCCCCCGCGGCCGAGACCCCCGCCGCGGACACCGGCGTGTTCGCCGCGCGCGTCGGCGGCGAGGAGCGCCCGGACACCGGTCCGTCCCGCGCGCGGGAGGTGCACAGTGCCTGGCAGGGGCTGCTGGAGCTGCGCCGGATGACCAACCGGGACGGGGCCGTGGACCGGCCGTGCGGCTGGGAGCGTACGCATCTCGTGCGGGCCGCCGCGCTCGCGCTGGAGGCGGCCGGGCACCGCCCCGCCGGGCCGGACGGCGACGGCTACCGGGTGCGCGCGACCCCGCAGCCCGAGGCCGTCGCGGTGCACGGACCGGACGACGGGACGCTGCCGGCCTGCTCGGCGACACTGGAAGAGGCGGGCTGGCAGGTCGGCGAGCACACCGATCCCCGGACGAGATCGCGCTATCTGCTGGCTTCCCCCCGCCGGGTGTGAGGGACATGCCAAGATCAGTGGACAGGGCATCGATTCTCGTCGACGAGCAGGGGAAGCAGTGAGCGAGCCGTTCTCCGTCCGGGTCACCGTCCGCGGCTACGAGACCGACGTACAGGGCCACCTCAACCAGAGCGTGTACATCAACTACGCGGAGCACGCGCGCTGGTCGCTGCTCCAGGCCGCCGGCATCACCCAGGCCGGACTGATCGGCAGGGGCGTCGGACCGGTCGCCCTGGAGACGACCATCCGCTACCAGCGCGAACTCCTCGCGGGTGACGAGGTCGATGTGACGTGCGCCTTCGAATGGGGCGGCGGCAAGACGTTCCGGATCGAGCAGACCATCCGCAAGACGGACGGCACGGTCGCGGCCGAGGTGTCCGCGGTGGGCGGGCTGCTCGACCTCAAGGAGCGGCGGATGGTGGCGAACCCGCAGGACTACTTCAAGGAGCTGGCATCCGATCCGAGCCTGTTCGGCCTCTGACCGGGGCCTGCGCCGCCTGCGCGTCCACCGGCTCCGGCGCGTGCTCGCCCTCGTGGGCCGCGCGCGCCTCGGCCATGGAGACCCTGTGCGCCCGGCCCAGTCGGTCAGGCGTTTGCAGGGTCGCGTGCACCTCCCGTGCCACCGGGGTGAGTTCGTACTCCACCCTGAGCGGCACCGCCGGGTGGACGGTGCGGGTGACGAGTCCGTCGCGCTCCAGGTCGCGCGGGGTGAGGGTGGGCACGCGGCGGCTGACGCCCTCGACGGAATCCGGATGCGGGTAGCCCCGGACACCTGAAATGCTCCCCCTCCATGGCCGCACGACGCATCAGACCCAGCCTCTACATCTCCGTCGACATCGAGGCCGACGGCCCGATCCCCGGCCCGTACTCGATGCTGAGCCTGGGCGCGGCGGTCGCCGGAGTGCAGGACGCCGACGGGTTCACGGCGGCCGACCCGGAGAGGCACACCTTCTACCGTGAACTGCGTCCGATCAGCGAGGACTTCGTTCCCGAAGCACTCGCCGTGAGCGGGCTGGACCGGGAGCGCCTGCGTGAGGAGGGTCTCGAACCCGCCCTGGCCCTCGCCCGGTTCACCGGCTGGGTGCGCGAGGTGAGCGGCGGCGCGCAGCCGGTGATGTGCGGCTACCCGGCCTCGTACGACTGGACGTTCCTGTACTGGTACCTGATCCGCTTCACCGGGGCGAACCCCTTCGGGCACTCCGGGTGCCTGGACATGAAGACGCTGTACGCCACGAAGGCGGGGGTGCCGCTGCGGAGCGTCGCCAAGGGCACGATGCCGCGCGAACTGCTGTCGGAGCGCCGCCACACGCACCATGCCCTGGACGACGCCGTCGAGCAGGCCGAGCTGTTCGCCCGCCTCATGGAGTGGCCGGGGCCCGGGTCGCCCCGGTGATCTCCTCCCCCGCCTCCATCGGGTGCGTCACGTCCTGGGCGTCGCCGCCCTTTCCGAGGTGGTTGAAGACGAGGTTGAGCAGGACGGCCGCCGCGCAGCCGGTGGAGATGCCCGAGTCCAGGACGATCCTCGCCGTCTCCGGGAAGGCGTGGTAGAACTCCGGCGCGGTGATCGGGATGATGCCGACGGCGAGGGAGACCGCGACGATCAGGACGTTGTTGTCCCGGTCCAGACCGGCCCGGACGAGGGTCTGGATGCCGCTCGCCGCCACCGAGCCGAAGAGGACCACGCCCGCCCCGCCGAGGACCGGGCGCGGGACGACGGCGATGAGCGAGGCGGCCACCGGGCACAGGCCCATGAGGACGAGGAAGCCGCCGCCCGCCGCCACGACGTACCGGCTGCGGATCCGGGTCATGGCGACGAGGCCGATGTTCTGGGCGAAGGCGCTGCACATGAAGCCGTTGAACACCGGGCTGATCGCCGAGCCGAGGGTGTCGGCGCGCAGTCCCGCCGCGATGGTCCTCTCGTCCGCCGGCCGTTCCACGATCTCGCCCAACGCGAGCATGTCCGCGGTCGACTCGGTCATCGACACCACCATCACCACGCACATCGACAGGATCGCGGCGAGCTGGAACTGCGGGGTGCCGAAGTGGAAGGGCGTGGGAAAGCCGATCAAGTCCGCGTCGGCGACCGGGCCGAAGTCCGTGACGCCGAAGGGGATGGCGACGAGCGTGCCGGCGACGAGGCCGAGCAGGACGGCGATCTGCTTGACGAAGCCGCGGGTGAAGCGGCGCAGGAGGAGGACGAGCAGAAGAGTGATGCCCGCCAGGGTGAGGTAGGTCGTCGAACCGTAGTCGTCGGCCGCCGGGTCCGGGCCCTGGGCCCAGCCGAAGGCGACCGGCAGCAGCGAGACGCCGATGAGGGTGATCACCGTGCCGGTGACGACCGGCGGGAAGAAGCGGACCGCCTTGCAGAAGACGGGCGCCGCGAGGAAGCCCAGCAGGCCGGCGACGATGACCGCGCCGAAGATGACCGGCAGGGCGTCGGCCTTGTCCTCGGTGGAGGCGACGATCGCCGTCATCGGGGCGACGCCGGCGAAGGTGACGCCGTTGACGAAGGGCAGGCGGGCGCCGATTTTCCAGATGCCCAGGGTCTGCAGGAAGGTGGCCAGGCCCGCGGTGAAGAGGCAGGCGCCGGTGAGGAAGGTGAGTTCGGTGCCGGTGAGGCCGATGGCCGCGCCGACGATCAGGGGCGGGGCGACGACTCCCGCGTACATGGCGGCCACGTGCTGCAGGCCGCTCGTCGCCGTTTTCAGGGCGGGGAGTTTCTCGTCGACTGGGTGGACGGACACGGCGGCTCTCCTCCGGTCGGTTGCACGTCGGCTCTGACGTGGGTGTCAAGGAGGTGGTGCGTGTGGTCGTGCGGTACCTCCCGCTCGAGCGGAGCCGGGAGCGGGGAGGCACCGTCCACGAGGGCGGGGACCCTTCGCGCGGGAGCGGGAGCGGGGACGGGGACCGTTCCGGGGCGCACGCGTCACACGCGCGCCCCGGCCACGGCCGGCGTGAACTCCGCTGGAGTCCACGGCCACCGGCCGGGAGCCGTCCCTCCCGGCCGGAGTCTCAACGGGTCAGGCCCGCCCGGCGACGCGGGCCAGACGCTGTGCCTCCTCGCGCGTGGAGCGGGCGATGGCGTCCTCGTCGGCGGTGAGCAGACGGCCGTCCTCGACGATCTGACGGCCGTTCACGAAGGAGGCGGTGACCGGGGCCGCCGCGCCGAGGACCAGGGCGGTCACCGGGTCGGCGATGGAGGCGTGGGCGAGGGTGTCCATCCGCCACAGCACCAGGTCGGCAAGCTTGCCCGGCTCGAGCGAGCCGATCTGGCTCGCCCGGCCCAGGACCTGGGCGCCACCGTAGGTGCCCAGGCGCAGGGCCTGGCGGGCGTTCAGGGCCGCTTCCCGGTGAGCCCCGAGGCGGTTGATGAGCAGGGCGTTGCGCAGTTCGGTGTGGAGTTCGCCGGACTCGTTGGACGCCGTGCCGTCGACGCCGAGGCCGACCGGGACGCCGGCCGCGAGCATGTCGGGGACCCGGGCGATCCCCGCCGCGAGCCGGGCGTTGGAGGACGGGCAGTGGGCGACCCCGGTCCTCGTGCGGGCGAAGGCGTCGATGTCGGAGTCGTTCATGTGGACGCAGTGCGCCATCCACACGTCCTCGCCGAGCCAGCCGGTGGACTTGAAGTAGTCGGTCGGGCCCATGCCGAACAGCTCGTGGCAGAACTTCTCCTCCTCGACCGTCTCCGAGCCGTGGGTGTGCAGGCGCACGCCGAGCCGGCGCGCCAGCTCCGCGCCCTGACGGAGCAGTTCGGTGGAGACGGAGAAGGGGGAGCAGGGGGCGACGGCGACCTGGGTCATCGCGTCGAAGGAGGGGTCGTGGTGGCGCCGTACGGTCTCCTCCGTGGCGGTGAGGGCGCCCTCCAGGGTCTCGACGGCGAAGTCCGGGGGCAGACCGCCGTCCTTCTCGCTGCGGTCCATGGAGCCGCGGGCGAGGGTGAAGCGGACGCCCATGTCGCGGGCGGCGCCGATGATCGCGCCGGAGAGGTCGCCGGAGCCCCGCGGGAAGACGTAGTGGTGGTCCATGGCGGTGGTGACGCCGCCGCGGGCCATCATCGCCAGCGAGCCCTGCGCGGCGGCGCGGACCATCGGCTCGTCGATGCGGGCCCAGGTCGGGTAGAGGGCGACCAGCCAGTCGAAGAGGTTGTGGTCCGTGGCCAGGCCCCGGGTGATCCACTGGTAGAAGTGGTGGTGGGTGTTGACCAGACCCGGAGTGAGCAGGTGACCGGTGGCGTCGATGCGGCGGACGACGTTCTCCAGGCCCTGGGGGGCCCTGCCCGCGCCGACAGCCTCGATGCGGTTGCCGGCGATGACGACGTGACCGCTCGCGTGCTCGGTGTCGTGGGCGTCGACGGTCGCGATCGCACAGTTCTCGACGACGATGCGCCGGTCTGCTGCCATGGTTCGTCCTTTGCGCTGAGGTGGAGGGGGCACGGCAGGACCCCGGGAGATGTGAGTGCCGTGGCCGGGGCGGTTACCGGGTTCCCCGGCCACGGGTGCCGAAAGGGATGCGCCGCGGGATGCGGAGAGGTCAGAGGTTGGTGAGGTCCACCGGGATCCTCGGCTCGCAGCCGTCCCGCAGGACGGTGGCCTCGATCAGGCCGTAGGGGCGGTCGGCGGCGAAGTACACGGCTCCGTCGGCGGTGTCGTTCTTCAGCCCGAACGGCTCCAGGTCCACCAGGAAGTGGTGCTTGTTCGGGAGGGAGAAGCGCACCTCGTCGATCTCGCCGCGGTGCTCGATGATCCGCGCGCCCATCTGGTACAGCGTCTGCTGCAGCGAGAGCGAGTAGGTCTCGGCGAAGGCCTGGAGCATGTGCGTCCTGGTCTGCTCGTAGGACTCCTCCCAGTCGGGCATCTCCTGCTCGTCGTCGGACCAGCCGAAGCGCCAGCGGCCGGAGACCTCGGTGGCGAGGATGCGGTCGTAGGCCTCCTTGAGCGTCGTGTACTTGTCCTTGACGTAGCCCCAGAACTCGGAGTTGGTCGAGTTCATCACCACGAGGTCCTTCAGGCCGGAGACGACCTCCCACGACGCACCGTCGTAGGTGATCTGGGTCAGGCGGGTCTCCTGGCCCTTGCGCACGAAGGAGTGCCCGGCCTCGTCGGCGCCGGTGGCCTTCGCGCCGGCGCCGGAGGTCCCGATCCGCTCCCAGGCGTACTCCTCGATGCGGATCCGGGCCCGGTGGATGGGCTCCTGCGAGGTGACGAAGTGCCGGGCGAGGTGGATGCCGAACCGCTCGGCGGACTCGATGCCGTGCTCCTTGGCGAACGCGTACACCGTGTTCTTGGTGGTGTCCGTCGGCAGGACGTTGGCGTTGGACCCGGAGTAGTGGACCTCGTCCATGTCGCCGCTCAGCGACACGGAGACGTTCAGGTCCTTGATGTGGTGGGTGGCGCCGTCCCGCGTGATCCTGACGACTCGGTTCTCGGCCTTGCCGTACTGGTTCTGTCCCAGCAGCACGGGGCGGGCAGGGCGGGAATGGACGGTCATGTAGCTAGCTCCCTCGGTAAACGGAGTAGCCGAACGGGTTGAGCAGCAGCGGTACGTGGTAGTGCTCGCCGGGGTTCACGGCGAAGGTGATCGCCACCTCCGGGAAGAACACGGCACCGCTGTCCCGGTTCGCGGGGGCGTCCTGCTGCGCATCGGCTTGCTTCTTCGCGGTCTTCTCGAAGTACGGCTCCACCGCGAAGTCGAGCCGTACGTGGGTGGTCCCCTCCGGCAGGGCCGGGAGGTCCTTGCACCGGCCGTCCGTGTCGGTCGTGGAGCCGCCGAGCGCCCGCCACCGCGCGTCCCGGCCCGTACGGGCGGAGAGGTGGACGGCGACGCCCTCGGCGGGGCGGCCGACGGAGGTGTCCAGGATGTGCGTGGACACGGAGGCGGTGGTGCTGGTGCTCATGGTCGGGCGTCCTCTTCAGTCGTCTTCGACGAGTCGTGCCAGGCGGATACGGTTGATCTTGCCCAGCTCGGTGCGGACGATCTCCCGCTCCCGCTCCGGCGCGTTGCCGATCCGCTCCCTGACGGCGTCGCGCATCTGCTCGCCGGTGCGGCCGGTGGCGCAGATCAGGAAGACGTGGCCGAACCTCTCCTGGTAGGCGAGGTTCAGTTCGAGCATCTCCGCCTTCAGCTCCTCGGAGGCGCCGGCCATGCCGCGCTGTTCGCGGGCCGAGGCCGGGTCGCCGGGCCGGGGACGGCCGATCGGGGGGTGCCCGGCCATCGCCTCGTCGAGATCCTCGGCGGTCAGCTCCGCCACGGCCGCGTCGCTCGTGGCGTACAACTCGTCGGCGGTGTCGTAGGGGCGGGCCGCGAGCAGGTGCTTCGCCCAGGCCGTGGAGGCGCAGACCTCGTGGAGCACGGCCAGGGCCGCGGACTCCTCGAGGTCGTTGACGCGGGCCAGGCCCGGGGGCGGGGAAGTGGACGTCACGGGAGCCTCCGTGGCCGCGAACGGCCGTCGTGCTGAACGGGCTGGGGCCAGCTAACGCCCTCCCACGACACGACGTCAACACTTTGTTGAAAATTCGGGGGGCGAGGGTGACGGAACCCGGGCCCCCGCACGATGGCCCCGGGGCGGCGGCCCCGCCGAACTTCGTCGGCAGCCGGCCCAGTGGCCGCCCTCAGCTCTCCTTCTCGCGGTTCAGGTAGTTGTAGACGGTGAACCGGCTCACCCCGAGCGCGCTCGCCACGGTCTCCACGCCGTGCCGTACGGAGAAGGCGCCGCGTGCCTCGAGTGCCCGCACGACCTCCTGCTTCGCCTTGCGGTCCAGGTCGGCGAGCGGCTTGCCCTTCTTGCGCTCCATGGCGGCCAGGATGTGGTCGAGGGAGTCGGCGAGCTGCGGCAGCCGGACGGCGACGGCGTCGGCGCCCTCCCAGGAGAGGACGACGTCGTCGGGGCCGGCCTCGTCGGGCGGGAGGATCTCCCCGCCCATGGCGTCGACGAGCGGCTTGACGGCGGCGATGAAGGTCTCCTGCCCGGTCCCGGTCACTCGCCCTCCCCGAGGACGTTGACCTGGAGCGAGATCCGGGTGGCGCCGGCCTTGAGGGTCTTGCGCAGCAGGGCGTCCACGGCGGTGAGGACCTCGTCGGCACCGCCCTCCACGGTGTTGCCGAAGGGGCCGACGTCCACCGCGTCCAGTTCGGCCGCCTCCACGACCTCGCGGGCCACCAGCGCGTGCGCGGGCGCCTCGTCGAGATCGAAGGGCTCGGTCGTGAATTCCACTCGCAGTCGCACTGTGCCCCCATGGCATCCGCTCCGGCCGGCGCGTTCCGCCAGGTCCGCGGTCGGGGACGGGTCCGCCCCGGCCGTTCGCTGACGACCATAACCGACCGGTGCCCCGCATCCGCCCGTGACGGAAAGCCGGGTTCGCCGCGACGGAACCCCCGCGTCTCCCCGTAGAGCAGAGCAGATGACCGATTCCGCGCAGGGAGGGGACCGCAGACATGGCGACGCGGGCAGCCAGACGGAGCAGGGGAACGGCGATCGCGGTGGCGGCCATGGCCGCGCTGACCGCCTCGCAGGCGCCGGGGGCGGTGACCGCGCGGGCCTCGCAGCCCGCGCCGGAGGCGCCCGTCGAGCGCGGGCCGAGCGTGTCCGGCGACACTCCGTACCGCACGGAGCTCCCGCCGCTGCGGGCCCCGGAGCGGGAGGCCGGGCAGAGGGCGGCCGAGGCGGAGCCCGTCGCCGGGGCGCTGCCGGCGAGCGTGTTCACCGCGTACCGCCGGGCCGAGGACGTACTGGCGCGGACCGACCCGGGGTGCGGTCTGCGCTGGCAGCTGCTGGCCGCGATCGGCCAGGTGGAGTCCGGGCAGGCGCGCGGCGGACGGGTCGCGGCGGACGGCACGACGCTGACGCCGATCCTCGGCCCGCGGCTGGACGGCAACGGTTTCGCCGAGATCCGGGACACCGACGGCGGTGCCCACGACGGCGACACGGCGTACGACCGTGCGGTCGGCCCGATGCAGTTCATCCCGTCGACCTGGGCGGTCTGGGGCGCGGACGGCAACGACGACGGCCGCGCCGACCCGAACAACGTGCACGACGCCGCGCTCGCCGCCGGGCGCTACCTGTGCGCGGGCGACCGGGACCTGTCCCTGCCCGGCGACCTGGATCGCGCGATCCTCGGCTACAACCAGTCCCTGGCCTACCTGCGGACGGTCCGGGCCTGGTACGCGTACTTCCTCGACGGCCACCGGGTCGTTCCCGACGCCGCCGCCTCCCCGGCCGAGCCGTCCCCGGCGCCGTCCCGGACCGCGTCCGCCACGCCCTCGCCGAAACCGTCACCACGGCCGGAACGGCGCGGCGCCTCGCCCGCGCCGGCGGCACCGGCCGCGCCGTCCTCGCCCTCCCCCGGCCCGTCCCGTACGGCGATCGCGCCCGCCGAGCCGGAGGAGCCCGTGGCCCCGCTCCCCGGCACCGGCGTCGACCTGCCCCCGGACGAGGCGCTGCCGCTGGTCGGGGGTGATGACGGACCGTTGCCGACTCGATAGCGGCGGCCCCCTCCACAACCGCGGATACTCGGCGGTAATGTCGCCACCCGCCGGGAAGCACCGGTCCGGCGGGTGAGCGCGAAGGGGCCTTCATGGCGACGACGGACATGCCTGCGGAGATGGAGATACAGGCGGCCCACGACCGTTGGCAGCGTATGTGGTGCCATCGCGAGCACCTGCTCAAGGTGGCGCGCCGCAGGTCGGTGAGCCTGGAGGACGCCGAGGACGCGGTGCACGAGGCGATGCTGCGCGCCGCGGAGCGCCCGGACCTGGACGACGAGCGGCTGGCCGCCTGGCTGACCACGGTGACGATGCGACTGTGCGTCGACCGCCACCGCCAGGTCAGCCGGGAGGCCGAGGTCCACCGCAGTCCCACGCTGGTGGAGCCGGGCCCGGTGCCGGTCGACGAAGTGGTGTGCGACCGGGCCGAGGCCAAGTGGCTCGCCGTGCGCAGCGGGGAACTGCCCGCCCGCCAGGCGGAGGCGCTGCGGCTGAAGTCGGAGGACCTGGACGTCAACCAGGTCGCCGTCCGGATGGGCCTGAGCTACCGGACCGTCGAGTCGCTGCTGGCCCGCGCCCGGCGGACGCTGCGCAACTCGCTCGCCGGCACGCTGGGCCTCGCCCTGTTCCTGTCCGGGCGCGGCAGGCCGCGGGCGGGCGGCCACGCCCAGGCCGTGGCGGTGGCGTCGACGGCGGCGACCCTGGTGGTGGCCGGGTTCGCCCTGCCGTACGTCCACGACTGGGACGGTCGGGGCACGGGGCCGCAGCCCTCCGTCTCGCCGGCCCCGGAGGCCTGGCAGTGGCCGTACAGCGAGGACCGTGTGCGGCCCTCGGACGGGCACGGGCGTCCGGTGGCCCCGACGCCCGCGGCTCCGCGGGCGACGCCGGCCCCCGGCGAGCGGCCGCTGCTGCCGCTGTCGGTGCCGTCCCTGCCGGAGGTCGAGCTGTCCCCGGCGCCGGAGCTGCCCGCTCCCGAGGTGCCGGACGTCGTACCGCAGGTGCCGGACCTCCCTGTCGCCCCCCAGGCCCCGGACGCGATCGACCTCCCGCAGACCGTGCCGGACCTCCCCGCTCCGCCCGAGGTCATGGACACCCCGGACGCCCCGGACCTTCCGGAGGCCCCCGCGCTGCCCTCCGTCCCGGTGAGCGCACTGCCGTAGCCCTCCTCGAAAAAAAATCCGGATCCGTCGCGACGGACGCCCCGCCCCTCCCCGTAGAGCAGATGTCAAAGCTGCTCCACAGCCGGCTGAAGGGTGGACCGGATGGGTGTCGAGATCTGCGTGGAGGGACTGACCAAGTCCTTCGGTCACCAGGTCATCTGGCAGGACGTCTCGCTGACGCTGCCCGCCGGGGAGGTCTCGGTCATGCTCGGCCCCTCGGGGACGGGCAAGTCGGTGTTCCTCAAGACGCTCGTCGGGCTGCTGAAGCCGGAGCGCGGCTCGATCACGATCCAGGGCCGGGACATCACCCGGCTGCGCGAGCACGAGCTGTACGAGGTGCGCAAGCTGTTCGGCGTGCTGTTCCAGGACGGCGCGCTGTTCGGGTCGATGAACCTGTACGACAACATCGCCTTCCCGCTGCGCGAGCACACCCGCAAGCCCGAGAGCGAGATCCGGCGCATCGTGCTGGAGAAGATGGACATGGTCGGGCTGATCGGCGCCGAGGAGAAGCTGCCCGGCGAGATCTCCGGCGGGATGCGCAAGCGGGCCGGGCTGGCGAGGGCGCTGGTGCTCGACCCGGAGATCATCCTCTTCGACGAGCCGGACTCGGGTCTCGATCCGGTGCGCGTCGCGTACCTCAACCAGCTGATCGTCGACCTGAACGCACAGATCGACGCGACCTTCCTGATCGTCACGCACGACATCGCCTCGGCGCGCCAGGTCCCGGACAACATCGGGCTGCTGTTCCGCCGTGAGCTGGTCGTGTTCGGACCCCGCGAGAAGCTGCTGACCAGTGACGAGCCCGTCGTGCGGCAGTTCCTGAACGGCCGGATGCAGGGGCCGATCGGCATGGCGGAGGAGAAGGACGCCGCCCAGGTCGAGCAGGAGCTGGCCCAGCTCGGCGAAGGCGAAGGCGGTGGCGGTGGCGGTGGCAAGGGCAGCGGAACTCCCGGCGGCCAGGCACTGACTCCCCGTCTGCTGCCGGGCCCCGGCATCACCCGGCCGCCCCGCTGGGAGGCGATCGCGAGACGGGAGACCGAACTGCACCGGAAGGAGGTGGCGGACGCGTGAGCCTGTCTCCGACCGGGGCGCTGCGGCAGTCGGGCAACCTGTTCGCGATGGCCCTGGACATCCTGCGGACCCTGCCCCGACGGCCGTTCCAGGTACGGGAGTTCATCCAGCAGGCGTGGTTCATCGCGTCCGTGACGATCCTGCCCACCGCGCTCGTCTCGATCCCCTTCGGCGCGGTGATCGCGCTCCAGATCGGCAGCCTGACCCGGCAGCTCGGCGCGCAGTCGTTCTCGGGTGCCGCCTCGGTGCTGGCCGTGCTGCGGGAGGCTTCGCCGATCGTCACCGCGCTGCTCATCGCCGGTGCGGGCGGCACCGCGATCTGCGCGGACCTCGGGGCGCGGAAGATCCGCGAGGAGATCGACGCGATGCAGGTGCTCGGCATCGACCCGATCCACCGGCTGGTGGTGCCGCGCGTGCTGGCGTCGATGGTGGTCGCGGTGCTGCTCAACGGCCTGGTGTCGGTGGTCGGTGTCGCGGGCGGCTACTTCTTCAACGTCGTCCTCCAGGACGGCACGCCCGGCGCCTACCTCGCCTCCTTCACCACGCTCGCCCAGCTGTCCGACCTGTGGGCGGCCGAGGTCAAGGCGCTGGTGTTCGGGGCGATCGCCGCGATCGTCGCCTCCTACAAGGGGCTGACCGCGAAGGGCGGCCCGAAGGGCGTCGGCGATGCCGTCAACCAGTCCGTGGTGATCACTTTCATGCTGCTGTTCGTGACGAACTTCGTGATGACCGCGGTGTACTTCCAGGTCGTCCCGCAGAGGGGTTAGCACATGAGACTTCTCGAACGCCCCCTGCGCTCCCTGGAGGAGCTGGGTACCCAACTCACCTTCTACGGCCGCTCGCTGGCCTGGACCGGGCGCACCCTGCGCCGCTACAAGAAGGAGATCCTGCGGCTGCTGGCCGAGGTGAGCTTCGGCCGGGGCGCGCTCGCCGTGGTCGGCGGCACGGTCGGCGTGATCGCCTTCCTGTCGTTCTTCACCGGCACCGAGGTCGGCCTCCAGGGCTACGCCGCCCTCAACCAGCTCGGCACGTCCAACTTCGTGGCGTTCCTGTCGGCGTACTTCAACACCCGCGAGATCGCCCCGCTGGTGGCCGGGCTCGCGCTGTCCGCGACCGTCGGCGCCGGGTTCACCGCGCAACTCGGCGCGATGCGGATCAGCGAGGAGACGGACGCCCTGGAGGTGATGGGCGTTCCCTCGCTGCCGTTCCTGGTGACCACGCGCATGATCGCCGGCTTCGTCGCGGTGATCCCGCTGTACGTCGTCGGGCTGCTGTCCTCGTACCTCGCCGCCCGGACCATCACCACCGGCTACTACGGGCAGTCGACCGGCACGTACGACCACTACTTCCACCAGTACCTGCCGCCCGTCGACGTGTTCTGGTCGTTCGGCAAGGTGATCGTCTTCGCCGTGCTGATCATCCTGGTGCACTGCTACTACGGCTACTACGCGAGCGGCGGCCCGGCGGGCGTCGGCGTCGCGGTGGGCCGCGCGGTGCGCACCTCCATCGTCGCCATCAACGTCGTGGACTTCTTCCTGTCCCTGGCGATCTGGGGCGCCAACACGACCGTACGGATCGCGGGGTGACGTCGATGAGAGTGCTGAGACTGCGGCTGTACGGAGTCGCCTTCATCGCGGTGATGGCGCTGCTGCTGTCGCTGGCCGTGGCCGTCTACCAGCAGGCGTTCACACCCGTCGTGCGGATCACGCTGGAGGCCGACAGCCTCGGCAACCAGCTCGACCGGCGCGCGGACGTCAAGCTGCGCGGACTGCTCGTCGGGGAGGTGCGCGAGGTGCGCGCGGACGGCGCGAAGGCGACGCTCGACATCGCGCTCAAGCCGGAGCACGTGCGGTTCATCCCGGCGGACGTGCACGCGCGGCTGCTGCCGAAGACGCTGTTCGGCGAGAAGTACGTCGACCTGGTCGTGCCGCGCGGTTCGTCCGGCCGGGCCATCCGCGCGGGCGACGTCATCACCCAGGACCGCACGCGGGTCGGCATGGAGCTGCAACAGCTGATGAACGACCTGCTGCCGCTGCTGCGGACCGTGCGACCGGGCGAACTCAACGCCACCCTCTCGGCGTTCGCGGGCGCGCTCGAAGGACGCGGCGACCGGATCGGCGACAACCTCAGCCGCGTGGAGGCCTATCTGCGGCGCCTCAACCCGCACCTGCCCTCTCTGAAGGAGGACATCTCGCGGTTCGCGGACGTCGCCGAGATGTACGGGGACGCGGCGCCCGACCTGATGGCGATCCTGCGCAACACCGTCACCACCAGCCGCACGATCGTCGAGAAGCGGGACCGGCTGGCCGCCGCGCTCACCTCGACCACCGGCGTCGCGGGCACCGCGGAGGACTTCCTGGACACCAACGGGGACCGGCTGATCACCCTCGGCCAGGTCTCCCGGCCCACGCTGGAGCTGTTCGCCCGCTACTCGCCCCAGTACCCGTGCCTGCTGGAGGGGCTGGTCCGGCAGGAGAAGGTGTCGGAGGAGGCGTTCCGGGGCGGGAAGATGCGGATCACCCTCGAAGTCGTCCGCCAGCGGCCCGCGTACGAACCGGGCGAGGAACCGCGCTACGGCGAGCGGTCCGGGCCCAACTGCCGGGGCCTGCCCCACCCGACGGTGCCCGCACCACCCACCAAGCTCGACGACGGTACGAAGTCAGGGAGGGCCGGCAGTGTGCTGCCCGCAGGGGTCAACGTGTCCGCCACCGAGGCCGAGCAGCGGGCGGTCGGCTCGCTCGTGGCACCCGTCATGGGCGTACCGGTGGACGAGGTGCCGCCCGTCGCGACCCTGCTGTTCGGGCCCATGGCCCGTGGGACGGCGGTGAGCGTCGCATGAGCGTGAAGACGACGGCAGCGCGGCAGACCGCCGCGCCCCTGGTCAAGTTCAGCCTCTTCGCGGTGGTGACGGTCCTGGCGACCACCCTGCTCGCCGCCACCATCGTCAACCTCGACTTCACCCCGGAGCACACGTATCGCGCGGTGTTCAGCGACGTCACGGGCCTGGAGGAAGGCGACGACATCCGGGTCGCCGGGGTGCGGGTCGGCGAGGTCGAGGACATCCGGATCAAGGACCGGACGCTGGCGGAGGTCGACTTCACGGTCAGCTCGGACCGGCCGCTGCTCACCAGCACCGGCGCGGTGGTCCGCTACCGGAGCCTGGTCGGGCAGCGGTACATCGCGCTGACCGAGGGCACCGGCGACGGCACCCGGCTGCCGCCCGGCGGGCGCATCCCGCTGTCGAGGACCCAGCCGGCGCTGGACCTCAACGTGCTGCTGAACGGCTTCAAGCCGCTGTTCGCCGCACTCAGTCCGCAGGACGTCAACCAGCTCGCCACCGAGATCATCAAGACGCTCCAGGGCGAGGGCGGCACCGTGAACAGCCTGCTCGCGCACACGGCGTCGCTCACCACCACACTCGCCGGGCGCGACCAGCTGATCGGATCCGTGATCGACAACCTCAACGCCGTCCTGGAGACGCTCGACAAGCGCGGCGGCCGGTTCTCCAGCCTGCTCAAGCAGCTGCGGCGGGTGATCTCCGGTCTGTCCGCCGACCGCAAGCCCCTCGGCGAGTCCCTGGTGAGCATCGGCGACCTGACGGAGGCCACCTCCGGACTGCTCGCGGACGCCCGCCCGCCGCTCAAGGACGACATCGCCGAGCTGACCGAGCTCACCGGAACGCTGAACGACAACGAGAAGACCGTGGAGGGCGTGCTGAAGCGGCTGCCGAACAAGCTCAACGAGCTGACCGGGACGGCGTCCTACGGCTCGTGGTTCAACTTCTACCTCTGCGACTTCGACGGCCGGATCGTGCTGCCGAAGACGCGGCAGGTGCTCACTCCGGAGCTGCATGTGGCGCGGGCGAGGTGCGGCGCATGAGCATCCGCATCGTGCCGCGCGGGACGCGGCGCCGCCGCCCCGAGCCCCTGATGAAGGTGCGCATCCTGCCACCGAAGCTGCCGAGGATCAGGCTGCGCCGGAAGGCGGGCCGACCACGCCTGAAGCCGTTCCGGGACCGCAACCCCGTGGTCGTCGGCGCGGTCGGGCTCACCACCCTCGCGCTGCTGACGGCGGCCGCGTTCAACGCCGACAGCCTTCCGGTGATCGGCGGCGGCGACACCTACAGCGCCGCCTTCGCGGAGGCGGGCGGGCTCAAGCCGGGCGACGAGGTGCGCATCGCCGGGGTCAAGGTCGGCAAGGTCGAGGAGGTCGACCTCGACGGCGACCACGTCAAGGTGACCTTCAAGATCAAGGGCGACCCGGAGTTCGGCACCACGACCGGCGCGTCGATCCGGGTGAAGACGATCCTCGGGGCGAAGTACCTGGCCCTGCACCCCGAGGGGCCGGGCCGGCTCGCGCCCGGCAGTGAGATCCCGCTGAAGCGGACGGTCCCGGCGTACGACGTCGTGCAGGCGTTCAGCGACCTCACGACCACCACGGAGGAGGTCGACACCGAGCGGCTGGCCACCGCCCTGGACACGATCTCCACCACCTTCGAGGACTCCCCCGAGGAGGTGCGGGCCTCCATCAAGGGCCTGTCGGAGATCTCCAGGACGGTCGCCGAGCGGGACAAGGAGCTGCGCGGGCTGCTCGACCACGCCAACGGCGTGACGGGGGTGCTGGCCGAGCGGTCCGCGGACTTCACGGCGCTGGTCGGCGACGGCGAGAAGCTGTTCAAGGAGATCAGCAAGCGGCGCAAGGCCATCCACAAGCTGCTCACCACCTCGGCCGCGCTCGGCATCCAGCTCTCCGGGCTGGTCGAGGACAACGACAAGGAGATCGGGCCCGCGCTCAAGGGCCTGAACCGCGTCGTCGGGATGCTCGAACGGAACCAGTCGAGCCTGGACCGGAGCATCAAGCTGCTCGCACCGTATGTGCGCGTGTTCACCAACACCCTCGGCAACGGCCGTTGGTTCGACAGCTACGTCCAGAACATGGTCGCCGCTCCGGTGGTGCCGCGGACGGGAGGCGACCGGTGAAGAAGCCCAGGATCACCAGGCGCTGGGCGGTCGTCGTCGTTCTCGCCCTCGTCGCCGGCGCCGCGTTCGCGGTGTGGCCGCGGTCGGAGACCGTGCGGGTCACCGCGTACTTCCCGCGCACCGTCGGCATCTACCCCGGCTCCGACGTCCGGGTCCTCGGCGTCCGGATCGGCGAGGTCGCAGAGATCACGCCGCAGGGCGAACGGGTGCGGGTGGTGCTGGAGTACGACGCGGACCGCAAGGTCCCGGCGGGCGCCCAGGCCGCCATCATCAACTCCTCGGTGGTCAGCGACCGCTACGTGCAGCTGCTGCCGGTGTACCGCGAGGGCCCGGCGCTGCGGGACGGCGCCGTCATCCCCGAGTCGCGCACGGCCGTCCCCGTGGAACTGGACCGTGTCTTCGACAGCCTGCACACCACGTCCGAGGCGCTCGGCCCGAAGGGGGCCAACGAGGACGGCTCGCTGGCGCGGCTGCTCGGGGTGAGCGCGGACAACCTGGACGGCCAGGGCGAGGACATCCACCAGACGGTCGAGGACCTGTCGCTGGCGGTCACCACGCTCTCCGACGGCCGGAGCGATCTGTTCGGCACCGTGCGGAACCTCCAGGTGTTCACCGCGGCGCTGGCGGCCGACGACAAGAGCGTGCGGTCGTTCAACACCACCCTCGCCAAGGTCGCCGGCCAGCTCGCCGAGGAACGCAAGGACCTGGCGGAGGCCCTGAAGCACCTGGGGACGGCGCTCGGCGACGTGTCCGGCTTCGTGAAGAAGAACAAGGAGTCACTGACCTCGAACGTGAAGGGGCTCAGCAAGGTCACCGAGGTGCTCGTCACCCAGCGGGCGGCGCTGGAGGAGCTGCTGGAGGTCGCCCCGACGGGCCTGTCGAACCTCCAGAACGCCGGCAACCCGTCCTCCGGCACCCTCGACACCCGCAACAACCCCGACCATCCGCAGGACCCGGCGGCGCTGCTGTGCTCCATCCTGCGCACGACCGGGGACGAGGGCGGCAAGAACCCCGACTGCCGGGAGCTGGAGAAGCTGTTCGACTCCCTGCCCGAGGTGCCGAAGGCCCCGGCCGTGCCGAGCACGGGCACGGTCGACCGGACGCTGGGCGGAATCCTGGAGGCCGACGCATGAGCGGGATCCCCACGAGGAGGGCCGTCGCCTGGGCGGCGGCCGGCTCGCTGCTGCTGTCCGGCTGCCAGTTCGACGGCTGGTACGACGTGCCGCTGCCCGGAGGCGCCGCCGCGGACGGTGACGCGTACCGGGTCACCGTCGAGTTCCGCGACGTCCTGGACCTGGTGCCGCAGTCCGCGGTGAAGGTCAACAACGTCACCGTGGGCGCCGTCGAGAAGGTGGAGCTGGACGGCTGGCACGCCAAGGTGCGGCTGCGGGTCGCCGACTCGGTGAAGCTGCCCGGCAACGCGGTCGCCGAGCTGCGGCAGACGAGCATGCTCGGCGAGAAGTACGTGGCGCTGACCTCCCCCGTGGGCACCGCGCCCGTCGGCCGGCTCCGCGACGGCGACCGGATCCCGCTGGCCCGCAGCGGCCGGAACCCGGAGATCGAGGAGGTGCTGTCCGCGCTGTCCGCGCTGCTCAACGGCGGCGGCGTGGCCCAGCTCAAGACGATCACCGTGGAGCTGAACAAGGCGCTGGCGGGCCGGGAGAACCGGGTCAAGGGGCTGCTGAAGGAGCTGAACACGTGCCTCGGCGGCCTGGACGGGCAGCGCAAGGAGATCGTCCGCGCCCTCGAGGGCATCGACCGGCTCGCCAAGCGGCTGGCGAAGGAGAAGAAGACCATCGCCGTGGCCGTCGACACGCTGCCGCCCGCGCTGAAGGTCCTCGCCGACCAGCGACGGGATCTGACCAAGATGCTCACGGCCCTGTCCGACCTCGGCAAGACGGGCACGAAGGTCGTGAACGCGTCGCACGACGACACGGTCGCCAACCTCAAGGCGCTGCGGCCGATCCTCGCCCAGCTCAACAAGGCGGGCAACGACCTGCCCAACTCGCTGGAGCTGCTGACCACTTACCCGTTCCCCCGGAACGCCGTGGACGCCATCAAGGGCGACTACGTCAACCTGGCGGTGACCGCCGACCTCGATCTGTCGAGCATCTACGGCAACCTCGCCGACGAGCCCGACGGGAGCGAGGACTCCCCGAAGACACCCGGCCTCCCGGACACGCCGGAGCTGCCGGACCTCCCGGAGGTGCCCGGCGTGCCGCAGCCCAGCCTGCCGGGCACCCCGGGCCTGCCGGACACGCCCGTCGAGCCGTCGGCACCCTCCGGCGACGGCGGCGGCGACGGCGGCCCGCTGTGCCCGCCCGTGTGCACCGGCACGCAGGCCGCGTACGAGGACGGGCGCACCGCCGACGGTCTCCCGCCGGGCATCGACCTCGCGCTCGCGGAGCTCTTGCTGAAGGGGATACTGCCGTGATCACACGTACGGTCAAGGCACAGCTGCTGGCCTTCGCCACCGTCACCGCGGTGGGGGTGTCCTACGTCGGCGCCGAGTACACGGGCCTGGTGGACGGGCTGCTCGGCCGCGGCTACACCGTGCGGGCCGACTTCGCCGACTCCGGGGGCATCTACACCGGCGCCGAGGTCACCTACCGCGGGGTGCCGGTGGGCCGGGTCGGCGCACTGCGGCTGAGCGGCGACGGCGGCGTCTCGGTGGCGCTGGAGATCGAGGACGGCTCGCCGGGCATCCCGGCGGACACGCTCGCCGTGGTGGCGAACCGTTCGGCGGTGGGCGAGCAGTACGTCGACCTCCAGCCGCGCCGGACGGACGGCCCGTATCTGCTGGAGGGCAGCACGATCCCGCGCGGCAGGACCCGGGTGCCGCTGCCCGCCACGGACATGGTGGTGAGCCTGGACCGGCTGGTGAAGTCGGTGGGCAAGGACGACCTGCGGGTCACCGTGGACGAGTTGGGCAAGGCGTTCGCCGGAACGGGGCCGCACCTCGGCCGGCTGGTCGACTCGGGCAACGCGCTCGTCGAGTCGGCGTCCGAGGCGCTGCCGGAGACGATCGACCTCATCGAGGACTCGCGGACGGTCCTGAAGACGCAGGCCGACCAGGGTTCGGCGATCACGTCGTTCTCGCGTGATCTCGCCGCGTTCACCGCGCAGTTGAAGGCGAGCGACGGGGACCTGCGCAAACTGATCGGCAACGCGACGCCGGCCGCCCACGAGGTGAACTCGCTGCTGAAGTCGACCGGCCCCCGGCTGTCGGTGCTGCTGGCGAACCTGATCAGCGGCGGTCAGGTCACGCTGGCCCGGCTGCCCGGCGTGGAACAGGCCCTGGTCACCTTCCCGGTGGTGGTCTCCGACAGCTACACCGTCCTCCCCGGCGACGGCACCACCCACTTCGGGCTGGTGGTCAACGCCGACGACCCGTCGGCGTGCACGCAGGGATACGGCACCCCGCGACGCGACCCGGCGGACACCAGCACCCGCCCGGCGAACACCGGGGCGCGCTGCACGGAGCCGCGCGGCAGCGACACCTCGGTGCGGGGCGCGCAGAACGCGCCCGGCGCGCGGTCCGGCCCGGATGGCGCCGACCGGGCCGCGTACGTCTCGCCGTACGACCCGCAGACCGGTCTCGCCACGGGGCCGGACGGAAGATCCGTCGAGATCGGCTCGACGGGCGGCCAGCAGGCCGTGTTCGGAAAGGAGTCCTGGCAATGGCTGCTCGTCGGACCGATGGCGTGAACGGGAGCCTGTTCGCGGTGGTGCTGAGCTCGTCGGCACGGCTGGTACGGCCGCTGCGGCGGCTGCTGGCCGGGCGGGCGGACACCCGTGGCCGGGGCCTCGTGCGCGCCCGGCTGCTGCCGGCGGGGCTGGTGGCGGCGACGGTGCTGACGACGGCGGCGGCCGTCTGGCTGAGCGTGCGGGTGTACGAGCAGCGCCAGACGGATCAGCGCCGCCAGGACATCCTCGCGGCGGCCCGCCAGTCGGCGCTGAACTTCACCTCGCTCGACTACCGGCACTACGACCGGGACAGCGGGAACGTGCTCAAGGGCGCCACGGGCGACTTCAAGGAGCAGTTCGCGGCGCAGACCGCCGAGCTGACCAAGCTGGTCGCGCAGAACAAGTCGGTGTCCGAGGGCCAGGTCCTGGAGGCGGGCATCGTCCGGGCGGACGAGCGTTCGGCCCGCGTGCAGGTGGTCGCCGACAGCAAGGTCACCAATGTCGCCGTGCCCGGGGGCGA
Organism: Streptomyces sp. NPDC014995; assembly: GCF_043080745.1. Taxonomy (NCBI): domain Bacteria; kingdom Bacillati; phylum Actinomycetota; class Actinomycetes; order Kitasatosporales; family Streptomycetaceae; genus Streptomyces; species Streptomyces sp. NPDC014995. Next base: position 337,978 of record NZ_JBIBVX010000008.1, read on the forward strand.
GGCCCGCACGTACCGCCTGCAACTCGACCTCGTCCTGGAGAACGGCCGCTGGCTGACGTCCGACGTGGAGTTCGTCGGCTGACTCGCCACCCGCCCCCCGATGTACGACCAGTAAGGAGAACGACCGTGGCGAACCTGACTTCCAAGCCCCGCGGCTCCGGCTCGCCCACCCGGCGCACCCTGAGCGCGGCGGCCCGGGCGGCGGCCAAGCGTGCGGAGCGCGCCGAGCGGCTCCACGAGAACGAGACGAACGGGGCCGACGGGGCGGACGAGGCGAAGGAGCCGCGGCGGGCCGAGGACCAGACGTCCGGGCGCACCGTGCTCATCGAGCCGCCGGACGGCTGGGACGACCCGCCGGAGCCGCGACCGGACTCCGCGGAGGACGACGACGTGCTGCCGGCCCGCCCGGGGCGGGGGCGCAGGCTGCTGACGGCGTCCCTCGCGCTGCTCCTCCTGGCCGGCCTGGTCGCGGTGGCCGTACTCGGGTGGCAGTACCGCGAGGGGCGGGCGACCGAGGAGGCCCGCCGGCAGGCGCTCGCGGCGGCGCGTGAGGCGGCGCCCGTCGTGCTGTCGTACGACCACCGTCACCTGGACCGCGATTTCGCCCGGGCGCGCGCCCTGCTGACCGGGAAGTTCCGCGGCGAGTACGGCAGGACGACGAAGGCGGTGGTGGGGCCGACCGCCGAGAAGTACGACGGGGTGGTGAAGGCGACGGTGGTGGAGCCGCCCGGCGGTGGCGCCCCGGCGGCCTCGGTGGTGTCGGCCTCGCCGGACCGGGTCGTCGTGCTGCTCTTCGTCAACCAGGTCACCGAGAGCACTCAGGTCACGGGGTCCCGCGTGGATCTGAACCGGGTGCGGATGACGATGTCCCGTACCTCCGCCGGCTGGAAGGTGAGCGCCGTCGACGCCCTCTGACCTGCACCCCGGCGAGCCCCCGCGCGAGATCGCGCGGGGGCTCTCTGCGTTCCCGGCTCTTGACAGCCGTCCCCGAAGAGAGGCAGTCTTCCATTAAGCAGAAACCAAGTTCCACGATACGAAATTCACGCATGGAAGGGAGCGCCGGCCCCATGGGATTCGCAGAGCAGCGCTTCAACGTCAACCTGTCGATCCTCTTCACGGAACTCCCGCTCCTGGAGCGCCCCGCGGCCGCCGCCGCGGCCGGCTTCACCGCGGTCGAGCTGTGGTGGCCCTGGACCGACTCCCCGACGCCCGAGCGGTCCCGGCTCGACGCCCTGAAGAAGGCGATCGAGGACGCGGGCGTCCAGCTCACCGGCCTGAACTTCTACGCCGGACGGCTGCCCGGCCCGGACCGCGGCGCCCTGTCCGTCCCGGGCGAGGAGTCGGAGAGGTTCCGCGCCAACATCGACGTGGCCGCCGGCTTCGCCCAGTCGCTCGGCTGCCGGGCGCTCAACGCGCTGTACGGCAACCGCGTCGAGGGCGTGGACCCCGGCAAGCAGGACGCGCTCGCGCTGGAGAACCTGGCCCTCGCCGCCCGGGCCGCCGACCGGATCGGCGCGATCCTGCTGATCGAGGCGCTGAACCGGCCCGAGTCACCGCGGTACCCGCTGGTCTCGGCGCCGGCCGCCGTCGGCGTCGTCGACAGGGTCAACGAGGCCACCGGCCTCGGCAACGCGCGCTTCCTCATGGACCTCTACCACCTGTCCATGAACGGCGAGGACCTGCCGTCGGTGATCGATCGGTACGCCGCGAGGACCGGTCACGTCCAGATCGCCGACAACCCCGGCCGCGGCGCCCCGGGCACCGGGTCGCTCCCGCTGGAGGACCTGCTCGACCGGCTGCGGAAGGCCGGTTATGACGGCTGGACCGGCCTCGAGTACAAGCCGGGCGACCGCCCGAGCGCCGAGGCCTTCGCATGGCTGCCGGCCGAGGCCCGCGCGGCCCGCTGACCTTCCCCCGCACCGCTTGCAGAGAGGTACCCCCATGAGTCTCCCCAAGATCGCCTGGATCGGCCTCGGCATCATGGGCTCCCCCATGTCCGAGAACCTGATCAAGGCGGGCTACGACGTCACCGGCTTCACCCTGGAGCAGGAGAAGCTCGACCGCCTCGCCGCGGCCGGCGGCACGGCGGCGACGTCCCTCGCCGAGGCCGTCCGCGACGCCGACGTCGTCGTCACGATGGTGCCCGCCTCCCCACAGGTCGAGGCCGTCGCGTACGGCCCCGACGGCATCCTGGAGAACGCCAGGCCCGGCACGCTGCTGATCGACATGTCCTCGATCACCCCGCAGACCTCGATCGATCTGGCGAAGGCGGCGAAGGACAAGGGCATACGCGTCCTGGACGCACCCGTGTCCGGCGGTGAGGCAGGCGCCGTCGAGGCGGTGCTGTCCATCATGGTCGGCGGCGAGCAGGCCGACTTCGACCGGGCGAAGCCGCTCTTCGAGGCGCTCGGCAGGACCGTCGTGCTGTGCGGTCCGCACGGCTCCGGCCAGACCGTGAAGGCCGCCAACCAGCTGATCGTGGCCGTGAACATCCAGGCGTGCGCCGAGGCCGTGGTCTTCCTGGAGAAGTCGGGCGTGGACCTGAGGGCCGCGCTGGACGTCCTGGGCGGCGGACTGGCCGGGTCGACCGTGCTGACGCGCAAGAAGGACAACTTCCTGAACCGCGACTTCCGGCCCGGCTTCCGCATCGACCTGCACCACAAGGACATGGGCATCGTCACGGACGCCGCCCGCGACGTCGGCGCGGCCCTGCCCGTCGGCGCCGTGGTCGCGCAGCTCGTGGCGAGCCTGCGCGCGCAGGGCGACGGCGGCCTCGACCACTCGGCGCTGCTGCGGAGCGTGGAGCGCCTGTCCGGCGCGCGGGTCTGACCCCTGCGAGACCTCCGGGCGGCGCCGCCGCCGACACTTGTCCTGTCGCGCCCAAGGTGGCGGCGCCGCCCGGAACCACACACCGGACGTCAACGAAACCGTTGTCGCCCGGTTCACGGTCCCCGCCCCGCGCGAGGACCGGCCCCCCGGCTCGCGCACGGGATCCGACGGGAGGTCGTGATCCGGTGCGCGCGGCCCGCCGCCACCGCGCCGTCCGGGATGAGGGGTGGTCGCACGGCACGCGGCGGGCAGGGTGAGGACCGCGGCGGCGTGCGAGCCAGTGCGGTGGTGAAGGAACGCGGTGCTCCTCTCGACCAGAGGGAGGACACCGGCGGCTCCGTCGCATCCGCCGCGGTCCCCGCCCACGGCACCCCCGGACCCCGTCCGGCGGCGCGAACGTCCCGTCGCGCCCGGCCTCGCGCCGTCGGACGGCCACCGCCCCGGCCCGGGGCGGGGTCCGGCCGTCCCGGCGTGCGGATCCGTCCCGGCCGCAGCAGCCTGAAGGCATGGGCAATCCGACGCAGAACCCGCACATCGTGGTCCACGCCCCGGCCCTGGACGGCTCCCGCCGGGTCACCGCGGGTGACGTCCCCCTGGGGATCGCCACGCATCTCGACGACGTGGTCGAGATCCTCCGGCTGGCCGACCTGGACGAGATCGACGTGGAGGAGAGCGACCTCGTCGAGTGGCAGGGCGGCGGCCCGGAGGACTGGCCGGGGCTGTCGGAGCACCACTCACAGCAGGAGACGTAGGCCGGGTACGCCAACCTCAAATCAACCTCTGAACATGGTTCAGCGGGCTTCAACCACCCCTGCTCGAGGGCACATTGTGGTCACGCGGGGTCCGCCGGCACGGGGGCGGCGGATCCCGCCCCAGGGGGTGTGCCATGAGCGCGGACAGGACCGTGCGGCTTAAGCCGCACGAGGTCGCACTGCTGCGGGGCGGCCCCCGCGCCGCCGTCACGGTGGCCGTGGTCGCCCTGCACCTGCGGGGCGCCGTCGAGGCGGGCCGGCCCGGCAGACTGCGGACCTCGGGAGCGTCCACCGAGGCTGCCGGGCAGGCCCCGCCTCCGCTTCCGCCCCTCGCCGAGGCCGTGTACGCGGCGCTCGGCCGGCCCGCGGGCCCGGCGGACGTACTGGACCACGCCGGCGTCCGGTCGGAACTCGCCGGACTGCGCGCCGGCCTGAAGTCCGCGGGCTTCCTGCGCGCCCTCCCGCCCCACCGCACCCGGGCCGCCCGGCGGCTGCTCGACGCCCTGGACGCCGAGCACCCGCTGCCCACGAGCCGCAGGGGCCTGTCGACGTCCGGCATCCTGATGGCGGTGGCCCTGCACGGCGGACCGGCCCTGCACGTCCTGGTCCCGCGCTTCGCCCTGCGGGCGGGGCTGGTCGCCCGGGCCGAGGTGACGGAGGACAGGGGTTTCCACTCGCGCTCGCCCCGGGGCGGCGGCACCGGCGGTGTGGCGTACTCCTGCGGGGGCGGAGGCGGCGGCTCCGACTGAGCAGGCGTGCGAGAGGGGCGGCCCGTCCCCGGGATGGGCCGCCCCTCACCTGCGCGACGCGCGACGGGTCAGACCTTCAGCGTCCTGACGGCCGTCGGCGCGTGCCACTCCTCCGTCGCGACCTCCTCGAACTCCACGACGCCGGCGATGTCGTTGGTGCCACTCATGGAGATGTTGGTGACGCGCTCCAGGATCGCCTCGACGACGACCGGGACCTGGAACTCCGCGGCGAGTTTCTTCGCCCGCTCGAAGGCGGCCCCCAGCTCGTTCGGGTCGGTGACCCGGATCGCCTTGCAGCCGAGGCCCTCGGCGACCTTGACGTGGTCGACGCCGTAGCCGCCCAGCTCGGGGGAGTTGATGTTCTCGAACTCCAGCTTGACCTGGAAGTCCATGTCGAAGGCGCGCTGCGCCTGGCGGATCAGGCCCAGATAGGAGTTGTTGACGAGGACGTGGACGTACGGGATCTTGTGCTGCGCGCCGACCGCCAGCTCCTCGATCATGAACTGGAAGTCGTAGTCCCCGGAGAGGGCGACGACGCTCGCCTCCGGGTCGGCCCTGGCGACGCCGAGGGCGGCCGGGATGGTCCAGCCGAGGGGGCCCGCCTGGCCGCAGTTGATCCAGTGGCGCGGCCGGTAGACGTGCAGCATCTGGGCGCCGGCGATCTGCGAGAGGCCGATGGTGGTGACGTAGCGGGTCTCGGGGCCGAAGGCCTTGTTCATCTCCTCGTACACGCGCTGCGGCTTGATCGGGACGTCGTCGAAGTGCGTACGGCGTTGGAGGGTCGCCTTCTTCTCCTGCGCGGCGGCGGCCCAGGCGGAGCGGTCGGGCAGCTCCCCCGCGGCCCTCAGCTCCCGCGCCACCTCGACGAAGAGCTCCAGGGCCGCCTTCGCGTCGGAGGCGAAGCCGTAGTCCGGGGCGAAGATCCTGCCGATCTGGGTGGGCTCCACGTCGACGTGGACGAAGGTGCGGCCCTGCGTGTAGACGTCGAGCCTGCCGGTGTGGCGGTTGGCCCAGCGGTTGCCGATGCCGAGGACGAAGTCGGACTCCAGGAAGGTCGCGTTGCCGTAGCGGTGCGAGGTCTGCAGGCCGACCATGCCGGCGTTCAGCTCGTGGTCGTCGGGGACGGCGCCCCAGCCCATCAGGGTCGGCACGACGGGGGTGCCGGTCAGCTCGGCGAACTCGACGAGGAGGGCGCAGGCGTCGGCGGTGATGACCCCGCCGCCGGCGACGATCAGCGGGCGTTCGGCGGCGTTCAGCATGCCGAGCGCCTTCTCGATCTGGGCGCGGGTCGCGGCCGGCCGGTAGGCGGGCAGCGGCTCGTACGTGTCCGGGTCGAACTCGATCTCGGTCAGCTGCACGTCGATCGGCAGGTCGATGAGGACCGGGCCGGGGCGGCCGGAGCGCATGAGGTGGAAGGCCTGCTGGAAGACGCCGGGGACCTGTGCGGCCTCCAGGACGGTGACCGCCATCTTGGTCACCGGCCTGGCGATGGAGGCGATGTCGACGGCCTGGAAGTCCTCCTTGTGGATCACGGCGGTCGGGGCCTGGCCGGTGATGCACAGGATCGGGACAGAGTCGCCGATGGCCGAGTACAGGCCGGTGATCATGTCGGTGCCGGCCGGGCCGGAGGTGCCGACGCAGACGCCGATGTTGCCCGGGTGGGTGCGGGTGTAGCCCTCGGCCATGTGCGAGGCGCCCTCGACATGGCGGGCGAGGGTGTGGGCGATGCCGCCGGAGGCCTTGAGGGCCGCGTAGAAGGGGTTGATCGCCGCGCCGGGGACACCGAACGCGGCGGTGACGCCCTCGCGCCTGAGGATCTCAACTGCCGCGCGGGCAGCGGTCATTCGAGCCATCGAGTACTCCTGCTTCGGCTGTCGGATTCGCTCTCCCGTCGCGCCCCGCGGTGAGCCCTTACGTGATACTTCCGTATTGCGGAAATTGTTTTCTACTATCTGGAAGGAATGTAGGTGGCCGGGAGGAAGGGCGTCAAGAGACGGACAAGCGGGGGGTTTCCGGAGGACGATGGGGGCCATGTCCGAGAGCGTGCCGGTGCGCTGCCCGGCCTGCCGGCGCGAGCGCCTCTACACCGCGCCTTCCTACCCCTGCGTCTGCGGCTCAGCGGTCGCGCCGCGGCTCGACCCGCGCACGGCTCCGACAGCCGTCGCGCACCGGGCCTGGGAGGAGGAGTGGGTCACCGTCCCCTGTCCCGCCTGCGGCCACCGCGCCCAGTGGCCCCGCCCGGAACTGGGCTGCCCGTGCGGCACGGTCCTGCGCATCCCGGTGACCATGACCGGCCCGCGGACCGAAAGCAGCCCGGAGGAGGATGCGGACACCGGACAGGCGGCGGGCTCAGGGCGGGAGTCGGGCCCAGCGCAGGAGTCGGGCACAGGGCAGGAGGTGGACGCCGGGCAGGAGCCGGACACAGCGCAGGAGCCGAGCCCACCGCAGGAGCCAGGCACAGGGCAGGAGTCGGCTTCACGGTTGGACGCGGTTCCAGGGCAGGAAGCGCCCACCACGCCCCCGCAGACCACACCGTCGTCCTCCCCCCGCCGCCCCTTCCACCCCGTCGCCATCCGCACCGCCCGTGACGCGGTCACGGCGACGGCGCTCTATCTGCGGTGGCTCGGGTACCGGGACATCCGGCGGGCCGACCAGCGCCCCGCCTCCGGGATCGGTCTCGCCGCGCGCGGGCTGCTGGCGCACGTCGACCCCAGCGTGCACCCGGCCTCGCTGCGGGACGTGGAGTGCCTGTGGCTGACGGCCATGTCGGAGTCCGCGCACTGCGCGTACTTCTCCCTCGCCGGCTACGCCCCCGACGCCCGCGCCCGCGCCGACTCCCTCGCGGTCCCCCTCTTCGTCCTGGACCTCGCGGGCACCCCGCAGCCGGTCAACGCGGCGGCCGAGGAGTTGGAGGCGCGAAGCGCCTGAGCCCGCCCGCGCCGCCGCGGCGCCGGGCCGCCCCGATGCCGGCCCGGCCCGCCGCGCCGGCCCTACGACCCGTACCTCTCCCGCAGTTCCACCTTCCGCACCTTCCCCGACACGGTCATCGGAAAGGCCTCCAGCACCTGGAGCCTGCTCGGGATCTTGTAGTGCGCCAACCGCCCCTGGCAGAAGGCGCGCAGTTCCTCCAGGGTGAGCGGGTCGGCGGGGTCGCGCGGGATCACGCAGGCGAGCACCTCCTCGCCGTACGTCTCATGGGGTACGCCGACGACCTGGACGTCCCTGATCTCGGGGTGGGCGTACAGGAACTCCTCGATCTCGCGCGGGTAGACGTTCTCGCCGCCCCTGATGATCACGTCCTTGATGCGGCCGACGATCTGGACGTAACCGTCTTCGCGCATCACCGCGAGGTCGCCGGTGTGCATCCAGCGGCCGGCGTCGATGGCCTCGGCGGTCTTCTCGGGTTCGTTCCAGTAACCGAGCATCACGCTGTAGCCGCGGGTGCACAGCTCGCCCGCCGTGCCCCGAGGCCGGGTCACACCGGTCACCGGGTCGACGACCTTCACCTCGATGTGCGGCAGCACGCGGCCGACGGTGCCGGTGCGGTGCTCCAGGTCGTCGTCGCGGCGGGTCTGGGTGGAGACGGGCGAGGTCTCGGTCATGCCGTAACAGATCGACACCTCCGCCATGTTCATCTCGGCGACCACCCGTTTCATCACCTCCACCGGGCACGGCGAGCCCGCCATGATGCCGGTGCGCAGCGACGACAGGTCGTAGGTGGCGAAGTCGGGCAGGTTCAGCTCCGCGATGAACATGGTCGGGACGCCGTACAGGGACGTGCACCGCTCCTGCTGGACGGCCTCCAGCGTGGCCCTCGGGTCGAAGGAGGGGGCCGGGATCACCACGCAGGCGCCGTGCGAGGCCGCCGCCAGGTTGCCCATCACCATGCCGAAACAGTGGTAGAAGGGCACCGGGACGCAGATCCGGTCCTGCTCGGTGTAAGCGATCATCTCCCCCACGAAGTAACCGTTGTTGAGGATGTTGTGGTGGGAGAGGGTCGCGCCCTTCGGGAAGCCCGTGGTGCCGGAGGTGTACTGGATGTTGATGGGGTCGTCGCACGACAGCTCGCGCCCTCGCGCCGCCAGTTCCTCGCGCCGGTCGGGGGTGCCACGGCCGAGCAGCGCGTCCCAGCCCGGGTCACCGAAGTAGACCGTCTCCCTCAACTGCGGGCAGCTTGCGCGGACTTGTTCGACCATCGCCCGGTAGTCGCTCGTCTTGTGGCCGAGGGAGGCGAACAGCAGGCGGACCCCGGCCTGGTTGAGGACGTACTCCACCTCGTGCGTGCGGTACGCCGGGTTGATGTTGACCATGATCGCGCCGATCCGGGCGGTGGCGTACTGGACCAGCACCCACTCGGGACCGTTGACCGCCCAGATGCCCACCCGGTCGCCCTTGGCGATCCCGCTCGCGAGCAGCGCGCACGCCAGCTCGTCCACGTCCGCGACGAACCGCGCGTACGTCCAGCGCCGTCCGGACGGCACGTCGACGAGCGCCTCACGGTCCGGCCACAGCGCCGCGGCCCGGTCCAGGGCGGCGCCGATGGTGTCGCCGAGCAGCGGGGTCCCGCCGGTGCCGTGCGTGTAGCTGTTCACCGGAAGTCCTCCTCGCGGTACTCGTCGGCCGAGCCCGCCGCGGTGGCCTCGCGCAGCTCGATGCGGCGGATCTTGCCGGAGACGGTCTTGGGCAGCGGCGCGAACTCCAGGCGGCGGACGCGCTTGTAGGGCGCGAGGACCTCACGGGAGTGCTCGAACAGCGTCTTCGCGGTGTCGGGACCGGGCTCCCAGCCCTCGGCGAGGACGACGTACGCCTTGGGCACGGCCAGCCGCAGCTCGTCCGGGGCGGGAACGACGGCCGCCTCGGCGACGGCCTCGTGCTCCAGCAGCGCGCTCTCCAGCTCGAAGGGGCTGATCTTGTAGTCGGACGCCTTGAAGACGTCGTCGCTGCGGCCGACGTAAGTGATGTAACCGCTCTCGTCGCGTTCGCCGATGTCGCCGGTGCGGTAGTACCCGCCCGCCATCGCCTCCGCCGTGCGGTCGGGGTCGCCGTGGTAACCGGTCATCAGGCCGACCGGCCGCGCCGACAGGTCCAGCGCGATCTCGCCCTCCGTCGCGCCGGGCGCGCCCGACACCGGGTCGAGCAGCTCCACGCGGTAGCCGGGGCTGGGGCGGCCCATGGAGCCGGTCTTCAGGGGCTGCCCGGGGCTGTTGGCGATCTGCACGGCCGTCTCCGTCTGGCCGAAGCCGTCCCGGACGGTCACGCCCCAGGCCCGCCGCACCTGCTCGATGACCTCGGGGTTCAGGGGCTCGCCCGCGGCCACGGCCTCGCGCGGCGGGGTGCGCAGCTGGGTCAGGTCGGCCTGGATGAGCATGCGCCAGACGGTCGGCGGCGCGCAGAAGGTCGTCACGCCCGCGCGGTCCATCTCCGCCATCAGCCGGGCCGGGTCGAAGCGCGTGTAGTTGTGGATGAAGACGGTTGCCTCGGCGTTCCAGGGGGCGAAGAGGTTGGACCAGGCGTGCTTGGCCCAGCCGGGCGAGGAGATGTTGAGGTGCACGTCACCGGGCCGCAGACCGATCCAGTACAGGGTGGCCAGGTGCCCGATCGGGTACGACACGTGGGTGTGCTCGACGAGCTTGGGGCGGGCCGTCGTACCGGAGGTGAAGTAGAGCATGAGCGGGTCGTCGGCGAGGGTGGGGCCGTCCGGCAGGAAGTCGGCGGAGGCGGTGTACGCGTCCTCGTACGGCTGCCATCCCTCCGGCACGCCGCCGACGGCGGTGCGCGTGTAGTCGCCGGGCACCTCGTCGAACTTGGCGGTGTCCTCGGCGCGCACCACGACGTGCCGCACCCGGCCGCGCTCGACGCGGTCGCGCAGGTCGGCGGGGCCGAGCAGCGGGGTGGCGGGGATGACGACGGCGCGCAGCTTCATCGCGGCCAGGGCGGTCTCCCACAGTTCGGCCTGGTTGCCGAGCATGACCAGGATCCGCTCCTCGGCCTCGACGCCGCGCTCGCGCAGCAGGTTGGCGACCCGGTCGGACCGCTCGGCCAGTTCTGCGAAGGAGAGCCGGACCTCGGAGCCGTCCTCCTCGACGATGTGCAGGGCGGTGCGGTCGTTTCCCTCCGCGATGACGTCGAACCAGTCGAGGGCCCAGTTGAAGTGCTCGGGCCGGGGCCACTCGAAGCCCTCGCAGGCCGTGACGTAGTCCTCGCGGTGTTCCAGCAGGAAGTCCCGGGCCCTGCGGAACTGTTCTGTCGCCGTCGTCATCTGTCCTCCTGGTTGCCGGACCATTGCCGGGCGGCTCTCTGTCATCGTGTAATCCGTGATGCGGGTCTCACTACCCCCGAACGGGGGTCACCGCGGCGAACGGGCCGCGAAGAAGGGCGGGCAGGTGGCAGCAGCGGACGCGGCCGGGGCGGTGGAGATCCGTGGCGCGCTGGCGCGGCTGCGGCGGGTGACCGGGCTGCCGGTCGCCTTCGGCGGGCTGGTGGAGCCGGGCCGGCAGCGGACGCGCATCAGCGAACTGAGCGGCGCGGCCACCTCCGCGCTGCGCGGTCTCGCGGTGACCTCCGGCAACGGCCTCGGCGGCAAGGCGGTCGCCCTGGCCCGCCCCTGCGCGGTGACCGACTACTCCCTCTCCCGGCAGATCAGTCACGAGTACGACACGGCGGTGGCCGCGGAGGGTCTGCGCTCGGTCCTCGCGGTCCCCGTCGTCGTACGGCGCCGGGTGCGGGGTGTGCTGTACGGCGCCCTGCGGACGGCCCAGCCGCTGGGTGACCGCACGCTGAACGCGGCCGTCGACGTGGCGCGGGACGTGGAGCAGTCGCTGGTGGTCGGGGACGAGGCGCGCGTCCTGCTGTCGGCGGCGCGCCCGCAGGCCGGTACCGGGGCGGCCGGCTGGGAACAGGTCCGTGAGGCCCACGCGGCGCTGCGTGCCCTGGCCCCGCGCATCACCGATCCCGGCCTGCGGGCCGAACTGCTGGCCGCCTGCGGGCTGTTGACGGCGGACCGGGCGGCACCGGAGCTGACCCTGGCGCCACGCGAGCTGGACGTCCTGACGTGTGTGGCGGCGGGGGCGACCAACGCGGCGGCCGCCGAGCGGCTGGGCCTGCGCCCGGAGACGGTCAAGGGCTACCTCCGGTCGGCGATGCGGAAACTGGGGGCGCACACGCGCGGGGAGGCGGTGGTCGCGGCACGGAGGGCGGGACTGCTGCCGTAGGAGGAAGGGCCGTGGAGAGGAGGGGCGTACGACGGGCCGCCGCAGGAGAGACGTGGGTGAGGGACCGACGGTGCGAGGCACCGCCGGAGCGATCGGATCGCGCCAGGGAGGGCACCGGGCGACGACCGTCCATTCACCGGCCACCGCGACGCATTTCCCTGTGCCGCAGCTGTTATATCCCTCACCACCCCGTCCCTCCGGATTTCAAGCGAACGTTGAATAGAATTTGGCCCGGACACGACACACGGAGGGAGCGGTGACCGTGCGACGGGACTTCACGGAGCCTGCCAGATGCCGCCCCGACCTGGTCATCGGCCGGGAGGAGCTGTTCACGGCCGCCCGTGACCAGCTGGCCCGCGGCGGCAGTGTGCTGCTCCACGGCCCCGCCGGAATAGGAAAGTCGACCGTGCTGCGGGCATTGGCCGCGGATTACGGCGAGACGGCCCGCACCGTGTTGCGCTGTTCGGCCACCGAGTCCGAATCGCACCTCCCCTTCCTGGCCCTGGCCGACCTGTTCGGTCTGGTCCTCGACGAGGTCTCCGACCGGCTGCCCGCCGCCCAGCGCACCGCCCTGGAGTCGGCCCTGACCGGGCGCGGCGAATCGACTCTGCAACGCGACGGGCTCGCCCTGCGCCTGGCCGTGCTGTCCGCGCTGCGCGCCCTCGCCGCCGCGGGCCCCGTCCTGGTCGTCGCCGACGACCTCCAGTGGCTGGACTCCGCCAGCGCCGAACTCCTCGGCTTCGCCGCCCGCCGCCTGGGCGACACCCCCGTCCAACTGCTGTGCGCGGTGCGGACGGAGGGGCAGGAGTACGACCGTCATCTACGCGCGTCCCCGCCCGACACCCTGGCCGTCCGCCTGCACCCCCTCTCCCGCCCCCAGGTCTCGGTCCTGCTCGACCACCGCGGCTACACCGACCTGCCCCGCTCCACGGTCCGCGAGATCCACCGCACCAGCGGCGGCAACCCCCTGTTCGCCCTGGAGCTGGGCCGCGCCCTCGGCGAGAACCCGACCCCGCCGCGCCCCGGCGAGCCGCTGCCCGTGCCGACCTCGCTGCGCGCCCTGGTGCTCAGCCGTCTGGAGATGCTCTCCGACGAGGCCCGCCGCACCCTCCTCGTCGCCAGTGCGGGCGCCCGCCCCACCCTGGCGCTGCTGCACGCGGCCGGCCGTGAGGACGCCGAGGCCGAGACGGCCCAGGCGGCGGCGCTCGGGCTGCTGGCGACGGAGCCCGAGGGGCCGGCCGTGCGGTTCGCGCATCCGCTGATCTCGGCCGCGCTGTACGCGGAGGCGCCCGCGCAGGAGCGGCGGGCCGCGCACGCCGCGCTGTCCACGGCCGCCTCCGACCCGATCGAGCGGGCCCGCAACCTCGCCCTGGCGACCACCGGCACCGACCCGGAGGTGGCCGCCCGGCTCGCCGAGGCCGCCGCGCTGGCCCGGGACCGGGGCGCGCCCTCGTCGGCCGCCGAGCTGGGGCTGCTCGCGGCCCGCCACACCCCGCCGGACGACACGCCCGGCCCGGACGAACACCGGCTGCGGGCCGCGGAGGACGCCATCACGGCCGGCGAGGTGGACCTCGCCCGGGACATCGCGCGCGAGGTGCTGACCCGGGCCACGGTGCCCGCCGAGCGCGTCCGGGCCTGGGAGGTGGTGATCGAGGCGGCCGGGCAGTCCCTGGGCGAGGTCGACGCCGTCTTCCCGCAGGCCCTCGCCGACGCCGGCGACGACCCGCGGCTGCTCGCGCTGGTCCACTACCGGCTGGCCTGGCGCAAGCTGGTCGTCGAGGGCGACTTCGCCGAGGCCCGGGAGGAGGCCGCGCACACCGCCGACCTGGCGGCGCGGGGCGGCGACCGGCGCACCGAGCTGATGGCGCTGTCCTTCCAGGCGTCGACCGAGACCCTGATGGGCCACCCGGACGCGCCCGCCACCATCAAACGCGCGCTGAAGGAGCCGCAGGACCCGTACGTGGCCTGCCACCACAACGGCGCCGGCACGGCCCGCTTCCGCTGGCTGCTGATGAGCGATCAGCTGCCCGAGGCCCGTTCGACCATCACCGCGCTGCTGCGCGAGGTGCGCCGGCGCGGCATGGTCGAGAGCGAGGTGCACTTCCAGCGTTTCCTCGCCGACATCGAGCTGCGCTCCGGGCACTGCGGACGCGCCCTCGACCTGGCCCGCGAGAGCCTGCGCCTGGCCCGCGACTCCGGCATCGGCCTGGGCGCCTCCGCGATGCTCACCTCCCTCGCGGAGGCCTCCGGCGGCGACGTCGGCCGGGCGCTGGTGCTGGCCCGGGAGGCCGCGGACCGCGCCGAGGAGGACGGCGACCAGATGTACCTCTCCCGGGCCCTGGCCGCGCTGGGCTACGCCCAGTTGGTGGCCGGGGACGCGGCGGGCGCGGTCGGCAGCCTGCGCCGGGTGCGGGAGCTGGAGCAGGGCCTGGGCATCACCGACCCGGCGCGCGGCCGCTGGCAGGGCGATCTCGCCGAGGCCCTGGTCCGCGTCGGGGAGGCGCGCGAGGCGCAGGAGGTCATCGACGTCACCCGCGAGCACGCGCTGCGGCTGGGCCGGGAGAGCGTCCTGGCGGTGCTGGACCGGGCGGAGGCGCTGGTGCGGGCCGCGCGCGGCGACCAGGAGGGCGCGCTGGTCCGCCTGACGTCGGTTCAGGACCGGCTCGCCAAGCTGGGCTACGGCCTGGAGGAGGCGCGGGCGGCGTTCGCGCTGGCCCGGCTGCGCACCCGGCGGCCGGGACCGACGTCGTACGACGAGGCGGCGCGGCTGTTCCGGCGGTGCCGGGCGCTGCCGTGGCTGCGCCAGGTCGACGCGGCGGCCGCGGACGTCCCGGTGGAGCCGTCGGCGCAGCCGGCGCCGGTGCCCGCGCCGGACGCGCTGGAGGGGCTGGCCTCGATGGAGCGTCAGGTCGCCTCGCTGGTCATGGAGGGCGCGACCAACCGGGAGATCGCCGCGCGGCTGTTCATCAGCGTCAAGACGGTGGAGGCGACCCTGACCCGGGTCTACCGCAAGCTGGGGATCCGCTCCCGGGTGGACATCGTCCGACTGGCGGCGGGGCGTCACGCGAAGTAGCGATTCCGCGGGTTAACTGCCGACACGGGCTCATGGCACGGGCGTTCACGGCACGGGCTCGGCGCGCGGGGTTCGCCGAGCGGCGACCGAGGGTTTTCCCTCCCCAACTCCCTTAGGGGGTTCCCTCATTGGGACGCAAGGGTGCCGGCCCCTAGCGTAAGGGACGTGCCGCTCGCCCGGGCACACGGGGGTCGGTCCCGCGCCCCCGTGCACCCCCCACACCCGCGCGACCCCCCACCGGCAACTCCCCCAGCAAGGAGATCCATGTTCGGGCTCAACCGTGCCAAGAAGACCGCGGCTCTCGTCGCCGCGACCGCTGCCGCCGCGGCGTCGGCCTTGCTCAGCGCCCCCACCGCTGTCGCAGCGCCCCAGCCGATCGTCGGCGGTACGACGACCACCACGACGGCGTACCCGTTCATGATGCAGATCACGGACGCCTCGCAGAACCAGTTCTGCGGCGGCACCCTCGTCTCGGCCACGAAGGTGGTCACCGCCGCGCACTGCATGGTCGGCGAGACCACCAGCAGCGTCAGAGTCGTCGGCGGCCGCACCTACCTCAACGGCACGAACGGCACGGTCAGCCGGGTGAGCAAGATCTGGATCCACCCCGACTACACGGACGCCACCAAGGGCGACGACGTGGCCGTCCTGACCCTGTCGACGTCGATGCCGTACACCAAGGCGTCGTACGTCTCCTCCTCCCAGACGAGCGTGTACGCGGCCGGCACCACGGCCCGCATCCTCGGCTGGGGCACCACCTCCTCGGGTGGCAGCTCGTCCAACCAGCTGCGCACGGCGACCGTCCCGGTCGTGTCGGACTCCACCTGCGGCAGCTCGTACGGCTCCGACTTCGTCGCGAGCGACATGGTGTGCGCCGGATACACCTCCGGCGGCGTAGACACCTGCCAGGGCGACAGCGGCGGTCCCCTGCTCATCGGGGGCGTCCTGGCAGGCATCACTTCCTGGGGCGAGGGCTGCGCGGCGGCCGGTTACCCGGGTGTGTACACCCGGCTGACCACCTTCTCCAGCCTCGTGACCGCACAGGTCAACTCGTAACCGGAAAGTCCTCCTGAGCACCCCTCAGGTGATGTACCGGGGGGGGGGGGGGGGGGGGGGGGGCCGCGCGCGCCCCCCCCCCCCCCCCCCCCCCCCCCCCCCCCGCGGGGGGGGGGGGGGGGGTTTGGGGGGGGGGGGGCCCGGGGGGCCCCGGGGGGGGGCTGGGGGGGGGGCCGGGGGGGCCCGGGCGCCGCGGTCGGGGATCAGGCGACGCCGGAGGGCACCAGCGCGCCGTTGACGGCCTCGATCAGGGCGCGGGGCGTCCTGGCGTCGGTCA